>NZ_FMWO01000099.1 GCF_900103035.1 Nitrosomonas mobilis
GTGCTTCCGTGCCATATTGATGCAGAAATTCATGCAGTGACAGGCCTGCCTGAAACTGAATTTTATTCATCGCCATTGCCATCCTCCTCTGATTTTGCTACGTTTCTTCGCAATTTGTAGATTTTACGTAACTACTCACCCCATACTTTATGAGCTTCACCGGCCAACGCTATTTGAATAGCGACAAGTGGGTTATATCCCTTGTTGGCCATGGATTGCAGATAGCTTGAAATTCGGCAATAGGCATGTGCGT
>NZ_FMWO01000086.1 GCF_900103035.1 Nitrosomonas mobilis
ACCCATTGCTTGCGGTTTTCTACTGGCTGATCCCGGACTTTTTTTTGAGCCAGTCCAGTTCCATCTTCAACCGCCCGATCTCGGAATACAGGCGCTCCGGGCTAGCTGACGGGTCGGCAGGCTTTGGACCGCGCTTGGAATCAAACAGGCTGGATGCCTGCTCTTGCAGCTCCTTCTTCCACATACCAACCTGTGTCGGATGAACCCCAAACTCCTGGCCAATTTCGTTAACCGTCTTGATGCCACGGACCGCTTCAAGTGCCACCTTGGCCTTGAACTCGCCACTAAAATTCTTGCGCTTCGTTTCGCTCATAACCTTCC
>NZ_FMWO01000056.1 GCF_900103035.1 Nitrosomonas mobilis
CACATACCCCACCTGTTCATTCCACCTCCCCAATATTCAGCTGCAAATCCGGGTCGCCGCTCCAATCGGTGGCATAAAGCCCACGGGCAACGTCGCGGTGGAAGGTTGAATACGGCCAGTCAACGGTACGCGCAACCTGGCCGTGTTTCACCGGGTTGATGTAAATATAATCAACGCAGCGGGAAAAATCGGTTTCGTCACGAATGGCGTATTCCCAATAGCGGCGTTGCCATAATGTCGATTCGCGGTGTTTGGTTTTGGATGCGGTCATCCATTCAGGGCGGTGATACGCGGCGGCACAGGCAAGCGATACGGAACGTTTAATCACCCGCCAACGGTTGGAGAAGTCGTGATCGCCCGGCGGCAGCGTCCAAATGCAATGCAGATGATCCGGCAACAGCACCCAGGCATTGATGGTAAAGGGTTGCCGTGATTGCACGGATTTAACCGCCGAACGCAACGCCGCCCGCACCGGCGCATCGCACAGAACCGGGCGGCGGCGATACGTCACCGCCGTAAAAAAATAAGTCCCACCGCAAATCGCGGCACGCCGATAACGCGACATGGCATCAAATCATGGCATATTGATAAAAAACACCCCCGACCGGGTTACGCAATCATCACCCGTAGGGTGGGCACTGGTTGTGCCCACGCGCAACACCACCCCATCCCCGCACCCATCCGCGCCAAAAAAAACCACCGTAGGGTGGGCACCCCGTGCCCACGCGTAACATATGCATAACCACCCCGCCCCCGTGCCCACGCGTGACGTATGCATAACCATCCCCATACCACGCGTACCCAAAAAAAACCGCCCCAGGTTTCCCGAGGGCGGTTTTTTGGTTGGGTTGCGGTTTATCCGGGGAGTTCCGCGTGGGTCACGTTGGCGGGCAATGTTTTTTTGCCCGCGCGTGATTCACACGTTATCCCCGCACCGACCGCGTGGGCACAAAAGCGGTGCCCACCCTACACGGCTGGTTAAGCGATTGTTGTCGCCGCACCCGCAGTAATCGTTGCCAAACCTGTTACACCAGTTAATTCGACGATTTGATCATCAATATTACCTGTTGCAGCACCAGCATTGTAAACATACGTGTTACCAGCATCCTCAAAAAATGCAGTTGAATTTGCTGCATCCAATTGTGTATCAGCCTGGATTGCAGCCACTTTCAGCGCAAAGGTGTTGTCATTCGCGTGGAAAGTTACCAAGCCGCCAGCGGATTGCTGTACGTTACTGCCTGCAACCAATGCCGTAGTATCAGCTGCCTGTAATACAGTGTTTGCACCGAAGGTAAGAATATCGCTACCACCAGTATTAAAGTCGGCAATTTTATCGAGGGATGTGCCAACAATGGAACCGTTTGTGGCAAAAGCAAAAGTATCCGCTCCCGCACCACCTGTCAGAACATCTGCTCCCAGACCACCAGTAATCACGTCAGCACCCGAACCGCCGTTGATAACGTCAATTCCCGCATTACCAGTCAGCGTGTCATTACCTTCACCACCCGTGATGGCCACTGTGGCGGAAGCGTCAGTATTCGCTGAAGCGAATGTAACAGCCAGATTAGCAGCTGTATCAATCACGGTAGCAGTCGAGTTAGCCACGACACCGCTGGCATCAAACGTGGTGATCGCCGTATTGCCAGCATCATTAGTCAGATTCAAACCATTGTTACCGGATACATTGACCGTCGTTGCACCAGTTGCAACCAGACTTGCGGAGTGGATAGCAGCAGCGCTCGTGTCTGTGGTGTTGGCATCAGCCACATTGATGTTGATGGTCTCAACACCTGCTGCGGTGATTTGGCCAGCAGCTAAAACTCCTCCGGATTTGCTCAGTTCGAGATTCAGCACATCCCCAGCATTGAACGTTGCATCTTTGACTTGAACAACAACACCCGTACCGTCGCCAGTTTGTTTGATGGTACCGCCGCTAGCGAGATTGGAGATGACGGAGCTGGTAGCATTTGCACCGCCCGCATTCAGCACCACGGTCGAAACATTGTTGATACCGGCCAAATCCAGCGTTGCCCCGGCAGCGAGAGCGTCCGACAGCTCAAGCACCTCGAAACCAGTAAATTTGCTGTTGAAGGTTGCATCATTATCAGCGACAGCAGCTTGAGCGGATGTCATCACGATGGTATCGACCCCGTCACCAGCCGCAACGGAACCACCGGTACCCGCAGCTCCACCGTAGATCACGGTGTCGTTACCTGCACCCATAGTGATGGCCTTGGTGAAGCCGCTGGAGAGACTCACAGAGTCATCGCCAGCACCGCCGGTGAATGAAACTCCAGCAGCAATCGCGCTACCCAGAGATGCACCTGCCGTGTTGGTAACATTGATGGCCGTAACGGCCGTCAGGGTTTCACCAGCAGAGGTAAATTTCGCATCGCCCGAAATATTCAGGGTAGTGGCATCAGCAAAGGCCATGGAACCAACAGACGAAGCTGCTGTGCTAGAGGTAATATTGACAGTGGTAAAGCCATCGTCGGCAGCAGCCTCGGAATCAGCCAGGGCGCCAGTCATGGTCAGATCATTGACGTTGACAGCCAAGGTATTTGCTGTCGGAGTAGCAGTCAGACCACCACGCCCAATACCCAAGGAGGTAGCCGTACCCGACAGGTTAACCGTGCTGATTGCGCTAGAGTCGATCGTCGCTGCAGCAAAGTTGTTCAGTGTGACGGTTTCAATGGTGCCCGCAGCCGTAGCGGACGTTGCATTGGCGTCGGTGATGCCCACTGCGCCAGCGATCTTACCAGCAACAGTAGCCGCTGCAGTAGCCGCTGCATCCTGGTTAACGGTTACAGAAGCGGTATTAGCGTCACCCGTCACAGTAACAGCTGATTGAGTAACAGTCGTATTAACAGCGTTAGCAGCCTTGGAGGTCACCGTAACCGTATCCCCTCCCGTCACAGCGATAGCACCCGTAGTACCAGCGGTGGAACTGGTCACATTTACAGTCACATCACCCGCAGCAGCAGTCGTAGCACCAACGGTAGTGGTACCAGTGGTGACGCCGGTTGCGTTGATGGTGACATTGTCGCCGCCATTCACTGCAACAAGTTTCGCAGCTTGTGCCGCAACCGTTGCGGTAACATTTTGCGTGGCGGCTGCTGTGATGGTTTGATTTGCGCCAGAAGTGTTGGTGTTCAGCGCGGTCGTATCAGCAAAACTTGACGTGGTATCCAGTGTGATGTCACTACCAGAAGTCACGTTGACGGTTTCAACGCTGGTGACTTTGCTACCAACCGGCACAGCAGTAATCGCTGCAGTTTGTACCCAGTTGAGCGTATCATTACCTGCTCCGCCATCGATCTGGTCACCCACGGTGAAGGTGGTTGCACCCGCAGATTCACCTGCGATAAACGTGTCGTTATCAGCCGTGCCAACGAGGTTATCGGTTCCCGTTGTCAACGTAAACGTCTGCCCCGGTTGTCCCGGATCAGGAACGACCACACCGTTGTCTTCCAGCAGCGCCAGGGCGGCTTCTGCTGTGGTCGGGCCGCTGGCGGTCACGCCAACGAAGGCGGCTTGGCCGGCAGCCACGCCGGCGATGGCGTCCACATTATCAGCATGCACCCCTGCAACCAGCGCTTTGTTATTCAGCAGCGCAGCAGCATCGGCAAAGACGGGATCAGTGGTGGTATTCAGGAATTCGACAGCAAGATAAGCGAGCTGACCGAGACCCAGTCCAAAATTGTCGTTGACAAATGCTTTGGCCACCGTGGTGGCGTCGTCGGTGGCAGCAGGATCAAAGCCGAAGTTGGTCAGCAGAAAATCTGCCTGTGCAGCTTGGCCTGTCGGCACGATGCTTTGGAACTCCAGCGTTCCGACCAAGATATTGGCCAGCTCCGACAAGCTAGTGCCCGCTGCTACGATGCTCGAGAGATCCGTCTGGATATTTTTGCCAGGCGCGCCGTTGAACAAACCTGCCACTAATTTAAAAATGTTACTTTCGTTTGCGGTAAGAGCCATTTTATATTTCCTTTAAAATTAACGTTAAAAAAACGAGTGTAACGCCATTGCACACATGCCCGTCAGCGACATCCCCATGCAGCGACTGGCAAGTGTAGAACATTGAATTACTGGTAATTGATGGAATAAAGCACTTTTACTGGTTCAGTTTGCCATAATGACTTTAGCATAGCAATGACAAAAATCAATATGAATACATAAAAAATAACGAGCCAGAATTGATAACGGGCATCTGAATCAGAAACTGAAGTTTTTCTATCAGACCTGCACATTCTGCACCCGGAAAAAACAGCATACAAGATAATCTTTCGTCATAGTGAAAAAATGTCGCTTTTTGGATACAGATTTGGCGTGGGTAAAAAGATCCCCGTGCATCGCCTTCGCGCCGACCGCGTGGGCACAACAACGTGCCCACCCTACGGATTACGCGATTACTACCTTGTACTGCATAAAAAACATGTCGAATGACGGCCAGCATGTAGGGTGGGCACCCCGTGCCCACGCGTGACGTACGCGTTACTACCTCATTCCGCGTTCCCATGCATCATCCCTGCACCGACTGCGTGGGCAAAAAATCGTTGCCCACCCTACCCTGCTTGCCAACACAGCATGACAACATGGCAAACCGGCAGAAAAACAGCATACAAGACAATCTTTTGTCATGATAAAAATATGTCGTTTTTTGGATACAGCACGTAGGGTGGGCACCCCGTGCCCACGCGCGAACGCACGCGTTACCACCTCATTCCCCGTTCCCATGCATCATCCCTGCACCGACCGCGTGGGCAAAAAATCGTTGCCCACCCTACGGGTTATACGATTACCATCTTATCCTCCGTGTCCACGCGGAGCTGATCAGCGCGTAGCGTGGCCTGTGCCCACGCGTGACGTACTTGTATTTGATTTTTATGCCTGCTGGAACTATAGTCATGTTCAAAATCACATGGATAGGTCATCATGAAAACTGTCAATACCTCTGAATTCAAGACCCAATGCCTGCAGCTCATGGATGACGTAGTAAAATCTGGCGACAGTATCGTCATTACCAGAGACGGCCAGCCCATCGCCCGGCTCTGCCCGATTGCCTCAAAGCAATCAGCAACCCTTGTCGGACGCCATAAAGGGGAAATTCGTATTGTTGGAGATATAGTGGCATCCCTTGACGAATTATGGGATGCCGAATGCTCCTCCTGCTAGACACCCATGCCCTGATCTGGCTTGACCAGGATGATCCTTCTCTGGGAACAGGAGCGCGGGATCTTGCCAACACAGCATGACAACATGGCAAACTGGCAGTTTCAGCAATTACCTTCTGGGAGACAGCCATGCTAGCTGCCAAAGGGCGAATCACCATGACTCTTCCACTTCCGCTCTGGCGACGTGATTTTCTGGAACTTGGTCTGGTTGAAATTGGAATTGATGGAGACATCGGCATTGCGGCTGCTCAGCTCGATTTACATGGTGATCCAGCAGACCGTCTTATTGTTGCAACCGCGCAGCTCATTGATGCGACGCTTCTGACTGCTGATCTATCGATATTACAATGGAACACTACGCTGAAGCGCTTCGATGCACGACAATAACCATGCTTTTGCTCATCCCCGTGCATCACATTCACACCAACCGCGTGGGCAAAAAATCGTTGCCCACCCTACGGATTACGCGATCACCACCCTGTAGGGTGGGCACCCCGTGCCCACGCGTGAACGCACGCGTTACCACCTCATCCCCCATTCCCGTGCATCACCTTCGCATCGACCGCGTGGGCAAAAATCCTTGCCCACCCTACGGATTACGCGATCACTACCTTGTACGGTGGGCACCCCGTGCCCACGCGTGACGCACGCGTTACCACCTCGTTCCCCATCCCTGTGCATCACATTCACACCAACCGCGTGGGCAAAAAATCGTTGCCCACCCTACGGGTTATGCGATTACCATCTTATCTTCCGTATCCATGCGGAGCCTGATCAGCAGAAAAATCGGTTACACTGGTGTTTTTCGGTTCTCTGTCAGCAGATGTCTCTGTTTCCGCTAAACTCTTGTCCTGAACCAGGGCGCTGCCTGCGTTGTTCATCCATCATGCTTTTTAGCTGTTTCCCATGAGTTTCATTAATAAATCGATGGCGAAGAAACCCGCCGGTCAGCCGCTTCCGGCCAAAATCAGCCGCTTATTGCGCGAAGCTGTTGCGCTGGTGTTGGGTGGAGTGGCGCTTTATCTGGCGTTGATTTTCATCAGTTTCGACCTGACCGATCCGGGGTGGTCGCGCAGCGCGGTAGGCGCGCAGATCGGCAATGCGGGCGGAGCGGCGGGTGCGTGGCTGTCGGATTTGCTGTTTTATCTGTTTGGCGTATCTGCCTGGTGGTGGGTGGCGTTTTTTATGGCGGCGGTCTGGTGGAGTTACCGCCGCATCGATATTGCCAACGTGCTCGATCCGCGCACGCTCGCGGTGGCTTTTACCGGATTTCTCACCTTGCTCGTGGCCAGCAGCGGGATCGAGTCGCTGCGCTTTCATACGCTGCAGGCATCCCTGCCACTGGCGCCTGGCGGCATACTCGGTGAGGTGCTTAGCCGTTATGCCTCCATGCTGCTGGGATTCACCGGCGCCACGCTTGGACTGGTGATTTTGTTTGCCATCGGGTTGAGCCTGTTTTCCGGACTTTCATGGGTGAAGCTGTCTGAACGCATTGGCGCGGTGATTGAGCTGGCTGGTACGTCGATTCTGGATCGTTGGGATCGCTGGCGTGACCGGCGCATGAATGCGGCAGCGGCGGACAAACCTGACATCCTGCTGGAGGCGGTTAAAGATCAACCACTGTCTCAGCCGATGCTGCGCATCGAGCTGCCGGAAACGGAGATTCAAAAATCATCGCGCAGCGTCAAAGAGAAAACCAGATCGTTATTTTTTGACGCTGCCGACTCTCCCCTGCCCCCGCTTTCGCTGCTGGATGAGCCTGAAAAACAGGTGATATTGCTGTCAAGCGATATGCTGGAATTCAACTCGCGCCTGATTGAGCGCAAGCTGAAGGAATTTGGCGTGGAGGTGAAAGTAGTGGCGGCCTATCCCGGCCCGGTGATCACTCGTTATGAGATTGAACCGGCGGTCGGTGTCAAGGGGAGCCAGATCGTCAATCTGGTCAGAGATCTGGCGCGTGCGTTTACCGTGGCCAGCATTCGCGTGGTCGAGACCATTCCCGGCAAATCGACGATGGGCATGGAAATCCCCAATCCCAAGCGTCAGATGGTTCGTCTGCATGAAATTCTGGCCTCGAAAGTTTACGCGGATCATGCTTCACCGTTGACCATTGCGCTGGGCAAGGATATCAGCGGCAAGCCCGTGGTGTCCGATCTTGCCAGAATGCCGCATGCGCTGGTGGCAGGTACGACCGGCTCGGGGAAATCGGTTGCCATCAATGCTGTCATTCTGAGTCTGCTCTACAAGGCGACGCCGGAGGAGGTTCGTCTCATTCTGATCGACCCCAAAATGCTGGAGCTGTCGGTCTATGACGGCATTCCGCATCTGCTGACCCCAGTAGTCACTGACATGCGCGATGCCGCCAACGCGCTCAACTGGTGTGTCGGTGAGATGGAGCGCCGCTACAAGCTGATGTCGGCGCTGGGTGTGCGCAATCTCGCGGGCTATAACCAGAAAATACGGGATGCCATCAAACAGGAAGCGGCACTGACCAATCCGTTGAGCATCACGCCGGAATCACCCGAATTGCTGGAAGAAATGCCGCTGATCGTGGTGGTGATTGATGAACTGGCCGATCTGATGATGATCGTCGGCAAGAAAGTCGAGAAACTGATTGCCCGGCTGGCACAGAAGGCGCGTGCGGCAGGTATTCATTTGCTGCTGGCCACGCAACGCCCGTCGGTGGATGTTATCACCGGTCTGATCAAGGCGAATATTCCGACCCGCATCGCCTTTCAGGTTTCCAGCAAGATCGACTCGCGCACCATTCTCGATCAGATGGGGGCGGAAGCCTTGCTAGGACAGGGGGATATGCTGTATCTGCCACCCGGCAGCGGTCATCCGCAGCGTATTCACGGCGCATTCGTTGCCGACGGCGAAGTGCACAAAGTGGTGGAATATCTCAAGGAACACGGTGAAGCCTGTTACCTCGATGACATCCTGCAGGCGGCCGATGTGGAAGAAGATGCTGGCGAGAGCAGCAGCGGCGGTAGCCAATCCAGCGGGGGGGAAGCCGATCCCCTCTATGATGAGGCGGTCAGCATCGTCATCAAGACCCGCCGCGCTTCGATCTCGCTGGTACAGCGCCAGTTGCGCATTGGCTATAATCGTGCCGCCAGGCTGATCGAGGAAATGGAACGGACCGGTATCGTTTCCGGCATGGAAAGCAATGGCAACCGCGAGGTATTGGCGCCCAAACGAGACGATTAATTCCTTGAACTGATACCTCAAACCATATCAAACCATTATGTCCCGCTCATTACTGCTTATCGTTACCTTTCTGCTTAGCCTGTTTTCATCGCACGCCCCTGCCGCAGCAGTTACCAGCCTCAAAAATTTCGTGGACAAGGTGCGGACTTTCCGTACCGAATTTTCACAAACCCTGTTGGATCAAAACTTCCAGATTATGCAGAAAACCAGCGGCAGCATGTTGTTTGCGCGCCCCGGTAAATTTCGTTGGAGCTATGAAACTCCCTATCAGCAACTGATCGTCGGTGATGGCGAGTACGTCTGGTTTTATGATCAGGACCTCGAACAGGTCACGGTGCGCAAGCTCGATCTCACGCTCGGCAGCACGCCGGCGGCACTGCTGGCGGGGGAAGGAACGATCGAACAGGATTTTGATCTGCAGGAAATTGAGGTACAGGGAGAACTTGAATGGCTGGAAGCCATCCCCAAAAGCGAGGAAACATCATTCGAGCTGATCCGCCTGGGATTTTCTCACGCGGGGGAGCTGCGCGAAATGATATTGCGCGACAATCTGGGGCAATTCACCTGGCTGATATTCTCGCAGGCCGAACAGAACCCGGAGCTGCCGGATACCTTGTTCCAGTTCACCCCCCCTGCCGGGGTAGATATTATCCGTGACTGAGCCAGCCAGCGGACAACATTCAACCGTTCCGCTGGCGGAGCGGCTGCGCCCGCCATCCCTGGAAGCCGTCATCGGCCAATCGCACCTGCTCGCACCCGGCAAACCGTTATGGCTTGCATTCAAGTCGGGCAAGCCCTATTCGATGATCCTGTGGGGCCCGCCCGGTACCGGCAAAACCACGCTGGCACGACTGATGGCGCAGGCGTTTACGGCCGAGTTCATTGCGATTTCGGCGGTGCTGTCTGGTGTCAAGGAAATCCGCGAAGCCATTGAGCATGCCCGCCTGATTCGACAGCAGTCAGACCGGCCAACCGTCCTGTTCGTCGATGAAGTGCACCGTTTCAATAAGGCGCAGCAGGATGCCTTTCTGCCGCACGTTGAACAGGGGCTGATCACTTTCATCGGCGCCACCACCGAAAACCCCTCGTTCGAAGTCAACCGGGCATTGCTGTCACGTGCACAGGTCTATGCGCTGACGGCTTTGTCCAGCGAGGAACTCGGGCAATTACTGGTGCGCGCGCAACAAACTTGTGCCGAGGATAAAGCCTTTACCGAGGCCGCCAGCGGGTTACTGGTCGAGTTCGCCGATGGTGATGCGCGTCGTCTGTTGAACCTGCTCGAACAGGCTATCAATGCAGCGGATACCGAGAACATCGCACAAATCGATGCTGATTTTCTGCAAAGTGTGCTGGCACGCCATTCCCGTGCGTTTGATAAAGGTGGGGACGCATTCTATGATCAGATTTCCGCGCTGCATAAATCCATTCGTGGTTCATCCCCGGATGCCGCATTGTACTGGCTGTGCCGCATGCTCGATGCGGGCGCCGATCCACGCTACCTTGCCCGCCGCTTGATCCGCACCGCTATTGAGGACATCGGGCTGGCCGATCCGCGCGCCCTGCCGATGGCGCTTGATGCCAGTGCGGTCTACGAACGGCTCGGCAGTCCCGAAGGCGAACTGGCGCTTGCCCAGGTCACGCTCTACCTTGCCAGCGCCCCCAAAAGCAATGCGGCTTACCTTGCCTACCAGAAAGCACGCAGCCTGATTGCACAGGACACTTCCCGCCCGGTTCCCCTGCATTTACGCAACGCCCCGACCAAACTGATGCGCGACATGGGGCACGGAAAAAGCTACCGCTACGCGCATGACGAACCCGAAGGCTACGCAGCGGGTGAACATTACCTGCCGGATGGCATGCCACCCGTGCAGTTTTATCAGCCCACCCAGCATGGACTGGAAGCAAAAATAACTGAGAAACTTGCCCACCTGCGCGAGCTTGACCAACGCGCCCGGCAGAAGAAGGATTGAAACACAAACTGCGTGGGCACAGGAGCGGTGCCCACCCTACAGCGTGCCGGCAGGAAAAACCCCGTAGGGTGGGCACCACGTGCCCACGCGTAAACTTGACATCGTGTTCAGGTCTATGGAGCGAGATTTGTTTTGTTTAAAACAAAATCCCACCTGTGCGAGCTTGACCAACACGCCCGGCAGAGGAAGGATTGAAACACAAACTACAACGTGTCGGCAGGAAAAACCCCGCAGGGTGGGCATCACGTGCCCACGCGTAAACTTGACATGGTGTTCAGGTCTATGGAGTAAGGTTTGTTTTGTTTAAAACAAAAGCCACCTGCACGAGCTTGACCAACACACCCGGCAGAGGAAGGATTGACACGCAAACCGCGTGGGCACAGGAGCGGTGCCCACCCTACAACGTGCCAGTAGGAAAAACCCCGTAGGGTGGGCACCACGTGCCCACGCGTAAACTTGACATCGTGTTCAGGTCTATGGAGCGAGGTTCGTTTTGTTTAAAACAAAAGCCCACCTGCACGAGCTTGACCAACACACCCGGCAGAGGACGGATTGACACGCAAACCGCGTGGGTACAGGAGCGGTGCCCACCCTACAACGTGCCGATAGGAAAAACCCCGTAGGGTGGGCACCACGTGCCCACGCGTAAACTTGACATGGTGTTCAGATCTATGGAGCGAGGTTTGTTTTGTTTAAAACAAAATTTGTGTGAAAAATAACTTTGCGTTACACTGAAGTCACTGATCAAGTCGACATAAGGAGTCAAACATGAGAGCCGCAGCTGAGCGTGAAGTGACCGCGTCACAAGACCGTGGCGCCCTGGCCAAGATGGTCATGACCTTGTTCGACCACTGGAAGTTGAGCACCGAGGATCAGGCAGCGCTGCTGGGCATCGCCGCCAGCAACAGGGCAGCCTTGTCGAACTACCGCAGTGGCAAGCCCATCGGCACCAGCCGTGACCAGTACGAGCGAGTTGGCCACTTGTTGGGCATACACAAGAATCTGCGTCTGCTCTTCCCTCAGAACAGGGATTTGGCCTACCGCTGGATGACCACCCGCAACAAAGCCTTCGACAACCTGACCCCCGTTGAAGCGGTCAAAGAGTGGGGATTTGCAGGTCTGCTGATGGTGCGTGCCTACCTGGACCGCGCACGGGGCGTTTGAGCAGCGTCTGGAATGAATTCCCTGTTTGCTCACATCACGCTTGCTGACGTTCACCAGGATGTCGCTCGAAACATTGTGTCCTTGCATGAATCGCAGGATCTGTTCGATGATCTGACGAATGAACCAGCCGAGTGGTTGCTGGCGCAAAAGGTAGAGGACGAGGTCAAACCACCACCGTACCAATCCAAAACGCCGATTATTGAACGCCCCTTTGAAGACGCCGAATGGTTCAGCGCCATCGTTTGGCCGTTCAAACATTGGCAGTCCAGTCGGTTTTCTGATGGCACTTTCGGCGTTTGGTATGGGTCAGAATCGGTCGAGACCACAGTTCATGAGTCCGCATATCACTGGTATCGGGGCTTGCTCAGCGACGCAGGATTTGAACGGATGACAGTAATTGCCGAGCGCAAGGTTTACTGGGTCGCTTGCAATGCAGCCCTGCTGGATTTGCGTAAAGTAACCGATGAATACCCTGACCTGTTGCACCCTTCCGACTATACGTTTTGCCAATCAGTGGGGGCCAGGATTCACCGCGAGGGCCACCCAGGTCTGCTAATCCAATCGGTTCGCCGATCCGATGGCGAGAACCTGGCCATCTTCAATTCAGCCGTGCTGTCCAATCCCAGGCACAACAGCCAGCTGACCTATCGGCTGGAAGATGAGCAGATCGTGGTTGAGAAGCAGCCAGGGACGACGTGGATCACTTTGTACGTAGCGAATTTTTCATAGGTGCATTCGAACAAAAACGGCGCCCACCCTACGCAGTCTGCCGGTTTTGCTGCAGGTAACGTGTAATTGCCTGCTCGGGGCGGTTAGCAGAAACCATAGCGGTTAGTTCAAATCCGTAAGTCGCCATCGGTCATGCGAACAAACATGCTTGCCAGAAGGAATGGCAGCAGGATAGCCATGACCAGCCGCGGACGATCCACCAGAACGCGATAGTCATCGCTCCCAGATTGGACGGGGTCATAGGCACGCCGGATATCGATTTCCATATCAAGCACTCCTTTTTCAATTCATACCATACTGAATTTATGACCGTTGTTACGCTACAATCCTTACCATGAACACTATACCTATTCTAGAATTATGTAACATCAGCAAGGCTTATGCCAGCCGCAAAGTGTTGTCGGATCTGTCTTTTACGCTTGCAGCCGGTGAATATGTCGCAGTCATGGGCGATTCGGGGGTTGGCAAATCTACGTTGCTTAATCTGATTGCCGGACTGGATGAGGCCGATAGCGGTAAAATTTTCGTGAATGGTCAGATTCTGGCTGCTGGCGATGAAGTTGCTGCCACTGAATTACGACGCAAATATTTTGGCTTCATTTTTCAGGCGTTCCATATCCTGCCACATTTGACGCTATTGCAGAACGTCTCGTTGCCGCTGCTGTTGAATGACATGCCGCTCGATCGAACTGCTGCCATGCTGGCCGCAGTCGGGCTGGGAGACAGGGGTCATGCCTTTCCCTATCAGTTATCCGGTGGGGAATTGCAACGAGTAGCCATTGCACGCGCACTGGTGCATCGTCCGCGTCTGATCCTGGCCGATGAGCCAACCGGTAATCTGGATCCCGACACTGCGCAGGAAATTCTACAATTGATTCGGGCAGAGGTTAAAGCGAATGGTGCTTCTGCCATTCTCGTGACGCATTCCCATGCGGCGGCAGCGACGGCGGACAAGGTATTGACGTTGACGGGCAATGGTCTGACGGAAACGCGGCGATGAGCGGTCAACTGTTATCGCGCTGGTTATTGCTGGGTGAATGGCGTGCGCGCCGGTTACAACTGCTGGTTGCGATCATCGCCATCATGCTGGGAGTAGCTCTGGGGTTTTCCATTCACCTGATCAATACTGCGGCGGTCAACGAATTTTCTGCTGCCAGCAAAAGCCTCACGGGCATGTCCGATCTGACGGTGGTTGCCGCGCAACCCACCTTTGATGAGCGGCGCTTTCCCGAAATCCTGCAGCAGCCGGAAGTGGCGCAGGCAAGCCCCATGCTGGAGATCATGGCCGGGGTTTTGGGCTTTCAGGAAACACTGCGCAACCCGGAACTGAAAATCATCGGTCTGGACGTTTTTCGGGCGGCGGCCATTACGCCGGATCTGCTGGGAATACCGGCGGAGGATAGCCAGTTCGATACGTTGTCTGAAGATGGCATTTTCCTGTCACCGGCTGCGATGGAATGGCTGGCGGTACAACAGGGAGATCAGCTGACGCTGACGCTGGGTGCAAAACAGGTCACGCTGCGGGTGGCGGGTGGACTGGTGCGCGCACCCAGCGGGCAGCGTGTCGGCGTAATGGATATCGGGGCGGCACAGTGGCATTTCGACCATGTCGGATGGCTGTCGCGCATCGAGCTCAAGCTGCATTCTGGCGCCAATCTCGCTACTTTCAAGGCGAAACTGGCAAGCCAGCTGGGGGATGGTTTCTTGCTGGTCGAAGGCACCAATCAGGATGCCCGCGTTCATAACCTGTCGCGCGCCTATCGCGTCAACCTCAACATACTGGCGTTGGTCGCGTTATTTACCGGTGCGTTTCTGGTATTTGCCAGCCAGGTGCTGGCCACCGTGCGGCGGCGCGCACAGATTGCACTGCTGCGGGTATTGGGTATGACACGGCAGCAGGTGTTGCGTCAGTTGTTGCTGGAAGGCGGGCTGCTTGGCACAATTGGGGCGTTGTTGGGGCTGATACTCGGCTACGCGCTCGCCGCAATCGGGTTGCACTTCTATGGTGCGGATCTAGGCGCGGGATTCTTTGCTGGTCTGACGCCAAGCCTGCATTTCAGTCCGATGGCTGCCGGATTTTATTTTGTGGCCGGCGTCGGTGTCACCCTGCTCGGCAGTCTCCTGCCGGCATGGGAAGCGACACGAACGCAACCGGCGGTTGCACTGAAATCGGGCAGTGAGCACGAAGCGCTGGCCGTGCTGCGTTTTCCGTGGCTGGCAGGGGGATGCCTGCTGCTGGCAGCAATATTTGTGCGCTTGCCGCCCGTTGGTGAATTACCGATATTTGGCTATCTGGCGGTGGCGCTCCTGTTGATCGGCGGGGTGGCTCTGCTGCCCTGGCTGGCAGGTGCTTTTTTTGGACGATTGTCGAAGCGGTATGAACGCCATCCGAAAGGTGCCGTGCGTACGCTGGTGCTGGCACGGCTATCCAATGCTTCCGGTCTGGCTGCGATTGCGCTGGGTGGAATACTGGCGAGCTTCAGTCTGATGGTGGCCATGGCGATCATGGTGATGAGTTTCCGCCTGTCTGTCGAGGATTGGCTGACCCATGTGCTGCCGGCAGATATTTATGTGCGCACAGTCATTCGCCAGGATGCGCGCGGCTTTACGCCAGAAGAGCAACAGCTGATCACATCGGTCGCCGGGATCGAACGTATCGATCTGATGCGTTCCCAGTCAGTCCTGCTGGACCCGGATAGACCGATGATTACGCTGATTGCTCGCCCGATTGATGCGCACCAGCCCGCCAATACGCTGCCGATGACCGATGCCGTACTGCCACCGCAAGCGCTGCCGAAAAATGCCATGCCAATCTGGGTGTCGGAAGCGATGGTGGACTTGTATCAGTTCACCGTGGGGCGAGAGGTCAGGTTGCCGCTTGGCGATTCCACGCAAATCTTCATGGTTGCCGGCGTGTGGCGTGACTATGGACGCCAGTTTGGCGCCATCCAGATGCAGCTTGCTGATTACCGCAGGCTAACAGGCGACAGGCATATTGGCGATGCCGCAATCTGGGTGAAAGACGGCGTGGATGTCAATGAAATCGTCAAAAATCTGCGTGCGCTGCCATTTGGGGAAAACCTGAAAATTTCGCCCCGGAATGAAATTCGCGAGATCAGCCTGGCCCTGTTTGACCGCAGCTTTGCCGTCACCTATCTGCTGGAACTGATCGCCGTGGGTGTTGGACTGCTGGGAGTGGCCGCCAGTTTTTCCGCTCAGGCGCTGACCAGAATCAAGGAGTTTGGCATGTTATGTCATATTGGTCTCACCCGGCAGCAGATTCGTCGCATGCTGATTGTGGAGGGTGGCTTACTGACCGGCTTTGGAATCATCATAGGGTTTGTGCTCGGGGTCGCCATCAGTCTGATTCTGGTGTTCGTGATCAACCCGCAGTCTTTCCGCTGGACAATGCAGCTGCACCTGCCCTGGTCGTGGCTCGCGATCATGGCATTCGCCATGCTGACGGCAGCCATACTCAGCGTCTATCAAGCAAGCAAACCGGCCATCTCCCGCGATGCCGTGCGTGCCGTCAAGGAGGATTGGTGATGCGATTATTGATGTTGCTGGTTTTCTTGCTGACTGGCAATCTGCTGCTGGCTGCCGAACGTTCGTTTGAGACCGTAACGCCGGGATATGAAATGGTTTTTCCGCAGGATTTCGGTGCACATCCCGACTTCCGGATCGAATGGTGGTACGCCACCGGCTGGCTGCAAACGACAGAAGGCCAGCAACTTGGTTTTCAGATCACTTTTTTCCGGATTGCTACCAATGCGGAAAAAAGTAATCCCAGTCGTTTTGCGCCCGGGCAATTGATCATCGCACACGCGGCACTCTCCGATCCCGCGCTGGACAGCCTACTGCACGACCAGCGGATCCGGCGTGAAGGATTCGATCTGGTGTATGCCCGCACCGGCAACACCGATGTCAAACTCGATGACTGGCTTCTCAAGCGCGAAACGGACGGACGTTATCAAACATTCGTTCAGGCGACGGATTTTGCCTTGGAACTGGCGTTCTCACCGACTCAACCCCTGCTGTTACAGGGTGAGCAGGGGTTCTCGCGCAAGGGGCCCAAAATGGAGCAGGCCAGTTATTATTACAGCGAGCCGCACCTGCAGGTGACGGGAACGATCACCCGGAACGGCAAGCCAATCGCCGTTACTGGCACTGCCTGGCTCGATCATGAATGGTCAAGTGAGCTGCTCGATCCCAACGCGGCAGGATGGGACTGGGTAGGCGCCAATCTGGATGATGGCGGCGCCTTGATGGCTTTTCAGATACGTAGTAAGGATGGCGCGAAAGTCTGGGCGCATGCGGTATGGCGCGATGCCAACGGACGCATGACTGCCTTTGCACCGGAAGACGTACATTTCCAGCCGCAGCGCCGCTGGCGCTCTCCGCATACCCAGGCTGAATATCCGGTTGCCATGACAATTAAGACAGGCGAAACCACCTGGCAACTCATTCCGCTCATGGATGATCAGGAGCTGGATTCGCGCGCGTCCATCGGCGCGGTCTACTGGGAAGGCGCAGTCACGCTCAGGCGTGACAATCAGCCAGCTGGTCGCGGTTACCTGGAACTGACGGGTTACGTGCAGCCATTATCGACAGGAGGAAATGATGACTGAACCACTGACCATGCTGGTAGTTGGGCATGATGAGCAAACGTTACGTGATATTCATGCATTGTTTGCTCAAGCAGACATGGCCATGGCAATCGAACCGGTTGCGAGCCAGATTCTGCTGGCCGAACAGCTGATATCCCGGTCATGGGATCTATTGTTGACGGATCATCGGCCGGATCTGGATGCTGGAGAGGTGTTGGCGCTCGCAGCGGTTAATACGCCGGGATTGCCGTTGATCGTGCTGGCCAATACGGTGCTCGATGTGCAAACAACGACACGGTTGATTGAAACCGGTGCGCAGGATGTACTAGGCGAAATTGATGCCGTACTGCTCGCGGTGGTGCGCCGCTGTTTGCGTCAAAATTCGCATTGGCGGGATTTTCAGCAGACGCGGCTGGCGCTGGAAAAAAGTGAGACGCGCTTCCGTGCGCTGGCGGCCAATTTGCCCGGGCTGGTGTTTCAGTTTGTGCTGGAGCCGGATGAGCGCATTTTCTTCCCATATGTCAGCGAGGGTGCTAAGGCATTATTGGGGCTTTCACCGGGCGAGTTGCAAGCCCATCCTCAGCATTTCAGTGCGCTGATCGTGACAGAAGATCTCGCCAGCTATGATTGTTCGATGCGGGATTCCTGTGTGCACCTGACGGCGTGGAACTGGGAAGGACGGGTGCAGATCAAGGGAGAGGATGATATCAAATGGATCAGCGTCCGCGCGACACCTCGTTTTACGCAGCAGGGCGCAGTGTTATGGGACGGTATCATGCTTAATATTACGCGCAACAAACAGATCGAGATCGAGATTGCCCACTCGCGCGCGCAACTGGCGGAGCTTGCCGCCTATTCACAGAAAGCCAAGGAGCAGGAACGTGCGCGCATTGCCCGGGAAATCCATGACGATATCGGCGGCACGCTGACGGCGATCAAATGTGAGTTGCTGCCCTGTCTGGATGATCAACCTCGTGCACCTGCATTTTATCGCAACAAGGCGGCGGCGATCGAGATGCTGGCAGATGTACTGATCGACAGCACGCGCCGTATTGCGCTCGATCTGCGTCCCGGTATTCTCGATTGCGGCATCGTGGCGGCCGTACACTGGCAGGCGCGTGAATTCAGCAAACGCACCGGTATTGCCTGTGAGGTCGATTGCTCAGATGAGGATATTGCGCTCAATGGCGATCTGGCCGTCGCGGTTTTCCGTATGTTTCAGGAAGCATTGACCAATATCACCAAACATGCGCAGGCAACAATGGTGCAGGTCGGTTTGGGCGAAACAGGGGACTGGTTTCTGATGCGGGTTGTCGATGATGGGTGCGGCCTGGCGGATAGCGATATGGGCAAGCTCCATTCATTCGGTATCAGAGGAATGCGTGAGCGCTGTCAACAGCTCGGCGGTTACTTCCATATCGAAGGCGAAGCACAGGCAGGAACAGGTACCTGCGTTAGAATCGAGATTCCGTTGAATGGGAGTCCAGCTGGCGGATAGTCGCAACTAACTTCCTAAAGTATTGAAGTCTGTGGCATACTTTTGATTATGAATGATAAAAAGGTATGTGCATGATTAGGGTGATGATTACTGATGATCACGCGATTGTGCGTCAGGGGCTGAAGCAGATTCTGAGCGAAACCGATGATATCAGCGTGACGGGCGAGGCCGAAAACGGCTTTCAAGCGCTCAAGCTGGTTCGCCAGTATGGGTTTGATGTCATTCTGCTGGACATTTCGTTGCCAGACCGCAATGGCATCGAGATACTCAAGCAGGTCAAGAAAGAATGTCCATCCATGGCAGTACTGATGCTGAGCATGCATAATGAGAGTGAATTTGCGCTGCGCGCGCTCAAGGGCGGCGCCTCCGGCTATCTGAGCAAGCAAAGCGCACCGGCACAGTTAGTCACTGCCATTCGCACGGTGGCCAGTGGCCATAAATACATTACACCTATCCTGGCTGAAGAGCTGGCCAATACCATTACTGCTGGCTCAGATCAGCCGTTGCATACCACCCTGTCTGATCGAGAATACCAAACCCTCTGCATGATTGCCGCAGGCAAGGCGCTTTCCGAAATTTCCGCCGCCATGTGTCTAAGCCCTAAAACCGTCAGTGTTTATCGCGCACGCTTGATGGAAAAACTCAAACTGGCCAATAACAGCGAACTGATTCGCTATGCCATCAAACACAATCTGGTCGATTGACTGGTGGGCACTTTTAAAAATCCATGTTTCGTTACAATACTTTGTTACTCACAAAAAATGTTTCCTTACATATCAGTATACGTCACATCAATGTTTTTGTTCGTGCCTAACCCTGTTTAGAACCATGGATTTTTAGAAGCACCCTGGAGATAAAACGATTAGTAATCGTGTAATTCCAGCTTATTTCCAGTCTCCACACCAGTCTGACTCTGCTAATCTCCACAGTAGTGAAAAGCCTAATTTTTTGGATACATTTTAAGCGGGGTAAAAAATGATACGACGCACGAAAGAAGATAAACCGCTCCAGCTTGTCAGATCAGCAACTGAAGGTAGAAAAAAACCTGGGAACACCAGGCGGAAATCGCCTCAGCCCGATACGAGTACTATCGATTACTACAAGCATGTTGAGCAATATGCGCAGAAAATCCGCGGTACCGAGGATGTTAGCGAGATTATAGGAATTCTCGATACGGTATTGAGTGAAACGCGCGATCTGCGCCTCAATAACGAGGTGTACAGTGCGCAGGAACAGGTGCGTTTAGCGGAACAGAAAATTGAAACTCTGAAGCTGGAGCTCGAACAGTTGCGTGAGCTGGTGCATACCGATCCAATGACTGGTGTGTTTAACCGGCGTGGTCTGGATACGGTCTATCTGCGTGAAGCGGCGCGCGCTGACCGCAATGAAAACATATTATGCGCAGTGGTGATCGATCTCGATAATTTCAAACACATTAATGATACTTATGGTCACCAGTTTGGTGATGAAGTGCTGATCCAGTTTGCTAAAACCGCCAAACAGACTCTGCGTCCCAGCGATGTGATTGCTCGCTTTGGTGGCGAAGAATTCGTCATTCTGCTGCCGGACACCCCAACCGAATCTGCTGTCTGGGTGATGCAGCGTTTGCAGAATAATTTCTCTAAAATCAATCTCCAGGGCGCGGGTAACCAGCCAGTAAGTATTACATTCAGTGGTGGATTGGCCATGCGGCGGCTGCAGGAAAATCAGAATTCCCTGATTAAACGCGCGGATGAAGCACTCTATCAGGCAAAAATATCTGGCAAAGATCGTGTAGTAGTGGCAACAGATAGCCAGTAAGTCAGCATGGATAATATTTTTCTTGGCAGACAACCAATACTGGATCGCCAGCAGAATCTGGTCGCGTATGAACTACTTTTCCGTCCCGGACAGGTGGATTCGGTTCATGTGGCGGACAACGTCAACGCCTCCGCTAATGTCCTGGTCAATGCTTATGGTCAGCTGGGCATTCAGCGGGTATTAGGAAATCAGCGCGGCTTTATCAATGTTAACCAGGAGTTGCTGTTGAGTGACGCCATTCTGCTGTTACCGCATCAGCATGTGGTACTGGAGTTGCTGGAATCCATTGTTATTACGCCCGAGATCGTGCAGCGTTGTCTTGATTTGAAGCAAAAGGGTTATCATCTGGCACTGGATGATGTGACTACCATCGACGAAAGACTGGAGTCGCTGTTACCGATTGTTAACGTGGTAAAGGTGGATGTACTCGCACTGACTGACGCGGCTATTGAGCAATTGATCACTCGACTGAAGCGCTGGCCGGTGGTTCTGCTTGCCGAGAAAGTCGAGAATCCGGTGCGAGCCAGGTTATGTATGGATTTGGGGTTTGAGCTGTTCCAGGGATTTTTCTTTGCCAAACCCGAGATTGTATCCGGCAAACAGATCGAACCGTCGAATCTATCAATGCTGCAATTGTTATCTCTGGTCATGCAGGACGGCGAAATCGAGAAAATCGAGCAGTTGCTCAAGCATCAGCCCGGCTTAAGCTATAACCTGCTGCGCATGGTGAATTCGGTTGCAGGTGGACTGCCGCAAAAGGTCGGCTCCATCAAACAGGCCGTCATGGTGCTGGGTTATCAGCAATTACAGCGTTGGGTGCAGCTGTTGCTATATGCAGTCAATTCAAGTGGTGAAAATAATACTAATGCATTGATGCAGACAGCAGCTATTCGAGGCCGTCTGATGGAATTGATTGCCGCCATGGATCGTCCGCATGATAAAAGCTACCAGGACCGCGCTTTTATGACGGGCATCATGTCTTTACTGGATGCGTTGTTAGGTATGAATATTCAAGAGGTAGTAGATAAGCTCGAAATGCCCGAGGAAATGACGCGAGCACTGCTGAAGCGCGAAGGCCGACTCGGGCAGCAGCTATTGCTTGTGGAGGCAAGCGAAAACAATGATCTTATCCAGGTGGATAAGATCATTGTTGATCTGGGATTTCTGGATACCTCCGCTCTGACGCATGCGGAATTGTCCGCTTTGGAGTGGGCTGGTCAAATAGATCAGTAAGGTAATTTCCCCCTGTAACGCTAAAATCAATAATCGACAAGGAATAAAATTAATTTTTTTGACTGACAATGTTTGATTTGCTTCCATTGTAAAAAAATCTGGGTTAGAATCCTTTTCATCTTTATGGGTTTTGCAAAAAATAAAACGTATAAAGTGTGTTTTGCCGGGTATCAATGCCGAGATAATCTGCTTCCCGGGTAAGTGTGTAGTTGTTTAGTGTAATCAGACATTTATCCATAACAGGATAATAAAATTAAATAGGGAGAATAAAGCATGGGATACGATGCAGAAACCACACAAAGAGAAATATCTAAAGAGAAAGAAGCTTGGATGGTTGCAATAGGTGCGACTGTAGCGTTCATCGTAATTGGCGTTATTGTCTGGAGCAGCGGAATGGGCGGTAAATACTAACCATCGAATCTTTTTTATCCTGAAAAGACTTACTTGCGGATATAAAAGATTCTTCATTGTCAACGGTTAGTGCTGGATATTTCCAGTCCGCACGGGGCAATGAAATATTTTTTAAAACGTAATTATTTTTAGGAGGATATAAAATGGGTATGGGTGATATGGGTTATGATGCACAAACTTCTGAAAGAGAAGTTGCCAAAGAGAAAAGTGGCTGGATGGTTGCCATTGGTTCAACAGTACTTTTCATCGTGTTGGGCGCGATCATCTGGGGCTTTAATTTTGGTAGCAAATATTAAAACATAACAAACCCCGATCTTGTTTTATATTCGGCGGTCGGCGTTCCCGGTAATTTCAGGAATGGCGACCGCCTCTTTGTTTCTGCCTTCCTTATTCTCACCCTCTTTTTTTCGTATTCTTTCTCTTTTTATTTGTTGCCAATCATGTTGCTTGGGTTGACCCAGCTCTCAAATTGCTCGGCGGATACAAATCCAAGTTGCATTGCTGCCTGCTTGAGCGTCAGATTGCCGTGATAGGCCAACTTGGCGATTTGTGATGCCTTGTCATAGCCAATATGCGGATTAAGCGCGGTAACCAGCATTAATGAATCCTGCAAAAACTGCTCAATACGTGCCTGATTGATGGTGACCCCTACAGCGCAGTTCTGATTAAAACTATTCATGCCATCGGCCAACAAGCGCACACTTTGCAAAAAGTTATGCATGATCAGAGGCTTCATGGTGTTGAGCTCAAAGTTGCCCATGGCACCGCCAAAATTGATGGCGACATCATTTCCCATTACCTGACTGGCAAGCATGATGACTGCTTCCGACTGTGTTGGATTGACCTTGCCTGGCATGATCGAACTGCCAGGTTCGTTTTCCGGTATCTGAATCTCACCAATACCGCAACGGGGACCCGACGCCAGCCAGCGAATGTCATTTGCAATCTTCATCAGGGCGGCAGCGAGTGTTTTGAGTGCGCCATGAGCGTTTACCAAGGCATCGTGTGCAGCCAGCGCTTCAAATTTGTTGGGGGCACTGACAAACGGATAACCGGTACACTTAGCAAGCTCATTGGCAACCCGCTGGCCAAATTCCACATGAGTATTCAGTCCGGTGCCAACGGCCGTGCCGCCCGCAGCCAATTCCAGCAGATGAGGTAACGCAGATTCAATATGCTGCAGACTGTGGTCCAACTGTGAGACATAACCCGAAAATTCCTGTCCCATGGTCAATGGCGTAGCATCCTGCAAATGGGTGCGACCGATTTTGACAATAGCAGCAAACTGTGCAGATTTGCTCGCAAACGTTTTACCTAGTGCCTTGAGCGCAGGAATCAGCTGTTCCTGGAGCTCCCGCACGGCCGCAACATGCATGGCGGTGGGAAAAACATCATTGGAGGATTGCCCATTGTTGACATGATCGTTGGGATGAACCAGACGTCCGATACCACGCTCTCCGCCGAGAATTTCAGAAGCACGATTGGCAAGTACTTCGTTCATATTCATGTTGGTTTGGGTGCCAGAGCCGGTTTGCCAGATGACCAACGGAAATGAATCTGCATGCTCACCTGCCAGAATTTCATCGGCTGCCGCGATAATTGCAGTAGCAATCTCCTCATCCAATAGTCCCAGGTCAAGATTGACGCTGGCTGCAGCACGTTTGATCCATGCCAGAGCGTGAATGAAGGCAGGTGGCATGTGCTCGTTCGAGATGCGGAAATTTTGAAGGGAACGCTGTGTCTGAGCTCCCCAGAGTGCTGCAGTGGGTACTTGCACCGCCCCCATGGCATCCGTTTCTTCGCGATATTGATTCATGGCAATCTGATAAAAATAGTTGGTAAAATCGAGGGAGGCATCAGCCACGGAAATTCATTTGTGGATCGAAGCCTTCGAGAAAAATCGGCGGTAACGGTTGCCAGCCCTTCTTGCGGTGCTCGGCAACCACATTGGTAAAAATCCCCCCGCGCACATAAAAATTGGCTGTCAGACGGATAAAGCGTGGTTTCATCGTCGTGACCAGATCATCCAGA
The DNA here is from genome assembly GCF_900103035.1 of Nitrosomonas mobilis. Lineage (GTDB taxonomy): Bacteria > Pseudomonadota > Gammaproteobacteria > Burkholderiales > Nitrosomonadaceae > Nitrosomonas > Nitrosomonas mobilis. The sequence continues at coordinate 23,828 of NZ_FMWO01000056.1, forward strand.
ATCTGGTTGGTCACCGCTTCATGAAAAGCGCCCTGCTCGCGATACGACCAGATGTAGAGCTTAAGACTCTTGAGTTCGATGCATTTTTTATCCGGAATATAGTCGAGTGTCAGTCGTGCAAAATCAGGCTGACCGGTTTTAGGGCATAAACAGGTGAATTCCGGTATTTCCATATGGATACGATAATCGCGCGTCTTCACCGGATTATCAAAGGTTTCAAGATGCTTGTCAGGTTGAGTAGACATAGTTACTTCCGGGCTTTCTGGTCTAATTGCACATTTTTCGTTTAAAATCCGCATTATTATAACCTCCTGTCTGTCCATATTGCGCCTCTCTGAAATAAAACTCGCTGGTTTCAAATCCTTTGTTGATCCCACTGTCATCCCTCTGCCCGGAAATCTGGTCGGGATTGTAGGGCCGAATGGCTGCGGTAAATCCAATGTGATCGACGCGGTACGCTGGGTACTCGGCGAGTCACGCGCATCCGCATTACGCGGCGAATCGCTGCAGGACGTGATCTTCAATGGTTCGGCCAAGCGTGCGTCGGTAGGCCGTGCCAGCGTTGAACTGGTATTTGATAATAGCGCCGGTAAACTCGCCGGGCAATGGGGGAAATACGGTCAGATTGCCATCAAACGCATCATCCAGAAAGCGGGGGAATCCACCTATTACATCAACAATATTCATGTGCGTCGGCGTGATGTCGCGGATATTTTTCTGGGGACCGGCGTCAGCGGACGCGGTTACGCCATCATTGAACAGGGCATGATTTCCCGTGTAATCGAGGCTAAACCTCAGGAACTGCGGGCATTTCTTGAGGAGGCAGCAGGTATTTCCCGCTACCGCGAGCGACGACACGAGAGTGAATTGCGTTTGTCCGACGCACGCGGCAACCTGCTACGTCTCGACGATATTCTGGCGGAATTTGGGAAGCAGGTACAACACCTGCAGGCGCAGGCGCAAGTAGCTGCACGCTATCATGAGTTGCAGACGCAGCGTCTGACTGCACAACGTATGCTGCATGCGCAGCAGCAACAGCAAGCAGCCAGCGCGCGTGCCAGAGCGCAGACTGAGATCGAGCACCACACTGTCCATCTGGAAAATATTCAGGACAGTCAACAGGCAGCAGAGCAGGAGTTGGAAGCACTGCGTGTCCGTCACAAGGCTGTCGGTAATCAGCAGCTCGAACTGCAGGGGAAATTGTACGAAGCTGATGGTGAAATTGCACGCATCAACCAGCAACTCCAGCACATGCGCGATAACCAGGCGCGTTTATCACAACAGCTTGCCGACATCGCCAACCGTCTCCAGAATTACGAGGCACGTTTGGGAAATGTGCAGGCCGACAGAGTGTCTTTCCAGGATCAATTTCAACAGGCGAGCGAATTACATAATGAATTGCAGCAACAGCTCCTGTTGGAAAACCAGCAGCTACCGTTACTAGAAACTACGGCAAAAACCGATGAGATGCAATTGACCGCAGCACGGGAAAAACTGCTGGCTGTGCGACACGATGAAAAATTGCAGCGACACCAACTGGCAAATGCGGAGAAAAACTTGCAGCAACTGCTGCTGAAACAACAACGATTGCAGAATGAACAGCGACAACAGCCGGTGGTTGACCATGGCGCGCTCGCTGGCATACAACAGCTGGCTGATAAGCTATCAGCACTGCTGACGCAACAGCAACAAGCGCTGGCCGTGCTGGGAGCACAGCTGGATGTGGCGCAGCAGGAAAAAACCGCGATTGAAGGCCAAACACAAGTCTGCCTGCAGGAAATAACCCAGGTTAAAGCACAGCACGATGCGTTACAGCGTTTGCAGCACCAGACCCACCATGATCAGGAAATGGATGCCTGGGTGAGCCAGCATCAGCTGGATACATTGCCACGTCTATGGCAACAGATTCGGGTTGAAGCCGGGTGGGAAACCGCGCTGGAATCCGTGCTGCATGCGCGCATTGAAGCCGTGAATATTGATCAGCTTGAACAAGTGTTGACGTGGCAGCCCCCCCCCCCCGGTAAATGGACGGTATGTGAAGCAGCCGACTTGATTGATCGCAAACGCAGCAACACTCAAACGCATCATACCGACCAACCTGACTGGCTGCCGCTGGCAAAACGATTGCACTATCATAATCCCACCTTGCAATCAGTGCTGGAAACCTGGCTAACTGGTGTATTTACGACGCAAGATATCAAATCCGGCCTGATGGACAGGGAACATCTTATGCCGGGAGAATGTTTAGTGACGGCGCAGGGGCATATTTTCAGTCGCCACAGTATCAGTTTTTTCGCACCAGACTCGGCACGGTATGGGGTACTTGCCCGACAACAGGAGATCGAACACCTCTCCACCAGGCATGCCGAAATCGAAGCGGCCCATCTCATTTCACAACAAACTTTGTCTCGGGCACAGGCGCATTGCCGCGATCTGACAGCCAGAATTGTGCAGACCCGCAATGAAATCGACCAGAATCGGGTGAAACACCATGAACAGCAATTACAAATTATGCAATTGGCACAGCAGCAGGACCGCATTACACTGCGAACGCAGCAAATTGAAAAGGAACTGGTGGAACTGGCACAGCAGATGGCACAAGAATTACCACACAAGGAACAGGCTGAATCCAGCCTTGCTGCCTGCCTGATCGAACAATCTACACTCGACGAGCAGGTGAGACTGGCACAATCGGTTTTCCAGAAATCCAGTCAGGCACTGACTGCGCAGCGCGCACTGATCCAACAAATAACCAATCAATTACGTGAAGCTGCTTTCAATGAAAAGCACTTTCAGGACAAACTCACCGATTGCGAGCGACAAATTGAACAAATTGAGCACGATATGGCGGAGTTGACACAAAACCGCCAGCAACTGGAGCAGACTCAGACCGGGTTTGACCCGTCCTCGCTGCTTGCCGGTCTGACACAATGGCAGGCGAAACGGCTGCAGCATGAGCAATCGCTGGCAGCCGTTCGTGAAGCAATCACGGCAGTTGAGAACCTGATCGGGAAGACGGAGCAGGTGCGCATCCAGGCGGAGCAGGAACATCATGTCGCCGGTGAAATGCTCAATCAGGCGCGGCTCAAGGAGCGGGAAGCCAGTCTGAACGAAAAGCAATTTAGCGATAAATTAATGGAATTGGGGCTGGAGGATGCGCCATCGATTGCGCAATACGCCAGCAAGGAATCACCAGCAAAACTACAGGCACGGGTCAATCAACTGACTGAGGATATTGCCGCACTGGGTGCGGTCAATCTGGCGGCACTGGCCGAGCTCGAAGCGTTGCGAGGACGTGAAGAAATGCTTGCGGCACAATTACAAGATCTACAGCAAGCAATACAGGCGCTTGAGCAGGCAATTCGCCAGATTGACGGGGAAACCAGAGAACGTCTTGCAACTACTTTTACCGAAGTTAATCGCAATCTGACTGAATTATTCGTTTCTGTTTTTGGTGGCGGGCAGGCCGAACTGCACCTTAGCGGTGACGACATTCTGCAGGCAGGAGTGCAGCTAACCGCGCATCCACCCGGAAAAAAAAACAGCTCGATCCAATTGTTGTCGGGTGGAGAGAAGGCGTTGACTGCGTTGGCACTGGTGTTTTCGCTATTCAAACTCAATCCGGCTCCGTTCTGCTTGCTGGATGAAGTTGATGCGCCGCTGGATGACAGCAATGCAACCCGATTCTGCGAGCTGGTCAAGCGCATGGCGCAGGACACACAATTCTTATTTATCAGTCATAACAAGACCACTATGCAAATGGCGCAGCAGTTGATCGGTGTGACCATGCATGAACAAGGTGTTTCCCGTGTAGTGACCGTGGACATAGAAAAAATGATATTGGCTGAAAATGATGCTGTCCCTGTTTGACAGACCAGACCATTAGCACAAAAGGTTATTTAATATAGCTGCCCAGAAAGATTATAATTCCGTCGGAAGGGAGAAAATTTTATGAGTGATCTGCAACTTAGTCTTATTGTAATTGGAATCATAATAATAGCCGGAGTCTTGTTGTTCAACTATTTGCAGGAGGCTCGTTATCGCCGTAGAGCAGGTGAAACATTTAAACATGAGCACGACGATGCCCTGTTTGGCTGGAAAAAATCGACGCCACCAGCAGCACGAGTCGAACCTGGATTTGGTGAGGATGTGTTATTTCCGACTCCCGACGAACAATCCTATCCGCCGACGGCGGTTGAGCAGCAACCACCGGCCGATCAGAATTCGCTTGATTCAACCGAAAAGCACGAAACTGCCGATTTCGAAAGTGTAATCAACTACATTGCAGAGATTCACTCTCACTCAAAAATTCCACATGAGCGGTTGAGGGATCTGTTGCAGCAAAAATTTGATTTCGGGAAACCAGTACGCTGGTACGGTATGGGCGTAGAGGAATCGTCATGGGAAGAAATCACACTGGAAACTGCACATGCCGGAAAAAGCCATGTGCGGCTCAGAGGTTGTTTGCAATTGGCAGATCGATCCGGCCCGGTCAGTGAAATCAATCTGTCGCGATTTCGTGACATGGTAGACGAATTTGCCATTCAAATCGCAGCGGAAACGGATTGCCCTGATATTGCAAATGCCTATGCGATTGCACTCGAACTGGACAAATTCTGTGCAAATGTTGATGTCATCATGGGAATCAATATCATCAGCAAAGATGGTGGCGCATTTATCGGCACCAAGATCCGCGCATTGGCTGAAGCTTCAGGATTCGTGCTTGAATCGGAAGGAGTGTTCAGATACCGGGATAGCGAAACCAATGCCGTGCTGTTTTCACTCGGTAATTTTGAATCCACCCTGTTTCTGCCATCTAATATGCGCACCCTGACAACTCATGGCGTTACTTTTCTGCTGGATGTACCCAGGGTGGCCAATGGAGAGCGTGTTTTTGAACAAATGGCGCATATTGCCAGACTGTTTGCCTCGACCCTGAATGGCATTCTGGTAGACGATAACCGGGTGCCGCTCAGTGAAAATGGTATTAAAAGAAGCAAAAAACAGTTACGCGACCTTCAAGCGGCAATGGCGGAAAACAATATTCCCGCCGGCAGCCAGATCGCATTGAAATTATTTGATTAACGCAATAGCATCGCAACCATTCAATAAGGAAGAAATGATGAGTGAGTCCGATAAACCCCCAAAATTCGCACCCATCCAGGTTCAGCTCGAAGCAGGTAAGCAATATTACTGGTGCAGATGCGGCCTGAGCAAAAATCAACCCTTCTGCGATGGCTCACATAAAAACACTGGTATTACTCCGTTAGCGTTTATGACTGATGAGAGTAAATCCGCCTGGTTGTGCGTCTGCAAAAAAACGGATAAGGCTCCTTATTGCGATGGTACGCATAACAGGATCAATCGTGAAAACGGCTACGAATAAAACCATTTAGCAAGTCGCGCTCCCTGAAAAACGCTATAACGAACAGGGCCGGATCGCTTATTGGACGAACCCAATAAATCGCATAACAGATCTTGGGTAGATCACTCAGGTAGTGAGCTGCTGTCTGTTTCCGGTAACGCGTCTCTTCATTCTTGAGCCTGGGGTGTTCGCACAGCGCGTTTAAATTGACTTGCATTCATGCTGTACACATAAAATTTTTGAACTACATTGTCCGGTCTGCCATGCAGATCGCCCTTATCGTTGAGGACACCAAGCGGGATTGCAACGTTTTAGCTGTCGCGCGTGCAAGCATACATTCACGACCGTGTCGGGAACGCCTTTGGCTCGTCTGCGGTATAAGGATCAATAGTTGAATTACAGGGCGGCGTTGATTGAAGGCTTGACCATGCGAACGGGCGCCAGACAATACGGAATAGACAAAAATACCAGTTTTCGTTGGCATCACCGGTTCCTGGCTTTGCCGGCGGCTACTGCAGCCAATCGCCTGCAAGGAATCATCGAAGTGGATGAAACTTTCTTTCCCCTTTCCTGCAAAGGTCAACTCACTTGGATCGTCCACCACGCAAACGTGGCACAGGCACCTGTCTTTGCCTGTGCTGGTAGTACGTGACAACCGACTCAAACAGTAGATGAGAAGGCTTCATGGAGTCACAACCAAGTACCTGGAAAATTATCTGGGCTGGCGTAGATGGTTGGAACGCCGGGGCGAGCACAACTAACTCGCCAATCGCTGGACTCCAGCCGCTTTTGGACGAGAAAATCAGTTTCAGCGTTTATCTGGACGTAGCCTAAAATAATCCTGTATGCCCAGATAAACGACTACTTAATCCTTTAAGAATTTACAGGAGGAAAAATTTACTCTGCATGATATTACCTGGACCCGTCAATCTCGCTGGAATCTAGTGAATTCTTGGGATTTGGTACTGGGTAACACTGCTTGAAACTATGAAATGGTGCCCGGAGCCGGAATCGAACCGGCACGGACGTTTAGGTCCGAGGGATTTTAAGTCCCTTGTGTCTACCAATTTCACCACCCGGGCAATCGAGAGGTATTTTATATGGAGGCGGGGGTCGGAATCGAACCGGCGTAGACGGCTTTGCAGGCCGCTGCATGACCACTCTGCCACCCCGCCGAATTCAGGAGCGCCCACCAGGCGATTTTCCAAGGCATTTCAAACTGGAGCGGGAAACGAGACTCGAACTCGCGACCCCAACCTTGGCAAGGTTGTGCTCTACCACTGAGCTATTCCCGCTGATTTATGAAACTTTATTCCGTAATTACCAATTCTTTCATGGTTACCGGCTGGTAGTCGTGAGATTATAAAGCCACCACCATAATTGTCAAGGAATAGCGCCAACATTGTCAGCGCAAAATAGAAACCCCTCTATGAGCATCCGTATAATTCCCTCATGGTCGTGCGCGCCAAGATGCTTGGCCTACAGCTGCTCAGGGGCGGGTTCAGGTAAGCGATAGTCGCCATGGTCAGTAGAAAGAACTTTTTCTCGCATTAAATTTCTCAATAAAAACAACAGCATCATATCCTCAAGCGCTCGACGATATGTCCATTCTGCAAGTGTGATTCAATAATTTCATCAATATCTTCTTCATCAACATAGGTATACCAGACCGCTTCCGGATAGACGACGATGACGGGCCCTTCTGCGCAGCGATCCAGGCAGCCGGCGTTATTGATTCTGATTTTCTCCCTGCCGTTGAGTTTAAGCGCCTTGATTTTTGCTTTGGCATAGTCTCGCATGGCTTGTGCGCCACAATCATTGCAACAGCGCTCACCGTTGTCACGCTGATTAACACAGAAAAAAACGTGGTGCTGATAGTAGCTCATATCGATTACCTTAGTTTAACTTCTGTCCAGGTACGGCTTAACAGACGCCGCTGCTTGTGGTCGAGCTCTTTGAGCATTTCCAGCCGGGCAAGCTCGGCAGTATCCGGGAAAATGACGGGGTTACTGGAGATATCGGCCCGAATATACTCCTTCGCAGCTCGATTGGGATTGCCGGAGCCTATCAGATTGGTCAATTCAGCCGAGTTTTCCCCTTCGAGCATGAAATTGATGAACTGGTGCGCGATATCCGGACGACGGCCGCTGTGATGCAGCACCATACTGTCCAGTGAGAGCGTAGCCCCTTCCCGGGGAATCACAAAATCCACCATGAACGATCGCCCGGAATTCCGCGCATCCTGTGCCGCCTGGAACATATCGTTCGAGTAGCCATGCGCTACCCACAAGTTGCCAACGGCAAGCTCACGAATGTAGCTGGTATTGTTGAACGCTGCCCAGTAGGGTTTGGCGCGAATGATCAGTTCCTTAGCCTGCTGCCAGTGTGAGGGATCGGTATCGTTGACGCTGTAACCCAGGTAGCTGAGTGCGGCCGCCATCAATTCACGCTGGCTGTCGAGCACCGTTACCCGACCTCTGATTTTCTGCAAATGGATCGGCTCAAATATGAGCGCCCAGCTATCTGTTGGCAGATCCAGCTCCTGCATCTTCTCACGGTTGAAACCAATGAGCGTGATGGTAGTAGCATAGGGGACCGAATACTGGTTGCCAGGATCGAACGCCGTATTCAGGTAAGATTCATTAATATTCTTCAGATTAGGTAGCAGCGTTTTATCCAGTGGTCTGAGCGCACCCTGGCGGATCAGGGTATCCATGGCATTACCGGTTGGCACCAGCAGATCGTAGCCGGTAGCACCTGCAGCAAGCTTTGCCAGCAGTTCCTCATTGTCGGAATAGTAATCCTGGGTGACTTGACAGCGACATTGCTGCTCGAAACGGCGTAGCGTTTTAGGATTGATGTAATTGTTCCAGTTGAACAGGCGTAGCACGCCGTCTGCACGGCTGATCTGGTTACTGTCAGCTGCTGGTTGCTGTGAGCAACCAGCAAGTAACCCGAGCAAGAGCCATATCAATCCATACAAAATTATGCTTCGGTTCACGCACCTACCTCCCGTGCAGGATGGTTTTGTCGAAACGTGTAGCGAGCATAACCAAGGCGAGTGTCAGCAGCATCAACAATGTGGATACGGCATTAACTTCCGGTGTGACCGCAATCTTGATCATGGTGTAAATCTGAATGGGCAGGATCGGTTCCCCAACGCCCTTGGTAAAGAACGTGATCACAAAATCGTCGATCGACAGTGTAAATGACATTAATGCACCGGCAATGATAGCTGGCATAATGAGCGGCAAGGTAACCAGCCGGAAAGTCTGCCACGGCGTAGCGCCAAGATCGCGCGCCGCCTCAAAAATACTTTCATCCATGCCTTGCAGTCGCGCCCGCACAACAATGGCGACAAACCCGATGCTGAACGTGGTGTGGGCGATGATGACGGAAACCAACCCCAGCGTCATATTCAGCACCTGCAGAAAAAACAGCAACAGGGATACCCCAAGCAGGATTTCCGGCATCGCAACTGGTGTGAAGGCAAGAATTGGCAGGACCTTGAGACGGTAGCGATGAATCGCCAGCCCCGCCATAGTGCCAAGCGTGGTCGCCAGCACGCTGGCACTCACGGCGATGATGAGCGAATTTCGTGCGGCAATCAGCATTTCTTCATTACGGAACAGCTTGCCATACCAGTCGAGGGTAAATCCAACCCATTCCGCGTTAAGACGCGAATCGTTGAACGAGTAGACAACCACGACGATCAGCGGAATGTAGAGAAAGGCATACACAAGTATGGCCATCAACCACAACACAAAATTCGGATGTTTCATGTCGATGTGGAGGATGCTGCAGCACGTGGACGGGCAAGCCATGCAGCAAGCCCGGCGGTGACGATGACTGCCAGCATCAGCATAATAGAGAGGGTTGAGCCAAACGGCCAGTCACGCGTGCCGAGAAACTGATCCTTGATCAGATTACCAATCAAGATATCGCTGGTTCCACCGAGAATGTCTGGCACAGCAAACATGCCAAGCACCGGAATGAATACCAGCGCCGTACCTGAGAACACACCGGGCAACGATTGCGGCCAGGTGACGCGCCAGAAACGTTGCCAGCGGTTAGCGCCCAGATCCTGAGCTGCATCGAGCAACACCGGATCATGTTTTTCCAGATTGGTGTAAAGCGGCAGGATCATGAAGGGCAGATGAACATAGACCATCCCGACCAGTACCGCGAACGGTGAAAACAGGAGCATCACCGGTGGCAATCCCATCAACGCCAGCAGGCTGTTGACGGCATGATTAAGCGCAGATTCCGGCCCGAGGATAATCATCCAAGCATAAATACGAATCAGGAAGTTGCTGGCAAACGGCAGGATCACCAGCAGAATCATCAGATTACGATGACGCTTGTCGCTACGGGCAATGAGCAATGCCAGCGGATAGGCAAGCAGTAGGCAGATCAGGGTACTCGCAGTGGCAACAGCAAAGGATTTCAGAAATATCTCGGCGTAGAGGGTATCGCTGAAAAAGAACTGGTAGGTTTCCAGTGTCAGCCCATACAAATCCGATGGCGCTCCTGAAACGATGTCGGAAGCACTCAGCGGAGCAAGTCCGCTAAATTCTCCAGGATAGCGAAATGACGTGACGATCATGATCAGACTCGGCGCAGCAAAAAACACCAGTAGAAACAACATTGGTGGCAGACTGATGAGCCATTTCATCATATTCCGTCGCTGCATGTTCAATCCTTCATAAATTGTACGGCGGCTTCCGGCCAAGTGACAGTCACCGTATCGCCCACTTCAAAGAACCGCGCCACACCAGGGGTTGCGTTTGCCAGCAGAGCTTCCATGCGAGCACCATTCGTCAGCTCAATTACATAAGTAGTAACATCTCCCACATAGAGAAAATCAAGCACCTTGCCCGCAAACGAATAAATCGTTTCTAATGGTTCAGTTGTATTGCGCACGCTGATTTGTTCAGGTCGAATTGCGATCACACCCCGGTCACCCATTGCTACGCCTTTTATTGCTGGCAAGGTGATCATTCCAAGCGACGCAACCTGCAGCTTCATGGAAGCTTCGGTTAGTTGCGTCACCTGTGCGTCCAACAGATTGATCTTGCCGATGAAATCCGCCACAAAACGGCTGGCTGGCCGGCTGTAGATGATACTGGGCTCATCCAGCTGTTCCACTCGCCCCTTGTTCATGACAGCGACGCGTTGCGACAGCGCGAGCGCCTCATCCTGGGAGTGCGTGACAAAAATGAAGGTAATGCCGACTTCTTTTTGCAGATTGATCAGTTCACGCTGCAAATCCTCACGCAGTTTCGCATCCAGCGCGCCTAACGGTTCATCCAGCAATAGCAGACGAGGACGATTGATCAGCCCGCGCGCGAGTGCGACGCGCTGCTTTTGACCACCGGATAACTCATGCGGATAGCGCTGCGCAAAAGCAGATAAACGTACCTCTTCAATGGCGCGGCTAACTCGACCAGTTATTTCAGCTGGCGCAACTCTGGCCATTTGCAACGGGAATGCAATATTCTGCGCCACGGTCATGTGCGGAAACAGTGCATAACTCTGGAAAACGGTATGAATCGGACGTTTTTCAGGTGCAAGTTGCGTGATATCGTTGCCATCGAGCAGGATCTGACCAGAATCCGGCGTGTCAAACCCCGCGATCATGCGCAGCAAGGTTGTTTTTCCACAACCAGATGGTCCCAGCAGGGTAAAAAACTCACCTTTGACGATGGTCAGACTAATATCATCGACCGCAACAAAGTCATCAAAGCGTCGGGTGAGGTTACGCAGTTCCAATAACGACATAGCCAAACTGAATCAAAAAGGCGGATTCTAGCAAAATCAGGTTTTCGCGGGCTACAAATAAATACTGGCAAGCAACAGAGCTGCCAGGAGTGCCACCAGTAACGCGAGTAAACGGCTTTGCCGCTTTTCCTGCTTGACGAGTTCTCCGAGCTTATCTTCCAAGCTTTGTGCGCGCTCCTGGCTCAGATTATAGTGCAGTAACCGTGGAAACTGCGGCAGGATCGTTGCCCAGTTTGGCGCTTCTTTCTGTAACTGGCCGATCAATCCGCGAAACCCGACTTGCTCTGCCATCCAGTTCTCGAGAAAAGGTTTAGCGGTTTTCCACAGATCCAGATCCGGATCCAGATCACGCCCCAGTCCTTCAATATTAAGTAAGGTTTTCTGGAGCAAAACCAGTTGCGGCTGAATCTCCACATTGAACTGGCGCGATGCTTGAAATAAGCGTAGCAGGATACGGCCAAAATAGATTTCCTTGAGTGGTCGATCAAAAATTGGCTCACAGACAGCGCGAATCGCCGCCTCAAAATCATCTACGCGGGTATCTCTTGGCGCCCAGCCTGCATCAACATGCGCCTGGGCAACACGCCGATAATCCCGGCGAAAGAAAGCCAGAAAATTCTGTGCGAGATAATTTTTGTCTTCATCGCTGAGTGAACCCATAATGCCGAAATCCACTGCGATATAGCGACCATCACTACCCACAAAAATATTACCCGGATGCATATCGGCATGAAAATAACCATCACGGAATACTTGGGTAAAAAATATTTCAACACCGATGCGTGCGAGCTGAGGAATGTCGATATCCTGTTTGCGCAGCTGGTCAACATGACTGATAGGCGTGCCGATCACACGCTCCATGACCATGACTTCCGGATGACAGTAATCCCAGTAGACTTCGGGCACCAGCAGCAAAGGGGAATCGAGAAAATTACGGCGCAGTTGACTGCAATTGGCCGCCTCGCGAATCAGATCGAGCTCATCTTCCAGATGCCGTGCAAATTCCGAAACTACTTCGCGTAGTTTCAACCGTTTGCCATCAGGCCAGATCGCTTCCAGCAACCATGCAGCGGTTTCCATCAGGGCAACATCATGCGCAATCACGGGCGCAATGCCAGGGCGAAGAATTTTGACCGCAGCCAGTGACCCATTCTGCAAAATCGCATAATGCACCTGCGCAACCGATGCACTGGCAACCGGTGTTTCATTAAATTCGAGAAAAACTTCGTGAACTGAACGGCCGTAAACAGTTTCCAGAAGGTTGACTGCCTGTTCTGACGGAAACGGCGGAACTCGATCCTGTAGAAAAGCCAGCTCGTCAGCGAAATCCGTGGCAAGCAGGTCCCGACGAGTGGAAAGCATTTGCCCGAACTTGATAAAAATTGGCCCCAACGCTTCCAGCGCCAGACGCAATCTTACTGCATGCGACAATTTCAGCCCATCACGGAATGGCAACAATCTGCTTATTTTGCAGAGTATGCGCACACGTAATTGACAAAGCACTACCTCATCCAGGCCAAAGCGTAAGGCAATCAGGATGATTCTAAACAGTCGGAAAAAACGCATGAGTATTGGCCTGGTTCAAACAGCAGATCAAGAGTTATTTAAAAACTTATTTTTCGATAACAATCACATGAATAAACAGAAAGGCACCTCTAAAAATCCACATTTCGTCACAATGCTATGTTATTTTGCAAAAATATTTCCTTGCATATCAATTATATGCCACGTCAATATTTTTTATTCGCACCTGGTCTTACTTAGAGCTCTGAATTTTTAGAGATACCCAGAAATCCCCTTGAATATCGCAAACGAACCTGCTTATCGCATGGTCGGACGCATCATCATATATTCAGATTCGGGCATTCGTCGTGGAGCTATCCTGATTAAGACTGTTACGATTGTAATCTGTTTCAGTTTGGATGCAGGCAGCAAAGTTCATATTGCCTAGATGCGTGATGATGATATTCGATAACGTCGTATTATTCTGTTGAGCCAGATCCGCCAGAATTTCCCATGCCTGATAGCTTAGACTGATCGTTTTAAGCGATTGTGACTGCTGGATTTTCTCCTGCATGTCACGTGCGTCTGAGATCGCTTGCCTGAGCTGCTCCCATTGCACATCATTCAGCCATTTTTCGCACCAGGCATTCATTCCTTCCGGGTCGATCAAGCTATCCAGATATTCCTGTTTCGCAGTCAACTGTTGTTTCTTATCACCCTCAATCCATTGAGACTCCTGATTGAGTTTCTGTTCGACAAAAGTAATAGCAGCATGTCGATCCTGCCGCCGGATGATATATCGGCCTACCCTCATTTTTAGAATCTCCATTTTTATTTATGGACTGTAGTGAACAACTACAGTCCGATATTACAAGGGAATCTCGCTTGAATGCAATGCCAGGTCCTTTGACTGTGTTGCTATTTGTCACAATTTTTTTCAAGTGGATAAGAAATAAGTTGTGATCACGGTTTTATTCATATGATCGATAGCGCGGTTCATGGAGTAACTTATCAGAAATTTTCTGAAAGGAACCACAATGAGTGCTGATCTTGAGCAGTTTTACCAGATATTTTTTGAGGAAGCCAGCGAACTGCTGACGGAGATGGACACCCGTCTGCTTGAGCTGGACATGCACTCCCCTGAGCCAGAAAACCTGAATGCCATTTTTAGGGTAGCACATTCCATCAAAGGCGGTGCCGACACGTTTGGTTTTACGGACATGGCCGAGATGACTCACATGCTGGAATCACTACTGGACAAGTTACGCAAGGGTGAATTGACGCTGTGCAGCGAAATGGTTGATGCTTTTTTACAAGCGAGTGATGTTCTGAAACAGCAATTGAATGACCATAGTGGTAAAGGGCAGGTCAATGCAGATGAGGCAAGGCTTGCTTCTCAAAAATTGAAGGAGTTGATGACCACGACTGCTACGGAGGAAGCCATCCCCACTGCGCTGGCAGCCACATCTGCTGCAGCAGAATTGAATAGAATGGCCGGATCTGTTCTGAGCAAAGCGCCAGACGAACAACCGGTTTCATCAACCAGGAGCAGTACAACCAAAGAAATTTCCACAAAAATACCGGTCACATATCGCATCAATTTTTCCTGCCAGGACTTGAGCGAGGCGGTAATGACGAAACTACTGACTAACCTGGCACGTCAAGGCAGTCTTGAAAATTTGAATAACCCGCAGCAGCAGGATAGCTGCTGCCTGAAACTTACCACGATGGAGAGTGAGGAAGACATCTGGGAAACATTGGCTTTTATTGTTGACCCTGTCACTCTGGCTATCGAAGCCGAAGCAATTGCTCAAGAACCCGCTGACAATATCGCGCCCGCGGCTGACAAACCGGCTGTAATGATGGATGTGCCGCCAAACGGAACGACTACTGAAACCATTAAGAATGGTCACTCAAACTCATCAATTAAAACGACACCAGAGCCAGCCAGGCCCAAGGCGGCGGCCAGCAGCGAATCTTCTTCCATTCGCGTCAGTATTGAGAAAGTCGACCAGATGATCAATCTCGTCGGTGAGCTCGTCATCACACAGGCAATGCTGGCGCAAACCGCCTCACAGATTACCCCCGTCATTCATGAAAGACTACTGAATGGCTTGAACCAGCTTGAGCGCAATACCCGCGATCTGCAAAAATCCGTAATGTCAATCCGCATGATGCCCATCAGTTTTGTCTTCAGCCGTTTTCCCAGGGTGGTGCGTGATGTCGCCGCCAAACTGGGCAAGAAGGTCGAACTAAAAACAGTTGGAGAAGGCACCGAATTGGATAAGGGTTTAATCGAAAAAATTACCGATCCGTTAACCCATCTGATCCGTAACAGTCTCGACCATGGTATCGAATCACCGGAAAAAAGAGTGGCCCTAGGTAAACCTGCTCAGGGAACGATTACGCTGCGCGCCTCCCATCAGGGTGGAAGCATCGTTATTGAAGTATCCGATGATGGCGCCGGGCTCAATCGGGAAAGAATCCTGAGCAAGGCATGTGAACGGGGTTTGCCTGTCAGCGAAACCATGTCCGATCAGGAAGTATGGATGCTGATTTTTGAAGCAGGATTTTCAACTACAGAGATCGTGACCGATGTCTCCGGTCGTGGTGTCGGCATGGATGTGGTCAAACGAAATATTCATGCCTTGGGAGGGCGTGTTGAGATTGATTCTTCTCTCGGACAGGGTACGAAGATTTCCATTCGTCTGCCGTTGACGCTGGCGATCCTGGATGGGCTATCCGTCGCTGTTGGAGATCAATTATTCGTCGTACCACTCACCTATATTACCGAGTCGCTCAAGCCACAGGCAGCGGATATTCGTACCGTCAGAGGCCTGGGCCGCGTGGTGCAGGTGCGCGGGGAATATCTTCCTGTCATTGCGCTGCATGAAGTGCTGGGTTTACAGCCAGCCATGACACAGATTCATGACGGCATTCTGATCATTCTTGATGCCGAGGGTAGCAAAGTAGCCATGCTTGTCGATACGCTGGCCGGGCAACATCAGTTTGTTATCAAAAGTCTGGAGAGTAACTATCGCCGGGTACAAGGCGTATCTGGCGCAACCATCATGGGTGATGGCCGCGTTGCGTTGATACTGGATGCAGCCGCACTGGTCAGCATGGTCAAGCGAACACTGGTTGATGCCGCCTGATTTTAAGAGACACCTCAAAAAGATCAAATTCCTGAGGCAATATGCCGTTTAGAACTTTTCCGAAACATGCTTATAAAAGGAAAGAGGAGCAAGTGCCATGCAGCAAACGCAAACCCATGCAGCGGGAAGCGATTCATTGAGTTCGATTCAGGATTCCGCTAACAGCGAATTTCTGGCCTTCCGTCTCGGCAAGGAAGAATACGGCATCGATATTTTAAAGGTTCAGGAAATCCGTGGTTACGACGCCATTACCAAGATTGCTAACGCACCCGAATTCATCAAAGGTATGGTCAATTTGCGTGGAGTAATTGTGCCAATCGTCGACATGCGGATCAAGTTCAATCTTGGCGAAGTTCACTATGATCAGTTCACAGTCGTCATCATTCTGAACTTGTCCGGTCGGGTGGTGGGCATTGTCGTGGATAGCGTCTCCGATGTCATCAATCTCGAAATGGAACAGGTACACGCCACCCCGGAATTTGGCGCAGCAGTTGATACCGAATACATCATGGGGCTGGGGACCGTGGAGGATCGCATGCTGGTTCTGATAGACATCGAAAAACTGATGAGCCGTCAGGACATGGGACTGCTGGAAACGGACAGTTAAATAAATTCGAGCAGCAATATTTTTAAATAAAAATTTTTTATCTTTCGAGGAATAAGCATGCTGCGGAACATGACAATCAAATCACAGTTGATGCTCATCATTGGAGTTTTATCGCTGCTGACAATAAGTATCGGTACACTGGGATTGATAAATCTGCATCAGGCGAACCAGAAACTGGAAACGGTTTACCAGGATCGCACTGTGCCGCTGGCAGATCTGGCAAGTGTGCTGGACGGTCTGCAACAGGCCCGCCTGCACGCGGTCATGGCAGCCAATCTGCAAAATGTTGAAAATGCGCGGCAGCGGGCAAATCAGGTTGTGGTGCTGGATACGTTGATCAATGATAAATGGTGGAAATACACGGCAACCTTTTTGACGCCAGAAGAACAGATACTGGCTAGCCGCTTTGCCGAACAGTGGAAAACTTACCAGGCTTCGCGTAATCAGACCTTGAATCAGGCCGTCAATGGCAATTTTACCGCCGCGCTGGAAAATGCCGTGCGTGATGCCGGTGGTAAATTTGATGTGGTGCGCAACACTCTGTTTGAGCTAATACAGTTGCAGAATCGGGTAGCTGCAGAGAAATACACGCAGGCACAAGCAGAATTCTCCAGCGCACTGGCGATGACCATCGCCGCCATTATTGCCGGCGTATTGTTCGGCGTCATTCTGGGTAACATCATCCTCCGCATGATCAGCAGCTCGATTGGACAGGTGGTCAATATTGCCAATGGAATTGCGGCTGGCCGTTTTGACCAGCGTACCGAGTTAACAGGTCGCAATGAAATAAGCGTGTTGCTGCAGGCGATGCGCAAAATGACAGAAATGCTGACAGGCTTTGCCAATGCACAACGACAAATGAAACAGCAGCATGATGCCGGGATCATTTCTTATCGTATTCCGGTCGAGCAGTTTCCAGGCAGTTATGGCGAAATAGCGGCAATGACCAATGATTTGATCGCCGCACATATCGCTGTCAAGATGCAGGTGGTGGATACAATTTCGCGCTATGCACAAGGTGATCTGTCGGTGGATATGGACAAGTTGCCAGGTGAGAAAGCCAAAATCACCGAGGCAATGAGAAAAGTCAAGGCAAGCCTGCAAGGAATCAGCGGTGAGATCAATTATCTGGCTGAAGGAGTAGCCGCAGGTGATTTTTCCCGTCGCGGAAAAGCGGATAATTATCAACACGAATTTCGCAAGATGGTGGACAACCTCAATCAATTGATGCTGGTTTGCGAAGGGGCGTTGAAGGACACCATACGGGTATTGGGTGCGTTGGCTCATGGAGATTTGACCCAAACCATCTCCAATGACTATCAGGGCATGTTCAGTCAATTGAAAGACGACTCGAACATAACTGTAGCGCAACTGAACGAGATTATTGGACAGATCAAGGAAGCCGCAGAATTGATCGGCGCGGCCTCAAAAGAAATCGCAGATGGCAATGTCGACCTGTCGCAGCGCACCGAGGAACAGGCCGCCAATCTGGAAGAAACCGCCGCCAGCATGGAACAACTGACTTCTACCGTCAAGCAGAATGCGGACAACGCCCGCCAGGCAAATCAACTGGCGTCTTCTGCCTCGGAGGTGGCAGTCAAGGGAGGGGAAGTGGTCGGCCAGGTAATCAATACCATGAGCGCAATCAACGAGAGCTCCAAAAAAGTGGTCGACATCATCAGCGTGATCGATGGCATTGCTTTCCAGACCAATATTCTGGCACTCAACGCCGCCGTGGAGGCAGCACGGGCCGGTGAGCAGGGACGAGGGTTCGCGGTGGTGGCAACCGAGGTACGCACACTGGCACAACGCTCGGCAGCTGCCGCCAAAGAAATCAAAGAATTGATCGGTAACTCGGTGCACAAGGTCGAGGACGGTACACAATTGGTTGATGAAGCAGGAAAAACCATGCAGGAAATCGTGCTATCGGTTAAACGTGTGACCAAAATCATGAATGAAATATCGGCGGCTTCCCAGGAACAAAGCCTCGAAATAACGCAGGTTAACCAGGCAATTACCCAAATGGATGAAATCACGCAGCAAAATGCGGCACTGGTCGAGCAGGCCGCCGCCACTTCGGAATCCATGCGCGAACAGGCGGAACATCTGGCACAAGCGATAGCAACATTCAAGCTGGAACAGGCTCCCGAAGCAGCCCAGCCGTTTGCAGAACGGCGCAGCCCCAATCGGGCGACCAATGTCAAGCGTCTCTCACTAACCAAAGATAACCACACACCCCAAAAGACAGTAGCTTCACCCAAGTATACCCCGGCCAACACAGGCACCGATGGCGACTGGGAAGAGTTTTAGTCGAAAATAATTAACATTGAGGGAAGCGCCTAGCTAATCGAACATATCCTCGAGAGCGGTTGTCCAGCTCGCGGTTCCACCCGAGTTCCAGCTTTTACCGGAACAATGGTATTTAAGAATATTTAATAAACAGGGAAAGTAACGTGCGCATCAATATGCCGGTCACCAACATTGAACGGGAAATGCAGGATGGAGAATTTCTCGTCTCCAAGACCACCCCAAAAGGGGTGATTTCCTATATAAATAAACCGTTTATTGCAATGAGTGGTTACACCGAAGCAGAGTTGATTGGACAAGCACATAATCTGATCAGGCATCCGGACATGCCACCTGAGGCATTCGAGGATTTTTGGGTAACTCTGAAACAAGAGCGTCCGTGGAGCGGGCTGATCAAGAATCGCAACAAGGATGGCGGATTTTATTGGGTGTTTGCCAATGCCACGCCGATCAAGGAACAAGGCCGCATCATCGGGCATATGTCGATACGCAGCAAACCATCACGTGAGCAGATACAGACAGCGGATGCACTCTACCGGGACATGCGTGAAGGGCGGGCAAAAGTGCGTATTGTAAACGGAGAAATTATCCGTGAAGGTGTGTTGGGCACTATCCGTCACAAAATACAGCAACTGTGCTTAAAGACACAGATCGTCTTACTCGTTACCTTACCTTCGATTGCAGTGACGACATCACTCTGGTTGGCGGAACAACAGTCGTGGCTGGTTTACGGCAGCGTGATTGCTGGCGCCGTGCTCTCGGTTGCAATCGGAGCAATGCTATGTCGCAATATCTCTCTACCAGTCAACATGATGATTGGTCATCTTGAAAAAATGGCGCAGGGCGATTACACCAGCCAGATCAATGTGGTGCGCCACGATGAAATTGGCAGGTTGGCCGAAGCACTCAAATCCATGCAGATACGCGCGGGTGTCGATTTTACCGAGACCAAGCGTATGAATGTCGAGAATCTGCGTATCCGCAATGCACTCGATATTGCCTCATCTGCCATCATGATCGCGGATGCGACGGGCATGGTCATTTTTTTGAATCAGAAAGTACGCGAGATATTGACAGGTGAAAAGGATGAAGCCGCCATGCGGCAAGCGCTAAAGGACCACCTTGCCAGCCTCGATCAGCCGCAAGAAATGGATAACATCAAAGTCAATGGGCGCGTGTACTCACTCAAACTGACGCCGGTAATGAATGCGGACGGTTCGCGTGCCGGTGCGACAGTCGAGTGGCTGGATCGCACCCAGGAACTGACTGTAGAAAAAGAAGTGGTCGAAATTGTGCAGGCGGCTATCGCGGGCGATTTCAGCAAACGCTTGCCGCTTGCTGGCAAGGAGGGGTTTTTCAGGCAGCTGGCCGAGGACATCAACCGGCTGATGGAAACCACCACGCAAGGATTGAATGATCTTGCAGGTGCGCTGGATGCGCTTGCCAGGGGAGACCTGACACAGACTATTACCAGACAATATCAGGGTATGTTTGGTCAGCTAAAGGAGGATGCCAATCAGACCGTGACACAACTCACCGACATCATCGGACAGATCAAGGAAGCCGCAGAATTGATCGGCGCGGCCTCAAAAGAAATCGCGGATGGCAATGTCGACCTGTCGCAGCGCACCGAGGAACAGGCCGCCAATCTGGAAGAAACCGCCGCCAGCATGGAACAACTGACTTCTACCGTCAAGCAGAATGCGGACAACGCCCGCCAGGCAAATCAACTGGCGTCTTCTGCCTCGGAGGTGGCAGTCAAGGGAGGGGAAGTGGTCGGCCAGGTAATCAATACCATGAGCGCAATCAACGAGAGCTCCAAAAAAGTGGTCGACATCATCAGCGTGATCGATGGCATTGCTTTCCAGACCAATATTCTGGCACTCAACGCCGCCGTGGAGGCAGCACGGGCCGGTGAGCAGGGACGAGGGTTCGCGGTGGTGGCAACCGAGGTACGCACACTGGCACAACGCTCGGCAGCTGCCGCCAAAGAAATCAAAGAATTGATCGGCAACTCGGTGCACAAGGTCGAGGACGGTACACAATTGGTTGATGAAGCAGGAAAAACCATGCAGGAAATCGTGCTATCGGTTAAACGTGTGACCAAAATCATGAATGAAATATCGGCGGCTTCCCAGGAACAAAGCCTCGAAATAACGCAGGTTAACCAGGCAATCACCCAAATGGATGAAATCACGCAGCAAAATGCGGCACTGGTCGAACAGGCCGCCGCCGCTTCGGAATCCATGCGTGAACAGGCGGAACATCTGGCACAAGCGATAGCAACATTCAAGCTGGAACAGGCTCCCGAAGCAGCCCAGCCGTTTGCAGAACGGCGCAGCCCCAATCGGGCAACTAACGTCACACGCCTGTCACAGAGCAAGGCCAGCCAGGGAAATACGGCAAAGTCAGCCCCGGCAGTCTTGTCCAAAACAGACTCTGATGGTGAGTGGGAAGAGTTTTGATTCACAAGCGATGCGGAGTTAAAAGTACTATCTCGCGCCGGTAATGGTTGATAATACGAGGGCATCAATCCTTTATGTGTACAGAACCGTTGGCTGAAAAAACATTGCGGGAATACGCGTTTGCGCCACGTGATTTCGAATTGGTCAAGCGCATGATTTACGCGCGTGCCGGCATTGCGTTGGCCGGTAATCGACAGGAGATGGTGTATACGCGTTTGACCAAACGATTGCGTGCAACCGGTTCACCGGATTTTAGCGAGTATTTGAACCGTCTGGATAAAAATGCTGAAGACCAGGAATGGGAAGCATTCGTCAATGCGCTGACAACCAATCTGACCGCATTCTTTCGAGAAGAGCATCATTTTCCAATACTGGCTGAGCACATCAAGAGCAGGAGAAACGGGCAGACAATGAAACTCTGGTCCAGCGCGGCCTCCACCGGTGAGGAGGCTTATTCGATGGCAATGACCATGGTAGAGGCCTTTGGCTCAATCAAGCCCCCTGTACGTATTCTGGCAACCGATATAGATACGAATGTACTGGCGACGGCCAGACGGGGGATTTATACAACCGAGCGGCTGGAAAATATGCCACCTGCACGGATCAAACGTTTCTTTCTCAAAGGAAATGGTCGCCAGGCAGGGTTTGTACAGATAAAACAGGAATTGCGTGACATGATTACTTTCCGACAGCTCAATCTGTTGGATACCAACTGGCCGTTATATGGAAAATTTGAGGCAATATTTTGTCGTAACGTCATGATTTATTTTGATAAACCAACACAATACCGGATTCTGCAACGATTTACGCCACTCTTGGGTCAGGAAGGACTACTGTTTATGGGCCACTCGGAAATTTTTGCGCATGCGGCTGATCTGATCAGGCTGTGTGGCCGTACGGTTTATAAAAAGGTTGAGCAAGATGCAAAGCGGGAACGGTAAGCGGATCGTCAAAGCTGGCGGCCCCGATCAGGCCAGCAATTTTTACTACGATCAGTATCTCAAACTCGAAGCAGTCAAGCTGTTGCCAGGAGAATACTACGTCACTACCAGGGATATGGTGCTGTCAACGGTGCTGGGATCGTGCGTTTCCGCCTGTATCTATGATTTCCAGAGCGGGATCGGCGGAATGAATCACTTTATGCTGCCAGCAGGTAAGGATAACCACGGTGCACAGTTGCCGAGCGCACGTTTTGGGGATTCCGCCATGGAGATACTGCTGCGGGAAATTCTCAAACGTGGCGCGCGCCGCGCCAATCTGGTCGCCAAAGTGTTTGGCGGTGGAAATGTGCAGCGGACAATGGTCACTACCCATATTGGCTTCCAGAACGCAAAGTTCGTCAAGGAGTACCTCGCCAGACATCAAATCCGCATTCTTGCCGCCGACTTGGTTGGGTTCAATCCACGCAAGATTCATTTTTTTCCAAGAAGTGGTAAGGTGCTGATGAAAAAATTATATGTATTGCATAACGATACCATCGTGCAGCGTGAACAGCGCTACAATCGAATGCTGTTAATGGCCGCGAAAACCGTAGCGTAATTTATCCTGTTGACATCTCAAGGGTGTCCCTAAAAATACAGGCGACACAGAATGGTGAAGAGGAAGCAGAAATACTGTTTTCCAATAGACTATGCAGAAGCTATTCTGATATAGCTCTAAAAAGACAGTAAAAAACAGGAATCGAAAAATGGACCAACCCGTTTCGCGAAAGCGAAAAAAACGACGTGCTGCGCTGAATGTACGGAATGAGGCTCCAATACCTGCCTGTGATACTGCGCTATGGGAACAAATCAATCAAGTCAATACAAAGCTGACTGCTTATATCCAGGCGATCGAGCAAGTTGCCCTGGTTTCTGTTACGGATAAAAGTGGAAAGATCATATACGCTAATGAAGTTTTTTGCGAGGTCAGCGGCTATTCGCAGGATGAGCTCTTGGGGCAAAACCATCGTGTCCTGAATTCAGGGCATCATCCCAAAGCATTCTTTGTCAATATGTGGCATGAAATCACGCATGGCCGTCTCTGGCACGAGGAGATATGCAACCGTTCCAAAAATGGTTCACTTTATTGGGTCGATTCGACCATTGTGCCATTGAGGAATACTGACGGCCAAATTGATCGTTACTTATCCGTGAGGGTTGACATTACCGCAAATATGGAAAGAGAAGGCCATCTGCAAAAGCGGCTCAATGCGAGAATGTGCCTGTTTGAGATGCGTCGCGAGATATTACAGGCAAGTCAGGTAGGCACTTTGCGCAACCTGATTCTGGAGAAGCTGGTCGGCGCCATGCAATTTTCACATCTGGCGGTCAGCAGCATGCTCATCGATGGCAAGTACTACAGCTCAGATACGACAATGTCGCCAGATACACAGCACTTGCCCACGTTACAGGGCGAGATTCGTTCCAAGCATAAGGTACGCGGCTGGATCAAAGTGCAGTATCGAGAACCAAGGCCATTTCTGTTGCCGGAAGAGCAGGATGTCATTCAGTCTGCGTCTGAAGACTTCGCACTGTGGCTAGAGCGGAATGAAACCGAGGAGTATGTGCGCTATCAGGCTAATCATGATGGACTAACGCAACTACCCAACCGGTGTCATATGAAGCGCATACTGGACAGGTTGATCGGAGAACGCCGCCATAACATTGGCCGTTTTGCAGTCTTGTTTATTGATCTGGATCATTTCAAAATTATTAACGATTCACTCGGGCATGAAACGGGCGATCTGTTACTGAAGGAAGTGGCCAAAAAGCTGACATCCTGCGTCCGCAAGGAAGACATCGTTGCGCGTCAGGGCGGGGACGAATTTATTGTGCTGATATGCAATGTTAATTCCTATGGTGATGTTGAAACGGTGGCGCAAAAAATTGTTGAACAGATCAAGCTCCCTTTCACTATCAACAATAGTGTGCTGTATATCGGCGCCAGTATCGGCATTGCAATGTTCCCCGACGATGGGGAAACGGTGGATACTTTGCTGCGCAGTAGTGATCTCGCTATGTACGAGGTTAAGCAGGCAGGCCGCAACAGTTATCAGTTTTTCTCCAGCGAAATGAATAGACTGGTGGTCGAGGGACACCGAATGAAGGTGGCTTTGCATGAAGCGCTGAATCGTCATGAATTTGAGCTTTATTTTCAGCCAATTATGGATCATTCCAGCCAGAGAATTGTTTCAATGGAGGTTTTATTGCGCTGGCGTCGTGCAGGCAATGAGCTGGTATCGCCAGGTAAATTTATTCCACTTGCGGAAGAATCCGGGTTGATTATTCCGATCGGAGCATGGGTTTTGCGGGCAGCCTGTCAACAAATAGAATCCTGGCGGCGCCAAGGAATCGAAGTCCCCAGACTAACGGTTAATTTATCGATGAAGCAATTAGGTACGAAACAGTTTGTGCATGATGTGATCACTATTTTGCGGGAAACAGGAGTGCGTGCAGACTGTATCACG
Organism: Nitrosomonas mobilis; assembly: GCF_900103035.1. Taxonomy (GTDB): domain Bacteria; phylum Pseudomonadota; class Gammaproteobacteria; order Burkholderiales; family Nitrosomonadaceae; genus Nitrosomonas; species Nitrosomonas mobilis. The sequence goes on from NZ_FMWO01000056.1 coordinate 48,459, forward strand.
CTTGAAGTGACCGAGAGCATGCTCGCGGAAAACACGACTGATGTTGCGCAGAAATTGCATCAACTGTCTTCACTGGGTTTTCACATAGCAGTCGATGATTTTGGAACCGGTTATTCCTGCATGGCGCTGTTGAAAAATTATCCGATTGATTTACTCAAAATAGATCAGACGTTTGTCAGGAATATTTGCGCTGATAAGAATGATGCGGCAATTGTCATCGCCATCATCGCCATGGCGCACGGTCTTGGGATGCGGGTTGTTGCCGAAGGCGTGGAAACACCGGAACAGCTGGATTTTCTGTCAGAGAAAAATTGTGATTTCTACCAGGGATATCTATTTTATAAGCCACAGCCTGCCAGCGATATTGTAAATAGCCTGCGACGTAGCGATGTATTCGTATCGCTCAGATGATTTCGTGAGTGGTTTGGGTGTACATCAAAAGAACTCATATTTTCCAGGATATACGCTCTATCTTTATCGAAGATTTGATTTGCCTTTTCTTCAGAACCGGTTAATGGGTTACTGAAAAGAGTTATCTTAGAACCATGAAAAAAACTCGTGTGTTTGTAATAGATGATTCCGCCCTGATCCGGAATTTACTGACTCAGATCATTAACAGCCAGCCGGATATGGAGGTCATCGGTGCTGCCTCCGATCCGCTGGCGGCGAGAGAAATGATACGCGCCACCAATCCGGATGTACTGACACTGGATATCGAAATGCCCAGAATGGACGGATTGACGTTTCTCGAAAAACTGATGCGGCTGCACCCGATGCCAGTAGTGATGATTTCAACCCTGACTAATCAGGGTTCAGATGTCAGGCTTCGTGCACTGGAGCTTGGCGCGGTGGATTATATTGTCAAGTCGAAAATGGACATCCGCAATGGCATGGAAAGCTATACAGATGAAATCACAAACAAGATACGAGCGGCCAGCACCGCACGCGTTCGCCGTCTGGAACCACTGGTCAATGGGCATGCTCACCCCGCACAGCCACGGCCAACCATATTCAAACCACAGAATTCATCAACCGAGAAACTGATTATCGTCGGTGCTTCGACAGGGGGGACAGAAGCCATCAAGGATTTTCTGATCGGGCTGCCATCTGACTGTCCAGGGATACTAATCACGCAACACATGCCGCCTGCCTTTACGCGTTCTTTTGCCGAACGTCTGGATCGTCTCAGCAAAATCCGTGTGGCAGAAGCACGAGGAGGCGAGCGTATTCTGCCTGGTCACGCCTATCTTGCTCCAGGCCATTCTCACCTGCTTTTGAAAAAAAATGGTGCCAACTATGTAACTGAACTGAGCCAGGCCGAACCCATCAACCGTTTCCGGCCCTCGGTGGACGTGCTGTTTCATTCTGCGGCCAAATACGCGGGGAGTAATGCAATTGGTGTCATTCTGACCGGAATGGGCAAAGACGGCGCCGCTGGCATGCTGGCAATGCGTCAAGCAGGCGCTTACAACTTTGCGCAGGATGAGGCCAGTTGTGTGGTTTTTGGCATGCCCAGGGAAGCCATTGCGATCGGTGCAGTAGAAGAAACTGTGTCGTTACCTGAAATGACTAGACGGGTAATGAACAGAGTAGCTGCGATGAGCAGCCGCTCTGTTCGGATATAGAATACGTGTAGTTGAATAGGCTGATAATGCAAACGCCGAGGTCTTGTGATGTCACCAGCAAACTATTGTGATGAAATATGAGGTTTTAAAAGCGCCCTTTACTTCCGTTTTTCCTCGACCACCTGATTCTGATCAGTCTTGAAACTATCGACGATCAACAAAAATGCTCCCACAAAAATGGCGGAGTCGGCGATATTAAAAGCTGGCCAGTGATAGCCAGCTATGTGGAAATCAAGAAAATCTACTACATGCCCCAGCATGATTCTGTCTAGCAGATTCCCGATTGCGCCACCCAGAACCAGACTGAGCGCAATGGAGAAGCGTTGGTTGCTGGCATGTTTATAAAGCAGGTACACAATCAGGATAGATGCCAGTAGTGCGACGGCACTGAGAAACCAGCGCTGCCAACCCGAGGCGTCGCTCAGAAAACTGAAAGCGGCGCCGGCGTTATAAGTGAGCACAAGATTAAAAAAATCCGTCACTTCAATAACATCACCAAAAATCAGAATAGATTCTACCCAGCGTTTGCTCATCCAGTCGAACAGCAGTACCAGAGTTGCAAGTGTCAGGCTGTAGCGTAATTTCATGGTAGCGGTTTCCGGAAAAATCGGATCAGGCATGGTGCCGAATTTCTCCGGCACCGGAGAGATTGTTGATGCAACGCCCGCATAGTGAGGGATGATCGGTATGTGCGCCGACATCCTGCCGGTAATGCCAGCATCGTTCACATTTCCGGTGAGGACTCGGCCTGACGATTATTGTTTCTGAATCCATCGTAGCAGCCGGATGCAGGATGACCTCGGATGTAATCAAGACAAAGCGCAGATCTTCGCCCAACGAATCGAGCAGTGCATAATTTTCACCTGCCGCATGTATCTCTACGATGGCAGCGAGTGAGGAACCAATTTCTCCCTGTGCCCGTGCTTCTTCCAGCTGTTTCTGCACCAACGCGCGCAGTTGACGTAACTGCTGCCAGCGATACAGGCGCTGTTCAACTGCCGCTGCATTGTCGGATGAAGACGGGAACGAGTGCCAGGTATGCAGCAGCACGCTGTCATCCTTGTTCCCGGACAACTGCTGCCAGACTTCCTCGGCGGTAAAACTCAGAATGGGGGCAAACAGCCTGACCAGGCTATGCGCGATATGATGAAGCGCATTTTGTGCGGTGCGGCGTGGTATACCGCTGGCCGCCGCGGTGTAAAGGCGATCCTTGAGAATATCCAGATAAAACCCCCCCAGGTCTTCCGAGCAGAAATTATGCAGCCGCGAAACGATCTGATGAAAATCGTAAGCATCATAAAGACGAGTGAGTTCATTCTGTAATTTTTCCGTGTAATCGAGCATGTAACGATCGATTTCCAGCCAGGATGCAATCGGCAGCGCATCGTTAACCGGATGGAAATCCGCCAGATTGGCCAGTAGAAAACGCAGGGTATTACGGATACGGCGATAGGTTTCAACCGTGCGCTTGAGAATTTCATCGGAGATGAACAACTCGCCGGAATAATCCGTCGAGGCGACCCACAGCCGCAGGATATCGGCGCCCATGGTGCCCACAATCTTCTGTGGAGCAATCACATTACCCTTTGATTTACTCATCTTGTAACCTTGACCATCGACGACAAAACCATGCGTCAGCAGCGCCCGGTAAGGCGCCTTGCCATCGATGGCGCAGCCGGTGAGCAGTGAAGACTGAAACCAGCCGCGGTGCTGGTCAGAGCCTTCCAGATAGAGATCTGCTGGATAGTCTAGCTGTGGATTGCCTTTCAGGACGGTTGCGTGCGTGGTGCCGGAATCGAACCAGACATCAAGCGTATCAGTCAGTTTGCGATAATGTCGTGCATCCTCGCCGAGAAAGCTGGCTACATCCAGGCTGAACCAGGCTTCGATCCCCTCCTGTTCGACCAGCTGGGCGATTTTTTCCAGAAACTCATCGCTGCATGGATGCAATACATTGGTTTGCTGATGCACAAAAAATGGCATCGGCACACCCCAGTTGCGCTGACGGGAAACACACCAGTCCGGTCGATTCCTGATCATCGCCTCCAACCGGGCACGTCCCCAGGCAGGATAGAAGCGGGTGGACTCCACCGCAGCCAGTGCCAGTTCGCGTAGTGGTGTTTTTGTGGACGATTCGTCCACTGGCCACATACCGATGAACCACTGCGGTGTGGCACGAAAGATGATCGGGGTTTTGTGGCGCCAGCAATGCGGATAACTATGTTCGATGGTTTCGACATGACGCAAATGACCGCTATTTTGCAATGCCGTGATGATGTGATCATTGGCCTTCCACACAAACTGCCCCCCAACCAGCGGCGTGCTATCGGCAAACTTGCCATCGCCTCCCACAGGGCTGTCATCTGGCAGGTCATATTGCTGCCCGACAAAATAATCATCCAGCCCATGCGCAGGCGCGGTATGCACCAGCCCGGTACCCGCTTCCAGCGTCACGTGCTTACCACAAATGATTGGTACTTCGCGGGATGCAAAGGGATGCTGCAGCACAAGATGTTCCAGCGCTTGCCCCTTGCAGCTAGCAACCGCACTGCCAGCAAGCCCGTAACGGGCAAGACAGGTTTGCACCAGCTCGGTCGCGAGAATCAACCAACCTTGGTCGGTTTTCACCAGACTGTAGTCAAGCTCAGGATGCACGCAAACAGCCTGGTTGGCAGGCAACGTCCATGGGGTGGTGGTCCAGATGACAGCCTGAATGATAGCGTCAGCCGAGATCGGGGTCGCGAAAACATAAGCCAATGGATGTGCCTGACCCTCTGCGGCAGCGATAACATCAAAGCCGACATCGATAGCGGGAGAAGGTTTGTTTTCGTATTCGACTTCCGCTTCCGCCAAGGCCGAGCCACAGTCGATACACCAGTTGACCGGCTTTTGTCCTTGGTAGAGATGTCCATTCTGCCGAATTTTGCCGAGCGCACGGATAATGCCAGCTTCGGTGGCGTAATTCATAGTCAGATAAGGATTTTCCCAGTCACCAAGCACCCCGAGGCGAATAAAATCAGCTTTCTGACGTGCCACCTGTTCACTTGCAAACTCCCGGCACAATTTCCGGAGCTGATCGGCAGGCAGATGTTTGCCGTGTTTTTTCTCGATCTGATGCTCGATCGGCAGCCCGTGACAATCCCAGCCGGGAACATAAGGCGCATCAAACCCGGCCAGTGTCTTGCCCTTGATAATGATGTCCTTGAGAATCTTGTTGACGGCATGACCTATATGAATATCACCATTGGCATAAGGCGGGCCATCGTGCAGCACAAATTTCGGGCGCCCCTGGCAAGCCTCACGAATTTTCCGGTAAAGCTCTTTCTCCTGCCAGATTTTCAGCATCTCCGGTTCGCGTTTCGCCAGATCTCCGCGCATAGGAAAAGGGGTATCGAGTAGATTGAGCGTGTCTTTGTAATTAATCGTCATGGATGAAAAGAATAAACCTCTAGCGGAATATTGCGCTTTATATTTTTTATCAGAAAAAACTGTTGAGCATCGACAACATCCTGGGCAATTTGCCGGGTAAGAATACCCAAGTCGGCAAATTTTGCCTCATCACGCAATTTATGCAGAAAATGCACACATAGCCGATGCCCATATATTTCCTTATCGAAATCAAAAAGATGTACTTCCAGCACCGGTTTGCCAGCGTCGCGAATCGTCGGGCGTGTTCCCAGACTAGCCACGCCCGGCAGACGCCGATCCGGTTGCTGGCTATCCTGATCAGTAACTTCCACCACGAAAATGCCACTCAAGGGCGGATGATTATGTTCCAGACAGATGTTGGCCGTTGGAAAGCCGATTTTTTTGCCCAACTTGTCACCATCAACCACACGTCCGCTGATGCAGTAGTCCCGCCCCAGCATAGTTTTTGCCAATAGCAGATCGCCGCTCGCAAGCGCCTCCCGGATGGCGGTGCTGGATACACGCAATCCGTTTATGCAAAAACTTGGCATGATTTCAAGCTCGAAGCTATCCGCTTGCGCCGCATACTGCTGTAATAACATGCGGTCACCGCTGCGGTTGGCACCAAAACGAAAATCATCACCAATCAGCAGCCAGCGCACATCAAGTTCTCGACGCAATATCCGCGAGATGAACGTACTGGCCGGGATGCTGGCGAATGCTAAATTGAAATGAATAAGCTGCGCGCGCGCAATGCCTGTCTTCGCAAGTAACGACAGCTTCTCCCGCAGACTGGTCAATCTAACCGGCGCCTGATCGGGTGCGAGAAACTCCCTCGGGTGAGGTTCAAACGTCATGGCGCAGGAAGTCAAACCCAGTCGTTCTGCTGCCTGCTTCACTTGTGCCAGCATCGCCTGGTGCCCCAGATGCACACCATCAAAATTACCGATTGTCAGAGCCAGAGGTTGACTGGCAGTGCTGGCAGCACGTCTTGTAATTAACATTGATGGCAAAGCATTTGGCGGTTAAACTCACAATTTTGTACGCCGCCTATGCGGTTTCGATATCGAGTTCGATTGGCTGCTGTTGCGGAAAATGGCTCATTTGATAACCCATCCATAATCTGCCGGCAATAAATCCAGCAACGGTATCGGCGTGGCGTTTTAGTCCAGGGTTACCTATTTCCTGTGTCGTCTCGCGAAACAGGTGCAGCCAGCGTCTGAACAAATCGGCGTTCAGTTCAGGCAAAGCGATATGCTTGGGCATGGGCGCGCCCCGGAAACGGCTGGTACCGCGCAACTGAGCCGACCAGAAATTGGTCATCTGCACAAAATGAGCATCCCAATCGATGACATGCTCTTCGAAAATGGGGCCAAGATCTGGATCTTTTCTGGCCTTGGCATAGAAATCATGCACCAGTCTTGAAATTTCTTCCTCACTATACAGTGAGAGGTTAGGTTCGGGAATAGGATTTTGCATTATGATAAGCGCCTGCCAACAATTAAAATCTGTTTGGAAAGAATAAAAAACCCGGGAATTGTCCTACAAAAACTGTCTTGACATAACCAGCACACAAGTTTGTCATAGGTCTTTATTTTCTCACACTTGTGGCCACACTTCGAATCTTTGTATATGCTTGCGCTTTCAACGCGGCCGATCAGTCAGGTTATCAAACGTATGTCAAGTTTCATTCCGGCAGGGATCATTGCTTCACTCCATAGCGCTCATGGCCTCCGGTATTGGGGATGCTGTGTGTTCCTACTGCTGGCCGGCTGTGCAGAACCGTGGAATAATCCTTACCCTGCCGCGCAGTCAGGCGAGAACATTCTCTACAACGCTTTTGCCGAGCGACCCAAACACCTCGATCCAGTGCAATCCTACAGCACGAACGAGATTCTTTTTACTGCGCAGATTTATCAGCCGCCGTTGCAATATCATTACCTAAAAAGGCCATTCGAACTTATTCCACAAACAGCAACCACCTTGCCAACGGTTCGGTATTATGATGCCAATGATGTGGCTTTACCTGCCGATGCGGAAGAAGTCGCCTTTTCAGTTTACGAAATACATATCAAACCTGAGATTCACTACCAACCTCATCCAGCATTTGCTAGAGATGTACTGGGTGATTTTCTTTATCATACCCAGACGGCATCGGATCTCAAGCAAATACAGAAAATTGCGGATTTCGAGCATGACGACACGCGCGAGCTGCTGGCTGACGACTACCTGTACCAGATCAAACGGCTAGCACACCCCAAACTCCACTCTCCAATTTTTGGACTGATGGCGGATTACATCGTAGGATTGCGCGAATACGCTGAAACCCTGAGTAAGCATGCAACCGCCAATCCTGACGACGTTTATCTGGATTTGCGTCAGTTTCCCCTCTCAGGTGTAGAAAAAGTGGACGATCATACCTACCGTATTCGCATCAAGGGCAAATACCCACAGTTTATTTACTGGCTGGCGATGCCCTTTTTTGCACCAATTCCCTGGGAAGCAGACCGATTCTTTTCGCAGCCCGGGCTTGCGGATAAAAATATCACGCTTGACTGGTATCCAGTCGGCACGGGCCCCTACATGTTGACCGAGAACGACCCTAACAGCGTCATGGTGCTGGAACGCAACCCAAATTTCCAAGGGGAACATTATCCAGCGGAAGGCATGCCGGAAGATGTCGAGAATAATCTGTTACAGGATGCGGACCAGCCTCTGCCATTCATTGACAAAATCATTTTCAGCCGGGAAAAAGAAAGTATTCCGCGCTGGAATAAGTTTCTGCAAGGATACTATGACGCCTCCGGCATTGGTTCCGACAGTTTCGACCAGGCCGTGCAAATAAGCGGACAAGGTGAAACGGTCGTCACCGAAGGGATGGGGGAACAGGGTATCCGCCTGGAAACTGCAGTAGCGCCCTCGACCTATTATATGGGTTTCAACATGCTGGATACGGTGGTTGGTGGGCGTACCACGCAGGAAAAACAGGCTGCTCGCAAGCTGCGTCAGGCCATATCGATCGCGGTCGATTATGAGGAATTTATTTCTATTTTCGCCAACGGCCGTGGACTGGCGGCACAAAGCCCCATCCCTCCCGGAATTGAAGGATATCGCGATGGCAAGGCAGGGATTAATTCCATTGTTTATGAATGGCATAATGGCGGACCTAGACGCAGGTCCATCAAAGTGGCCAAAAGATTGCTAGCTGAAGCGGGCTATCCGGATGGTATTGATAAGAAATCTGGCAAACCATTAGTTCTGTATTTCGACGTTACCACACGCAGCGCGGACGACAAGGCAATACTCGACTGGATGCGCAAGCAGTTTCGCAAAATCAACATTCACCTGGTAGTGCGCAGCACGGATTACAACCGCTTTCAGGACAAAATCCGTAGCGGTAATGCCCAGATTTTCGAATGGGGTTGGAATGCGGATTACCCCGATCCGGAAAATTTCCTATTTCTGCTCTATGGTCCGCAGCGCAAGGTAGGAAACAATGGCGAAAACGCTGCCAATTATGATAATGCCGAATTCAACCGCCTGTTCGAGCGCATGAACAATATGGAATCAGGCCCTCAGCGTGCTCAAATCATCGATCAAATGCTGGCGATACTGCGTGAAGATGCTCCGTGGTTGTGGGGCTATCATCCCAAGGACTATGCCTTGTATCACGCCTGGTATCAGAATGTAAAACCCAACCGGCTCTCCAACAACAACATGAAATACTGGCGTATTGATCACAATTTGCGCGCGCAGAAGCAACGAGAGTGGAATGAGCCAGTATTGTGGCCGCTTGGAATAGTATTTTTTTTATTGATGGGTGGGTTGCTACCAGCATGGCTCGCTTACCGCCGTCGTGAACAGGGCCGCAGTCTGACTACCCAATCCAGTTGATCGTAACCATCCATACAGATGCTGAATTACATTATCCGTCGTATTCTCTATGCAATCCCGATCCTGATCGGGGTGAATCTCGTCACGTTCATGCTTTTTTTTGTGGTCAACACACCAGACGACATGGCACGCATGCAGCTTGGCACCAAGCACGTCACGGATGAGGCTATTTTCAAATGGAAGCAAGCGCGCGGTTATGACAAACCGTTGATCTACCATGATGATGCACCGGGCTTCCAAAAATTCACCGATACCATTTTTTTTGAAAAATCGCTCGCCATGTTTGCCTTTGATTTTGGCCGTGCTGATGATGGCCGTGACATTGCCCTAGAAATACAGAGCCGTATGTGGCCAAGCCTGGCGATCGCTTTACCGGTATTTCTGCTGGGACTGTTGGCGTACATCACGTTCGCATTGCTGATGACCTTTTTCCGGGCAACCTATATCGATTTCTGGGGGGTAGTGCTTTGTATCGCGCTGATGTCTGTTTCCAGCCTGTTTTACATCATTGGCGGCCAGTTTCTGATCAGCAAGCTGTGGCATTGGGTGCCAATCTCCGGCTACACTAACAGTATCGATGCCTGGCGTTTTCTACTGTTGCCGATTCTCGTCGGTGTCGTCAGCAGCGCTGGCGCCAATTCTCGCTGGTACCGCACCATTTTCCTGGAAGAAATGAGCCGGGAATATGTGCGTACGGCACGTGCCAAGGGGCTGCCGGAACGTATCGTATTATTCAGGCATGTCCTCAAAAATGCCATGATTCCAATTCTGACCGGAGCGGTTGTGGTTATACCGCTACTATTTCTTGGTGGTCTGATCACTGAATCATTCTTTGGCATACCGGGACTGGGCAGCTATACTATCGACGCCATTCAGTCGCAAGACTTCGCTGTGGTGCGTGCCATGGTATTTTTGGGTTCATTGCTGTACATCATAGGTCTGCTGTTGACCGATCTGTCCTATACGCTAGTTGATCCTCGGGTGCGCCTGGAATAGTCATTACCGAAAAATTACTCATTACTCTTGGAAAGCCCGTATTTGAAAAGCATAAAAAGTAAAATTGTCCTGTTCGCATTGATTGCAACCTTGCTACCCTCGGCAGGACTGGGGTTGCTGACTTTCTGGCAAAATGAAGCGCTGGTCAACGATGGAGCTACACGCGAGTTACACGCATTGACGAATAATGTTTCGCAACTACTGGAAACCTGGTTAAACGAGAATATTCTCGCTGTCCGCGCACTGGCAGCGGCCAATCCCGTCATTGAAGGACTGGCCATATCCGGTCAGACTAAAAACAGCAGCGATACTGAACAGGCACAAAGTGTCATGGCCAGTTATTTGCTATCGGTCATAGGCAAACTGGATAACATTGTGGCGCTAGCTGTTTTTGATCTTGACCGGCAGATGATTGCCAGTAGCGTCACGATGCCCAAGGCTGACGCTGCCCTGCAAGACTGGCCACAGACAGCGCTCATGTCCCCCACAGATGCCAATCTACCTGTCTCCCCCGCAGACTGGGAGGTCTATTACGCTAAGTCTACATTCAACATCATTTTTCCGGTACTGTCAGATGACAATACACTTAAGGGTTATCTTGCTGCCGCACTTGATTCTAACGCTCTTGCCAGGCAACTGCGTGAAACCCGCAAGTTTTCGCTTGGGGAAATCATTCTGCTGGATAAAACTGGTCATGTTTTTCTGAGCAGCGCCATGCAACTCGATCAGACAGCAGCTCTTGATCCGGAAATTTTTTCGGCATTGCGTAAACCGGCTGCAGGATCATTGGTTTACGATGGGCTTGTTTATCCACTTGCAATCGGCCTGGTTAGTGCTTATGAAAAGCTGCCTATCTTCATTCTGGTAGAACGGGATTATGCCGGCGTACAGATTGCCTGGACCAAGCTGCGTAACCGCTTTTTGACTTTGGTTGTCATTCTGATAGCCATGGTAACTGCATTTGCTCTATACATGGGACATGCCATAGTCGCACCGCTGGAAAAACTGATTGCTGCCGCGCGAAGTATTGTTGACGGCAAGTTGGATGTGCATCTGCAAGTTCATCAGCGTGATGAGCTTGGCCAGCTGGCTGCCATGTTCAATCAAATGACCGATGCATTACGGCACAAACATGCCGTAATCATGGCGGTGAATGAAGATATACGAGAAAAGAATCAGTTGTTGCAGAAATTATCAGTAACAGACGGGTTGACCGGACTATATAACCGCAGCAAACTTGATGCGATTCTGGTTGACCAGCTGGCGCGTTTCAAACGTAATAACCGTCCATTTTGCCTGTTGATGATCGATATTGATTACTTCAAGCATATCAATGACGAACTTGGCCATATAATGGGGGATAAAATTCTTATAACGGTATCAACCGTACTATTAAAATCTATACGGGCAATTGACTATGCTGCACGTTATGGCGGGGATGAATTCATGATCGTTCTGACGGAAACCGATATAGGCGCCGCCATTAAAACTGCTGAGCGGATACGGATGCAAACAAGCGCGCTTTGCCGGGAATTTGAAGAATCTCCGGTCAAAATTACCCTCAGCGTTGGTATTGCCCAAGGCCAGCATAGTGACATGATACCCAATGATCTGATTGCGCGAGCAGACGCGGCATTGTATGAGGCCAAGAAAGCCGGACGCGATCAAGTACAAATTTATTGTGATGGTAGCGCGTTATCATCCTCATGATCACCAGAAACCTGCCGGATAGAACCTGATGGAATACAAGGATTATTACCAGATCATGGGTGTGGCACGTAATGCCACACAAGCAGAGATCAAACAGACCTATCGTAAACTGGCGCGTCAGTATCACCCGGACGTCAGCAAGGAAGCAAGTGCGGAAGCACGTTTCAAGGAAATTGGCGAAGCCTATGAAGTGCTCAAAGATCCGGAAAAACGCGCTGCTTACGACCGGCTGGGGGAGCGCTGGAAAAATGGGCAGGAATTTCAGCCACCACCAGGATGGGATCAGGGATTTGAATTCCATGGCGGGCAGTTTTCTCAGGCAGACGCTTCACAATTCAGTAGTTTCTTTGAGAGTCTTTTTGGAAGAAGATATAAGTCAGGTGGCCCGGGTCAAACGCACGGCTTTGATCTGAAGGGACAGGATTCCCATGCCAAAATCTCCATTGATCTCGAGGATGTTTTCCAGGGTGCCGTTCGCAGTCTGATGCTGCAGCATACTGAACTGGGACCGGAAGGCAGACCGCAAATCAAGGAACGTACCTTGAATGTACGTATCCCCAAGGGTATCCGTCAGGGACAACATATTCGTCTGGCCGGTCAGGGAAGCGCTGGACAAGGGCAGGGAAAGGCGGGCGATCTTTACCTGGAAGTGATGCTCAAACCCCACCCATTGTATAAAGTGGATGGCAAGGATATTTCGATGGAGTTGCCCGTCGCCCCGTGGGAAGCTGCACTGGGAGGAATCGTTCAGGTTCCTACTCCACAGGGCGACGTAGATCTCAAAATACCAGCCAATTCCCAGTCTGGCCAGAAGCTGAGACTCAAGGAACGCGGTATTCCAGGAACAACACCGGGTGATCTCTATGTCGTATTGAAAATAGTGCTGCCACCGGCAGAAAGTGAGCAGGCAAAGGCTTTCTATCAGGAAATGAAACAAAAAATGGCATTCAATCCACGCGCAAAACTGAATTAGTGAGAGGCCCCTGAAAGTAATCGTCTGCTTGTCGCCTACCCATGTCAATACACCGTCAGGATGTATCAACCATGAACAATACTCAGATTAAAATCCGTATTCAGCTTGACCCATCCACCCAGCGAACTGCATCAGATCCTTCTGATCCGGAATCGAAAGCTGACAGTGGTCTTTCTGTTGACCATGAGCAGGTTTACGATCGAAGAAAACTTTTCTTCGCTGTGAGTATATTGCTGTTGATCCTCACGGGATTGATCTGGCTTGTTTCTACTATGTGGGGAGATGACGAGATTGAACCACCATTATCTTCACCGGAATTGCTCTCATTATCCGAGGTGCCGACCCTGGCGCAGATTGAACAAGATACTATGTTGCCTGAGTCGGCTACTACTCTGCAGGAAGCTGCGCCAACTCATGTAATCGATGCTACAACGGATACTGAAGTTGCTGAGATAGCACCACCAGCTCAGAAAGCGACACCGATCACATTGGAAACCGGCATCGCACCCACGCCCATACCGCAGCCGATACCCGCAGCAAAATCCGCCTCTTCTCCCAACAATACTGAAATCCCGGAGACAAGCAGCACATCCAGCTCACAACCAGTCACAACCCCGGTTTTCCGCGCGCAGCTGACTTCTGCCATCAGCCAACGTGAGCCGGTAGACGACATCAAACAGATATCGCTGGCAGGCCGACCCAGCCGAGCGATATTTTTATTCCTGCATTTGCATGATCTGACCGGTGAAACCATCCGCGTTAACTGGTTTTTTCAGGGCCGATCGGTCGCACAAGTGCTGCTACCGGTCGGAAACAATGATTGGCGAACCTATTCCAGCAAGATGCTGAATGCCAGGCGTCTGGGAAACTGGCATGTCACTGCGCAAGACTCATCCGACAGCCTACTGGCAGAATTTCTGTTTGAGGTGACACCGTGAAATATTGCAGCCATTGCAGCAATGAAGTCACACTACGCATACCGGAAGGCGACACACTACCCCGCTATGTCTGTCTACATTGTCAATTGATTCATTACCAGAATCCCAAAATGGTGGTTGGTTGCATACCAGAATGGGAAGATCGCATCCTGCTGTGCCGGCGCGCAATCGAACCGCACAGGGGTAAATGGACGCTACCTGCGGGCTTCATGGAAAACAACGAAACCCTGCCGCAAGGTGCTGCGCGCGAAACGCTGGAAGAGGCGAACGCCCGCGTGGAAATTCTCGACCTCTATGCCGCCTATAGCCTGCCGCACATCAGCCAGGTTTATCTCCTGTTTCGCGCTAAACTGCTTGATCTGGATTTCTCTCCGGGAATCGAAAGCCTGGAAGTCAAGTTGTTTGAAGAACGCGATATTCCATGGAATGAGATCGCTTTTCAGGTAATTCGAACGTCACTTGAGCGTTTTTTGTTGGAACGCCGCACCGGTGCGCCTGTCTTTCATACAGGGAAAATTGATCGCAGTCCAATCTGATCCACAATTCTTCGGCTACGGATGCTCCTGCCATGAAAAAAATATTGCCGTATTTTACCTTCCGGCTGGTTTGTTTGCTGTTATGGTCTCTCAGTATCCCCTCGCCAACCGTATTGGCCGCCGATCAGGCGGCTCCAGCCTCGAATGACGCGCGGCTGGAAATATGGCCAGTGAATGAAGCCAATGAGCCCGATGAATCTACCCTACTCCTGCGCTATGAACACGCACTAAGCGGGCTGCAGGAAGGAATAACCAATCCGTCACTGGCCATCTATCAGGATGGTTATATTAGAGTGTTTTACCCCTCTTACATGAAACAGGGGGGAATCTATGCTGCCCGCTTGAGTCCAGTCAGCCTGGAAAACCTTTGGCAGGAACTCACGGATCCCCGTCTGCTGCAATTCGATCCACAGAAAATCCGCAGCGAAATCAGTTTACTGAAACGCAGCAGAAACGAACGGCCTTCGCTGAGACAAGGTAAATCTGACGAGGTGACCGCTGTGGTGGAATTTTATCCCGATCGTTGGCAAGTGCATCCAGTGTCCGTACTGGGTAAGCTTGACGAGAAAAAAACAATCTCCTGGTACGGACTGAGAACCGACGCAATGCGCTATACAGGAGTTGCGGAAATACAGCTGCTTTACGAGATTTGTGAACAATTTGACAGCATCATGCGAAGTAATCAGCTTAGGAAAATTCCGTAACAGGCGTGCATACACCGTTCTTAAGAAAGCTGGTAGCGACAGCAAGCCTGTTAGCTTTGATTCCGGCACAAGCTGGAGTGTTCATGTTCAGCGACCAGTCTGCGAATATCATTACTCACCCGACTGGTTACAGTGGAAGAGGCGGTGAGCTCTCCGTCTCGGTTGGTGTAGTCTCACCCGAAATGGCAATCCCTACGCTCAATGCCATCAATACCTGGAATAACCTGAAGCCAATACTTGGCAATATTATCAAGACCAACCATAACGTACCGAATGATCAATTTGACTTTGAATCGGTGTTACTGCATGAATTAGGACATTGCATTGGCCTTAACCACCCCACTCTGTCTTCAGAGTCGGGCTTGAGCGGGCCCGACCGGAACTACACCAAAACCATGCGGGGTGCGAATAATATGCTTGATTTGCATCCCGGACTCGATGGCGTCATTGGATCCAATGATGATCAGCGTAATGATGATGTCAATCTCTTCTGGTTCCATCGGGAAAGCAACAATCCTTTCGCCAATCCGCCGACGGTAGATAGCACCACGTACAGTCGGGATCTGCACGACCTGCCTCCCGGCCATTTATTTGCAGCCAATGCAAACCTGGAAACCGCTCGACTGCTAGGTTTCCAGAATTCAGAGGCCATCATGCAGCAAGGTATCTCGGCGGGCGAAACCCACCGGGCGCTGAGCATGGACGACACCACGACCCTGCGCTTGGCTATGAGCGGTTTCGATAGAGAGGCTGGAACAAATGATGATTACACACTTGCACTCGAATTTGCCGGTGTAACCGATACCGCCGATATTGTCGTCAGCTTCAATTCAACTGGCTTTTCCTCTTGTGAAATCAACGCCACCGAATCAAAGCCCGGCCACTTTGTCGTCAGAAAAGCCAATATTTATTTCAATGACAATATTAAATGGTTTTTCAATACGGTATCCAATGCTCAACCAAATCTCACAATTACCGCCAATAATGCCAGAGGTAGCGTATCGGTATCGCAAAATGATCAGCTGTTGATCGATATTTCGCTGTTGCCAGGCGTTCATGAACAAACTCCAGCCGATTACTGGTTACGCGCCGAAACGCCAGTAGGACGGTATTGGCTAAACGATCAACTGGAATTTGTTCGATCAGATCTGTCGATTCGTGCCTACGGCGGATCGCTAGTTTCACTTGACCGCTTTTCTGTGTTCAATAACCTGGCAAACGGACTGCCGCTGGGAGAATACAGGTTAACGTTCGCGGTTGACGATAATCAAGATGTAATATTTGATGGTAACTTTGCCGACACTATCACCATCAACATCACTCCCTAAGGCTATATCGTACCTGTCGGAAACCCTGCTAATACCCAAAGCAAGCGGATGAATCCGGTGCGAGAATCATGGTTGACGTCAATCCGGATCTGGTAAATGATTGACCAAGGATGTCGATTCAGCCAGATTGGGGCTGACATTCAGGACAGAAATAGGTTGCACGCTGGCCTTGTACGATTTTTTGAATACCTGCGCCACACCGCAGGCAGGGTTGATTGGTCCGGGCATAAACCTGATAGTATTGCTGAAAATAACCGGGACGGCCTGCGCTGTCGGTGAAATCACGCAGACTGCTACCACCAGCGGTGATCGCGCTGGTCAGCGTCAGCTTAATGGCGTCAGCCAATCGATTACATTGTTGTCGGTCAAGCTGACCGGCGGCGCATAATGGGGATACACCAGCTTGAAAAAGGGCTTCATTGGCATAGATGTTGCCGACACCAACGACAATATGCTGATTCATCACCGCCTGTTTGATGCTGATGCCGCGCTTGCGGGTTCCATGGAACAACACATCCGTATTGAAATAATCACTCAGTGGCTCCGGACCTAACCGCTTGAGCAACGGGTGCTGCGAAATATCTTCCTGCCACCATAGCACCGCACCAAAACGACGTGGATCACGCAGACGCAGGATATTGCCGTTGGTAAGTTGCAGTTCGAAATGATCGTGCACCTGGGGTGGCAGATCGACCGACAGAACCCGCAAGCTGCCGGACATGCCCAGGTGAATGATCAACGTACCGGTACTGCAATTGAGTAACAGATATTTAGCGCGCCGCGTAACTGACTGGATTTGCTGCCCGGGCAGAGACGATGAGATTTCAGGTGCAATCGGCCAACGCAGTGCGGCATTACGTACTGTTACCGCGTTGATATGTTGTCCGGTGAGATGTGCGGCGATCCCACGTCGAGTAATCTCGACTTCAGGTAACTCGGGCATGCTTCAGAAATACCGTATTACCGGCGTTTGCGTCGCCAGTTGATCAGCATTCCACTTACCAGAAATAGCAGCGGCACTCCGACCAACACTACGATTGTAATGAAATTTAATTCAGACTGACTTAATACCAGGCGATGATCAATGGTGGCTCGTGGTTGAATAGTAATCAGACGTTCATCACCCGCCAGCCAGTTAACTATATTGACACCCAGATCAAGGTTACCACCATTCCCCAGGTAAGTATTCGCCAAAAAATAGCCGCTGCCCACCACGACTACCCGTTGCTCTCGGTCATCCACAACGCGGTTCAAGGCGACAGCAACACTGAATGGCCCCTTGGCATCCTTTTCTGCATTGAACGTAGGCTCATCCGTAATTATGCCGGTCTCGGCCCATCCTTCTGAGGCAACCTCGACCAGCACGCTACGTTGCCATTGAGAGTTATCTTCCAAGATCAATGGACGCGCAAAGGGAAACACGGTAATAAAATCAAACTGCCGGGTCACCGCATGTGGCTGATAGCCAACCCCAAGAGCAAATGTAAGCGGGGCATTAAGCTGTTTTGCCTGCGGATCGACAATCACGCCTGGGGCAAAACCGATTCCCAATGCCTCGGCAAGTGGCTGCAGACCGTATAACTCTTCGCCGCCATCTACCAACCACAGCAGATTTCCGCCTTTGTCCAGATAATCGGTCAACTGGTCGACCTCACCGGCAAGCAACTCAATCTGTGGTGACGCAATAACCAGAATATCGCTATTCTCTTGCGTTAACCCGTCATCCATCAGACTATAAGGCCTTGCCGCAAAACCGATAGCAGAAAGTTTCCTGCCAAAATCACCCAAATCACGATTGGCAATGCCATCGAGCTTGCGCTCGCCATGACCGGATAGCATGCTTAATTGCTTGATCTGCGGGCGAGCCAGGCGCATCAGCAGATTGGTGAATGCCTGTTCGTTGATCGATGTGAGTCGCGCCTCTCGCCCCTCATAATGCACGACCAGCTCGCCATTCAGCTTGACACCCGCGGCCTGCGCTTGCTGGGGATACTCTGTCGGATCGACGAAAGACACATTGATATCCGGCTTGAAACGTTGATAATTACTGATAAATCCGCTGATGATGCTGCGAATGTCTCCAAGCCTGGGATCCTGCCTAGTGGCATAAACGGTGACCTCAACCGGTCCGCCGAGTGCTTGCAGGGTATCGATACTGGCTTGACTAAGGCTATTACGACCATTTTGGCTAATATCCCAATGAATGCGTTGCTGAGTCGCCCAATAGCCGGCCAAACCGATAAAGACAAGCAATAAAACCAGCTGCCAGCCCTTACGCCATTGTCGCCGCCTGTTGTTGTCCAGTTTCATATCAAACTCGCTCGTTAGCGTATGTTTGCCAACCTGGATACTGTCAATGTCAGAAAAATAACCATGAAAAATATCATGAAAATGACGCTGAAAGAATCAATAATTCCCAAGTTGAAGTGCTCATAATGCCGGAATGGAGAAAAATCATGGATGACGCTTTCAGCATCAAGCGATACGATATCAATCATCCAGAAACAAAGCAGCACGCCGAAACTGCCAAGCGCTGCAATGGCGGGATGTGCGGTCAGGCTGGATATATACAGGCCGAGCGAAGCGAAACAGCCTGCCAGTAAAATCAGTCCAATGACATTACTGAATAACAAGCCAAAATCCAGCGTGCCACCCATCAGCAGGAAAAATGACAGAACAACAATCAATAGCGGTATTGTGAGCAGAAACAGCAGTAGCGCAAAAAACTTGGCCATCACGATTGCAAATCCGGAAACCGGAGCACTCAACAGCATCACCAATGTCTGATTGCGTTTCTCCTCAGCCAGCAAGCGCATACTCATGATAGGCGTCACCATCAGCAGAATAATCGATGCCACTGAAAAAACCGGCGCGACAATTATCTCTGTGATACCAGGCGGATTGGCAAGTTGCATCAACTGCGGCTGAATTTCAAGAAAAGTATCGAGCCGTCCTAGAAAAACCCAGGCTAACACTAATTGTGTTAATGCCAGAAACGACCATACCAAGGACGAAGCCAATAACAATCGCAATTCCTTGCGGATCATCACTAACATCATGACAACCCCGTGGCGGCTGTGTCTGATTGCGTCAATTGCTGGAAGATACTATCAAGTTTCTGATCTTGCTGCCTGAGACTATCGATCCTGGCATCCAGCATGGTTTTACCTTGATGCAGTATATGTACGCGATTACAGATATTCTCGACTTCCGACAAAACATGTGTTGAGAAAATGATGGCGTGATTTTGTTGCAGCATCAGTAACAATTGACGTATTTTCTGTATCTGATTTGGATCAAGCCCCGCAGTTGGCTCATCCAGAATGATCACTTCCGGCTGGTGAATAATTGCCTGCGCAATCCCGACACGCTGCTGAAAGCCCTTCGATAACACACCAATAATTTTTTTACCAACGCTCGCCAACTCGCAGTTATTTTTTGAGGTTTCCACCGCCTCTGCCAGCAACCTTTGCGGAATACCATGCAGTTCTGCAGCAAATCGCAAATATTCATCCACAGTAAGTTCTTTATATAGCGGTGGAATTTCTGGCAGGTAACCAATGTGCTGTTTTGCAGCAAGCGGATCAGCCAGTAAATCTATCCCGCAAATTTGTATATCCCCATTAGCCGGAAGCAGGTTACCCGTTAACATGCGTAGAACCGTACTTTTACCTGCGCCATTTGGCCCAAGAAAACCCAGAATGTCCCCTCGGTTCAATTGCAGATAAACATCACTGACAGCGACACTCGCGCCAAATGAATAACTCAGATTACTTGCGGAAACTGCTGGATTAAGATTATTCTGCTTCACAACATCAATACTCTTTTATCTGCGTAAAATAGCACAATGTAACAATCAATTTTTTCCAACCTGAAATATGCCACAGTGTGCCAAAAACACAACACTTGCGTTTGACAAAAATGAATGGATCAAACCATAATCCGCACCAGTGATGCTTATAAAAATGTTTTGCAGATACAGATACGATTAAGGGACGAATCATGTCAACCCCCAGCTTCAGGGTGAAGATATGATGGTTGAAGAAAGGTTTTTATTCATAAAGGAACAATAGCATGAAAAATATTATGTTAACAAAGAAATATCTGATCAGCGCTACCGTCATTCCAGTACTGTTTTCCAGTGTGGCACTGGCGCACTCTCATATTGGCGTAACTGACAGACAAGGTTTTGCTCAAGCTGAAAAAACGGAGGCATACGCCGTTGATGATAATGGTGCCGTTGCAAGAAATTCAACAGGGTTGTGCTGGCGCACCGGTTACTGGACGCCAGCGATGGCAATTTATGAATGTGATCCAGATCTCGTTAAATTGCCTGAAAAAATTGTAGAAGCGCCCGCACCAATACCAGTAACCGAACCAGAAAAAGTCTCTTTCTCTGCCGACGCTTTGTTTGATTTTGATAAAGCAGTACTAAAATCAGAAGGTCAACAAGCCTTGGATAGTTTTGCCAGTAATCTCCAGGGTGTCAATTACGATCTGATCATTGCGGTTGGTTATACAGACCGCATTGGTTCCGAAACCTACAATAAAAAGCTTTCCGTCAGACGTGCCGAAGCAGTCAAAAGCTACTTGGTTTCGCGCGGAATCAACCCTGACCAAATATTTACTGATGGAAAGGGTGAGGCAAACCCTGTTACTGGAGACACCTGCAAAGGTACCCGTGCAACTCGTGATCTGATCAATTGTTTAGCACCTGATCGCCGTGTTGAAATAGAAGTGGCCGGAACCAGATAATACATTTGATACTTCAATAGCTAAACTAAAGAGCCCTGCCTTTGTGTGGGGCTTTTTAGTTTTGGGTACGATAGTTTTATGGATAAACGTAACGTTGACACGTTGCTCGAAGCGCGCTGGATCATTCCAGTAGAAGTAGAAGGCACTCTGGCAGAACATGCCATAGCAATCAATAATGGCCTGATTGAAGCTATCTTGCCGATCAGCGAGGCTAATTCTCGATATTACTCATCTAATCATATAAAACTCGATAACCATGCCATCATACCCGGCCTGATAAACTTGCATACCCATGCCGCCATGACACTCATGCGTGGAGTGGCAGATGATCTGCCGCTGATGGCCTGGCTCAAAAACTATATCTGGCCAGCAGAATCCAGGCATGTCGATACTTGTTTTGTGCGAGATGGAACCATGTTGGCCTGTGCGGAAATGCTCAAGGGTGGTATCACCTGTTTTAACGATATGTATTTTTTTCCACAGGCAGCCGCTGATGTTGTTCTGGAATGTGGTATCAGGGCAGGGATCGGGGTAGTCGTCATCGATATGCCCAGCGCTTATGCGAGTGATGTCGATGACTATATAGACAAAGGGTTGGCGATTCGGGATCATTGCCTGCAACAACCCTTACTCACCTTTTGCCTAGCGCCACATGCACCCTATTCCGTTAATGATCAGACGCTTACAAAAATCATGATCCTGGCAGAGCAGTTGCAGCTACCTGTTCACATACATCTACATGAAACTAAGGATGAAATTAAAAATAGCCTGGCAGAAAATGGCGTTCGCCCATTAATGCGACTGCATAAACTTGGCCTTGTCAGTCCCAACTTGATCGCAGCACACATGATCCATCTGACCGACACCGAAATAGAACTATTCCATGAATATGGCGGGCATATAGCACATTGCCCAACATCCAATCTCAAGCTCGCCAGTGGTATCGCGCCTGTTGAAAAATTACTGCAAAAGGGAATAAACATTGGCATTGGAACCGATAGTGCGGCTAGCAACAATCGTCTCGATATGTTTGCAGAAATGCGCTTGACTGCTCTCCTGGCGAAAGGATATAGCGACAACGCCGAGGCAGTTCCTGCCCGTCAGGCCTTACGCATGGCGACATTAAATGGCGCCAGGGCAATGGGCCTGGATCAGATCACAGGCAGCCTCTCGCCTGGCAAAGCTGCTGACATTACTGCGGTTGATTTTTCGTCATCATCACTGTCCCCCTGCTTTGATCCAATCTCTCATCTCGTCTATGTGGCAGGACGTGAACAGGTCAGCCATGTTTGGGTTAATGGGCGACTGTTGCTCAATGAAGGAGAACTTGTTACGCTCGACGAAGCGGATATCATGCAACAGGCCAGGCGCTGGCAACACCGGCTCGTCAGTTGAATTTTCAGGAAAAGTAAAACATATGAAAGAAAATAATGAAATTAACGCAGATCCAATGGAATTGGAAAAATTCAGCCAGCTGGCTCACCGCTGGTGGGATCCACAAAGCGAATTTAAACCGCTGCATGAAATCAATCCCCTTCGTTTGGACTATATTGACGAAATCGCGCACATCAAAGGAAAAATAACCATAGATGTCGGATGCGGCGGCGGCATTCTGTCTGAAGCGATGGCAGCCAGAGGTGCCATCGTAACGGGAATCGATCTCAGCGATAAAGCACTAAAGGTAGCAGAACTACATTTGCTCGAAAGTGGTCATCATGTAGATTATCGAAAAATAACTGTGGAATCGATGGCAATCGAAAATCCACACCAGTACGATGTCGTCACCTGCATGGAAATGTTGGAGCATGTTCCTAACCCGGCCAGTATAATTCAATCCTGCGCACGGCTTGCCAAACCCAACGGGTGGGTATTCTTTTCTACGCTAAACCGCAACCCCAAGTCTTACCTGTACGCAATCATCGGCGCAGAATACATCCTCAACCTACTGCCACGTGGCACACATGAATACGCAAGATTCATCAAACCAGCCGAGTTGGCTCGCATGGCACGCAACGCCGGACTGACCGACGCAAAAATAATTGGCATGACCTACAATCCTATTACCAAAATTTATGCCTTGGAAAATGATACCAGCGTCAACTACATTATGGCATTTCGTGCCTGATCAATGATTCACGCCGTTTTATTCGATCTGGATGGAACCCTTGCTGACACAGCTCCCGATCTTGGTTATGCGTTAAACCAGCAACTTGCGTTGCATGGGAAGCAGCCTATTTCACTGGAGCAAATACGCGTTGAAGCATCAAATGGCGCAAGAGGATTACTCAAGCTCGGTTTTGGGGTTACACATACTGATAGAAAATATGAAACAATGCGCGAAGAATTCCTTGCTATTTACGCCGAAAATTTATGCAAAGAAACACAACTTTTTCCCGGCATAACAGAAATCCTATCTGAGCTGGAAGCAAGAACAATTTGCTGGGGAATCGTAACCAACAAACCATCACGATTTACCTTGCCTCTTTTGCAAATGCTCGGGCTGAAACAACGTGCCGCCGTCATTGTAAGTGGTGACGATACTAATTACAGCAAACCTCACCCGGAGCCGCTTCTGACCGCATGCCGCAAGATCAATATCTCACCCCAAAACTGCCTTTATCTTGGCGATGATTTACGTGATGTAGAAGCAAGCCGCGCCGCAGGCATTATGCCAATTATTGCCGGTTATGGTTACTCTGGCAGTCACAGCCAACCAGATACATGGGGTGCAGATGGCATAATCAATCACCCCGGAAATTTACTTGATTATATTTAGATAGACAGATTCAACTTTGTAGTGCAGCCTTTGCCAGGAAGCTTACAGGCAAGCTGAGGTAGTATCGGAACTACTTAGTATCTTCCAAAAAACTGAATCGCCCCGGTTTTCCCGGAGACTTTTTCGTTTGAGTCAGACCGCATCAGCTAACTTCTCCAGCTGGAAATAATATGTCATCTCAAATTCAGGCGACGGAATATTTCCAACTGGTTCCAGTAGCCGGCAATTGTTGAACCAGCCAACCTACTCCAAGGTAACAAATTCCACTTCACTAATACTGCGCCATGGGCCGCGATGCCAAATAACCACTGTTTTGTATAATCCATTAATTGTCTCAGTCAGCGCATTATCGTAAGAATCGCCAATACTGCCAACAGAAGCTTCAATATCGGCTTCTGCCTGGTGTTCTGTATAGCGAATCGACGGATATTGACTGCTATGATCGCCTGTGATGGATTAACCCGTTGCTTTCCCGCCGCGCCCATAATGCCTGTTCCAGTGCATTGAGTACCAGATCTGTATGCAATGACCGGTTGACACGTTAGCCAACAATACACCGTGCAAAAACATCGACAATAAAAGCCACATAAACAAATCCCGCCCAGGTCGCTACAAATTGCCGATTAACTTTAGGCTCAATTCGCGTTAAGTAAGGACAGAACGAACTCCGAGAGCACTGAAGGTCGGAACCTCGCGTGGCGCGGGCTGTTGTGGGTAATGGCGAAACTCCAGACGGTCTCTGGAGAATTTGTCGTCATTTCGCAGGACCATCGGAACCGACCCTGTACCCCATCGCCCGATAGCCACGCTGCCGCCTGTCCCACATCCGAAGCAGTGCCGGGTGGCCGGTGTCCACGAAATCGATGATCCGGACGTCGGTCTTGCTGACGTGTTCCCGGTGCAAGCGTCCGGCGTACTGCTGCAGGGTGCCCTTCCACGAAACTGGCATGGCCAGCACCAGCGTGTCGAGCGGCGGGTGATCGAAACCCTCGCCGACCAGCTTGCCGGTCGACAGCAGGACGCGCGGCGCATCGGGCGGCAGCGTATCCAGGTCAGCCACCAGCGCCGCTCGCTGCTTCCTGGGCATTCGACCGTGCAATACGAACGGTGCCGGTCGCAAGCTGTCGAGCTCCACCTTGATTGCATCGAGGTGTTCCGTGCGTTCGGTCAGGACCAGCACCTTGCGTCCCTGCTCGAATGCGTCACACACCTCGGCGGCAATGGCTTGCGTTCTGGCCTGATCATTGGCGAGATGCCGAAACACGTCCTGTATGCTTGCATCGGTCGACAGATCGATCCGGTTGGAGCGTGATCGCGGTACTACCTCCAGATCGTGAGGCGCACCGGCAGGCTTGGTTGCCGTGTGCCGAATCGCCCCGCACTGCATGAAGATGATCGGCTGCTGACCATCGCGACGGATGGGCGTAGCCGTCAGGCCCAGTACATACTTGGCCTTGGTCCGCTTCAGGATGGCATCAAACGACACAGCGCCAACGTGGTGGCACTCGTCCACGATCACCTGACCATAATTCTCGACCAGCGGATTGACCTCACCCTGCCGGGAGACGGACTGCATCACTGCAACGTCAATCTTGCCGGTGGGTTTGGCCTTGCCACCGCCGATGGTACCGACCACACCTTTGCCCACGCTCAGAAATGCCTGCAAGCGTTCCTGCCATTGCTTGAGTAGTTCGGTGCGGTGCACCAGCACCAGGGTGTTCACTCCCCGGCGCGCGATCATTGCGGCGGCAGTGACCGTTTTGCCAAAGGCCGTCGGCGCGCACAGCACGCCGGTGTCGTGATGCAGCATTCCGGCAACTGCGGCCTCCTGATCCAGACGCAAAGTGCCGACGAAGGAGGCATCGATGGGTTCACCGCCGAAGCGCTCGTCGCGCAGATCACAGGCGATGTCGTTGTCCCGCAGTAGATCCAGTGCGGCATCGAGGCAACCGCGAGGCAAGGCGATGTGCTGCGGAAAGTTCTCCGCATTGCCGATGACGCGCGGCTTGTCCCAAACGGACATCCGCATCGCCTGCGCCTTGTAAAACTCGGGGTTCTGAAAGGCAGCCAGGCGAATAAGACGGTTGGCCAGAGCCTGCGGTAGCTGTGCCTTTTCGAAGTAGATCTGGTTTGCCAGTGTCACGGTCAGCGATTCGGGACAAGGTTCGGCCAGCTTCTTGACCGACGTGCTCTCCCGCTTCCAGGGGGTGACCAGGTCCTCATCGTCAATGAAGTTAACATCCAGCGGATGCACGCCGCCCGTGGCCCGCAGGATGGTCGGCTCGATATCGTATGCTGCCATTGGCTGGATGGACGCGAGGAATCCCCACTGATCTGGATACGGTCGCAGTTCAGCATCAACGAACACGCTGCAGCCGCTTTCGCGCGGCCACTTCTGCAGCGGCAAGGCGATCAGGTTGCCGAAGCCGCCCTTGGACATCGTGTCCTGGTTCGGGAACAGCCGGTCGTAGGATTCCAGCTTCAGTTGCCGGGTGCGCGAGCAGGTATGGCTGATGATCGCCGTGCCCAAGCGACGGGCATCGCGGGCGGCAACGCGTCTGGCGAAGAACACCCATGCATGCGCGCCATTCCCGGACCGAGAGATTTCCAATGCCGCCGGAACACCCAGTTCTTCGCAGGACTGCATGAAGGCTCGCGCGTCGTCACACCAGTCGGCCTCGTCAAAATCGACAGCCAGAAAATAGCAGGTATCATCCTCCAGTAGCGGATAGACGCCAACTGTGTGCTCACCGGCCAGATGGCCGTAGATCACCGCATCCGACAGCGGGATCAGCAGACGATTGCTGCAATCGCCGCACTTGATGCGCGGCTTCTCGCAGACGCCGGCACGCCACTCGTTGGCGCAGGCTGGGGCGTAACCCGACTTGCCCGAAGTTTTGCCTTCCCAGCGGACTGGATAAACATCCGTGCGCCCGCGAAACAGTCGCCGGAACAGGACCACCTTTTCAGCGGTGGACAATCGAGAAGATTCCGGCTCTCGCGCCACAAGTACGGTTGGCTGCGGCGGCTGCCACTCGATATTGTGGGCTTCGAGCAGCGCAATCAGACGGGCGTTTTCGGCCCGGAGGGCGGCAATCTCCGGACGCGGACCATCATGATCGTCACCGGAAATCACCGCACCAAACCTACCCCGCGTTGTGCCCAAGTGGGCACGGCCTTCCCAGCATCGCGCATCCGGCCGCGCAGCGAATCTGCTGCAGGCTCGAAATGCCGCAAATGCATCCAGAACCGCTTCGAGTGATTGAGCTCAAGCAGATGGCAAAGCTCGTGCCAGATCACGTACTGCACCAGATCACGAGGAAGAAACAGCAGCTTGCAATTGAGGCTGATACGCCCTGTGGTCGAACAACTCCCCCAGCGCGTGCGCTGGTTTTTGATGACAACGTCCGTATAACGCAGGCCAGCAGGTTCGGCAAGATTTGCCAGCCACGGTGACAAAGTCATGGTGGCGTGGCTGGCCAGCCAGCGCCGCAATGCAGCGTGACAGGCGTCGACATCGTCGACCGCGCCCGCCACAACGATGCGGCCTGGCTGATCGACTCGCGCACCCACTGTACGGCTGCGCGTTGGCTTGTATTCCACTCGCCAGGATTCGGCTAGCGCCGCCAGGTCGAATGCCTGGGGTCGAGCGGCAGACTCGGTGGTGATCAAATGGCGCACGGCATCGAAGCCGGCAATTCGCTTTCCGATCCAATCTGCCTTCGCCGCCACCAAGGCAAGCAACTTCTGGCGATCCAGGTTCGGGGGCACCACGACCACCATGCCGTCACGGGCACTGAGCTTCAGACGCAGCGAACGTGACTTGAGTGAAATCTGGATCGCGTAGTCGATGATTCGCCCATCAGGCAAGACCAATTCGACGCGGTCAGCACCTTCACGCACCGTCGTCACCAATCGCCGCTGACGCGCCGGGCTTGTAGTGGCGCCGTTTCAAGATCTGCACCAGGCTACCGACGAGAACCGGGTGACAATCATGACCAACAAGCCGCGCGCTTCCAGTCGGTTCTTTCTCAGGAACGCCTGCCACTGCGCCAGTATCCACAGATCAAAATAATCCTTCATACACTTGAAGCAGTCAGCCACGGTATGTGGCGACGTTGGTTACTCGCACGGTCACGCCATCAATCTGGTGCGCTTCAATCCCATCGATCAGCGCGGTAGCTGAGAAGCGCGCGATGCGCGGCGGCGAGTAATCCATCCTCGGCGCACGGGCTTTGTTGGAGATGGCGAGCCAGACCTCGAACGGTGCCTGCATGGCGTGATCCAGAATGGTTTGATGAGAACTTTCCATGCCCCATGATCTTGCACTACGTCGGTAGTTGTCAATATCTACCAACAAAACACAACGCAGGCCGTTTCCTTTGCCACCCGATGCTGCAATCCAACCGCTTGATTCGCTCGAGCATAACCCATTGATATGTAATAGTACAATCGCGCACCTTGCGGACTTCGAACCTGTTTCAGAGAGCGCGGAATGGCCAAGAGAGAATGGAACGTGGCCCGGAACGACCACTTTGAGTGACTGGAGAAGTCTGCAGGCGTTCGCGGGAACCAGCGCGATCGGGCAAGAAAAACTCCAACCGGGAACGGTTGAGGTTTCGATATTGGTGGCGGTCAGTTGACCACGTGCCAACTGCCCTCCCGAGCTTATGAGTACTGGCGCGGATTGCTGCGGGTTGAGAGTAGCCTCCGACAATTTCAACCCGCACTGATGCCAGGATGGGTCTCCAACCAGCGTTGTCCGAGGGCAGTCCGACGATAGCGCTGATTACTGCTGTTGGGCTTGTCGGGAAGGACCATTTCCATGGCGTCAAACAACTGCTGGCGTAACATCTCCCCGACCAAGGCGCCCAGCAAGCTGTTGGACTTGCGCGGTAGGTGTAATTTCTCCTCCAGCCTGCAGATGGCAGGGTAAGCGGATCACGAACGAAAGCTGGTCATCATCCGATTCAAACAACGGCGCGGGCGAGCCGTTGGCAGCCATCACCTTGTGGATTTTCGGCATGCTCGTCGAACGACCTTCCGTCAGATCCAACTCCTTCAGGAACTCGCCAATCCGTCGGTTGCGGTAGCGACGGCTGACCGCACGCCCAGCCTGAAGGTCTTCCAGCCGGAGGGATCGATCCGGGCCGGGAAAGCTCAAGATGACCAGTTTTTCGTTGCTGATGCGCACCTCAATGGGCTCGCGCTCTTCGTAGGAGCGGTGATAGACCGCGTTGACCAAGGCTTCTTCGATGGCGGCGTAGGGGAAGTTCCAGACCCGCGTCGCTTCGGCGCGGTCCGGGTGCTTAATGACTGTCTCGCGCAGGTAGTTGCGCTGGATGTAGCTCAAGGTCTCACGCGTCATCCGTGCCAGCGGGCCCTTGAAAATATTTTCTTCGAAACGATCACCGCTCGCGCCTTCGGGAAACCAGACCACATCAATCTGCATGCCCGGGAAGAACCGCTCCGGTGCTTCATTGAAAAAAAAACAGCCCCACGTTCTTGGGCCACGGAGATTCGGTGGGGCCGCTCGCAACATTCATCTGCCGCCAGCGCACTGTACACCTCCTGCAAAAAGGCCTGCATCAACGGCTTGGATAGATCATCGATCCGTGCCGACTGGTTGTATCGATCATCGAACGGCACCCTGGCCGCCAGGCTCAGTAACTCCTGCTCGGTCTCGCCCTTGGCCTCGACCGTGCTGCTGTAACGCCGGATGTAGTAACGCCACGTTTTCTTGTTGGCGGTAACCGCTTCCGGTGCTTTGTAGGGCCGGTTCTGACCATTCGGCGCCCATAGCACGGTCAGCTTGCGACCCTCGACTTCCTCAAGGCTCAATACCGGGAAATACGGCGGCCGGATCAACTGGCAGGCGGCCAGTAATTTCTGTTGAATCTTGTCGAACTGGTTGTCAGCCAGCCCCACGGGCGGAAACACGGGCTGGCCATTCACGTCGCAATCCTGCTCGATCACCACATAACCGCCGCCGAGGTTTTCAAAATCGTTGGCGAAAGCGCACAGGGTACGGATGATGACATCGGGGTTCCAACCGGTTTTGTATTCGATGCGTTCACCTTCGACAGTGCGCTAACGTAGCAGATCGTTGAGGTTGATGGGGAGTTTGGTCATATCAGGGCCACCTACGCTTACGCATGACGTATTGCTTGTTAGCCCAAGCAAACTGGAAGAAATCCTTCATATCTGGCACATCGGGCATACCTGACCGGCCAGCTGGGCTAGCTTTCCAGGCACTGTCACACAGTGAATCGATCACTTCGCGCAGTGCAGAGACCAATGTCACCAGCGCATAGATGGCGTGCCGAGCCGCCGAATCCAGTTCCGACGCGCGAGTGAACAAGCGAGCGACACCCATCTGCTGTTGATTCATATCACTGATCAGGCTGGCAGCGGCGTTACCGAAAGCTTCGGATACCAGCTGTCCGTTCAACTCAGCACGTTTGCGCTGACTCGGCGTGGCGTGCTCGCTCATAATCCGATTGGCAATCTCGCCCCACTTCACGACGGGGTCAGCCATCGCCTGGTGCTTGTGGCCTGTCAGTTTGTTGATGTTGGAATAGCGCCCGCCCGGATGTGCGAAATCATCGAGAAATTCCAGGATGGCGATTGGCAATGAATCCGGCTGAAACGCATCCAGCGCGGTCACACCGCGCGTGGCGCAAATCGCCTTGGCGCTATCGAAGAGTGCGCGGAGTTTGTGGCCGTAATCCTCAACGGTCTTGCTGTCTGGTGGAGCCAGTTGGTTCCGCGCCATGTAATCGAGGATCAAGACCAGTTTCAGCGTCCGCTCGAAACCAATCGATAACTCGAAGAAAGCCGAATAGAAAAGCCCTTTCTTGTCGCCTAGGTTGGCACGCCGCAGCGCAGTCAGGCCATTGCACTGGCAGGCTTGGGCCAGAAGCCCCTCTTCCTTTAAAAGAAACCAAGTGGCACTGAAAACCATCAACCCGCCCTCCCTTGATTCAGGAAAGCGGGAAGTGGACTGCCTACGAGCACATCATTAGCTTCAATATTGCTGCTCAGCGCCAGTGCCTCGCAGAATTTGGCCTTCAGCGCCGTGAGTTTGTCGGCTGCCAGACCACCTGATTCAAGCTCACGGAGGACTTGCACTGGCTTTTGGTCATTGCGTCCTGGCAATGCCTTACCAAGAAAGGACTCCATATGTGTCGGGATGAACACTGCTGGCGCAACGCGATGCTGCCCAGTCTGATTGCGCAGCATCGTGTTGACCGCCTTGTGGTGCTGTTTGTCCTGATCGTCGTCAAGCATCAGACCATAGGGGATGCCGAACTGCTCTAGCAGCGCGGTGTAGCGATGGAAGTTGAACTTGC
The DNA here is from genome assembly GCF_900103035.1 of Nitrosomonas mobilis. Taxonomy (GTDB): domain Bacteria; phylum Pseudomonadota; class Gammaproteobacteria; order Burkholderiales; family Nitrosomonadaceae; genus Nitrosomonas; species Nitrosomonas mobilis. The sequence goes on from NZ_FMWO01000056.1 coordinate 79,454, forward strand.
CCATCACATCGACCACGGCAATACGATGGCAGGTGAGTTCGTGCCAGTCCCGTGCCAGTAGCCAGCCGAACAGCGCTTTTTCCGTGGCTCCCTCGACCAGCAGCACGCGATCGGCAAAGAACATCGCGGCGCGTTCAGAATCCAACCATAACTGATAACGAAAGCGTTCTTCCTGCGTGGCGATTTCCGCATCGGGTTGCGCCGCTTTCAGGAGGTAGCGAGCATCTTTCTTTTGCTCATCCCGAATTGCGGGGTCATTCACAAAGCCTTCAAGACACTTCTTGAACGCCAATCCTTCCGCAAAAACATCCTTGGCGACTGCCTTGCCGATCTGCCCCAAGGCTGTGATTCCGCCTTCGCGCCGCGCCCGAACAATTTGGCAAAGATCATCGGCCACCTTGCCAACAAAAATCGGCGAGTGACTGGTGATGACAACCTGCTGCCCAGCTCCCGCACCTAGGCGGCGCAGGTGAAAAGCCATGTTTTCCTGCTGGGCTGGATGCAAAAAGGCTTCTGGCTCCTCAAACAGAATCAGCGTGAAGTCAGGATCAAACTCCTTCTTGTCACTCGTCTTGATGTCCGCAAACGAGGGGGCGAGTTTGATTAGTTCGTACAAAAATGAGCGCTGGAACCCATGGCCGTAGCGATCAAGTGCAAATGCGGCATCGCCCAACATGGCATCGGCAAAGGTGTGCTTGACCAGATTTTTGGTGATGTCATCCGGCGATACTGCATTGACCGACATATCAAAGCGCACACCCCAGTGGCCAATGGCTTCGTTGATCGGTTTAGATATTTTTGCCAGAAAACCATCGTCGCCACGGGCTTCATCATTGAGCTTGCCGAACGCGTCCTCCACAGCCTTGTAGGCGACGCTTTCCGACACCACACGCTTGAGCATGAAATTAAGCATGTCGCGCAGTGGTGACGGGCCTGAGGTTTTCATTTGGTCGGCAGCAGTCGTTTGCGCGGGGATGTAGATTACGCGTCCGACCTTGGCGGTGCTGATGTTCTTGGCGCCGTAAAAATAGGTGTCTTCGGGCTCACCTTTGACCAGACCGTAGATATTGCTCTGATTAGCCTTGACGCGATCCTTGGAGACAAAGTAGCGCCGCACGATCAGGGTCTGGTCGGTCACGCCTTCCTTGTACTTGTCTGCCAAGCTTGCCCATTCTGCATCGGTCAACACAAATGCCAACTCGACCCAAGTCTCGTCAGAACTCTTGCCCACCTTGGGCGCGTCCTCGGCGGACCATTTCACGTCCTCGTAAAATGACCGCAGCGCCGCCAGTACATTGCTTTTGCCCGCGTTATTGGCGCCAACAATCATGGTGTAATCGTGCACCTCGATATCGGCATCAATGATCGAGCGAAAATTGTGGACATGCAGGCGGCGTAATTTCATCAGACGCTCTAAATTTGGATTTTTGGGGTACTGGTATTCGGTTTCACTTCAGCTTCTCCTCAACCCAATCCCAACGCTTGTCCTTGACCATCACGAACCGGCAGCGGCCATCCGACAGGTTGGCCCACAGGCCACCGATCAGGCGGTCATCCTCAGCTCCGCTCCAGCGATCTGCGCCCTTGTACTCAACCGCGAGAATCGGCCCCGGCTGGCCTGCCGAACCGGGCAACCGGCAAAGGAAGTCCGGGTAGAAGCGGCCATCGGCCTTCTGCAGGAAGAACGAACTGCCCTCCCGCCGAACCAGGTTGCGCACCCAGAACTGGATGCGGCCCTGCTGCGCCCACATATCCAACTGGCAGGCGCATTCGAACTCTTCGTTGCTGTCGAGGTCGCCCATGCGCCCATAGAAGTGCTTGCGGAAATCGAAGTGTCCGAAGCGCCCGTCGTAATCACGGCTCGGCGCATAGGCCTGGGCGTGAAACTCGAAGGCGTATTGATCGGTCACCGCCACGCGCGTGGCCGCATCGTCACCGAATAGCGCCTGCTGGAACGCCTTACCGACCGCCTGCTTGCGCAGTTCACGAATGCGTGCCTCGACCAGATTGCGGATCAGAAACTTCTGCAGGTTGGCGCGCGCCAGCGTGAATCCTTCCCGGCGCAGCAAGTCGGTAAGCCACGCGGCAACAAATGCCTGTTTGCTGGCGTGGGCCAACGACTGCTCGGGAAGGTTGCGACACAGCCAGGTGACGAGGCGAATCTCGTCCCAGTTTTCCGGTTGATACACTAGCCCCAAATCCCGTTGCAGATCGGGCAGGAAGCGCGACACCACGTGACCGCCCTCGTCGATGTCGATCTCGCCACCCTCCGACACCTTAAGTGCTGCACCCAACGTCGTCAGATCATCGGCCGTTGGCGCGGCATCGTAGGACGAGAGGTCCCACGGATATTCCAGCACCTCCGGGTCATCAAACAGCACCAAGTCACCTTGTTGGCCCTGCACACGCAATGCCAACTGCGGCACGCGGAACCGCTCACCCAGTTCGGCGGGCGTCTGGAAGAATTCAATCGCCGTGGTGCGGCTAACTTCGGCCGCTTCCACAATCGCCGCCGCAGCAATTTCTGAGGTGACCGATGCCTTGAGCACTTCGGCTTCCTCTTCCGTGAGCGGCGTGCTGATCGTCAGCGTATTGAGCTTGCCATCCCAACTGACCTTGTCACGCACCGGTTTCGGCACACTCTTCAGGTCGGGCTTTTCGGATAACGTAATCGCTACGGGCCGAACGACCACGCGCCCGGCGTGACCTTCGAGGTCCAGCCGTGCCTGCTCAGGCAGCGCGGCAGTAACGAACTCCGTGACTTCGCGCCGCTCAAATCCGGCTCCGGCCACTAAGCGGTCCCGCAGTGCGCCTGCCGTTTCGGCAAAATTGCGCGACACCACAAAGGCATAGGATTGATTCAATGCGCGGGCACTGCGATGGCTGGCGCCAGGCTGCCGTAACACACGCCCGAGCAACTGCTCCACCGCCGTGGCCGATGACAACGAGGCCATGCTGACCAGAATGTAAGCAAACGGGCAGTCCCAGCCCTCGGCCAGCGCCCTCTGGGTGATGACGAACTTCACCGGGCAGACCGGGTCGGCAATGCTCAGCTTGTAGTCGGCATCAATCTGCTCTAGCCCCTTTTCCTCGCCCGTGGCCACCACGATTTCGCTGGCGGGAATGCCGTGGTTGGTAATCAGCTCGTTCTTTACGCGCTCGAAGTCCAGCGTATCGACGCCTGCGCGGCGCGGTTCCGACTGAATCAGCACCAGTGGACGCAGGTACGCAGCCCCCGCCCGGCGATCCTCATCGGCCAGCTTGTGCAGAGCATCGCGTCGGCCAATGGCGTCGGCCAAGCACTGCTGCCAGTTGGGTTCAGTTTGCAACACCACTGGCAGCTTGATCATCTCTTCCGCCTTCAACTCGGAGGCGGATACGCTGTGCAGCACGTTGCTCGGCGTACGCTCCAAGTCGGGCGTGGCGGTCAGCTCCATTACGCCGCTGGGGCGGAAACGCGCCAGCATGTCGAAGGCCAGTTCGGTGCGGCTGTTGTGCGCTTCATCGACAACCACGAACGGGCGGCGCAGGCGCAGCACGTTGGCCAGCGAATACGGCATGGTGCGCTCGCTTTCCTCACCATCGGTCAGCAACTCGTCGCGCTGCGTTGGCGATAGATTGTCAAAGTGGTGCATCAGTGCGCCGCTGGACTGATACACCTTGCGGCACTCTTCCTCTTCCACCTGGAACGCCTGCCGTGTGGCGACAATCACCGTGGTCGAGGTATCCAGCGTGGCGCGGGTCACACTCTTGGCTTCTTCAAGATCCAACACCGTGATGGGGCCCGACTCGCGCAGTGCGGCGTGGTAGGGGTGGCTGCGATCCTTCAGCGCCTTCATCGTCTGCTCACGGATTGGCTTGCTCGGCACCAGCCACAGAATCACGCTGTGTTCGCATCGCAGCAGGTAGGTGTTGGCGAGCTGGATGCTTTTTGCCGCCAGCCAGGTCTTGCCACCGCCGGTGGGCACGCGCAGGCAAAAGTACGGCATATCGGCCGGGAAGCTCGACAGCGGGTTGTACGGGTTGCCGCGCCCCCACAGACGTTCCGTGGTGGCGGTGAAGGCAATCGAAGGTGATGGCAGTTCGTGGCAAGCCTTGAAGTAGACTTCCACACTGTCGAGCACTTGCGACTGGTAGGTTTTGGGGGTGAAGCTCGTCACGATGGTTCCCGATCAATCCAGTAATCCGGGGCGCGGTGCATGTGGGCCACGGCAATAATGAAAAGACAATCCGGCTCAACCGAATACAGCAGCTTGTACGGAAATCGGCTCAGAATCATGCGCCGGATATCCCCGCGCTCGACCGGTGCCGCTAACGGCCAGTGGCGCATGCGCTGCAAGGCCTGGCGTACTTCCGTGCGAAAACGTGCCCCCAAGCCGGGAACCTGCCTTTCGTAATACGCTTCGCCGTCCTCGAATTCCGCCTTGGCCTGCGGGGAAAAATCGATGCGCATCACCTCGCGCATTACAATTCGCCGACCACGTCGCTGGCCGGAATACCCTGCATTCGGCCAGTGCGATAGGCCGCAAGTCGTCGCTCTGCCTCCTCGATCCAGACGCGGTCAAGCTCCGGATCCGGACGGTCGAGACTATGCAAAAGCTCGTCAATCAGCTCAAATCGTTCGGCAGGGTCTAGCTCCATAGCCGAATCAATCAGTGTCTTTGTATCCATTTGTGCACCTCTTTTATCAATCAACTCCAGATTATTACTACACGCAGTCGCCAACAAACTACGCGCCCTTCGGTCAGCCACACCAGTGCATTCCACGAACCACGCAAATCTTTGTCACGGCAAAGCTCAAAAGAGTTCTTCACTCACACCTCCAGCGCGTAAGGCGTTTGCTTGAAGGTGATGCCCTCGCGTGCGGCGCGGGCGCCCATGCGGTTGGCAGCGGCGTAAATCACTTTCGGGCCAGCGAACTTGGGCAGCACATCGAACACCGGGCCGGTGAGCACATTGCCACCACCCACGGACTTGTCCTTGAGGATGCCGTTGTAGAGCAGGTAGATAGCGCGGCCTTCGTGGATGCCCAGCAGGGGAGAGTCGGTCGTACCGGTAAAGCCCGTACCGGTTTCGGCAAACCAGACGAACTCGGCCAGTTGAGCAAATGTGACATCAGAGCGAATCTGTCCCTTGGCTGTAAACAGCGGCTCAGCAGACAGACGGCAGAACTGGAAGCTGCCGCCAAGGCCTTCGACAGTTTGCCCTTTAGCGTTGATGTAGCCGGTAATGGCGCGCTTGGCGCGTCCCGCCGTGATGGCGCTTGCCACTTCGGGGATCATTTCGACCTGGATGAACCGGCGATTGCCGCCATCCTCGATGTTCTGCTTGAGCACGGCATGCCCGGTCGTGCCCGAACCGGCAAAGCTGTCGAGGACGATGGAATCCTTGTCGGTAGCAATCTGCAGGATGCGCTGAATGAGACGGGTAGGCTTCGGCGTGATAAAAACGTCGTCGGAGGTATCAAAGTCGACCAACTCGAGCAGTTCTTTTTTCGCCTCCTGAGTGTGCCCGACATCTTTGTAGAACCACATCGTCTGCGGCACCACACCATCCTTCACGTCCGAAAGATAGCGTTTGAGGCGAGGCATATTGTTCCCAGACTCACCCCACCGAATGCGCCCCTCTTGATTCAGTCGGTCGAAATTGGCTTTTGATACTCGCCAGTACATTCCTTTTCCTGGGCCGGGTATGACTCGCCCAGACGGACATGTAACGGGGTAGGTCCCTTCAGAGTAGTAATTGCGCGCCTGTAAGTCCCCCGAGGTCCATGGGCCGCGCGGATCGTTATCGTCGTTTTTGTAACGCGCCTTCGCATCGTCCCCCCTTGGCAAGAGATTTGGCTTCCACTTATCTGCGTTCGACGCGTAAACCACTACGTAATCGTGGTCCTCGGAGAGATGACGCGCTGAGTTCTTCGGCGAGAAAATCTTCTGCCACAGCACGGTCGCCACGAAATTCTTCACCCCAAATATCTCGTCCATCAGCAACCGTAACGTCGCTACTTCGTTGTCGTCGATGGAAACGAAGATCGCGCCATCCTCGCGCAGAAACTGCTTCAGCAGTACCAGGCGCGGGTACATCATCGACAGCCAGCGGTCGTGCCGGTCCAGCGTCTCGCCTTCCTTGCCGACCACCTCGCCCAGCCAGCGGCGAATCTCCGGGCTGTTGACGTTGTCGTTGTAGACCCAGCCCTCGTTGCCGGTGTTGTAGGGCGGGTCAATGTAGATGCACTTCACCTGGCCCGCATAGCGCGGCAGCAGCGCCTTGAGCGCGTGCAGGTTGTCGCCCTGCACGATGAGGTTGCCGCTGTCCTTGCCTTGCGCCGGGCCGCAGGACAGCTCCGGCACCGGCTCCAGCAGGCGGAACGGCACTTCCTTGTGGTGCTTGACGACGGCTTCTTTGCCGATCCAGTTCAGTGTTGGCATTGACGCCCATCCCCTCAAGCTTTGTGCGATGGCGTCTGGCCATCGCTACGTTGTTCTTCATCGGCACCGCCCGCGCGCACCCATTCATCGACCTCAGACAACTGAAATTTCCATAGCCGACCGATCTTGTGCGCGGGCAGGCCCTTGCGTTCGCGCCAGCGGTAAACGGTGTCCTTCACGACACCCAGATGCCGGGCGACATCGATTGCAGTAACCCAAGGTTCGGCACTCATGGCATTGGCGCTCAAGGAGGTCTCAAAATCGTTTTAAGTCGTCATCAGTCTACCAGACGGCCGCATCTGCAGCCACCTTGAAATACCCGGGATTGCCTGATCGAAATTGAACGAAACGGCCTTCGCGCAGCAGGGTGATCAGAGTAAGTGCTGGCTTCACCACCTCATTCTTGACGGCGGTTAGCCCGATAGCTTGGCTTCCAGATCGTTCAGGCCGCGCGGTGCGGACGCCGGTTCAATTCCCAAAACCGGAATTGAACTGACTACGTTACTTCAGCCCGTACCACACACCGCGTCCGCTGCCGTGCTGCTCCAGGTGATTGCGTTCGGTCAGGTTGCGGAAGTGCTGCTTGAGGGTATTGCGGCTGGCTCCGGTCAGTTTGATGGCATCCATCATCGTGACGCGCCCGTGCTCTCGTGCGAATTCCACGATCTGCAGTGACAATTCCGGCAGCGCGGCCAGCACGATCTTTTCACGTTCGACCTTCTTCTCCAGACGTCGAACCTGCTCGGCCAGCGAGCGCAAGAAGAACACCAGCCATGGCTGCCAGTTGGGCGCCTCCGTGCGGATGGTGCCTTGCGTCTGACGCAGGGCCAGGTAATAGGCTTCCTTGTTCAGCTCGATCACACTTTCCAGCGAGCTGTACGGCACATAGGCGTAACCGGCCTGGATCAGCAGTAAGGTCGTCAGAGCCCGGCTCAAACGCCCGTTGCCATCCTGAAAGGGGTGAATTTCCAGAAACACCACGACGAAGATCGCGATGATCAACAAGGGGTGCAGGTGCCCCTTCTCTCGCTCATCGTTCACCCACGACGCCAATTCGGTCATCAGCCGTGGCGTGTCAAACGGCGTGGCGGTCTCAAAGACGATGCCGATCTGAGTCCCGCTTTCATCGAAGGCGGCGACGTTGTTTGAATTAGTCTTGTACTGTCCCCGGTGGCGCGCGTCCTTTTCGCTGTGGCGCAGCAGGATCTGGTGCAGTTGCTTGATGTAGTTCTCGCTGAACGGGATGTCCTGCCACAAGCTGAACACCAGATCCATCAGCCCAGCGTAACCGGCCACTTCCTGCTCGTCGCGGGTGTCGAAGGACTGGATGGCAAGGTTGGAGAGCAGGCGCTCCACCTCGCGGTCAGTCAGCTTGCTGCCCTCGATGCGGGTGGACGAGCCGATGCTTTCGATGGTCGCCATCCGCCTCAGCGCCGAAAGACGCTCAGGCGCGAGCGTTCCCAAGGCCCGCCATGCGCCTTTGAATTCGTCGATCCTGGCAATCAGGCTCAGGATCTCGGGTGTGATCTGGAGGGTGTCTGAACGTAGCATGCAACCAATACTACACCCATTAACACCCATTTTGAAGCCGAGTGGCCCTGGAATGGGTGTTAATGGGTGATTTTCTGGTTTGCTCTGAATCGAACGCGTTACGCTTCGGCTTCGTCAAGGTCGTAGTAGCTATCGTCGATACCAGCGCCAATGTCGAGCTCCATGTCGTTCATGAGGCAGACACGCACAACACCTTTGACCAGGATGCTGTCGCCACTGAAAGGCTTGCCGGGGTCTTGATCCATACCGACATTGCCTTCGACCGGGATTTCCCAAAACTTGCGGCAATCCTGCAGACCCGAGATGCCACTCACCCGGGATGTCCGGCTCATCGTGAACGGGTAGCCCGCTTCAAGGGCGGGTCGCCTGAGTAAAGGCAGTTTTCCTGGCGAATAAACAGCCGGAAACCCGCGCCAAACCCTTGCTCGAAAACGTCCTAAATAGCTTGCAACAATTCCAATGACGAGCGTTCATGGCCTCCCACAAACAACAACGAAATGGAAGTATTGCATATGAACCAGCGGCAGCTGGCCAACCGATAAGGAGCCAGTGAGGCTTGCCTCGAGCGCTGGCGGTCTGAGGGTGTTGGCCCTCAATTCCTGAAACTTCGCGGCCGAGTACTGTATCGTCAAGTCGTCATTGAAGCCTTTGAGGAACGCTGTCTCAGGCAGTCTACCAGCAGCCCCGAAGGCCAGCGGCAGATCCGGTTCTGTGTCCTCCGTGTAGGGGCGCACCGGGGCTAGGCAGCAAGGCTTCGCTGGTTGATTGACTGATCAACAAAGAGAGCTAAGCAGTCAACAAAGGCAACATATACGTTGCTTTTTATACTTACGGTGTGGCGAACCCCTTAAAAGCAACTAATAAGTTGCCTCTGGAAATAAAAGAAACTAATATATTGCTTTAAACTGTAAAAGCAACATATATGTTTACTATGATGAATTCTTTACTCCACCAGATAAAACAGCGGCGACTGACACTCGGCCTCAAGCAGAACGACATGATGTTGCGTGTAGGCGTATCTCGTCAGCAATATCAGCGCCTGGAATCCAAAGGAAACCCCAGGCTAGGCACCTTGGAGTTGATCGCGAAGGGCTTGAATAGCGAACTTATGCTCATACCAAAGGAAAAGCTTGGCGCTGTTATGGCGCTGCTTGAACAGGAGAGTTCCGAGCCAGGCACGATTCATGTGTCTCAGGCGAAAAAACCTTCAAAGGAAGATACAAAGAAAAGTCTCTCAGATGATCCATGGCAGGGTTTGCTGGGGGATGAATCATGAGCGATAACCGTGTCGATGAAATAAACGTACTCAAGTTGAGCCTGCACGACAGGCTGGTCGGCTATTTGGCTGGCTATCAAGGCGGTAGAAATGTGCTGAACTTTGCCGAGGAATTTAAGAGTGATGCAAGCCGCCCTACCTTTAGTTTGATTACTCACCCAGCATTCCCTCGTTCTAAAAAAATAATGGCGGAACCGTGGGCAAGAAACCAGAGATTGCACCCTGCATTGTCCAATTTACTTCCGGAGGGATCCTTGCGGGAGTTGATTGCGCAAGGGCTTAAAGTTCATGTCGACAACGAGTTCCATATTCTCTCATATTTAGGTGCTGACCTACCTGGCGCCTTGGTGGTTGAGCCGATGGAACCAGACGATGTTCCAGATAGTGTTCTTAATACTCACGGCAAAGCTCGAGCAATAAAGTTTGACAAAGTATCACCGGAAAACAAATTTTCGTTGGCCGGCGTTCAGATGAAATTTTCTATGAAGGAAAAGGACGGACGCTACAATCTTTCTAAAGGTGATGTCTTGGGCGATTGGATTGTAAAAACCCCTTCCACCAAGCATAAAGATGTGCCGGTAAACGAATACACCGCAATGAAACTTGCGGAATTAGTTGGAGTCGAGATTCCAGAAATTAAGCTGGTTGAGTTGAATAAACTCGACAATCTTCCTCAGATAAACTTGCCCGATGAAAAGCTAGCCTTCGCAATCAAACGCTTTGATCGCAATGATGATGTGCGTATCCATATGGAAGACTTTGCCCAGGTACTGGTTAAGTATGCCCATGAAAAATACAACTCGGCAAGCTACAAGCAAATCGGCCGTATTATTTACGGTTATTCTGGTAATGGTTTGGCCGATGCACAACAATTCGCCAGGAGATTGCTAGTTAACATTCTTCTCGCCAATGGTGATGCGCATCTAAAGAATTGGAGTTTGATTTATTCAGATAAAATCACGCCAAGGCTTTCACCAGCATACGATATTCTTACCACGAGCGTATATATCGACGGTGAACGGTATTTCGCGCTTAATTTAGGAAAGACTAAAGAGTGGTATGACGTCTCTTTGGCAAATTTTCAGTCATGGGCTGATCATGCCGAGATTCCATGGAGCGTAATTAAACCTCACCTGGATGATGTTATGGACAAGGCTCGAAATCTTTGGCGAGAGGCAATCAAAGATCTCCCAATGAATGAGGCGCACAAGCAGAAACTGAAGGACCATTGGAGTAATTTACACGAGGACTTTCGAATCAAATAGAGTTTGACCGCTGCTTCGACCACAGCCGTGGCGGGTCCACCGCAAGGTCAAACAAAGTGATGCTGCGCGGTACTTTATCATCTGGCTTAATCACGATTAAGACGCGAGGCCCACTTAATTTGAGTTCGTCCATGCGCGGAAGAATCTGAACTTCCTGGTACGCATTGCGGCGGTTAGGCTGAAGGATCCCCTTGAGCCGATTAATCAACGCCTGATCAATTTTGGGCTGCGGTATTTCTTTCGCACGCGCCCAACCAAGCGAAGAAGCAAACCGATAGCCTGCAAACCCGCGCCGATCCCGACTTCTGGCCTTGAATGCTCAAGAGGACAACAGAGAACAGAGAGAGAAAAACGGAGAAACGCGCGCCCGGAATGACGACTTCGGGAGGTACGTACTCAAGAGATCAAGGCACGAAACCGCGCCAACACTGGGGAATGGGCAAAAAAAAATCCCAACCGATGAGGGTTGAGATTTTGGGTATTGGTGGTGCTGAGGCGACGCCACGCGGCCTATCAAGGATGCAATGGGTTGCAACGAGCACCTTTGAGCGGTGATTTTACGCTGATCGCCGCCTTTTGATCCTCGCTGCCGCGTCCGCCCACCTTTGCGGACGCCGGTTCAATCCCCAAACACGGAATCGCACTAACCTCCAGCGGCAGGGGCACGTTTGTGTTGTTGGATGCCAGTTTGTCGCGCATAATGTCATCAGTTTGATGATGTGAATCGCCTAGCAATGAACAAACATAAAACCAATCACAGTCTTTCGGTCGTCCGTCTTGGATGAGGAGCCGTCGGTGACTCAACCCCAGCGCGTCGAGAGCCTGAGCCACGCCCAGCGCGAGCGGCTGGCCTACGTCGACTTCCGGCTCTTCTTCTTCGGCGAGATCGGCCGCCCCGACCTGATCGAGCGCTTCGGCGTGGCTCCGGCGGGGGCGACGCGCGACTTGGCGCTGTACCGCGAGACCGCGCCGCAGAACATCACCTTCGACGGCAGCCACAAGATTTACCGCATCGGGCAGGCGTTTGCTCCGCTGTTCGAGCACGCCCCGCAGCGCGTGCTGTCGGCGCTTGCTCTGGGCTTCGGTGATGGTGTGAACGGCGCGACGCTGCCGTTGCTGCCCTGCGAATCGCCATCCGTCTTAAGCAGTCCGAAGATGGATGTGCTGGCCCCGATTTGCCGCGCAATCCGCGCCAAGCGCCCGGTGGCGATCCGCTACCACTCGATGAGCAGCGGCGAGTCCGAGCGCGTCATCGTGCCCTTTGCCTTGGTGGACACCGGCCTGCGCTGGCACGTTCGGGCGTTTGACCGCAAGTCCGGCGAATTCCGCGACTTCGTCGTCACCCGCATCGAAGCGCCGACGCTGCTCGACGAGGAGCCACAGGCCAACGAACGGCCGGACAACGACATCCAGTGGACGCGGATCGTGGAGTTGGACTTGGTGCCGCACCCGCGTCTCGCCCGCCCCGAGATCATCAAGATGGACTACGGGATGACTAACGGCTCGATCCGGATGCGCGTTCGCGCGGCGGTGGCGGGCTACATGCTGCTGCGCTGGAGCGTGGATGCTTCACCAAATCACAGCCTCACAGAAGAACAGTACCGCCTTTGGCTCAGCGATCCGCTGGCCTTGTATGGCGTCGAAAACGCAAAGCTCGCGCCCGGCTACCGCGCCCCGGCGACAAGCACAACACGGAAATAGGATCACAAATGGCCATCAAAAAATCAGACCTTTACTCATCCCTCTGGGCGTCTTGCGATGAACTGCGCGGCGGCATGGATGCCAGCCAATACAAGGACTACGTCCTGTTCATGCTGTTCATCAAGTACGTCTCGGACAAATACGGTGACTCTGATGACTTTGCCCCGCCAGTCACTATCCCGCCCGGAGCCAGCTTCAAGGACATGGTTGCCCTCAAGGGCAAAAGCGATATCGGCGACAAGATCAACACACAGGTCATTCAGCCCCTGATCGAAGCCAACAACCGCCTGGCACGCAGTGACTTTCCTGATTTCAACGACCCGAACAAGCTCGGTGAGGGTCAGGCGATGGTGGATCGCCTCAGCAACCTGATCGGCATCTTCCAAAAGCCCGAGTTGGATTTCTCGAAGAACCGAGCCGAGAACGACGACATCCTGGGTGACGCCTACGAATACCTGATGCGGCACTTTGCCTCGCAGAGCGGCAAGAGCAAAGGCCAGTTCTATACGCCATCCGAAGTCAGTCGCATCATGGCCAAGGTCGTGGGCATCTCCCCTGCCAATGCAGTGGCCTCGACCACCGCGTATGACCCCACCTGCGGTTCTGGCTCCTTGCTGCTCAAGGTGGCCGCCGAGGCTGGCAAGCACATCACATTGGAAGGGCAGGAAATGGACGTGACCACTGCTGGTCTCGCCCGTATGAACATGATCCTGCACGACTTTCCAACCGCCAACATCCTGCAGGGCAACACGCTGGCCTCGCCGAAGTTCAAGGATGGCCAAAAAGACGGAACAGAAGTGCTGCGTACCTATGACTACGTCGTCGCCAATCCGCCGTTTTCAGACAAGACCTGGAGCACCGGCCTGACCCCTGCCAGCGATGCGCACCAGCGTTTTGCTTGGGGCGAACCGCCGAAAAAGCAAGGCGACTACGCTTACCTGCTGCACATCATTCGCTCAATGAAGAGCACCGCCAAAGGCGCCTGCATTCTCCCTCACGGTGTTCTTTTCCGGGGCAATGCCGAGGCTGTCATCCGCGAGAAGCTGGTGCGGTCGGGCATCCTCAAAGGGATCATTGGCCTGCCGGGCAACCTGTTCTACGGCACGGGCATCCCCGCCTGCATCCTGGTGCTGGACAAGGAAAACGCTTCTGCACGCAAAGGCATCTTCATGATCGACGCCTCCAAGGGCTTCATCAAGGACGGTGCCAAGAACCGCCTGCGTGAGCAGGACATTCACAAGATCGTCGATGCCTTCACCAAGTTGGCAGAGTTGCCACGCTACTCGCGCATGGTGCCGCTGACCGAGATCGCAGATCCCAAGAACGACTACAACCTCAACCTGCCACGCTACATCGACAGCACCGAACCTGAAGACATCCAGGACATCGATGGCCACTTGCGTGGCGGGATTCCAGAGCGTGACCTGGATGCGTTGAGCGACTATTGGAAGGTGATCCCCGGTGTGCGCAATACCCTGTTCGAGTCAGCCGGGCGCGCTGGTTATGCACAGTTGAAACTGCCCATCGCCGAGGTGAAGACCACCATCTTTGCGCATCCTGAATTCACTGCATTCAATCAGGCGGCCACCAAGGTCTTTGCTGATTGGAAGCAGGCCCACACCCCGCTACTGAAGGGCTTTGCGAAAAACGGCCACCCAAAGCAACTGATCGAGGCACTGTCCGAGGATTTGCTTGCCCGATTCAAGCCGACGCCGCTCGCCAATGCCTATGACGTGTACCAACACCTCATGGACTACTGGGCCGAGACGATGCAAGACGACTGCTACCTGATATCAGACGCAGGCTGGCAGGCTGGAGCGCAGCCGCGTGAAATTCTTCAAGTCAAGAACAAGGACGGCAAGCTGGCGTGGCCCGAAGCGCATGACTACAAGAAAGGCAAGCGGCGCTTCAAATCCGATCTGATTCCTGCGCCAATTCTGATAGCCCGTTACTTCGTCGCGGAGCGCGACGCCATTGAAGCGTTTGAGGGCAAGCTGGCAGATGTCGAGCAGCAACTTCAGGAGATGATGGAAGAGAACAGCGGCGAAGAGGGGCTGCTGGCCGAGGTCATTGAAGGCGAAGGCGACAAGCAGAAGATCACGGCTAAGGCTGTCAAAGCCCGCCTGAAGGAGATCGGCAAAGATCCTGACTACGCCGACGAGCGCAAGGCGCTGCAGGACTACGCCGCCTTGCTCGACAAGCAGACCGATATCAAAGGCAAGCTGAAAGCGGCGCAGGATGACCTTGAGGCCAAGCTGGATGCCAAGTACCCCAAGCTGACCGAGGAAGAGATCAAGCAGCTTGTAGTGGACGACAAATGGTTGGCGACCTTGGCCGATGCCGTGCAAGGCGAGCTGGATCGGGTTTCTCAAACCCTCACCAGTCGCATCCGCCAGCTTGCGGAACGCTATGCCACGCCGCTGCCGACACTGACCAAAGAGCTCGCCACACTCTCAGCGCGGGTGGATGAGCACCTGAAAAAGATGGGGGCGGTATGGAACTGATGCCTGGCTACAAGCGCAGCGATGTCGGCGTGATCCCGGACGACTGGGATGCCAAGCCGCTGGGCGAGATTGGCGACAGCCTCATTGGATTGACCTATCGCCCTTCCGAAGTTCGCAAGTATGGAACGCTGGTGCTGCGCTCATCCAACGTCCAAAACGGGACGCTTTGCTTTGACGACAACGTCTTTGTCGACGCCGATATTCCTGACCGCATCATGGTCAGGCCGGGAGACATTCTTGTCTGCGTGCAAAACGGCAGTCGCGATCTGATTGGCAAGTCCGCTCTTATCGACGAGCGGGCCGTTGGCATGACCTTCGGTGCATTCATGGCGGTGTTCGTCAGCTCATCACCAACCAGGAAGAGATTTTCAACAAGGGATTTTTCAGCACGGTGCAGTTGTTGCTGGCGGGAAGCGACTCGCAGGGTTTGCGCTACGGCACCACGGGCACCCCGGAGAAGTTTTTCGTCGAGTGGAAGGAGCGCAAGGATAAAGGCGCGACCACATCAGAGCCACTCGCAGAGGGTGCGCTGCTGGATATTCCATTGGCGCAGATGTTTGACAAGGTGCGCCTGCTGGATCTGATCCGCAACTTCATCATCTTCGATGGCGGGCAAAAGAAGGTACCTCGCGTCCATCAATACCACGGTGTGAAAGCGGCCCAGGAGCGGGTAAAGCAGCAAGAAGGCGGTGTGATCTGGCACACCCAAGGCAGCGGCAAGAGTATTCTGATGGTGCTGATTGCCAAGTGGCTGCTGGAGTTTGACCCGCACGCCCGCATCCTGGTCATCACCGACCGCGATGAATTGGACAAGCAGATCGTGGGTGTGATGAAGAATGCTGGCGTGATTGGCGAGGATGCGGCATCGCCGCGCATCACCTCTCGCGCGGAATTGGTTGAAAAGCTAGGGGCAGCCACGCCACGCCTGATGTGTGCGCTGATCCACAAGTTTGATACGACCGACCTGAAAGGCGAGCCTCCGAGGGTGGTGGGCAGTGTTTACGTCTTCGTCGATGAATGTCATCGCACGCAAGGCGGCGACATGAACAAGCAGATGAAGCGGTGGCTGGAGAACGCCATCTTCATCGGTTTCACCGGCACGCCTCTGCTGCGCAAAGACAAGCAGACCACCCGCGAGGTTTTCGGCACCTACATCCACACCTACAAGTTTGATGAAGCGGTGGCCGACAAGGTTGTGCTTGACCTGAAGTACGAAGCGCGCGATGTGCCTCAGCGCCTGACTTCAAAAAAAGCTATCGATGCGTGGTTTGATCAGAAAACCAAGGGGCTGAACAACTTTCAGCGTTCGGTTCTGCGTAAGCGCTGGGCGACGATGGAAGAGCTGATGAGTGCCGGTGAGCGCAAGCAGCGCATCATCACCGACATCATCCACGATTTCGGAGTCCAGCCGCGTCTGAACAATGACCGGGGCACGGCCATTCTGGTGGCAGCCTCCATCTACGACGCCTGCCACTACTTTCGTTTGTTCCAGAACACGTCGTTTGGCAAGTACTGCGGAATCATTACGTCCTACGAGCCCAACCACAACGCGATTTCACGCGAGCCCAAGGACAGCGACGAGCGCTATAAGTTTGACACCTACACCCAGCACGTCCTGCAGAAAGATCAGACCACCAAGGACTACGAGGACAAGACCAAGCAGCGCTTCATCGACGAGCCTGCCAATCTGAAGCTGCTAATCGTGGTGAGCAAACTGCTGACCGGTTTCGATGCGCCTTCCTGCACCTACATCTACCTTGACAACGAGCTGCGCGATCACAACCTGTTCCAGGCTATCTGCCGCACAAACCGGCTCGACGGAGACGACAAGGACTACGGCCATATCGTCGACTACAAAGAGCTGTTCGAGAAAGTGCAGGACTCCATCGCCGTTTACACCTCGGACGAGCTGGACATCGACGAAGGTGGCGATGACGGCAACGTCACCGTGAAGAACTGGCTGAAGGAAGGCAAGGCGCAGCTCGATGCTGCCCGGGAAGCACTGCGTTACTTGTGTGAGCCGGTGGCAATGCCCCGCGAGATGGAGCAGTACCTCCACTACTTCTGCGGTGATGCCAACGATCCAGAAGCGTTGTTGAACACCGAGCCGCTGCGCATCTCGTTCTACAAGTCAGCAGCCGCATTCCTGCGAGCCTATGCGGCAATTGCCCAGAACCTTGAGGACGCAGGGTATTCAGCGGCTGATATTGCTGCACTCGAAAAGGAGATCGAGTTCTACAGCGATACTCGCACAGCGATCAAGAAGCATTCAGGCGAAGAGCTGGACATTAAGCCTTATGAGGCGGATATGCGCCACCTCATCAACACCTACATCCAAGCAGACCCAGCTGAAGATTTGGGAAATCTCAGCTCGCTCTCACTGACCGATCTGATCATCGAAACCGGCATTCACGACGCCATTGCCAAGAAGCTCAACCAGAAGGGTAAGCTGTCGAGAAATGCGATTGCTGAAGGCATCATCAACAACGTCCGCAAGACGATCATTCGGGATCAACTGACTGATCCGAAGTTTTACGACGAGATCTCCATGCTCCTCGAAGACCTCATCAAGCAAAAGCGCGACGACACCGCTGCCTACGAGAAATTCCTCCAGAAGGCTGAAGAGTTGGTAAAAAAGATGGCGGCAAAGAATACGGGCAGCCATCCGCACGTGCTCAACGGTCACCCGGAAGCGATCGCTCTTTTCAACAATCTGGCCAGCATTCCGGCCGCAACTTTCGTTTGTCCGACTGACGACGATGGCAAGGCGACGCTCGCGCTCGAACTCGAACTCGATCAGGCTATGCGAGAGCAGGCACCGGCAGGCTGGAAAGGGGATGACACCCGTGAGAAGCAGGTGCTCAATGCTCTGTTTCCCATCATGTCGCGGGATCGGGTGGCAACGCAGGCTATTTTTGAAATCATCAAGAACCAATCGGGGTACTGATGAACGAGACGATCCAACTGGGCGAGATTTCAATAGCGGTGACCAGGAAGGACATCAAGAATGTCCACCTCACCGTTCATCCGCCTGATGGACGTGTGACTCTCGCCGCCCCAACCAACACTCGCCTAGAAGTAGCGCGTGCCTACGCGATCTCCAAGTTGGTCTGGATTCGTGACCAGCAGAGAAAACTGGAGTGTCAGGCACGGGAAACACCACGCCAGTTCGTTGAGCGTGAGAGCCACCACGTTTGGGGGCGGCGCTACCTAATGACGGTGGACTACCAGGATGTAAAGCCCAGTGTTGTCCTCAGCAACAAACGGATCACCCTGATTGTTCGTCCGGGCAGCTGCGCAGAAAAACGCGCGGAGGTGATGCATGAATGGCACAAGTCGTTGCTGCACGAGGTTGTACCGCCACTGATCCAAAAGTGGGAGCAAAAGCTCAAGGTGAGAGTCTCAGGCTATTTCCTGCAACGGATGAAAACCAAGTGGGGTAGTTGCAATCACGCAGAGGGAAACATCCGCCTCAATACGGAGCTGGTGAAAAAGCCTAAGGATTTGCTGGAGTACGTCGTCGTGCATGAAATGGCTCATTTGATTGAGCCCACGCACAGTGATCGCTTCATCGCCATCCTTGAAGAGCATTACCCCAGCTGGCGTGAGGCCCGCGCTGAGCTCAACGAATTGCCGCTGGCTGCAGAGGTCTGGAAGGAGTGATATGGCACTGAATCTGGCAAAGGTCGTCATCGGCTATCTGAAAGATCGGCCCGAAGAAAAATTCAGCGCACGGCAGATTGCCGAGTGGGTGTTCGCCACTTATCCGGATGAATGCCAGGAAAAGCGGGCCAATAGCCGCGGCGATTACATCAAGTCTGATGCGGATTTGGTGCAGCAGCTCGTCGCAGAAATCAGCTCGCAGCGCCCGCGCATGCAAACGAAGCATCCAGAACTCAAAACGACTGAAGGACGGCCGCGCAAGTACTACTACTCGGAGCGCTCGGACAGCGCCGAGGTGGCAGCGGTCGAAAGCGAAGGAGCGGCGGCGTCGGCGGATGCGAACGCATCGAAGATGGACGAGCACGCGCTGTACCCGTTGCTGTCGCACTATCTGTGGGAGGAGTTCGGCGTGTTCTCCAAGCGCGTCGACGAGAAGCGCTCATCGAACAAGCGCGGCCCGAACGGCAACCGCTGGCTGTACCCGGACGTGGTCGGCATGGAGGACTTGAGCAAGGAATGGCACCGCGAAGTGCGTGATTGCGTGACGCAGTATTCCGACAAGCGCACCAAGCTGTGGTCGTTCGAGGCCAAGCTGCTGATCAACCGCTCGAATGTGCGCGAGTGCTTTTTTCAGGCGGTATCGAATTCGTCGTGGGCCAACTTCGGCTATCTAGTCGCGGCGGAAATCGGCGGTACCGACACCCTGAAGGAACTGCGGATCCTGTTCGCGGCCCACGGCATCGGCTTCATCAAGCTGGACGTGGACAACCCTGCCGACAGTCAAGTGCTGATTCCGGCACGCGAGCGCGACGAGATCGATTGGGACATGGCCAACCGGCTGGCTACGGAGAACCGGGATTTTCTGGAGTACGTGAAGCTGGTGAAGCAGTTCTACCAGACCGGCGAGGCGCGCGCGGCGGACTGGGATGTTCCCGAGGTGGACGCCTGATGGGCTATTCCAGGTGGCCGATGACGTCGAGGCGTTCGTCGCCACGCTGAAACGCGCCGAACCAGCCGTCGAGTGAGTCGGCGCGGGTGCGGCTCACCAGCAGCGCAAATCCCTCGCAGCCACGCCCCTTGGCGGTAGCAAAGTCGGTGGTGTCGAATTTGGCCTCGCGCACCAGCGTCGTGGCCACCGTTTTCATGGCGGATTCGAATAAATCCAACAGACTCGCCTGCAAGACGTCGTCGATGACTGCCTTTTTGAATCGATTGCTCATTGCTCCTGCTCCGTGTTGATATGGGTGACATGAACGCGCTGTTCGGCGGCAAAGCCAAGCTCTTCCGCGCGGTTCGGGATCAGGCGTTGCGAAGCAGCCAAGCGGCCTCGGCAACCCGCCTTGTGACGAGTCCCGGCAGCACCTTGCCGCCGCCATAGACCCATCGGCGCAATTCCTGCCCGGCCGCAACCCAGTCGCGTTGATTGACTCGCCGCCGCAGCGTTGACGTCTGTAGCCGCCCAGCCCCAAGGTTGAACGTGAAGTCCACGATGGCCGATAGTCGCCCGTCGGGTTCGGCGGCAAGCACCGGGCAGTAGCGCAGCGTTGTCGCGAGCGCCGTTTGCAGGTCGTGCGCCAGATAGGCCTCGGCTTCGGTCTCCGTGATCGGCGTGTGCGTCGGCTCGCACAGATGGCCGTAGCCAATCGTCCAGTAGCCCGCTGGGCAGATGTAGGGATGCGCGTGTCCAGGATCGGTCTTCGGCACGCGATGGAACCCCTCGAAGCGCTTGGCCAGCTCGATGGCCGTTTTCGGCACTTCGCTCACGAACGTGGCCACGCCAAGGGTGACCCAGTGACATATCAGACGCCGCTGCCTGCTGGCGGTGTGCAGATGGAGACCTTCCTGCCCTGGACGCTGGTGCGCCGGGGTCTGAAGAAGCAGGTCATCACGCCGTTCGACGCGCCGCAGGAGTTCCTGGACGAGGCACGCCGTGAGCGGCAGGTGCGCGAGATGGCGCAGGACACTCTCTTGATGCGGGCACTCGGCCTCGCGCACCACTGGCAGCGTCTGCTGGACGAGGGACGGTTCAGTTCCATGACCGAGATCGCGGCGGCCGAAAGCATCGATCTCGGCCAAGCCAGCAAGATGAGCCGACTGGCGCAACTGGCTCCCGACCTGATCGAGAGCATCGCCCTGGGATGCCTCGAGGTAGGTGTCGGCCAGTTGCTACGCGGCAAGTTGTCGACGTCCTGGCTGGCGCAACGCGAGGCACTGGTGGCAGGCTCGCGCTGACACGCCGCCGCAAGGCGGTTTTTTTGCGTCTTTCGCTGTCTCGGTCGCGCCCGCTAGAGCAAGCGAAGAAGCAAACCGATGGCCCGAAAACCCGCGCCAACACAGGGGAACAGGCAAAAAAAACCCCGACCGAGAACGGTTGGGGTTTTGTTATTGGTGGAGGCGGCGGGAATTGAACCCGCGTCCGCAAGTCCTCTACAGACAGTTCTACATACTTAGCCTGATTATTTAGTTTGACTTGTCACACGCCAACCGGCAGGCTGGTGGCAAGCGAGTTACCTATCGTTTAATATTCTGCAAAGTAACCCTGCAAAATACGATCCTCGTTAATGACTCCACTGTCTGTTACCAGACCCGGCGTTGAGGCCCACCGGTGTGGAGTTTAGCCGGATTAAGCGGCTAAAGCGTAGTTTTCGTCGTTTGCGACTATTTTTTTTCAGTTGTTTTACGAGGTTACTGACCCTCGGTATGCCCTGCACTGCTTCGTAACCCACGTCGAAGCCGGATCGCCCCCTTAATTAAATTCTGAAATGATAAGAAAACTTTTTAGTGAATTAGTTCAATTTCAGATTCTAACAGATCCAGAAATACGTAAAAATTTACTTCTGAAAAGCCTGCCTGCCATGCGGATAAAGAATAATGGTTCACGTTACAAGTTTTCCTTGACGACTTCCAACCCATGGTTACACTGCCAACATAACTGGAAGTGATATGGATTTTCTTCGTGGCAGTTTGGGCAGATACAAGTGGCAGTTTCCACTGGTGTCTGCTCATAAGCCGTAATAAGTTTTTGGCCACGCTCAAAATCCAGATCACGGATAACCCAGACTTCCGGGTAAGTTTGGGTGAAAGGAATTTCACCAGCACCACCTTGTGCGTAAACATTGAACAACCTCGCCGGAATATAGGCATTTTCCAGTAAATCCAGAACGATATGGGCCTCGATCAAATCGTTGGCCGTGTATATTTTTTTCATGTTTCCAGTAGCTTGCTAGTTAACGCCCACTAACTCCACACACTATGCCGCACCAAACCCAAAGAGTCTTACTTTTCACTCAGGGGATTATGATAAGGTGCGCCTTTACACAAGGAGAACGATCATGGCTAAAGGGCAACAACGCAAAAACAAGGAACCAAAGAAACCGAAAAAAGAAGCACCAGCGAAATCAACTGGTATGTGATCTTACCCAATCGCGCCATTGCTCAAATAACGTCTCATCCAGTGCAGCAATGACGGAACGACGCCAGGGAGGCTCGGACCAGTAATCGTCATTTTCTAGTGTACACCGTTGACCACCGGCTTCTTCGAGAATCAGGCAACCGGCAGCATAGTCCCAGGGCTTCTGACCGCCATGTAGGTATAAATCCAAATAGCCTGCAGCGGTATAGCACCACTCCAGCGTGCAAGCGCCATAATTACGTTGTGAGGCGTATGGTGGGGAAGCAGCAATTGCACCGGCCAGTTGTCGCTTTAATCGTTTGAGATCGACATTGGCAATTGCACGTTGCAGTGAAGTCTCGCGTCTGGATAAAGGCAAGAGCTGGCCATTAAGATACGCACCTTTACCCTGCTCGGCATAGAAACACTCATTGGTCGCTGGGTTATACACCACGCCAAGCACACTTCTGCCATTACGCATGAGCGCAACAGAAACCGCAAAATAAGGCAAGCCATTCATAAAATTGGATGTTCCATCGATCGGATCGATACACCACAATCCTGAATGGCCTTTCTCCCATTGCTCAAGCTGCTCGGCATCAGTCATTTCCTCTCCCATTACCGCAGCGGGAGAAATCGTACGCAACTTTCCTACCAGACTGTTCTGTGCTGCCATATCTGCAGCAGTATAGAAGCTGCCGTCACTTTTATAGATACGCTCCACCTGTAAATAGCGCGGCATGATTTCCTCATGCGCCACCATTTTTACGGCAGCGATCACTTGCTCCAGCAAGTTCAATCAGCCCGCCACTTGATAGAGCAGCCAATGCTGGGTATCTGGTCCTGTGGTCCATGACCCGTTTGGGCAACCTGCACCATTGCCTCGAACAAATCGCGACGCAGGTCTGCCGGTCCAGCTTCCTTGCGGGAGGCGTCCAGGCGACCGCGATATTGCAGCTCCTGCTGATTATTGAATCCAAAAAAATCGGGAGTACATACGGCACCATATGCCTTGGCGGTGGCTTGCGTCTCGTCCCAAACATAAGGAAACGGATAGGCGTGTTCTCTGGCGATTCTAGTCATGTTGTCGAATGAGTCTTCCGGATAGTCGGCGGGGTCATTGGACATGATCGCTATACTGCCAATCCCGTGTTCCGCCAACTCCTTGGTATCACGAATAATCCGGTCACGGATGGCCTTCACATAAGGACAATGATTGCAGATGAACATCACCAGCAATCCATTTTTTCCTTGCGCTGATGCCAAGCTATAACGTTTGCCATCAACACCAGGAAGATCAAAATCCACTGCCTTCCAGCCAAAATCACAAATCGGCGTTTCCAGACTTGCCATCTTATTTATTGCTCCTTTTTCGTTAAATGCTGCCAGTTTAAGCTTCATCGAAGCCGGCATGCAATTTTCGATATGCACAAAACTCAAGCAGATCACCAAAAAAACCTTGCGCCCTATATATAATGGTAGCATGAAAATGTTACCGATCTTTTTGGCCCGCACGACAAAAAGCAGTTGTTACCCTTGCTAGCGCGCTTCTATCATCAAGAATTCATATCGGTTGGCGAAACAGTTGTGCTTGATCATGGCAACAGCCATCATGCCGCTCAGGTATTACGTCTGAAAACCGGAGATCAGGTTACGTTGTTCAATGGTGCGGGCGGCGAATTTTCAGGCAAGCTTACGCAAATCAGAAAATCGCAGTGTCAGGTACAGATCAGCTGTTTTCACAATATAGAACGCGAGTCATCCCTGTCAATTCAACTGGCACAGGCAGTATGTGCCAATGAAAAGATGGACTGGATTATCCAGAAAGCGGTTGAACTGGGTGTCACGCAGATTCAACCGCTACTGACTCAACGTAGCGTCGTACGTTTAAGCGGTGAGCGTGCGGAGAAACGGCAGCAACACTGGAAACGCGTTATTATTTCGGCCTGTGAGCAATGCGGCCGCAACACTGTTCCGCAGCTATTCCCCTTGCTAACGCTGACCGGATGGCTGGAAAAAAAAATCAAAGAACCAAAGCCATCAGATAGCCATGACTTGATTTTGTCTCCTGGCGCCAGCTTGCGCCTGGCGCAGCTACCTGCTCCCAAAGACGGCGAATACACAGCAATCTTGGTCGGCCCGGAAGGCGGATTTACCGCCGAAGAAAGTGAAGCGGCAAGCCTTGCCAAATTTTTCGCCATTCAGCTTGGTAAAAGAATTCTGCGCACCGAAACCGCAGCTCTGGCCACCATTGCTGCCATGCAATCCCACTGGGGCGATTATTGATCAAACTTCATAATAACTGACATGCAACCGGATACGAACTTCATTACTTGGTTTCGCGCCGTCACACCTTACATCCAACTCTTCCGGAACAAGATCTTTGTGATCGCCTTTGGCGGCGATGTCGTGGCTGATGAAAAATTTGTGTCACTGGTGCATGATTTCAATTTGCTCGCCAGCCTTGGCATCCGCCTCGTGCTGGTGCACGGCGCACGCCCCCAGATTGAATCCCGTCTGCAGGCTGATGCACACGAAATTTCTTATGTGCAGGGGATGCGCGTCACCGATGCAAATGCACTTCAGTACGTCAAGGAAGCAGTTGGCCGTGTGCGTAGCGAGATCGAAGCGCGGCTGTCCATGGGCCTGCCCAACTCCCCAATGGCTAATGCTGCCATCAAAGTGGTCAGCGGAAATTTTGTCACTGCTCGTCCTATCGGGGTAGTTGACGGCATCGATTTGCAATATACCGGCGAGGTTCGTCGCATCAATGCCAGTGCAATCCATGAGCAGTTGGCGCAGGGCAATGTGGTACTGCTCTCGTCGCTTGGCTATTCACCGACTGGCGAGACTTTCAATCTAACCTTGGAAAATATCGCCGCAGAAGTTGCTATTGCCTTGCAGGCAAACAAACTTGTCTTTTTGATGAGCAAACCAGGTGTCTGTCAATTATTGAAAGCGGAAGAAACCCTGCTACGTGAATTGACCGTCAAGCAGGGTAAGACCTGGCTAAAACATGCAACAGAATCCGGTTATCCGGATGAAGATACGTTGCTCTATCTACCTTGGGCGTTACAAGCCTGTGAACGTGGTGTGGCACGCGCACACCTCATCAGCCATCATATCGATGGCGCCCTGCTGCTCGAACTTTTCAGCCACGAAGGCGTAGGCAGCATGATCACGCGCGATCCACTACAAGTTATCCGGCAGGCAAAAATTGAAGACATCGGCGCTATTCTGCAACTGATCGAACCACTGGAAAATAGCGGCATTCTGGTAAGGCGTAGTCGTGAATTACTAGAAATGGAAATTGGCCACTTCATGGTGCTGGAGCATGATCAGATGATTATTGCCTGCGCCGCACTTTACCCTTTTCCTGATGAATCCGCCTGCGAACTCGCCTGTCTGGCGGTACACCCCGATCAACGCGAAGCTGGCATCGGACGCACGTTGATCGATTACCTTGAACAGCATGCCAGGCAACAGGGGTTTAACCGGTTATTCGTTCTGACGACCCGTACTGCTCACTGGTTTCTGGAACGTGGATTTTATCCTGCCGCACTCGATCAGCTTCCGCATCCCAGACAACAGCTTTATAACTATCAGCGACGTTCCAAAGTATTTCAGAAAACACTGACAGCAAATCATCCAAAATAGCACTGACACATTATCAGTGCACCCTAATGAGCGTTAACCGGGCACTGGCACTACTTGCTTGCAGCATACACTTGCTTTCTTCGTTCGCGACCTGACCCCCCCCTATTGGCTCCTAGCAAATACAGTTCCGCTTAGTCTTGGCATTCATGGATTGCAACTAAATCCAATAAGAAAGAGTAGTGCCCCCTTTTCGTCTCCTTCCCTTTTTCCGTTGCTGGGGGCACTGGCTTTGTAGCTGTTTGCGACGAGGATACGGATCTGATATTGCAGGCCGCGATCATTATCACCATGATGTGTATTTTCAGGGGAAAACGAGCAACGGCAACTCAGCATCTTCCCAGCTTCATATGGCAAAGTGCTATAATTAATTCAAATATCAATCACTCCTGTCTTCGACATTGACCAGTCCATGTTCTTTTCAGTTTATCCGCGCAAAATAGCTAAGGTCCAGAAGTTATTCTAAATAGCTCTATTCTTAAATACTGCCACCATGCTTAATTTCCTAAATAACAATTTCCTGGGTAATTATTTTTCGGCTGATATGGCCATCGATCTTGGAACAGCCAACACGCTGATTCATTTGCGCGGCCATGGCATTGTGCTCAATGAGCCATCCGTCGTGGCCATCCGCCAGGAAGGCGGCCCAGGTGGCAAGCGCATGATCCAACAGGTAGGACTGGCTGCGAAACAGATGCTGGGGCGGACGCCGGGCAATATCACAGCGATCAGGCCAATGAAAGACGGTGTGATTGCTGATTTTACCGTAACCGAGCAGATGCTCAAGCAGTTCATTCGCAAGGCACGCCCACAGCGCCTGTTTTCTGCTAATCCGCGTATTGTCATTTCGGTACCCTGTGGTTCCACTCAGGTGGAGCGGCGTGCGATCCGTGAAGCAGCCTATGGTGCAGGTGCGCGCAAGGTTGAGCTGATCGAGGAACCCATGGCCGCAGCCCTGGGCGCCGAATTGCCAGTGGAATCTCCTACCGGGTCAATGGTGGTGGATATTGGTGGCGGTACGACTGAAGTTGCGGTCATATCCTTGGGAGGAATCGTCTATTCCAGTTCCGTGCGTATGGGAGGAGACAAGTTTGATGAGGCAATCGTTAATTACATCCGACGCAACTACGGCATGATGATCGGTGAAGTCACTGCGGAAACCATCAAGGCAAGCATTGGTTCGGCCTATCCTGGCTCCGAGGTTCGAGAAATCGAGGTCAACGGGCGTAATCTGGCTGAGGGAATCCCCAGAAGTTTCACGATCTCCAGCAATGAAATTCTAGAAGCATTGGCTGAACCGTTAAATAATATTGTTGATGCGGTCAAGACTGCGCTCGAACAGACCCCGCCAGAACTTGGCTCGGATATTGCTCAAATGGGGATGGTCATGACCGGTGGCGGCGCCCTGTTACGTGATATTGATCGGCTGTTGATGGAAGAAACCGGATTATCGGTAATTGTCGCTGATGACCCGCTCACCTGCGTAGTACGCGGTGCGGGGATTGCTTTGGAAAACATGGATCGTTCTATTGGAATATTTGCCAGGGATTATTAATCGCCCTATTGGTCAGGCTATTTGCTTATTAAGGTTACCTCTAAAAACCCATATTCGTCGCAACGCTGTGTTGCCTGGAACTCCGATTCTTTAGAGACGCCCTTAGCAATGATTAGTCCGCTTTAGCTGCATGTCTACTTCGCCACGGTTTTTTGCGTCCGGCCCAAGCCCGCTCGCGCGGCTCTTTCTTTATGCGCTGCTATCTGTTTTTTTGATGATTGCAGACAAGCACACCGATCACGTATCCGAGCTCAGACGTGTTATTGGCCTGGTTGTTTCCCCGTTACAGAAATTAGCTTATGCTCCCTTTCAGCTTTATGACGAACTGGAACAATATTTCGCAAACCTTAGTCTCATTGAAGAAATAGCACAGCTCAGACAGACGCATCTCAGAAACCGTTACAAACTTTATCAATTGCATGCCCTGACAGTCGAGAACCAGCATCTCCACGCATTACTGGGCGCCACTGAACAGTCTCAGTTCAGGACGGTCCTGGCTGAAATCATGTCCACACCCCGCAACCCGTTCAACCGCAAAATCATCTTGAACAAGGGTAGTTCCAGTGATATTCGCGAGGGACATATCGTTATTGACAATCTCGGCGTGATCGGACAGGTCACCAAGGTTTATCCCCTGACAGCCGAAGTCACACTAATTACTGACAAAGGCCACACGGTCCCGGTGCGAATTGCGCGCAATGCCATCAACACAGTGATCAGCGGGGCCGGACGCAACAATGAACTGGAATTACAGTTCTTTTCGGTCAACACGGATATTCAACTGGGAGATCTGCTGGTAACATCGGGTATTGGTGGGGTTTATCCTTCTGGACTGCCCGTTGGGCGGGTCACGCTTATCGAACATGATAAATCCATGCAATTTGCGCATATCATTTGTACACCAGTTGCGGGAGTAGACCGTCATAGATATGTGTTGGTACTGGTAGACTTACCGCCAGGGATTACTCAGCCCGCTGAAATATCTGACTCACATGCCAATCAAACCAACCAGCAACAAAACATTCCATCACGGTGATTTGCTCGAGCAGGAACTACAGCTTTCTGCCAGCAGACCACTGATTTATCTGAGTCTGGTTGCAGCACTGATGCTGAACCTGATGGTATCGGACAATATCATCCTACTGGTCCGCCCGGATTTTGTTGCGCTGACGATACTTTACTGGAGCATTCACCAACCGCGCCAGTCCGGCATGAGCCTCGCATTCGTTAGCGGAATCATTATGGACGCCGTGAATACCAGTATCATGGGGCAACATGCGCTTGTCTACTGCTTGATCACTTTTTTTGCACTACTATTTTATCGACGGCTACGCATGTTTAGCGTATTCAGGCAAATTCCAGCTATCTTGTGGATATTGTTGCTGGCACAAATAATACAGCTACTTATTGGCACACTGACGGGCACCTATTCACCGGATTGGCGCATCCTACTTACAAGTGTGTCCGGAGGGTTGTTATGGTCTTTCGTTGCCATCATGCTGACCAGTCTCAGAAAGCAGGAAATCGATCCGGATGAGTTATGAATGAACCGGTTGAATTACATAACCGTTTGCATGAGTTACGAAATTTCTATGTCAGATTAGCTATCTGTGTGTTTTTCGTGTTGCTGCTATTTAGCATACTATTTGGACGCTTCTACTATTTGCAAGTTGTGCGCAGTGAACATTACACCACCCTTGCCGAAGCCAACCGCATCAGTATCTCGCCAATCACGCCAAATCGCGGGCTGATATTCGATCGTAATGGCGTTGTATTGGCGCAAAACTACACGGCCTACACGCTGGAGATTGTTCCTGATCAGGTCGAGAACCTTGAAGCGACCATCAGCCAGCTCGCCACGTTGATCGACATCACTCCGGAAGACTACAGTCGCTTCAAAAAGCTTAGACGGGAAAATACCCGTTTCAAGAGTATCCCGATACGATCCCGTTTAACTGATATCGAAGTTGCCCGCTTTGCAGAAAACCGTTTTCGTTTTTCTGGTGTCGAAGTCAAGGCACGCCTGTTGAGACATTATCCTAAAGGGGAATCTGTCTCTCATTTCATTGGTTACATTAACCGCATCAATGATACGGATTTAAAACAGCTGAGTGAAAACAGTCGGCTGGACAACTATCGAGGAACGTTACATATCGGACGTACCGGTATCGAGAAAAGCTATGAGAATGACTTGCATGGTATGACCGGGGTGGAGCAGGTTGAAACCGATGCCGTTGGCCGTCCGGTTCGTACCTTGTCGCGTATTCCCCCTATTGCCGGCAGCGACCTTACTCTCACAATCGACCTCGGTCTGCAGCAAGCTGCCATCCAGGCATTTGGAGATTTTCGTGGCGCATTAATCGCCATGGATCCAACCAATGGCGAAGTACTCGCATTTGTCAGTAAACCGGGGTTTGATCCCAATCTGTTCACCGATGGCATCGATCATCACAACTGGCGCCTGCTCAATGAATCAATTGACAAACCTCTGATCAACCGTGCCTTACGTGGAGTATATCCACCTGGCTCTACTTTCAAGCCTTTCATGGCACTGGCGGGGCTGGAGCTTGGCAAACGCACCCCAAGCTACGCAATACGGGATCAGGGATTTTTCAACCTGCCCGGTAGCTCTCACCGTTTTCGTGACTGGAAACCCGGGGGGCATGGTTACGTTGATCTGCACAAATCGTTAGTTGTTTCCTGTGACACTTACTATTACATGCTAGCAAACGATCTGGGTATCACTGCCATACACGAATTCGTCAAACAGTTCGGATTTGGCCAGCTGACCGGTATCGATATTCCTGGAGAACTTGGCGGATTATTACCTTCCATTGAATGGAAAAGAAGACGTTTCAATCAGAGCTGGTTTCCCGGTGACACCATTTCGGTCGGCATTGGCCAGGGATTCAATCTGGCCACTCCACTGCAACTGACGTTTGCAACAATGCTGATCACCAATGATGGCAAGGCATTTCGGCCGCATTTTGTCAAACAGATCAAAGATCATCAGCACAACCAGATTAAGGATAATTTTGTCGATACCCGGTATCAATTGAATATCAAACAAGCGTATCTGGATATTGTCAAGCAGGCATTACGGGATGTGACGCTACCCGGCGGCACCGGTGCTCGTGCGGCTGCCGGCGCCACCTACAGCTTTGCAGGCAAGACTGGTACTTCTCAGGTAGTCAATATCAAACAGGGTGAACGCTATGTCGCCAGTAAACTGGATGAACGCCATCGCGACCATGCGCTTTTCACTGCCTACGCTCCTGCTGAAGACCCTCGCATCGTTCTGACTGTGCTGGTTGAGAACGGCGGATCCGGCGGATCCACTGCCGCGCCCATTGCGCGCAAGGTGTTGGATTATTTCTTTCTCGGCATCTCGCCGGAACCGATGGAAATTTTGGCCAAATGAAGATAAACGATTGCCCTCCTGTCACATCACGACATGATTACTTTTGACCTATCCAAAATATGGCGTTTCCTGACCCGCTATATCGATGATTTTCTGCTGGCGGGTATTTTTCTACTGATGCTGACCGGTCTAATTGTGCTCCATAGCGCAACGGGTGGCGACACAACCAAGATGACCAGTCAACTGGTCAATATGGCGGTCGCACTCACCGTCATGTGGATGGTTGCCAATATTCCACTACAGACCATCCTGCGGATTGCGCTGCCATTATATCTGCTCGGCATCGCCCTGCTAATCAGCGTCGCCCTGTTTGGTGAAATCCATAATGGTGCGCGTCGCTGGCTAAACCTGGGTATCACGCGTATTCAACCTTCAGAGCTACTGAAAATAGCGGTACCGCTAATGATGGCATGGTATCTGGATAAAACAGGCCTGATTCTGCGCTGGCGCAATCACGGTGTAGCCACACTCATTCTACTGCTGCCGGTACTGTTGATTGCCCGTCAACCAGACTTGGGAACATCCATACTCATTCTCGCAAGTGGTTTCTATATCTTGTTCCTGGCAGGCATTTCCTGGCGGATTATGGCGACACTCGCAGTCACGCTGGCCATAAGCCTGCCCTTGCTTTGGACGTTCGGCATGCATGACTACCAGCAAAAAAGAGTACTGACGTTGCTCGATCCCTCACAAGATGCGCTCGGCGCGGGCTATCACACGATTCAGTCCAGCATAGCCATCGGTTCGGGTGGAATTTCCGGCAAGGGATGGCAAAAAGGAACTCAGTCACAACTGGATTTCCTGCCAGAGCCGAGCACAGATTTCATATTCTCGGTATTTTCAGAGGAATTTGGGTTGATTGGTAACGGTCTGTTATTATTACTCTACTTAGTAGTTATCGGGCGTTGTTTTGTCATCACAGCCAAAGCACCTACCCGCTTTACCCGTCTAGTTGCAGGATCGATCACACTTACCTTCTTTACTTATATTTTTGTCAATATTGGTATGGTTAGCGGCATTCTTCCTGTAGTGGGCGTGCCGCTGCCACTCATCAGTTATGGAGGCACATCAATGGTCACCATCCTGTTTGGATTTGGTATTTTGATGAGTATTCACACGCACCCCAAACTGGTTAGAACTTAGGAGAAAATATGGCTACCGCAAAAATTTACTCAAATAACCCACGACTTGTTTCATCCTGGTTTATCCTGTGGCTGATCGCTTTCTATCTAACTGGCTGCAGCAACACTGGCACGATCGTCGGGAAATCCTCCAAACAGCCGGGCGCCTCCACAAGCCAACCATCGCACACCAACAAGCGAGGAGGAGGGTATTATCTTGATGATGGCCCGGAAACCAATCCGCCCATCCATCTTGATGCAGTTGTCAATGCGATTCCCAAGGCAGAACCATTGCGCAGCGCCAATATGAAACGCTATAGCGCTTTGGGCAAAACCTATGTTCCCATGACGAAGCTGGTACCATACCGGACACGTGGTACCGCATCCTGGTATGGCAAGCGCTTTCACGGTAAAAATACAGCTTCAGGAGAAATTTACAATATGTACGCCATGACAGCCGCTCACCCTACTTTGCCCATACCAAGCTATGTAAGGGTTACCCATTTACAGAACGGAAAATCCATCATCGTACGTGTTAATGATCGCGGACCATTTATAGATAATCGATTGATCGATTTATCTTATGTTGCCGCGCATAAACTCGATATGCTGGCAGATGGCAGCGCACCGGTTGAAGTTGAAATTATTCTTCCTCACCAATCTTCCGCTAATCGTGTCACCCCACCACAGACGCTACCCGCATCTACTGTAATGCATTCTGACGATAACGAAACAACTTATCTACAGGTTGCAGCATTCAGCGCATCAGAAAATGCTCAGAATTATTTCGACCGGTTTCAGTCTCAATTACAGGCGGAATTTCAGGACATTGCCCGTTTATCACGTATTCGTGAAACCAACGGGTTATACAGGGTATTAATCGGTCCTTTCACCGATGAGAAATCTGCCAGGCAAATTGCATCCGTGCTACTCGATTCAATCGGCACTCAGCCGATCCTTCTCAAATAATCTACTTTTTCAGGAATTCACGATGGCCAGACTGGTTAAATGTATCAAACTAGGAATTGAAGCAGAGGGACTGGATTTTCCGACCTATCCGGGCGAGCTGGGCAAACGGATTTATGATAATGTCTCAAAGCAGGCTTGGAGCCAATGGATAAAGCATCAAACCATGCTGGTCAATGAAATGCATTTGAGCCTGGCGGACATCAAGGCACGAAAATATCTCGCCGAACAGATGGAAGCCTACTTTTTTGGCGAAGGGGGGGATCAACTCACAGGTTACGTTCCACCAAATTCATAAAGCTGTATTTGAATTTAATAATATCGGTCTATCTTGAGCCAAACTAACACGCTATGACCGAGAATGAATCCAGTGTAATCAGTGCTGGCACACCCACTCTTTGTGCGGACAATCTATTTTTAAACCGAGAGCTGAGCCAGGTGGAATTCAATCGCCGCGTTCTCGCTCAGGCAGAAGGCAGCCATGTACCGTTACTGGAACGCTTACGCTTTATCTGTATCATCAGCAGCAATTTTGATGAATTCTTTGAAGTTCGGATCGCAGGACTGAAAGAGCAGATCAAGCTCGACACACCAGGATTCGGCCCGGATGGCCTCCCTCCTCGGCAAGCTCTTGAACATGCTGCTGCGCGTGCGAGAGAAGTGGTCGCACATCAATACAAAATTCTCAATAAGGCCATTCTGCCGGAGCTGGCCAGCCATGGCATCCATTTTCTTCGCCGCACCACCTGGAATGAAAACCAGCGCGAATGGATCAAACAGTTTTTTCAGCGAGAGCTGATGCCGATGCTGACTCCTATCGGCTTGGATCCATCTCATCCCTTTCCGCGTATCTTAAATAAGAGTCTGAATTTTGCTGTGGCATTGGAGGGCAAGGATGCCTTTGGCCGTAATTCGGGGACGGCAATTGTGCAGGCGCCTCGTATTTTACCTCGTGTCATCCGGTTGCCTAAAGAAATTGGACGAGACGAATACAGCTTTGTATTTCTGTCATCCATTATCCATGCGCATGTAGATGAACTTTTTTCTGGCATGCAAGTGGTCGGCTGCTATCAATTTCGAGTAACCCGCAACAGCAATCTGTTTGTCGATGAAGAAGAAATCAAGAATTTGCGCATTGCGTTGCAAGGCGAGCTTCCACAACGCCATCTCGGTAACGCGGTAAGACTGGAAATCGCAGATAATTGCTCGCCAGCCATGACAGAATTTCTGCTCAACCAGTTCTGCCTGAAAAAGGAAGATCTATATCAGGTGCATGGTCCGGTCAACTTAGTGCGGCTTACTCAGATTTTCGATATCATCGATCGTCCTAATCTGAAATTCCCCCGCTTCATTCCCGGACTTCCTTTCTCGACCCAGAAAAAAAAGAACCTCGATTTTTTGCAGATGGTACGCAAGAGCGATATTCTGCTGCATCACCCCTTTCAGAGCTTTCAACCCGTTATTGAATTCATCAAGCAGGCATCGATTGACCCAGACGTTGTGGCAATCAAGCAGACCGTATATCGCACCGGTCCCGATTCCACGCTGATGGAAGCTTTGATCTCCGCTGCCAGCGTCGGCAAGGAAGTCACCGTAATAGTAGAACTATTAGCACGATTCGATGAAGAAGCCAACATCAACTGGGCTGGACGACTCGAAGAAGCCGGAGCTCATGTCGTCTATGGCATTGTTGGTTATAAGACTCACTGCAAGATGGCCATGGTTATCCGGCGTGAATCCGGTCAGCTGAAACGCTATGCACATCTTGGTACCGGCAATTATCACCCCGGCACCGCCCGCCTTTATACTGACTTTGGGTTGCTAACGAGTCACGAAGAAATCTGTGCGGATATTAATGAGGTTTTTCTCCAACTGACCGGATTGGGGAAAGCGAGCAAGTTGAAACATCTCTGGCAATCTCCTTTCAGCCTACATAATCAAATTCTTCATCACATCAACCAAGAAGCGGAAAATGCGCGCAATGGAAAACCTGCTGCCATCATCGCTAAAATGAATGCATTGCTGGAACCGGCAGTCATTCAAGCACTGTATGCCGCATCCGGCGCCGGCGTCAAAATCAATCTGATCGTGCGTGGTGCCTGCGCACTACGTCCCAATGTTCCTGGCTTGTCCGACAATATACGCGTGCGTTCGATTATTGGTCGTTTTCTGGAACACTCCCGTATTTTTTACTTCCTGAATATCAACCGGCATCACATTTATCTTGCCAGTGCTGACTGGATGGACCGCAATTTCTTTCGCCGGGTAGAAGTCTGCTTCCCAATACTCGATCCGCGTCTGAAAAAACGAGTCATCACGGAAGGTTTGAAACCCTACTTGCGAGATAATACTCAAGCATGGGAAATGAATGGGGAGGGCTACTACAAACGTAAAATCTCAAGGCGTAACCGCCAATTTAGCGCTCAGGATGCCTTGCTGGAAAAGCTGGCGGCAGTCAAGCAGGAGTCTCTATAAAATAAACGGATGGCGCAGGAACTGGAGCTGAAGTTTGTGCTGCGCCGTCACTGCCTGAAGCAGGTTGTAGACAATCAAAAGCGGCGGGTAGATCACGGTCGAACTGCATCAGCATGACGAATGGGAAATTCTACTGAAACATGCTCATTCTGATTTATTCAGAAACTCTGATCTGCGTACCATGCTGCAACCTGTATTTGTTACTCAGTTCACGCGCCAAATACAATTATTGCGGCCAGTCAAAGATGCACCATTGAGTTTTGCCTGGATCATGACAAAATTATCGCTGGCCGGTGCAAGAGATAATCATCGAAATCGAACTCAAATCAGGCGATCTGCTGAAACCAATTTATTTTTCTAAAGTCTTTCTGGGAAAAAATGACGTAGCGACGTGTCTGTCGTGTAGCGGAGTTTAGCTTATTTGGAAATACCGGATACCATCTTGAAACATATCCCGGTATTTCCAAATCAGGAATACAGATTTTATCTGCGTAAATTAGCGATTATTTAATAATGGCTTTTAATTCTCCACGCAGGTAGCGATTAGCCATCTCTTCCAGCATAATAGGCTTGATCTTACTCGCCTGTCCTGCGCATCCAAATGCTTCAAAACGCGCCTTACAGATATCTTTGGCAGCTGCTGTCGCATCTTTTAGGAATTTACGCGGATCAAATTCGCTCTTATTTTTGGCCAGATGGCGGCGGACTGCACCCGTCATTGCCAAGCGGATATCGGTATCGATATTCACCTTACGGACGCCATATTTGATACCTTCCTGGATTTCTTCGACCGGCACACCATAGGTTTCTTTCATCTCTCCGCCATACTCACGGATAATTTCCAGCCATTCCTGAGGAACCGAGCTTGAACCGTGCATAACCAAATGTGTATTAGGAATACGCTGATGAATCTCCTTAATACGCTCAATTGCCAAAATATCGCCGGTAGGTTTACGCGTAAATTTATAAGCACCGTGTGATGTGCCAATAGCAATTGCCAGCGCATCCACTCCGGTTTTCTTGACGAAATCAGCAGCCTGCTCAGGATCGGTTAGCAGTTGATCAAGAGATAGCTTGCCCTCAGCGCCATGCCCATCTTCGGCTTCGCCCATACCGGATTCAAGCGAACCCAGACAACCCAACTCACCTTCAACTGAAACACCGACTGCATGAGCCATTTCAACTACGGTGGAAGTTACCTTTACGTTGTATTCATATGAAGAAGGGGTCTTGGCGTCCGCTTCCAGCGAACCGTCCATCATCACACTGGAAAAACCGCTGCGGATCGCGTTGATACAGACCGATGGAGATGCGCCATGATCCTGGTGCATAACTATCGGAATATGTGGATAGGCCTCGACAGCAGCCGCGATCAGATGACGTAGAAAAGCTTCTCCCGCGTATTTGCGAGCACCAGCCGATCCCTGCATGATGACTGGGCTGTTACATTCATCCGCTGCTTGCATGATCGCCTGAATCTGTTCAAGATTATTAACATTAAAAGCTGGAAGTCCATAGCTATTTTCAGCTGCATGGTCCAGCAGTTGACGCAAAGATACGAGTGCCATTCAAATCTCCTTTGGTTTGGAATTAAGTTTCAGTATCTTGATTATGTACTGACAGATGATAAAAAATTGCAGCTATAAATAAAAACTACTAAATGATTTGGTTAATTATTACCTGTTTTTACCTGAACAGGAATTTTGCAATCGCCAACCTTGACTATTTTCATAGTATTAGTTCCGCCTGCCTTACCAACTGGTTCTCCAATCGTCATCACAATTAAATCCCCGTCTCGTACCGCTCCTCGTTTAAGCAATTCATTCTCTGCTTGATCCAGGATCAGTTCAGGATCGGTTAGACCGTGACCAAACTCAATTGGATAAACGCCACGAAACAGAGTCATTTTACCTAATGTATCCTCTTGCGGGCTCAGCGCAAAAATGGGTACCTTGGAACTCCTGCGAGACATAAACAACGCTGTCACACCACTCTGGGTCAACGCAGCGATAGCACGAATCTTGAGACTGGTCGCGGTATACATAGTTGCGCGAGCAATTGCGTCTTCCACACTAACTGCGTCCGTTTCGGGGGAGCGGCGAAAATTCAGATTAACAGTGTATTCCTTTTCTGCTTCCAGGCAGACTCTGGCCATGGCCGCAACAGATTCGACCGGAAATTGGCCTGCGGCCGATTCCGCCGACAACATCACGGCATCTGTACCATCCAGGACAGCATTGGCCACATCAGATACTTCGGCACGTGTTGGGATCGGACTGTAAATCATCGATTCCATCATCTGTGTTGCCGTCACTACCAGTTTATTAGCGGCACGTGCGGCACGTATCATTTTTTTCTGTAATGCAGGGACCGCAGCATCGCCTACTTCCACGGCCAGATCGCCACGAGCGACCATAATCGCATCGGATGCATCGAGAATATCATCCAGCGCAAGAATGGCCTCCGACCGTTCGATCTTTGCCATCAGCAGGCTTGTACAATTTGCTTCCTGC
This sequence comes from Nitrosomonas mobilis, assembly GCF_900103035.1. GTDB lineage: Bacteria > Pseudomonadota > Gammaproteobacteria > Burkholderiales > Nitrosomonadaceae > Nitrosomonas > Nitrosomonas mobilis. Next base: position 116,938 of record NZ_FMWO01000056.1, read on the forward strand.
ATCAGGGCACGCGCCTTTCTCATATCGTCACCGGAACGCGGAAACGATACTGCCAGATAATCCGCCTTCATCAAGGCAGCCGTTTTGATATCCTCCAGATCCTTCTGGGTCAACGCCGGGGCACTTAGTCCACCACCTTTGCGGTTAATGCCCTTATTATTGGACAGTATTCCACCTTGAAGCACTTCGCAGAATACCGCACTACCCACCACCCTGATTACTTTCAGGACGATTCGTCCATCATCCAGCAACAATGTGGCACCTGCCTCAACATCACCTGGCAACGCTTGATAGTCCAGCCCTACTTTTAGCTGATCTCCCAATTCACACTGGGCATCCAGGATAAATTCATCGCCAGTTCTCAGGGCAATCTGTCCTTGATGAAATTTTCCAATACGGATTTTTGGACCTTGCAGATCGGCCAACACCCCTACTGTTCTGCCAACTGAACGAGCAAGTGAGCGAACCTGCTCGACATGGGCAATATGTTGATCTCGCGTACCATGTGAGAAATTGATACGGACCACATCAACACCTGCTTCCAGCATATGTGCAAGCGTTGCTGGACTACTGGATGCTGGTCCCAAGGTTGCAACAATTTTGGTTCTTCGCATCACTTCAGAGCAAATAATTTCTTAGAAAAATCCTGCACCAACCGGAAACAGGATAATAGGTAGTATTGACTGAATTGGATCAGCGTCTCTGTTGTTTTCAACTCGCGCGTGACTCAAGAATTTCGACTGCAGGCAATGTTTTACCCTCCAGAAACTCAAGGAACGCTCCTCCGGCTGTCGAAATATAGGATACCTTGTCATAGATACCGTATTTTTGTATGGCTGCAATCGTATCTCCACCGCCCGCCAAGGTAAACGCTTTAGTTTCCGCAATGGCCATCGCGATTGCACGTGTTCCCTCGCCAAATTGATCAAATTCAAACACGCCTACCGGCCCATTCCAGACAACTGTTCCAGCTTCTTTGATGATTTTAACCAGCGTTTCGGCACTTTTGGGACCAATATCGAAAATCATATCATCATCGATGACAGCATCGGCATCCTTCAAAATAGCGGGCTCATCCGCAGCAAATTTTTTCCCCACCACGACATCCACTGCGATCGGAATAGAAGCATTGCGTTCCGTCATTTTTGACATCAAGGCTTTAGCCACTGGCACCAGATCATCTTCACACAAGGATTTTCCTACATTATTTCCTGCCGCTCTCAGAAAGGTATTTGCGATGCCGCCACCGACCACCAGCTGATCAACTTTTTCAGCGAGCGATTCCAGCACTGTCAGTTTGGTCGAAACTTTCGATCCTCCAACAATGGCAACCATCGGTCTTGCTGGCTCATGCAGTGCTTTGGTCAGCGCTTCCAGCTCTTCCGTAAGCAAAATTCCAGCACAAGCAACTGTCGCAAACTTAGCGATACCATGGGTAGAAGCCTCTGCGCGATGTGCTGTTCCGAATGCGTCCATCACAAAAACATCACACAGGGCAGCATACTTTTGCGCTGTTTCATCCTGATTACCTTTTTCACCAATATTGATACGGCAATTTTCCAACACAACCAGCTCACCAGGTGCAACATCAAATCCGCCCGCCACCCAATCACGGATTAACCGCACTGGCTTACCTAGGCGGTTACTGATGTCGTCCGCCACTGGGTGCAGTGAATTTTCCACTGACCAAACACCTTCCTCAGGTCGGCCAAGATGTGACGTAACCATTACTCTTGCGCCTTGCTTCAAACAATGATTGATCGTGGCCATGGAAGCAGCAATACGCGCATCCGATGTCACTTTGCCATCCTTGATCGGCACATTGAGATCAGCACGAATAAAAACACGTTTATTGTTAAGATCCAGATCGACGAGCTTGATAACAGACACATTTACTCCATGAATATAAAAATTGCAGAAAACAGCCAGCGAATCAACCGAAACTGATACCGGCTCGCCGCTATATTTCGCTAAAACTAATTATGTAGTCTTTTATTTATGATTGCAGATCAGTCACGGCCAGCGACAACCCTGACCATTTCCAGAACTTTGCAGGAATAACCCCACTCGTTATCGTACCAGGCAACCACTTTTACAAAATTTTTATCCAGCTGTATACCCGCTTCCGCATCAAAAACCGAAGTACAGCTTTCACCGCGAAAATCTGTAGAAACAACCTTCTGATCCGTATAGCCCAGAACGCCTTTCATAGCACCTGTCGACGCAGATTTCATCGCATTACAAATGTCTTCGTAAGAGGCATCTTTATCCAATTCAACGGTCAGATCAACCACAGAGACATCAGAGGTTGGCACCCGAAAAGCCATGCCGGTCAATTTTTTATTCAACTCTGGAATCACCACTCCTACCGCTTTGGCCGCACCGGTCGAAGATGGAATAATGTTTTCCAAAATGCCGCGTCCACCTCGCCAATCCTTGTTGGATGGACCATCAACCGTTTTTTGGGTAGCCGTAGCAGCATGGACGGTTGTCATCAACCCACGTTTGATACCCCAGGTGTCATTCAGTACCTTGGCGATTGGCGCAAGGCAATTGGTAGTACACGATGCATTGGAAATGATGGCCTCGCCATCATAAGTTTTATCATTTACTCCATACACATACATCGGGGTATCGTCTTTCGAAGGCGCTGTCATTACCACTTTTTTGGCACCAGCCTGAAGATGTTTCTCGCATTGCTCCTTAGTTAGAAACAATCCTGTTGACTCCACAACGACATCAGCACCCGCCTCGTTCCATTTTAATTCAGCAGGATCTTTGATAGCAGTCAGCCGGATTTTTTTTCCATTGACCACCAGATGGTTGCCATCGACCGACACTTCTCCTTTGAAACGACCATGTACCGAATCATGGGTCAACATATAAGCAAGGTAATCAGGCTCTAGCAGATCATTGATCGCAACCACATCAATATCATCAAATTTTTCAACTGATGCACGGAATACCATACGACCGATACGACCAAAACCATTGATACCAACTTTAATTGTCATGCCACTGCCTCCTTAAGCAAACACCATTTGTAATTGATAAAAATCTTGCTATTGTTACAAAACCTTTTTTACCGCATTGACGACATTACCGATTGTGAAGCCGAAATGCTCGAATAACTTATTGGCCGGAGCAGATTCACCGAATGTATTCATGCCGACAATCTCGCCATCAAGACCAACATATTTATACCAACCATCTGTTACTCCCGCTTCAACCGCAACGCACCGGATTCCTTTAGGCAGCACACTTTCTTGGTAGGCACGATCCTGCCGATCAAACACGTTGGTGCAAGGCATGGATACAACTCGAACCGCAATATTTTCTTTTGCCAGTTCTTTTTGAGCTGCCCTGGCTAACCCGACTTCAGAACCAGTAGCGATAATGATAGCTTGTGGTTTACCATTCACAGCTTCCGACAGAATATATCCTCCCTTGGAGATCAGGCCGATCGTCATCGCATCACGTTCCTGAAAAGCCAGATTCTGACGACTGAAAATAAGCGAACTTGGCCCCTCTCGCCGCTCAATGGCCCGCACCCATGCGACTGTTGATTCAACCGTATCGCAGGGGCGCCACACATCCATATTAGGAATCAGACGCAAAGTCGCGGTTTGCTCAACGGGCTGATGCGTTGGCCCATCTTCTCCCAAGCCGATGGAATCATGCGTATACACAAAAATGTTACGAATTTTCATTAATGCGGCCATACGCAGGGCATTGCGTGCATATTCGGAGAACATCAGAAATGTTCCACCATAAGGAATAATCCCACCGTGCAGGGACAAGCCATTCATGATGGCACTCATACCGAACTCACGAACACCGTAATAAATATAGTTTCCAGCAGCAGAGTCGCCCGCGATGCCCTTTGAACCTGACCACTTGGTCAGATTCGATCCTGCCAAATCGGCCGATCCACCGACAAGATCTGGCAGGATCGGTGCTAATGCTTCAATTGCGTTTTGTGAAGCTTTGCGCGTAGCGATTGTTTCTGCCTTGGCATTAATCTGACTAATGACGCTGTCGGCATGATCTACCCATCCAGCAGGCAAATCTCCGCACATACGGCGGTTGAATTCTGCCGCTTCTGCGGGGTATTTCTGAGCATATTCTGCAAAACGCTCATTCCAGGCATTCTCCAGTGCTTGCCCCTTGGCATGTGCATTCCAAGCATCATAAACATCCTGTGGAATTTCAAAAGGCAGGTAATGCCAACCAATATGCGGGCGTGTTGCAGCAATTTCTTCATCACCCAAAGCTGCGCCATGCACATCATGCGTATTGGCTTTATTCGGAGAGCCCAGACCAATGACAGTTTTGCAACAAATCATGCTCGGTTTATCCTGTATTTTTTTAGCCGCTTCGATTGCCGCCTCAATTGCTACCGCATCATGCCCGTCTACATTCGGTATAACGTGCCAGCCGTATGCTTCAAATCGTTTAGGGGTATCATCGGTGAACCATCCTTCAACGTGCCCATCGATAGAGATGCCATTATCATCATAGAAACAAATCAATTTACCCAACTTTAACGTACCAGCCAGAGAACACGCCTCATGCGAAATGCCCTCCATCAAGCAGCCATCGCCCAGAAAGACATAGGTATGGTGATTAACGATTTCGAAACCCGGACGATTGAATTCCGCAGCCAGTATTTTTTCAGCCAACGCCATGCCTACCGCATTGGTAATTCCCTGGCCGAGCGGCCCGGTAGTGGTTTCTACGCCCGGAGTGTAGCCATATTCTGGATGACCCGGCGTTTTGGAATGCAATTGGCGAAAATTCTTGATATCCTCAATGGAAACATTATAACCAGTGAGATGTAACAATGCATATAACAGCATCGAACCGTGACCGTTGGACAGGACAAATCGGTCACGATCGTACCACTCAGGGTTGACAGGATTATGACGTAAATGATGAATCCATAGCACTTCAGCAATCTCTGCCATCCCCATCGGCATACCGGGATGGCCAGAATTGGCTTTTTGTACTGCATCCATCGCAAGCGCACGAATGGCACTTGTTAACTTCTTGAATACTGGCGGATTAAAATCCCTAAATGCTTCACTCATTTACCATCACCCCTCGTCCTTAAATTTTCCTAAAAACAGCCAGACACCGAAACCGCCCAACAAACAATTAGCTGGCAAAAGGGTGTATTATCGCTTAAGTTCCCTCACTTCACAACCTGATGTGTCAGCATATCTGTGCGCCATTGCCGACAAAATAACAATCACATCAGCACGACCACATGAGTCGAAACAACGCTTATCGTGGCAGATTTGCCCCCTCACCTACCGGACCATTACATTTCGGCTCGCTGGTAACTGCAGTCGGCAGCTATCTGGAAGCCAAGTCACATCAGGGAAAATGGCTGGTGCGAATCGAGGATGTGGACACACCGCGCGTGATTAAGGGTGCGGCAGACGATATTTTACGTACACTCGAAGCATTCGGGTTGTATTGGGATGAGACTGTGGTCTATCAAAGTAAGCGTACTGCCGCCTACCAGGAAACATTAGATAATCTACAGCAAAAAGACTGGCTGTATCCATGTACATGCTCGCGCCAGCAGATTGCAGCCCATGGCCGCCCAGGCCAGGATGGTTTCATTTATCCGGGCACCTGCCGCCAGACGGGGATTAACGAAACAGACACCAGCAACCACTGCTTCGCCTGGCGAATACATACTCGAGAGCAAATCATTCAATTCCATGATCTACTGCGCGGACAGCTGCAGCTCGATCTGCCAAACGAGCTGGGTGATTTTGTATTGTGCCGTAGCGATGGAATTTTCACGTACCAGCTGGCAGTCGCGGTGGATGATGCATGGCAAAGAGTCACCCATGTCGTGCGTGGCACTGATTTACTGTTTTCCACTTTCCGCCAGCGCTATTTACAGCAGTTACTGGGCTACGTCACACCGACATACTGCCATCTGCCACTGGCACTCGATTCACAGGGAAAAAAACTGAGCAAGCGAACTCACGCTTTTCCTGTTTCCGCCGCAGACCCACTACCTACATTGCTCGCAGCGCTGGCATTTCTCGGGCAAGACGTATCCAATGCACCACGAGATAATATCGAAACATTCTGGCAATGGGCAAGACTCCACTGGCAATGGGACAAGATTCCGCTGGTTTAATCTGGCCTGGCGAGACCATCAATCTCGATAACGGGTCTGATCGCTGCGCTTGACTTCATCTATAATCTGCGCGTCCTCAATGATTCCGCCATTAGTAGATTCTGCGGTTTCACTCATTGCACGACGTAACTTACGCCGCAGCCACCATATTCTGGCACCAATGACAGTTGCAACCGCCACGAACAATGCCAGCACCACCGAAAAAAAGAATGCGCCCAGCACCATGACCACGATTACAACCGGAATCAGTGTCAAATAAAATACCCAGCGATTGACCGGGGAAGTTTTAAATGGATTATCTCCATTCATACCATTTTGTTGTTCATGAATGACCCGCTTGATAATTATTTTCCGATAATCGTCCTGCATCGCATCAACTCCTCTATTGCGGCCACGCTTTTGGGCGCCGCCTGGGTAAGAATTTCGCAGCCGCTGGCTGTGACAGCCACATCGTCTTCAATTCTGATACCAATATTCCAGAAATGTTCGGGCACATTTTCCGCTGGACGGATATAACAACCGGGTTCAATCGTCAGCGTCATGCCGGGAATCAGTCCTCGCCACTGGCCATCCTGCTTGTATTCACCGGCATCATGCACATCCAGCCCCAGCCAGTGGCCGGTGCGATGCATATAGAAGCGCTTGTAATCTTGCGTCTCAATCACGCCATCCACGCTGCCTTGACACAACCCCAGATCCAGAAAACCCTGGCATAAAATGCGTAAGGCTGCCTGATGCGGGGCATCCCAGTCGTTTTCGGGTTTAACCTGATCAATTGCCGCAACCTGAGAAGCCAAAACCAGCTCGTAAACATCACGCTGCACAGCAGTATATTGACCATTGACCGGAAATGTACGAGTGATATCGGCTGCATAGCCGTCCAGTTCGCAACCGGCATCGATCAGCAGCAAATCACCCGATTGCAAGCGGGCGTTATTGTCAACATAGTGCAACACACAGGCATTGGCACCCCCGGCAACAATAGATGAATAGGCAACCGATTGCGCACCTTGTCGACGAAAATCGTACAGCAGTTCCGCTTCGATCTCGTATTCATATTTACCGGGCAGCGTTGCCTGCATGGCGCGTTTATGTGCATCCGTAGAAATTTTTGCTGCCGCGCGCATCAGCGTCAGCTCACTTTCATCCTTGATCAGACGCATTTCGTCCAACAAGGAACGTATATCCTGAATTTCAGATGGCGCAGCCACCCCTTTTCTTGCCTGTGTGCGCACCTGATTGATCCAGCCAACCACACGCTGGTCCCAGGCAGCTTCGTGTCCTAACGCATAAAATATTACTGGCTGATTAGCCAGAAAATCCGGCATCAATTCATCAAGGCGATTGATGGCATACGACTCATCAAACTGATACTGTGCGCGAGCGACTGCTAAACCGTGCCGGAAACCTTCCCACAGCTCGCGCTCCGTATCCTTGTCACGGCAAAGGAGAATCTGGCGCGTATCGGTATCGTCGCCACCATTAATCAGCACCAGTACGGCTTCAGGTTCACGAAATCCCGTCAGATAATAAAAATAGCTATCGAAACGGTAAGGGTAGCCTACATCCCGGTTACGAATTTTTTCTGGCGCAGTGGCAATGATGGCAACACCCTGCTTCATTTGAGACAATAGCCGGTGACGGCGATCAACGAATACCTGTGTTTGCATATTACAGTTTACAGTTCTTCAGAAATAAACCAAAAATCGGTTTTGCTATGATAACAGGCAAAAACCTTCCGCGCGTTGGAGCAGGTATTGGTTGCTGAAATAACCATTTTCAGTGATAATTGCGCGGCTATTCTTATAAGCCGGGATGGCGGAATTGGTAGACGCACGGGACTCAAAATCCCGCGATGGTGACATCATGGGGGTTCGATTCCCCCTCCCGGCACCATTTAGTTTTGCTGAAAATTGCCACATATTTCAATAAACGTCACTTAATAAACATAAAGTTAAATGGTTTTTTGAGCTGTCGATGGTGCACCAAAATGTTTCATTTCGGTGCAATTATCTTATAAGCATTACACCACAAATAATAGCTACCTTTCAGAAAAGAGGAAAATCCTGGCGGACGTTTGTATAACGTCAAAGCATTCGTAAGTCAGCAAGCTTTTCCACCAGAACCGAAACAAACTGCAATACCCTCCTGTTCGAAAGGAGAAATTTTCGCCAGACTATTTGTATATTCCGGCGAAATTGAATACTGGCTCTGGCTCAGTGTGAACACGAATTCCTCCAACGCATCACGAGTTGTTTTTTACTTGATTTATTCGGCTTGAGTCAACAGGCTGGTTCACTTTCGCATAGATTCACCTTTCGGTTGCAGTCGATGAGCGGTTATGCGTCAGACGATCCGGAATAGCATCAGCAAGGATATTGTCGCCGATACTGCTATACCACTGGTCCGTTCGTAGCTGGCTGATGATCACAGTAGACGTTGCTCCATGACGGTCATCAATGATCAACAGTTGCAGCCTGGCCTTCAGTTGGCCTTGTGCGCAATAAAACGGGCGAAAGCGACTGCTCCTTAGATGACTAACAACGCCAATAACTCACCGACTATCTGTAGAGCCATTTATCTCTCACCGCCAGCAGTCCAACAAACCTGGTAAGTCACCTATAG
>NZ_FMWO01000087.1 GCF_900103035.1 Nitrosomonas mobilis
TGTCCTTTTGCGGGCACTCTCCAGCAAAGGCCTGATAACCTCGAATTGCTCCGACTTGATATCACTTGGATAATCTCTTCTCATCTCCCAAGCTTCTCATAACTCGGAGACTTTGAACAGGTTCTAATAGCTTTTCTGTTTGTGTCATAAGACTACCTTTCTATTATAGTATCATTATTGATACTATATAAAGATTTGTTTGTCAAAAAACTTTTATTGAAATTATTGTGTTTTCAGCAGGCTGGGGATGCTTCAGAAGACGGAAAAAATAGCACGCTAGTGCGCCGGGCTCTGTTGCAAAAAATAAGAAAATTGGTGCATTATTGAATTTTTTCAGGGTATTTCTCAATGTCGGATTTCAAATGGCGACATTACCAGGGCGGTGTAATCCTGGGTTGTGTTAGATGGTACAAC
>NZ_FMWO01000015.1 GCF_900103035.1 Nitrosomonas mobilis
TGCAGTGACAGGCCTGCCTGAAACTGAATTTTATTCATCGCCATTGCCATCCTCCTCTGATTTTGCTACGTTTCTTCGCAATTTGTAGATTTTACAAGATTTCTGAGAGAAGTAACTAATCAGGAAGATGATTGGTCCGCTCACCTGCCTGCACATTCTCGAATGTAACGTCGTAAACCGGTTCGCCTTGCATGACCGGATGGTTAAGATTCCGCAGCATTTCTTCCCGGAAATGCTCACACTTTAGCTCT
>NZ_FMWO01000002.1 GCF_900103035.1 Nitrosomonas mobilis
AACCCCACCAACCCCACCAACCCCACCTAATCTTACATTGTCTGTATAGGTTTCACTGATAGATAATCGCGGTCGAATATCCCATTCTGCTGCTTGTACCGTTAAGTGCCAGCCGCTGATGCTAGCCAAAAAAATACCCCAGACATAGAACCGATGCGTTAAAGAAGAATAGCAAACCGGTGACTTCATTAATAGTAATAACCGTAATAGCCGGCGCTTGACTGGGTTCTTGCTTTATTGTAAATCAGGTTGACTACATCACAGGCTTCAATCTGTTGCAGAGCATCCTTAACGGTTTGCTGGGTAGTTCTCTCAGCTTCGACTACCAGTACAATTTGACCCATTTGACAGGCAAGGGCTCGCGACTCACTGGTTAAGAGTAACGGTGGGGAATCGAATATCACTATCCGATCGTGATAACGCTGAGCAAGTTCCTGCAAAATAGTCCCCATATTTTGGCTGGCCAGCAATTCGGTAGAATGGGTATGGCGTGTTCCCGCAGGGATTAATGTCAGTTTTTCCACGTTAGTTTTAATCATGACATCGGCTATTCCCAGTTCCGGATCCAAGATGATGTCTAATAACCCAGGTTCTTCTTTACTGAAGCCTAGTGTCTTGGGTATGGAAGGGCGCGCAACATCTGCATCGACCAGCAACACCCGGTGGTCCATCTCCATAGCAATACTCATGGCCAGATTGATCGAGCAGAAACTTTTACCTTCTCCCGCCAAAGAACTGGTCACCATGATCAAATTACCATTTTTTAATCCGCTCATCGGATTGAAGGCGTTGGATAGCAGTGGTCTTTTAATCAAGCGGAACTGCTCGGCCATGGCGGACTTGGTATGATTAAGCGTGACGATCCCCTGATGATGAAGATTTTCTAGATCAATTGCTATTTTTTTTGTCGTCTTCTTTGTATTTTTGGTTGCTTTCGTATTATGCAAAGAATCAGGTCGTTCAGTTTTAGCCACAAACATTTGATGTCCCGGCCTATCATGAATTGGCGCATCACCCCGTACAGAAGCTGCCGGTGATGGGCTATTCATCCGCAGGGCCTCTTCTGAAGGTTGTGGAATACGGCCTGTATCAGGGGAATAATACCTGGCATTACTTTTAGTAAGTTTATCTGCTGCTCGCTCTATGAGACTCATGTTCGCTCCTTCAATGCTTGTAATCTTACGCCCCGACCAAGTCTGTCAGGAAGCCATCTGTCGACAAACTCTCGGGTAGCATCAGACAAATTCAATTCAGCCATGATTGTGCTGTTGCCAAACCAGGTAATTTTGTAAAGCTAACCAATACGGCGTAACACATTACTAACAGAAGCAATGATGCGCCAAAGGCATAAAGCTGTCCTTTACGTTTTATTTTTTCCTGATCAGTCCAGATCATCGGTACTGTTCCCAGAATGGGCAAACCTGTTACTTCGCGCAAACCGCCTTGAGTATGGAAAGTAGGGCGTATCTGACTGATAATGAATGCCATGCCGATTCCCCCTATCAGCGCACCGAGGAACACAAATGTAAACAGCTTCTTGCGATCTGGCCCGGCTGGTGCTTCAGGAACTGTAGGAGGGTCAATAATTCTGAATGACATCAGACCAGTCGCGGAACTCAATTCTCCTGAAATCTCGGCCGATGCTCGGCGCTCAAGCAACTTTTCATAGTTGGCTTTATTGACGTTGTAATCACGATTGAGCTGTTGCATTTCTATCTCAACTGCCGGCACCATCGCACTCATTGACTTGAGCCGCTCAAAGCGCGCCTCATACTCAGCCACCCGTACTTCCATAGCCGCTACCAATGACTGGGCTTCCGTCAACGCAATATTGAGCTGCTGCAGCATAGGGTTATAATTCATGCCGTTATTACTCGCTGACCCCATTAGTCTGGCTTCCTCAATCTTGCGTTCTTCCAGGACAGCAACGAGTCTTTTGGCGGCAATCACATCCGGATGTTGTTCCGTGTAATTTAGTAACATAGTGTCAAGATTGGAGTTCAGTGCTTGGATGCGCGTATCAATTTCAGGATTAACAATGCTTTTCGGAGAAATTTCGCTGGCTTCTAATAATAGTACCGGTTCGTCGCCAGTCATTTGCTTCTGAACGGCGTTTCGCGACTGCTGCGCCTCGGCCAGTGAGAGTCTCGCCTTTTCCAACTCTTCTCGTGCAGCAACCAGCTGTGTATAGTAATCCCCTTGACCAGGCAGAAGCCCAAGATTTTTCTGCTTGAACGCGGTTACCGCAGCCTCAGCAGCGACCAGTTTTTCCTCATAGGCTGCGATTTGCTGATCGATGAAGCGCAAAGCGGTCGTTGAGTCCTGTCGTTTGCCTTCCAGCCCGCCTTCGACAAAAATGGTCAAGAGCGACTGAACGATATCTTTGGCCAGTTTAGGATTCTTGTCGCTATATGAGATGGTGAAAATATTATCTCGCCCGGTTGATGCCAGTCTGATTTCTTTCATTAGCGAAATAACCAGCTTATCCATGGCGCTGTCATTGGTAACCTTGATGTCCAGATCGACCATGCGGATGATTCTCTCCACATTGGGACGACTAATTAAGGTTCGACTCATAATAGTCACCTGCTGCTCCGGGTTTGGCGATACCGTCATCCCTGCCATCAGCGGCCTGAGGATACTTTGGGTATCCACATAAATTCGTGCTGATGCTTCATAGTTATCCGGCATCTGGTAAACATAGAACCATCCCATCAGCGCAACAAACCAGGCGACCGCAACAGAGAGCCAGCGGTATTTCCAGACACCCTTAATATAAACCAAAAGCTGCGCAATTAACTCATCCATATTGAATCACCTTATTTCTCGCATAAACTATCCATGGAGGCATCAACGAACAATCAGAAGTAACTTTCGGGGATAACCAGCACATCCCCCTGATACATTGGCACATTAGCGGATACATCTCCATCACGAATCAGATCATTTAGCCTGACCCGATATTGTTGCTGCACACCATCCACCACTCTTATGATTCTCGCCCGGTTCCCTGCCGCAAATTCTGTTAACCCACCTACTGCAATCATCACGTCCATGACCGACATGTTTTCGCGATAAGGGAGTGCTTGGGGTTCTGCCGCCTCGCCAATCACTCGGATCTGCTCGGTGAATGGCCCCACGAAGGCAGTGATAACCACTGTCACAACAGGTTGCTGCAAGTATTTTGCAAGCGTTTCTTCTATATCGCGCGCAAGTTGCGTAGATGTTTTACCGCTAGCGGGGAGATCCTCAACCAAAGGTGTAGTAATTTTCCCATCTGGCCGCACCGGAACACTCATCGAGATTTCCGGATTACGCCAGACGATGATATTCAAGGTATCCCCAGGCCCAATCAGATAGTCATGGGGTGTTTTTTCTCCCTGGGTAGTCAGTAACGGGAAACTGGTACAACCACCTAGTATTAATAAACTAACAATAAAAGAAGCAATTAACCCCATTTTAGATATCATATTCACGTTGAAGACCTCGAAATTGAAAATTATCCAAGCTGATTTCCTTGATTTTATTTGCAAAATATTACAAAAATTGAAAAAATTTTTTGACCATGTGCAATCTTAATCTTTGGCCGACCAGGCCAGTAATCTTCAGTAATTCAATTGATAAACACTGATGTCGCAGCGGATAAAACAATACGCAAAGCTATCGCATATTCGCTGATCGTGAATTTACTTGAAGATTAAATACGACACTTACATGCAAAACTATATCTTTTAATTTAATATCGAACCAACATACGCGATACGATAGCTTTTACAGCAATCTGCTTACCAGAGCATACTTAATAACATATGCACAATTTTATCGAAAAAACGATTTGCTGATTAAGGACATTTTTAATGCTCTATATTTCTTTGCCCAAAAATTACTTCGATATCTAAAATAGAAAATTCAAAATAATTATTTGATTATATTGTCTTTTAAAAAATAAATTTTAAGCATGCATTTGTGGCAGCGCGTTCAATGAACGCCGATAAAAAGAAAAGCTAAATAACTAACGATGTGCGAAGAGAAGATGATGTAGTTTTTATTGGCAGGAAGAATTTTATTCTCTCGAGGAGCCATTCTATAATTCAGAAGATAAAATATGATATAAGACCCTTCTGTCCGGAGGGCATTATACATCCTGATTAGCAACGAACGTCAGCCATTCGAATAGAGTGCAAGGGCTGCGGAGTGGTCGAAGCAAATCGTTCGTGCAGTGAGCAAAGATCAAAACACCGGTTGAATCGGTAACTGAAAGCGGCAAGATAGCGAGCGACATACTTGCGGAAGTTGAAAGCATGGTAACAACCCGACAAACTGGTCTTGAGATTGCCGAGGATAGTGTTGATCCACCGGAACTCGGGAGTCTCCCTTGGTTTGCGTCCGGCGATAACTGTAAAATGGTGGCTACAGCCAATTTTGGTGACGGCACCAAAGCAGGCCAAGGCATCCGAGAATACCGTGCTGCCGGGTGCCAGACAATCCTTTGCCCAAGCTGAAATTGCCTTTAGCGTAAATCCCGAGACTGGGGTAAGCCTCACGCGCAAAGGGTGATCATCCTCAGTCAGAGACACAGCGGCAACAATGGGCACCTTATTCTCTGAACCTCTACCCGCTTTTCCTCCCGCACGCTCTCCACCAAGATAAGCATCATCGACCTGGATTCTGCCATCAAGGACATAGCGCTCCTCACGATTAGCCATCGCCTGCATCAGTTTGTGATGTATCAACCATGCCGTAGGATAGCTCACTCCCAGCTGGCGCTTGAGCGCCAGGGATGACAAACCGGTCTTGGCCTGACTAACCAGATAAATTGCCAAAAACCAGACGGTCAACGGTAGTTTAGTGCCCTGAAAAACTGTCCCGGCAATCAATGAGGTCTGATGTCGGCAGGCTCTGCATTGAAAAACCTTGCGTATACCATCACGTATGACATAGTAAGCAGTACCGTTACAGCGTGGACAGTGAAACCCATCCGACCAACGGGCAACCTCCAGCGCTTGCTCGCACTGCGCCTCCGTACCAAAGCCCTTGAGAAATTCCAGCATCGACAGTCCAGATTGAAATTGAATTCGATTCATCGCCATGATCGATCACTCCTTGTATCATTTAACAGCCATGACTTTTATGTCGCAACAAACTCGTCAGACAAATCTTGCTGACGTTCGTTGCTAATCAGGT
>NZ_FMWO01000057.1 GCF_900103035.1 Nitrosomonas mobilis
CAACTGATACGCACGGAAGCCGAGGAAGGTGGCACAGCATCATTCGTGCAGGATGGATCACTTTTGTTTTTCCTGCTGTCGAGAATAATCTCAGAACGAAGCTGCGCGTTGGGCACGAGCACGCCATGGAAACGAATGAGGCTGAGCCTTGGCCTGAGAACTGCCGCGGCCAGCCGCTCATTGGCAATTGCCGGTCGCGTAATGTAACGTCACAGGTGCTTCCGTTCCTTGCGCTGATTCATGGCGCAACGCACCCAGAGGCATGCAGGCTAAAGCCGTGGGCGTGGGCGCAGCTTGTTGTATAACGCAGGCGTAAGAACCCATGGGCCAGAAGCCACATTCAAGCAATGCCTCAAATTCGTCTTTAACAAAGTCGGGCAACCCTGAACCGGCTTTCCGTCTCAACCTGTGCAAAGAAAGTTCCGATGTACTCTTGCACCAACCGATACAGGGTGGTTTCTTCCGGTCGGTGCCATTCATTGTGGGGCTGATTTTCAACCACTGCGTGTTGAGCTGGTTGGCACAGGTTCTTTTGATGGAATTGGGCGCGGGGTATGGCCGTCGACATGATCTTTGAGAACGAATGTTTTCGCTCTCAAAATCTCGACTTCTCTTGCCAGGCCTTGAGCTGCTACAATCAGTCAGGATAGGGAATATGGAATTCAACGCGGAACATGTTGATGAGGCCTGGTCTCAAATCGCAGAGCGCCGGTGCGCGTAACTTGAATCCGGTGCGGTGAAACCAGCTAGCTGGGAACAAATAAAGCTGAAACTGAACCGTGAGTTGTGCAAACATTTTACTTTCATCCTGAAGTTGCGCCCGATATGCGTAAATCGGTCGTCTGGTATGAAAATCCTTTGTTAATCTTGCCTGCCAATGTCAGTAAGGCGTTGATGCAAGCTTATCAATCACTGGCAACCAATTGGTAGAAAACACAAATTGGTTCATTGGCGGAACAAGATGTCGCCAGGAAAGAGGAAGGGGGCAATTAAGTGATAAAACCTGGTTACAGAGCGAGCACGCCAACCAACTCAACTCACCCGGATTTAACGTTACTGTGGATAGCAGCTGATCAGTCCGCAGCTATCGGAGAATTGGCTAGAAAGCTGCCACATTACCGTAAATATAGTTGGTGTCTGAAAAAAATGGGCTCAACAATATTGATAAAGGGCAACGGCCTGTGATCCACTCGCCATTAACACAGCGTATCTTACAAAAAGACGATCTAACTTTTGTTTCGGATCATGTTGACACACTGTTTCCGCGGCATGCACTGGCAGAATAGCTACTTTTGTTCTCAATAGCTTATACACTAAGAGATGGAAGGAATAATATGATCAACAAACCAGGAAAAACAGCGGGAATTGGAATAGTGTTGCTAGGCTTATCTGCCTGTGCAAACCATCAACCTATTCTGTATCCCAATACGTATTATCAATCTGTTGGAAGAACCATTGCAGATCGAGATATCAATGAATGCAGGCAGCTGGCTGAATCAGCTGGAGCCAGGCGAGGAAGTGGGAGTACTGGCAATACGGCAAGAAGAACAGTTGTGGGCGCAGGAGCCGGTGCAGCCAGTGGTGCAGTTGGTGGAGCCATTGCCGGCTCAGCTGGGCGTGGTGCTATGGTTGGTGCCGCTAGTGGCGCTACCTATGGATTATTGTCAGGCGTGTTTGGCTCAGGTACGTCACGGCCTGCTCCCGCCTACATGAATTTCGTAAACCGTTGCTTACGTGAAAGAGGCTACGAGGTGACTGGTTGGCAATAAATTCAGGTTAATCATCAATTTTTATTGCATTTTGAATTTTATTGCGAGAACAGGAGTTCCAACACGGGAGCAGTTCTTAGGGGTATAGGAAAAATAATCGCCCTTTTTCATAAGAACCGAATGTGCCGGGAAGTCACCCGAAATTCTTAAATTTGTTTTTGATCAGCAGCAAAAAGTGTTGGTTTAAGGCTTTTTTTCGCTATTTTCGTGAAAGACACCCAAGGGAAAAGATCAGCCCAGTGATGAAGAGAACTGATAGGAGCGAGCACGGGATTAGGTTGGCTCGAACGGGTATACCAAAACAGATCCTGCGCTGAATGCTCCAGCGGAAAGCCGATGGCGCGCGTTTTTGCTGGCCAGCATGCCACTGCAGCAGTTCACAAAAAATACCCTCACCGATCATCAGGCATTGGAACTGGAAATTGAGACGGTAAAGCAGCAAGGCTGCGCCTTCGATGACGAGGAATTCTTGCCCGGGCTTGTATGCCTTGCGGTGCTGTCCTCTAGTCCCAGTGGCGCTTCCAACATTGGTGTGGCCACGCCCATAACTCCAATCGGTTCTCGAAAAGTCACGACGAACAGCTTAAATACGACGACCCACCGACGCCAAACAACTCCAGTGGCTTGGGTCTATAGTATTTCTCATCCACGCCCTTCGATTGCTCGGCGTATGGCTGTGTCATGACCTCCTGCAGCTCTTGAATTAAAGAGTAGTTCCCCGTATCCGCTTGCTGATACGCAGGCACCATGAACCATTCCCGCAAACTGTATTTTGGGTTGACGAGTTTCATCTGACGAGAAAGCTCCTCACGAGAGCATGGTTGAGTGAGCGACTTCCATTTTGTGAGCCACGCTGACCATCGTTTGTCCATCCTTTCCGAGTCTGCATGATATGTCGAGTTCTTGTAGAAGCTTTGTTTGAGTAAGCTAATATCGTCGGGCACCATCGAGAGCTCACGGAAGAACATGCTGTAATCAACAGGCGTTAGCTCCATCAGCGTTATGAGTTCGTTGAACAACGCCGGGTGAAAAACGCCAAGACCAAGTTTGGCAGCCCACATCTCCTCCATTTGCGTTTGCATTGCCTTCGGAAAATCACTTTCGATCTCGTCGAGTTGCTCCAGGCAGTCCTGATGCGCTGTCAACAACGGCCGTAATGCCGAACAAAACATGTGGAAGTTGCGTTCTGCCGCCACGGGTTGGTTCAGGAACGAGTAATGATGCCCGCCGCCCGTCCATGGTTGGTAATGCGAATTGAACACATCGCAGAATCCGAATGGGCCGTAGTCGAGTGTGAAACCGCCGGCCGCACAGTTGTCGCTGTTGAAATTACCCTGGCAGTAGCCGACGCGGATCCAGTTCGCCACAAGTGACGTGAGTCGGTTGAGGAATTCACGGGCAAGCAACACCACTTTTTCGGTGGTCGCCAGTTTCTGGTCGATGACGTCATCGTACTCACGATCGATCAAATGCAATACAATCTGCGCGAGCTCCTCCATCGCTCGTGGGTGTTCCATCTTACGGGCACGGCGACCGAAGAGCTCGAGTTGACCAACCCGAATGAACGACGGTGCCACGCGCGTTGAGATGGCCACTGCCTCCAATACAAGCATGTCCGGATCCAGTGAGCGTGAGCCCTCCGAGTACCATGGCCGCCGAACCCTCTCCGTTTTTGAGACGTACAGACTCAAAGACCGTGACGTTGGCACTCCGAGCGCGTGCATGTGTTCCTGCGCTAGGAACTCCCGAACACTCGACCGCAGAACGGCTCGTCCGTCGGCACCACGGCAGTAGGGTGTCCGGCCACCACCTTTTAGCTGCATTTCCCAGCGCTGACCGTTGATGACGGCTTCAAGCACTGAAATTGCGCGCCCGTCGCCGTATCCGTTGCCGGTTTGGAACGGACATTGCTGGTAATATTCGGTTCCAAAGATGGAAAGTGCATAGCCACACGCCCAACCGATCTTGCGCATCGGCTCCGGAACATGGGTAAGGTCGCCGGAGAACACGCGGATGAAGTCGGCCGACTTCGCCATGCTGTCTGCAAAGCCCAGTTCACGAAAAAAATTTTTGCTGTGCGCCACGTACTCGGGGTCTTCAATCGGCGTGGGCGTTACCGGGACATAGTGGCCCGTAAAGACTTGCCGCGGCGTGTGGTTGCATCCGTTTACTTTCGCGTCAGGGTCGCAGTTGAGAAAATCCATGAACGAATAATTTGCCAATTTTGCGAGATCGTCAAGGGTCGCGATGATAGGGGGTGTTCCCTGGGTCAGTCGCTTTATCATAGGGACTCCTCGTGCGTGGGTTTGATTATAATCAATAGTCTGCATAGTTAAGTTCATTCCGTCTTTCAGTCATCCAACACATACAAATTACGCCCGGCTCCCATGCCGGCAACCACGGCGCCTAGACCAACCAACATCAGAAATATGCCTGCAACCTGCCAGTCGCCCGTCATGCCATGCAGCACGCCAAGAAACAACGGGCCAAGTGCCGCCATGCTGTACCCGAAACTCTGTGCCATGCTGGACAATCGTGCGGCGGTATCCGCATCGCGGGCACGAATAGCCAGTAACGTGAGCGCCATACTGAAGCCTCCGCCCTGGCCAAGACCCAATGCCACTACCCATATCCACACGTCCTCGCTCCTGCCATAAATGCTGCCGCCCAAACCTGCCAGTGTCAGCGTCATTACCAGAAGGATCATTGCCCGCTGGTCGCGCATATAGCTGGCAACCCAAGGCGCGGTGATTGCGGTAATAACCTGAGCCATGATGGATACGGAAACCGCCAGACCTGCATCGACCGCATCAAACCCCCGGTCTTGGAGAATGGTTGGCAACCAGCCAAACACAGTGTAAGCAAGCGATGATTGCAGCCCCATATAAAAGGCGATTTGCCATGCCAGCTTATCTCGGTAAAGGGACTTAGCAGGTACACTGGCGGGCTCTTTTGGTACTTGCTTACCATTCAGTTGTGCCCACCAAGCTATGGCCGCAATAACCGCTGGTATCAGCCAGAATGCCAACGCGGGCCGCCAATCACTGGTCAGAAGCTGGCGTAAAGGCTCGGAGGTACCGGCAGCAAGTGCCGCACCCAGGCACAAAGCTGCGGTGTACACGCCGGTTAACAGGCTGGCATGGCTTGGGTAATCTCGCTTCACCAATCCCGGAAGCAGGACGCCAGCAATACCAATGCAGCCACCGGCAAAAACGGTCCCAATAAACAACCCGGCAACCCCTGTGTAAGGCCGTACGAGTAATGCCAGGGCCAGCACTAATAGAACAGCTAGCACAGCTCTCTCAATACCAAGCGTGCGGGCCAGTCTCGGTGCAAGTGGCGCAGCCAGTCCAAGGAACAACACCGGTAATGTCGTGAGTACGCCCTGCTCGGTGGACGACAGTGCCAGGCTGTCACCAATAGTCCGCAGTA
Organism: Nitrosomonas mobilis; assembly: GCF_900103035.1. Lineage (GTDB taxonomy): Bacteria > Pseudomonadota > Gammaproteobacteria > Burkholderiales > Nitrosomonadaceae > Nitrosomonas > Nitrosomonas mobilis. Next base: position 5,202 of record NZ_FMWO01000057.1, read on the forward strand.
AGGGCCCAACGCTGGTTAATGCCGGCCGTAAATTTAAAGCCACCAGCATCAAACCGATTAGCCCGAGGATAGCTGAGCGGGGATGATTAACAGTTGAACTGCTCATTATCAGGTGCCGAATCCAGGTTATTTGTGAATTGGTGAAAGTAATTATTTACAAGTACGGTGTCATTAAAGCTGCTACAGCATCCCTTGACCGAACCAGAAGAGAGCGATCAGAAAGCTCTTGGTAAGTCATTACGCTGCTCTGGGTGATCAGTTCATTGCCGTATACGCGCGCAGCTCTTCGTTGACGGTCTCGGAGAATATCTCTGCCCCCAGCTCGAAGTTCAGTCTCAGACTCCTGAGGTTCAAGTTTGCAGAACCTACAAAACTATATATACGTTTCATCAACACGCAGAAACTTGGAGTGAGAAAACGGAGCCGGTTGATAATAGATCCTGATACCCCACCGGATCAGTTCAATCAGGGTATTCCGGTTCGCCCAGTTCATATAGGTAAGGTTGGTTTTGCGGACAAAACAACACATACCTTAACGCCCCGCATAGACGCTGACATGAACCTGGAAATAAGTTCTCGACTGGGCAGGAAGCACGGTGTGACAATCAATATGGAGTCAGCAGCAATACTGACGACGGCAGCCAGAGTAAGTTCCAGGACATCAATGTGCTGGGCCTGGCTCATCTGCTATTAATCGGCAACCCACGTCACCGTGATGAGTCAGGCTCGTGTTAGGGTATAGGAAAAATAAACGCCTTTTTTCATAAGAACCAAATGTACCGGGAAACGGTTTGGTCGTCAACCTGACCGGGACGTCACTCGAAATTCTTAAATTTGTTTTTGATCAGCAGCAAAAAGTGTTGGCCTGAGGCTCTTTTTCGCTATTTGCGTGAAAGACACTCCAGGGTAAAAATCAGCCCTGTGATGAAGAGAACTGATAGGAGCGAGCACGGGATCAGGTTGACTAGAACGGGTCAAAGATCTGCGCAGGCGCTCTAGGGCGGCGATGATTTTCAGGGTTCCCCTGCAATGCGGGCAATGACTCAATGTCAATATCGAACACCCGCTTGAGCCAACGCGCCCAACTGATACGTACGGAAGCCGAGAAAGATGGCACAGCATCATTCGTGCAGGATGGATCACTTTTTTTCCTTCTGCCGAAAATAATCTCAGAGCGAAGCTTCGCGTTGGGCGCGAGCACGCCATGGAAACGAATGAGGTTGGACGTTGGTACGGCACTCCTGGTATGAGTGTTCCAGGTGTTGTGTGGGCGCAGTTTTCAACGTCAGTACTTTTTGTACCTGTGCGACGATCAAGCGCAATCCGGTAGGTGCAAGCCGCCGATTGCAGTGGCGCCAATACTGCATCCGTTCCCATCTCGGCCAGGTAGCCCCCCTTCTCCTCTACAAGCGCGTCGAATCGGCTGTGTGCGTCTTCAACGACCACAGCTACCGTGGCGTGGGGTGTGTCTCCAGGTCATGATCTTCGGGTCCTCTTTGGTAGTTTTGCAGACCGGGTAGATGCAGGTCGATTTCCCGAAGGTGAGGCCGCGGGCAGATTGATGCGGATTCTACGGTAATCCCCCGGTTCCAGCCCTTCCAGCGACCAGTCGCCAATACGATAGCGGATCAGTCGCAACGCTGGAAAGCCGACGGCGGCCGTCATTCGTCGCACCTGTCTGTTACGGCCCTCCGTTATGATCAGTTCCAGCCAGCTGGTAGGGACCGAATTGCGCCAGCGCACCGGCGGAACTCTGGGCCACAGAGCCGGCTCTTCCATTGCGCGCGCTTTAGCTGGCCGGGTGCGCCCATCTTTAAGCGTTACGCCGGCCGAAAGCGCTACTATAGCACTTGCAGAAATATTGCCCTCTACCTGCACCCAGTAAGTTTTCGACATTTTTTGGGTCGGCGACGCAATGCGATGCTGCAAGGAACCGTCATCGGTCAGTAGAAGGAGGCCCTCGGAATCGTAATCCAGTCGCCCGGCCGGATAGGCGCCAGGAATCTCGATCCAGTCTGCGAGGGTAGATCGGAGTTCTGGCTCGGCCGCCGTGCGTTTATCTGTAAACTGGCTGAGTACATGAAACGGCTTATTGAAAAGGATGAGCTCAGCTATGAGGTAGCTCCCGGGCAGGTAATGAGGAAATCAAGTAGGATGGTACGCAAGTAAGACGCCATTTGCAGCGACAATAATAAACAAACAGCGAGAACAAGCCACTTTATATACGCTTGACTCCCGTAGCGGGTTTTACATATGAAGCCCTCAAACAATGAATGGTCGGCTGAATGTCTGTCATCTACTGCACGAATCGTATCTGATGGTTTGGGGTGTTTCGGGGCGGTTACACATACAGCCGCGCAGCATGAGCGCCATATTGTGGGAAGTGGCGAACTTGCTGTGCAGCGTGCCGAGTTTCGCTGGGTCAATACGCTTCTTGGCAATCTCAAGACTGCCTTCAGCGGAACCTACCATGCATTCAATCACGCCAAGTTGTACAGAGTGCTATCTTGCAGAATTCTCCTATCGCTTCAACCGCCGTTTTGATTTGGCTGCCATGGTGCCGCGATTGCTGCGCGCCGCCGCAACGACAGAAACTCTTCCACTCGGTATATTGAGAATTTCTGAAACAGGTAGCTAATCAGGAAAGGATTTGCAAAAAATACTATGGCACGTTACGTACCTTTATGCAGAATAACCCAGATATGCGCCTAATTATGCCATATAATTTATCTTGTGACGCCATGCCGCGAAACCAAGGCCAATTAGGACAATGCCGAATAACGAGAGCGAGGTGGGTTCGGAGATATATTGTTGGTTGGCAGAGATAATAATGTGGATACGTCCTCATGTTGACCCTTCCAACCATTCGCATTCATCAAAGCAATAATATCTAGTGGCAAACAATTAGGATCAATGACATTGATATTAAATATCGCATCACAGTAAAGGCCCTCATTTATAAGAAATTGACGATCATTCTCAGACAACCGATTTCTCACCGTAGACAGACCAAGACCAGTCAAATCAACCTCGCTGGAATCACTCTCCCATGTAAATGTACGTAGTGTTTTCCAACTATTATCGTCGTATACACCAACCAACGATGTCATAAATTTCATGCTGGCTCCAAATAGGGGAATAAAATAGCTATTTGGTGTGCCATCGAAATTTAATGCTTTCCCATCAAAAATATTATCCTCTATATAAAAATCGCTTCCCACTCTAACCTCATCTAGATAGAACGGTAGATCGTTCGCTGGTTCCCGAAGGAACCCTCCATTTGGAGAGTCAAAAAAGGGTCATCGATAATTGCACCATTCGCACCAATCAAGAATCCAGGGTACTCAAGAACGTATTGCGCCCAGTTAAAATGATCAAATCCTCCGATATTCGCCACCTGCTCAAGAGTGGCACCAAAATTGGGTCTGAACTCGGCAAGCATCGTTGGGCCAGAAGGGGAAACACTCAATCCTCCAGTTTTCGTTGTTTCAACTAAATTCTGAATAGTAATAGCGTGGCTCGATACGCCACCAGTACCAGAAGCACAATCAGAGATGGAACCAGGTGAACAGCCGTATGCGCTGCTGCCGCCCACCGCACAAGAGGCAAAATTTACGCCGATTGCAGGAAAAAGTCACCAGTTTCTCATGGGCGCAGCTTGTACAACGCAGGCGTAAGAACCCATGGGCCATGATGCCACATTCAAGAAATACATCAAACTCGTCTTTAACAAAGTCAGGTAACCCTGAACAGGCTTCCGTCTCAACTTGTGCAAAGAAAGTTCCGATGTGCTCTTGCACAACCGATACAGGGTGGTTTCTTCCGGTCGATGCCGTTCATTGTGGAGCTGATTTTCAACCGCTGCGTGTTGAGCTGGTTGGCGCAGGCTCTTTTAGTGGAATTGAGCGCGGGGTACGGCCGTCGACATGATCTTTGAGAACGGATGTTTTCGCTCTCAAAATCTCGACTTCTCTTGCCGGGCCTCGAGCTGCTACAATCAGTCAAGATCGGGAATATGGAATTCAACGCGGAGCATGTTGATGAGGCGTGGTTTCAAATCACAGAGCGCCGGTTCGCGCAACTTGAATCCCGGTGCGGTGAAACCGGTTAGCTGGGAAGAAATAAAGCTGAAACTGAACCGTGAGTTGTGCAAACGTTTTACTTTCATCCTGAAGTTGCGCGCGATATGCGTGAATCGGTCGTCTGGTATGAACAACAGGCAAAAGGATTGTTTGAGCTCTATTTCCAGCCCATTGTGAATACTGCCACAGCGAATTGCGTGCTGTGGAAGCGCTTCTGCGCTGGAACAATCTCGTTATGGGCATGGTTATGTCAGGTCCCTTTATTCCGCTGGCTGAAGAAACCGGGCTTATCAACACCATGATGTGCACCCTGATTGCGTGCAGTAAGGAGTATCCCCTATAGCCAGCTTAGAGTGCTTATTCTCATAATCAACGGTCTCAATTTCACCCGGCGTCTCTCATTGGCGCAAGTGACCACAGGAAATTGTTATGAGCCAGTTTGAATACCTTAGAAAGCAGATGATCGATACCCAGTTATCTGCACGCGGACTGCACGATGAAACGGTTTTGAACGCAGTGACTGCGGTACCGCGCGAAGATTTTGTTCCGACAGAACTGGTGGAGTTTGCCTATAACGACTCTCCCCTGCCCATCGGCGCCAGCCAGACCATCTCGCAACCGTATATCGTGGCCCTTATGACTGCCGCGCTCAACCTGCAGACGGGGGACCGCGTGTTGGAAATAGGCACCGGTTCAGGGTATGCGGCTGCCGTTCTGGCAGAAATAGCTGCCGAGGTTTACACGGTAGAACGGAACAAAATTCTAGCCGATTCAGCCCGCAACAGGCTTGCCGATCTCGGCTATAAGAATATTCAGGTTCTGCATGGCGACGGCACGCTGGGCTGGCCCAACCACGCCCCTTTTAATGCCATCATCGTCGCTGCGGGTGGTCCCGAAGTGCCCGAGACACTCAAACAGCAATTGGCTATTGGCGGGCGCCTTGTGATCCCGGTAGGCACCAGCTTGCAAACGCAGAAACTACTGCGCGTACGGCGTATCACAGAGCAAGAGTACATCGAAGAGGATATGGGAAGCGTCCGTTTTGTACCGCTGATCGGCGCCGCGGGCTGGGAGGATGAGACCGCTACCGCAGTTGCGACGGGAAATAGTGAAGCATCCCTGCCTGAACTGATTTTTAAATCCAGTGAGCACTTTGCTTCAATTGATCATGTCAATCTGGACAAGCTACTGGCGCGCATCGGTGACAGCCGCCTCGTACTGCTGGATGAGGCTTCACACGGCACGGCCGAGTTTTATGAAATGCGGGCGCGGATCACCCGGGAGTTAATCGAAAAGAAAGGCTTTACCATCGTTGCTGTGGAAGCCGACTGGCCCGATGCGGCACACCTCGATCATTATATTCACGACACCGCCCCGGACCCGATGCTAGAGAGCACACCGTTTTCCCGATTTCCGACCTGGATGTGGTCGAATACGTCGGTGCTTGAATTCATTGACTGGCTCAGGGCTCACAACGAAAAAGTCCGCTCAACTGAAAACAAGGTAGGATTCTACGGTTTGGATCTGTACAGCCTGAGTTCTTCTATAGAAGCCGTTTTATCCTACCTGGATACAGTGGACCCCGAAACAGCGGAAGTGGCGAGAGTGCGCTATGGCTGCCTCACACCGTGGGCCAATGACCCTGCTTTGTACGGCCGGATGACCAGGACCAAAGAGTACCGGGCGTGTGAAGCCGGAGTGTTAGCGACCCTGCAGGACTTGATGAAGAAACGCCTGGATTATTCAATAGCGAACTGCAAACAATTCTTCGACGCCAAACAGAATGCCCGCCTGATAGCCAATGCCGAGCGCTATTACCGCACCCTGTACTACGCCGAAAACAACTCGTGGAATCAGCGCGACCGGCATATGTTCGAGACGCTGCAATCGGTGATGAAGTTCCGAGGCCCGCAGTCAAAAGCGGTAATCTGGGCACACAACTCGCATATTGGCGATGCGCGGGCAACCGAAATGAGTGCGCGCGGTGAGTTCAACGTTGGTGAATTAGTGCGGAAGCAGTATGGTGATGCTGCGTATATTATAGGTTTTGGTACCGATCACGGCACAGTCGCGGCCGCCTCAGAATGGGGTGGCCCTATGGAAATCAAGCAGGTGCAGCCAGCGCACATCGACAGCTATGAACGTATCTTCCACGACGTCAACACCGACAACTTTCTGTTGCCATTGCGTTACCCGCTACAGGAAATCACACGTCAAAAATTGCTTCAGGAGCGATTGCAGCGTGCTATCGGTGTTATCTACCGGCCTGAAGCGGAGTTGCAAAGCCACTATTTCTACGCTTCACTACCGCATCAGTTTGACGAATATATCTGGTTTGACGAAACCCGAGCGGTTGAACCCGTAACCAGAAAAACCACAAAAGGAACACTGGATACGTTCCCCTTCGGCGTTTAGAGTCTGCCAGCGATGCCGGAGGCAACCCGCTTGGAAACCTGCGGAGTGGAAGAGTATTCCTGGTACTCGACCACAATAATTCGCATGAGACGTTGCTAATGTGATTTGTCGACTGCTCTTACCATAATTTGCTTTGGCTTCACCTGGGACTCTTCATTCTTGGGTAAACGAATACTCAGGACACCCTTTTCAAGTAAAGCCTCCATTTTTGACTCATCAACACTACCGGCAACCGGCAGGCAGCGTCGGAGCAATCCAAAAATGCGCTTGTCCCTAAGAAAACTTGTCTGGGCATAGGAAAAATAAACGCCCTTTTTCATAAAAACTACATGTCAAAATAATCGGTCAACTGATCTTTATTCAGACCATGACCTATCAGCGGAGCATTATGATGAATGAAGATCTCGACATCACAGGCTTAAACGGCCGAATCATTGACGTGATTAAAACGGACTTCCCAAAATTCCATATCACAGAGAAGAGCAAGGTGTGGCACCAAGTAGCCCTTGGATACCTCATGTTTTGGATGTGGAGATGGCCAAAAAATGAGAACGGAAAGAGAAAGTGGTCGAGCACATTCATGACGGAATTCACCACCACCATGGGTTACGGAATGTACGTCACTGATATAAGCATTCTGACCAGAAGACGGTACTGGTGGACTATCGCCCACGAGTTCGTCCACATATCAGACATGGAAAAGTACGGCTCAATCCCATACTCCATCGCCTACCTCTTCCCACAATGTCTAGTCCTACTGGCACCGCTAGCCATCGGAACTATATGGTTCCCATCCATGATCTGGTTTCTTGCGTTCCTGGTTTCCGGGCTCCCTTGGCCGTCCCCGGAAGGTCACATCTGGAATGGAGAGGATATACAATGACCCTTGCTTGCAGATATTGGGAAACTGGCGGAATAGGAATCGAACACCTACCAATGATTATCAACAGCTTCACAGGCTCCGATTATTACTTCATGTGGCCATTCAGACGTTCAATTACAGCTAAATTTCAAGAGTCCTTGCGTAAGATTACGTCTGGAGAGATCCTTGAAGACGAAGTTTTCAGGAAGATCCATGATGCCTATCATGTAAGTCTAAATAATTAGCATATTCAACAAGTTTAAAGGTCATGGAGTCGGAGAGTATAGGAAATATCAACGCCTTTTTTCATAAGAACCACATGTACTGGGAAACGGTTTGGTCGTCAACTTGACCAGGAAGTCACCCAAAATCCTTAAATTTGTTTTTGATCAGCAGCAAAAAGTGTTGGTTTCAGGCACTTTTCGCTATTTATGTGAAAGACACTCAAGGGTAAAGATCAGCCCAGTGATGAAGAGAACTGATAGGAGCAAGCACGGGATCAGGTTGGCTCGAACGGATCAAAGATTTACGCAGGTTCTCCAGGCGGCACTCGGGAGAACAAGCCAGGATGGTCAAGAATTTTAGTGATTGAGCCAGATTCCAGGATGGCGGCGATGCTTCTCAGGGGGCGGATTCAACTTTGAAGTGCAACCTTTGTAAGGAAGTTCAGGAGGCAAGTTGCGGTAGGTAGTATCGGAGCTTCTTAAACTACCAAGTAGAAGGAGCATAGATGAAACACTACAAGCAGCTCACCAAGGAGCAACGATATCAGATTTCTGGTTTAAAAAAGGCGGGTTTGAATCAATCGTGAATAGCGGATGAAGTGGGCGTGAACAAATCGACTATTTCGCGGGAATTCAGGCGGAACAAAGGTTTGCGTGACTGGCATCCGAAGCAAACTCAGGAATTACGGGACGAGCGTCGAAAGCAATGCGCCAACGCCCAGCGTTTATCATTGCTGGGCTGGACAGAAGTCGAGCGATTGGTTCGGCTGGACATGAGTCTGGAGCGATTGGTTCGGCGACTTGCTTTGGAAAGTGTGTTGCAAATTAGTCATGAGACGATCTACTTGCGCATTTATGCAGACAAGCGCCGGGGTATGATCAAAAATCGGACCAGCATTGACGAATGTCCAGAGATTGTGGATCAGAAGAACCGCATAGGCGACTGGGAGGGCGACACCGTAATCGGCAAGAACCATCAAGGCGCAAGCCCATGCTGACGGAACAGGTGCAAATGCAACACATCCGTGTATAACTGAGGGACGGATAATACACTGGAGAAAATTGCTGCTATTGGCGGCGATCTCGGTTTGATTGTATTGGATAAAAAAGGAAATTACACAATGCGTTTCAACACCAAAAGGATGTACTGGGAAACTATAGGAAGTGACGGCATCGCCCAAGTGGATATTTTCTCAGAGGCGGGAGCGCCGGTAGCTGCTTTCCCGGTTACTTTGCCGTGAAAATCAATTGATAGGAATATTGGCGAGTATATGGTTTTTCCGTTGATTAAAGTCCAGGCGATACAAATATCAGCTTTTCCCCACTTAGGGCTTGCTGTCATATTGCGACTGCAAGCCTCCTTACTCCAGTGGGCCAAGCGTCATTTTTCTATTCTTCCAAAAACTGCCGAAGCACATACTGCAATATACCACCGTGTTTCACATACGCTACTTCAACAGGCGAATCCAGGCGCGCTATGGCTTTGAATTGAATGGTTGTCCCATCCGATTTCGTCGCGATGACATCTAGTTTTTTATTCGGCTCCAAGCCTGATTCGATGCCAATGATACTGATGACCTCCTGACCCGATAAACCGAGCGAATTCGCATTTTCGCCTGCTTCAAATATCAATGGCAAAACACCCATCCCGATCAAATTTGAACGATAGATGCGCTCGTAGGAGGTGGCAATAACCGCTTTGACACCAAGCAAACTAGCCCCTTTTGCCGCCCAATCCCTTGATGAACCAGAACCAAAGTCTGAGCCGGCAAGCACCACCAGCGGTATCTTATTTTCAACATACTTCATGGCGGCATCAAAAACCGTCATCTCTGTATTGTCGGGAAAATAATTGGTATAACCGCCTTGCCTTGAAACAATTTCATTTTGGATAAACACGTTGGCGAAAGTGCCACGCATCATCACTTCGTGATTGCCACGCCGTGAACCATAAGAGTTGAACATATTCCGTTCAATCCCTTCTGATATCAGATACTGACCAGCCGGACTATCTTCAGAGAAAGAACCAGCAGGAGAGATATGGTCGGTCGTGACAGAATCACCCAACTTTACCAAAACCCGCGCATTTTCAATATTGACGAGCGGCTGGGGTTCGGTGCTAATGTTTTTGAAAAATGGGATTTCCTTGATATAGGTGGAATCGCCCCTCCATTGATAGTCCAGGCCCGTCGGTGCCGGCAAATTTTGCCATTGCGCATCCCCGTCAAAAATTACACCATATTCTTTTGCGTAATCATCTTTGGTGGTCGATGATTCAATGACTTGCTGAATTTCATCTTGTGTGGGCCAGATGTCTTTCAAATATACTTCGAGGCCATTGGCATCTTTGGTGAGCGGGTCTTCCAGCAAATTGATGTCTACCCGCCCTGCAATGGCATAAGCGACGACGAGCATCGGCGATGCCAAAAAGTTCATCTGTATCTTAGGATGAATCCGCGCTTCAAAATTGCGGTTGCCACTCAATACTGCTGACACCACCAAATTGCTGTTGTCAACCGCTTCTTCGATATGCGGTGGCAAGGGGCCAGAGTTGCCAATACAGGTTGTACACCCATAACCGACCACGTGGAATCGCAATGCTTCCAAATCTTTTAGCAAGCCCGCTCGCTCCAGATAGTTGGTGACCACTTTGGAACCAGGCGCCATTGAGGTTTTGACCCAAGGCTTGACATCAATTCCTCGGGCAACCGCTTTGCGTGCCACCAGGCCCGCCCCCAACATCACCGAAGGATTGGAAGTGTTGGTGCAGGAGGTAATCGCCGCCATCACAATCGAACCATCACTTAGTACATATTCCTGGTTGCCTTTTCGCACACGGACAGACTTCATGTTATGGTCTTCTACCGTCACCTCGACATCCTTCCGCTTGCTTTCAGATTTCAGGTTTTCAGTCCGGGCTGTCCCCGAACCGCCCTCTGCATACCAGTCTTCCCGGTCTTCCACGGACACATAAGTCCTCCCGTGGACTTTGTCCATTAAGTTACCAAATTGTCCTTTCAGGTCTTTTACCAGGATTTTATCCTGTGGTCGTTTCGGGCCTGCAACTGAAGGCTCCAGTTTGGACAGGTCTACCGAGATGACATCGGAATATTCGATCGCTTCCTCGTTTTCTCGCCATAGCATATTCTGCTTGCAGTATTCTTCGACCAGGTCCAATTGCGCTTTTGTCCGGTTGGTTTTTTCCATATACCGGATCGTCTGATCATCAATCGGGAAATAAGTAACCGTACAACCAAACTCGGGAGACATATTGGCAATCGTCGCACGGTCGGGCACAGATAAATGGTCGAGGCCATCACCAAATACTTCTACGAAGTCATTTACGACACCGTATGCGCGTAGTTGTTTGGTAATTTCCAGGACCATATCCGTGGCAGTAATGCCTTCCGGAAGTTTGCCCGTCAATTTCAGACCAATGACTTTCGGGCAAGAAAAATAAATGGGTTGCCCCAGCAGTGCGGCCTCAGCCTCGATCCCGCCAACTCCCCAGCCCAGCACACCAATGCCATTGACCATCGGGGTATGCGAATCCAAACCGACCAAAGTATCGGGAAATGCCCAATTATCCTTTTCGACAACGCCTTTCGCCAAGTACTCCAGGTTCACCTGATGGCAAATCCCCATGCCAGGAGGAACCACCGTAAAATCTTCAAAGGCATTTTGCGCCCATTTCAAAAATTCGTAGCGCTCGCTATTGCGCTTGTATTCGTATTCGACATTCTTCTTATAGGCGTAGTCCGTCCCAAAATAATCAACTTGAACGGAGTGGTCAATAATCAAATCGACCGGCACCTTGGGATTAATTTTAGAACCGTCTTTTCCCTTCTTGATTGCTTCTGAACGAATGCTTGCAATGTCCACCACGGCGGGCACGCCAGTAAAGTCCTGCATCAACACTCTGCTCGGTTTGTAGGGGATAGATTTGTCACTCCCCTTTGGGTTCCAATTAATTAAGGTATCAAGATGCTCCTCATTCACTAGGAAACCATCGAAATTACGGAGCGCATTTTCCAATAAAATGCGAATCGAAAAAGGGAGTTTTTTGACTTGTGGAAAAGCGTTGGCCACTTTCTCAAGACTTACAATGCTCAATTTTCCCTTTTTGGTTTGGAGGCTGTCCTGATATTCTTCTTTTCCCTTTTTCATATCGCTATTCTATTTTATGATGGCTAGCAGAACACGAATGCACTCGAATTCCGAATACATTCGTGTATAGGAAAAATAAACGCCCTTTTTCTTTTCATAAGAACCCAATGTACCGGGAAACGGTTTGGTCGTCAACTTGACCAGTAAGTCACCCGAAATTCTTAAATTTGTTTTTGATCAGCAGCAAAAAGTGTTGATTTGAGACTTTTTTCGCTATTTGCGTGAAAGATACCCGAGAGTAAAGGTCAGTCCAGTAATGGAGAGAACTCATAGGAGCGAGCACGGGATCAGGTTAGCTCGAACGGATCAAAGATTTGTGCAGGTGCTCCAAGCGGCACTCGCGGGTGTTGGGTGCTCGCTGATTGTTCGGCTTGTGATGCGATGGAGCCAGTCTCGGGTACCGCCCACCCATGCGGATCACCGCACGAAGGGCGTCTATAAGCACTGCTCTAGTGGAGTTGTGCAGCATGAGCCGGTTCGATGTCGCAAGGTTCGGTCAGTCCGTTAGTTTCGCACCAGGTTGCGGAGCCCCCCACACCCAAGCGTCCATGTTACGGGTATTCGGATTACGGATGTCGTCAGTAAAGAATTCTATTGGGAGCGGGTCAACAGCACATCTTTTATTTTGAGGAATTCAGGCTAGCCTTGAGTATTCTCCGAAACACCATGCGCTTTCGGGTCGTGTTTGATAAGCGCACGTCCCGACAATTTGCGTAGGGCGACATAGAACACTGGTGTAAGGAACAGTCCGAACAGAGTTACGCCGATCATGCCTGCGAACACGGTAATCCCCGTGACTGAGCGCACCTCCGCGCCAGCACCAGTTGAGAGCACCAGCGGTACGGAGCCAGCAAGAAAGGCAATGGATGTCATGATGATCGGTCGCAAGCGGAGGCGACAAGCTTCCAGCGCCGCTTCAACGATCCCCCTGCCCTGGAATTCCAGTTCACGCGCGAATTCGACAATCAGGATCGCATTCTTGCAGGCCAGGCCCATCAGCACGACCAGCCCCACCTGCACGAATATATTGTTGTCGCCACCGGTCAGCCATACGCCGAGCAAGGCGGCACACATACATACCGGCACTATCAGGATGACGGCAAGCGGCAACGTCCAGCTTTCGTAGAGTGCGGCGAGCACGAGGAAGGCGAGCAGGACGGCAAGCGGAAATACAATCAGCTTTGCGTTGCTTTGTGTCACTTGTTGATAGCTCAGGTCCGTCCATTCGAGCATCATGCCGTCCGGCAGTATTTCGCTGGCTTTTTCTTTGAGTTTGATGATCGCCTCTCCCGAGGATAACTGACGTGGATCCGAATCGCCAATGAGATCAGCAGCGGGATAACCGTTGTAACGTAACACCGGATCGGGACCATAGGTCGGCGTGATTGTCGTCATCGCGCTCATGGGTATCATGTCGCCATTATCATTGCGTACGCGCAATTTCTCTATATCTTCAATGCGTTGACGTTTCGCTGCTTCCGCCTGGACAAAAACGCGATAGACGCGGCCGAACAGATTGAAGTCATTCACATAGGCTGAGCCCAGGTAGATTTGTAGCGTATCGAACAGTTCGCTCAGTGGTACGCTCTGCGCTTTGGCTTTGGTACGATCAACCTTGATTTCAAGCTGAGGGATATTTGCCTGATAAGCGCTGATCGGATAAGTAAACCCCGGCGTCTGCGCGATCGCGCTCTGGAACTTGAGAGTCGCATCCTGCAGTGCGCCATAACCAAGACCGGCGCGATCCTCCACGTACAGCGAGTAACCGGAACCATTGCCCAGCCCCTGGATCGGCGGTGGCATTAACGCGAAGGTGACACCCTCCTCAATAGAAGAAAGTTTTTCATTGAGCTCGGCGACGATAGCTTTGGCGCTACGGCTGCGCTGATCGAACGGCTTGAGGATGACATAGGCCACGCTGAAATTAGGTGTGTTGGTAAGCTGCAAGGCGTTGAGGCCCGCGTAGGGTGCAACTTTGTCCACACCGTCGGTGCCAAGTGCGATATCGACCATCTTGTGCACGACCTCGTCCGTGCGAGCGAGCGAGGCGCCCTCGGGCAGCTTGGCGCCAGTGAAGAGGTAGAGTTTATCCTGTGTCGGGATAAAACCATCCGGCACCGTGCGAAACAGCATTACAGTGCAGGCCAGCAGCATGAGGTAAATGCCAAACACGAGTCCGCGTCTTTTCAAGGCGAACCCGACGTTACGATGATAGCGATCGGCGCTATGCCGGAAGAAGCTGTTGAAGGGACGGAATACCCAGCCAAGCAAACTCTCCATCACGCGCGATAGCGCATCTTTGGGCGCATCGTGGCTTTTAAGCAGCAAGGCCGCCAAGGCCGGCGACAGGGTTAATGAATTGATGGCCGAAATCACCGTGGAAACCGCAATTGTCACGGCGAACTGCTTGTAAAATTGGCCGGTTACACCCGTCAGGAATGCCATCGGCACGAATACCGCACACAGCACCAGCGCAATGGCTATGATGGGACCCGATACTTCCCTCATCGCCTGGTGCGCGGCAGCCAGCGGTGTCAGCCCTTCTTCGATATTGCGCTCGACGTTCTCGACGACGACAATCGCATCGTCGACGACGATGCCAATCGCGAGCACAAGACCAAACAAGGTCAAGGTATTGATCGAAAAACCGAGTACGTATAACACGGCAAAGGTGCCCACTATCGACACAGGTACTGCAATCAGGGGAATGATCGAAGCACGCCAGGTTTGCAGGAAAAGAATCACGACAATCACAACAAGTAAAATTGCTTCCAGCAGCGTAATCTGCACGGCGCGAATCGAATCGCGCACAAAAACTGTTGGGTCCCATACCGGATCGTAGGCGACACCTGGCGGGAAGCGCGTGGATAACTCTTCCATCTTCGCGTACACCGAGTCCGCTACTGCCAGGGCGTTGGCGCCTGGCGAAAGGAAGATGCCTGTCGCGGCGGTAGGCATATTATCGCTATACGCACGCACCGTATAATTGCCGGAACCGAGTTCCACGCGCGCTACGTTTGACAGGCGCACCATTTCCCCATTCGGGCCGCTCTTCAGAATGATATCCCCGAATTCGGCTTCCGTGCTCAGCCGGCCGCGCACATTGATGGAAACCAGGAAATCCGGTTTGTTTGGCGAAGGTTCGGCACCGAGCTGGCCAGCCGACACTTGCACACTCTGTTCGCGCAGTGCCTTAAGCACGTCGTTGCCGGTCAGGCCACGCGAGGCAACTTTATCCGGATCGAGCCAAATGCGCATGGCGTAATCGCCCGAGCCGAACAGCTGCACATCGCCGATACCGTTCAGGCGGGATAATTCATCCTTGACATGCAGTACCAGGTAGTTGCGCAAGTAGAGCGAGTCGTAGCGCCCATCCGTCGAAGTCAGGTTCATGTACATCAACGGCGTCGGGGATTGCTTTTGTGTGGTCACGCCATATTGCCGAACCGCCTCCGGCAGACGCGGTAGCGCCTGGCTCACCCGGTTCAGTACGCGCACTGCAGCGATATCCGGATCCACGCCAGGTGTGAAGGTAATCACTATCTGCAGGGTGCCGTCAGAACTGGCGACAGACTTCAGGTACATGATGCCTTCAACGCCATTAATGGCTTCTTCTAGCGGCACAGCTACCGATTCAGCAATCTCTTTCGGGTTGGCGCCCGGGTAGTTGGCACGTACTAGAACGGACGGCGGGACAACTTCAGGATATTCACCACTCGGCAGCAAGGGAATCGCAATCAAGCCGGCGGCAAAAATCACGATCGACAGCACTGCGGCGAAGATCGGTCGGTCGATAAAGAATCTGGAGAAATCCACGAAGGCTACCTCACCGTACTTTACAGTTTTGCCATCGGGGTTTCATTAGGTTTGACCAGCACACCGGGATAGATTTTCTGCTGGCCAGCGACTACAACCTTGTCGTCAGGCGCAAGGCCGGACTGTATTACGCGCAATCCCTCCGCCATGCGGCCGGGTACGATATCCTTGCGTTGAATTTTATTATCCTTGCCCACCACGTAGACGTACTTGCGGTCCTGATCTGTCATCACAGCCTTGTCATCGATTAGCAGTACATTTTCCTTCCTATCGCTAGTGAATTGCACGCGTACGAACAAGCCGGGGGTAAAAATACGATCGGCATTGGGAAGTACGGCGCGAACGCGTATGGTCCCAACGTCGGCATTAACCTGGTTGTCGAAGAAGTTGATCGTGCCTGTGTGGGGATAGCCTTCCTCATTGGCCAGGCCAACACGTACGGAGGTGCCTGCCGGCTCGCCTCCGCTATCGCGTTCCTGTTCGCCGTAGCGCAAGTAGCTACTCTCGTCGACGTCAAAGTATACATACATCGGATCCTGCGACACTATCGTGGTCAGAATGGTCTGGTCGGCAACGGCCAGATTGCCAGCGGTTATTCGGGCACGACTCGTTTTTCCGGCAATTGGCGCGCGTACTTCAGTAAATTCCAATTGGAGCTTCGCGTTGGCTACCACTGCCTTTGCAGCATCAATATCTGCGGCGCTCTGCGTGAGCGTGGTACTGCGCATGTCCAGCTCTTCCTGTGAGATCGCTTCTGCTTCAATCAGCAGCCGGGCGCTCTTGTCCCGCATGCTCGCGAGCCGTTTTGCCTCGCGGGCTCGATCAAGCTGTGCCTGCGCATTGTCCAGTGCCATCCGATAGGGACGCTGATCGATAAGGAAAAGCAAATCGCCCTGCTTCACCTCCTGGCCTTCCTGGTACGCAAAGCGCTGCACATAGCCGCTCACGCGGGCTCGCAGTTCAATAGTATCGATTGCGCTGACACGGCCAGTGTATTCGTCCCACTGTTGTACCGATCTCGAGAGCACTTGGGCGATGCTGACTTCCGGCGGAGGTAGCGCCTGCCCGTCACCCGCCTGCTCGCCGCTACAACCCAACAGCACCAGCGCCAATACGACGGCTAAGCCTAGTATAAGCGACTGTGTACGGTACGCTCGACCGATTTGAAAGTGACGCATGCATATTCCTCTTGCAAAACGACAAGGTGGGAACTTGTCTTGTATTATTCATAACGGAGTATAAGGAAAATGAACCACCTTTTCCATGAGTTTCTAATGTACCGCGGATTCAATTTCGAAGTGCAACGCCTAACGATGGTTTGGTGTAGCGCACCGTCTTCCCGAAGAATACCTCAAACGAAGTTCTGAATCCAAGCGCCTTGAGGAGCGTGGTGTTGCACTTGACTATTCTACAGTGAGCCGTTGGGCGATCCGGTTTCTATCGTTATTGGAAAATATTTTCAGAAGAAAGTATAAACGCTCGATTGGTAAAAGCTGACGCATGGAGGACGAGACTTATATCAAGTCAAAGGTGCCTGGAAATACCTTTATCGTGCTATCGACAAAGAGAGAAACACAATTGATTTTCTATTGACAGCCAAGCGTGATAAAGCAGCTATTGATAAGATCAACAAGGATAATGACACTTCCATTGTCGTCAGACAGGTCAAATACCTTAGCAGTATCATGGAACAAGATCATCGAGCAGTGAAGCGAGTGACGAAACCAATGCTCGGATTCAAATCTTTTCAATCAGCTAAAAACATCTTGGCTGGCATCGAGCTAATGCACATGATTCGCAAAGGTCAGATGATGATGGAGGGAGCGGACAAAATGTCTTTTGCTGAGCAATTTTATGTGTTGGCAGAATAAATCCGCCTGGCTTAAAGAAATGGCATGTCAGCTCATCCGAAATATGCGTTTTTGCGCTTAATGCGACAGAACCAGAATTAGAAGGCTATCTGACTACGGAACATGAAAGTATGCAGGCCATCCGGCTTTCCACCACTTGCCGTGACTAGCGGCGAATCCTTGATTTCCAGGATTTTGTCATAGTTAAACATGAAGCGAACGTTGTTGTTCACATACCAGTTCAGGGCAACGGTAAAGTTTTTCATCTTACCTCCCCTGAAGGCGCCATAGTTCATATCTACTCCGGCGACACGTGCTGCCAGCTCCCATGCACCCCATCCCCCCTTGGAAAAGCTGAAGTTTTGGGTTGGCTCCACTCTGTGAAACTTTCCTTCTTTGTATTTACGCGATTCTCCTGTGAGCGTCCATGCAGCTTCTCCGTACCAGCCCTGGAAGCTCAGTGAATCCAGACCGTTTCTACGGCCAATCCAACTATGGGTATACTCGCCTCCCGCGCTGAACGGACCATATACGCCGCTGGCCTCCAGGCCAAGCATCTTGATGTCCTCGATATTTCCTATGGTGCCCGAATCAGTCGGAAACAGGTTAGTTATATGCGACGTTTCATGCCTGAACCTCATGCCATTAGAGGGACCGAATAGTTGGCCGCTGCCACTCGGTTTGCGATAGTTTCCCGCCACACCTAAATGGACAATTCTGGCCTTTTCGTTAATGGGTGCAAAAGTGACACGCGAATTGGTTCCCCAGCTTTCATCCATGCTGTTGTTATTAGAGTCGATTGACTCACCATAAAGTCCAACCTGTCCAGTCCAGTTTTTATCGCTTTTTGACACATTTAGACCAATAGCGCGATCGACGAGCGGTGCGTTAAGCACATTCATTAACGATCTTTCCATAAACATGAGATCGTTGGAGCTTTCTTGTAATTCACGACTAAAAGCCTGCTTCTGGTGGCCTACGTTGACCTTCGCGAAGCCCTCTCTATATGAGATAAACATGTCTTTAACGCCGACGCTGTTATCAGCAAAGTCGATCTGGCTCTTAAAATCCCAATCCTTAAAGAAAGTACCTGAAAACTCCAGGCGCCCTCTGCGCAGCTCTGTGCCATCATTAGCTTGAATTGGAGAGCCGTCACTAAAGAAGAAATTATCATTACCGCTATGGGTGTAATCCGTGTGAATCCGGCCACCGATCTTGAACCTGAAATTCTTGTCTGCAGTTTCGAATTGCAAGCCGTTTTTATCCAAAGTGAGTTGCTTTTCTCTTTCTTTGACACGTTCTTCAATGGACTCAATCTTGCCGACGAGCTGAGCACGTTCCGCCATTTCTTTTAATCTCGCGCCTCTGTCGCCGGACGTTGACTGGCCGGTTCTTTCCGTCTTCGGCGCTGGCGTTGCATTGTTCGATGGAGCACGTTCAGCTCTCTCAAAATTACCTATAGGTTGCCGGTCAGACCCGGGCTCTCCGTATATCTGCTTGGTTTTGGTGTCCATATAAAGGTCAAGCGCAAAAGCTTTGGATGATGTGCTTGTTCCCAAGACAGCTGCGGCTGCCAAAATAAGTTTCGAAAATTTCAAAACTATGCTCCCAGTTGTGATGTTTTTTTGTAAAACTGGGGCAAGAATAGGGAAAAAAGATGACCGTCTTATTAAGCTTTTGTTACAATTCTATGACAGCACCAAGGGCAGCGTTGAACGATGATGACTCGACCCGAGTGCGAATAGCTCTCTACCCTAGCTTCCACCCAAACCATTTCAAATAGAAGTGCAAGGGATGGAAGCCGAATGGCCGGAACTGCTACAGGCAGGCCCGGTTCACGACAGCCTGGCCCGAACGGGTGCCCATAGAAATTATCGCTCACTCGAAACGTTGTTCGCTTTTTTCATCGCGATTTTTTTCCCGTTCACGCTCAAGGAAAATGTCCTTCTCAAGCTGTCGGATGTGGTCCTCAAGAGCGGCAGATGCTGACATGAACTCAGCATTCTGTAGCCCCTCAAGACCTTGCTTGCGTGCGTTGAGAATCTCGGAGTGATTGCTAGACCAGTTTATGTGTCGCACACCGCGAACTATCGCTGCCAACGCTGCTTCTTGATTTGGCGCATGTTGAAGCAGCGCTATAGCCTGATCTGTAAGCTGCCCATTGGCAGGAAAAACGGCTCTGTCGCATTAAGCGAAATCATCGATACCTTCGTGTAGACTGTCGACATAGAAAAAATGGTGAGGCTACATGCTGGTTGTGAAAGGAATGCGATTCCCGATTGAGGTGATTTTCAAAAAAGGGGGCGCTGCCCTATCTTATTGGATTTAGTTACAATCCATGAATGCCAAGACCAAGCAGAGCTGTATTTTCCGGGATACCGCATCACATCACACAGCGAGGAAATCGGCGAGAAAGAATAATATAGGGTAGCGTCCCCTCTTTTCACGAGCACCTACAAAATCCGCCAGTGCCGGAGGTAACATTATCGCCTGCACTTTCGCTTTTTTCCCAGCCGGGCGAGAGAAGCATCCGCACACGCAGAATCGCAATTCTGGTCGCGGATTGGGTAGATGGGAAGCCCGTGGTGGCGCTGAATGTCAGTCTCTCGAGCGAGTAGGCCGTGTCGCGGTTTGTTGGAACCCGCCTTGGTGTCGTACAGGCCAGCGGTAGCAATGCGATCGAAGTTGACACCACCTTTGAAACAATGCCGGCCGTTCTTTTTGATGCCCTTGTAGTGCCCGATTTTCGCCATGGTACGGTCTCGTCTCATTCAGCGGACGCGGTCCAATTTATCCACGAGCAGTATCGCCACTGCAAGCCCATCCTAGTACGGGGAACTGGCAAGAGCATGATCGAAAGCGCGGGTGTAAAATTGACACTCCCATCTGGCGAACCCGATCCTGGAATTCTTTACATCCAGGGCGGGAACCTTGACGATATCCTGCCGCAATTCGTTGAAACGGTTGCCGCTCGTCAACATTTTGAAAGGGCGATTGAGCCGCCTCGGTCAATGTAACCCAGCCAACGTCACGGACATGCGTATGAAAAAGATGTAACTTCAATCTCGCGATAAGCACTCGTCCCTTCGGATGAGCTCAATTCACAGCCAAGGCTGTAGAGTCTGCCGAATCGGTGACGGAAAAAGGCGTTGCCCGTGGAACTGGCGGAGCGGGGCCTGATTGCTCAGTTACAACTGCCGCCTATATACAACTGCCGCCTATATAATCGAATATTATTTTGTCCCGAAACGTTTCACGCCCGTCTTCGAAAAAAATGCCTTTTCGCAAGATCACTGACCACTATCTTTGTCACGCCAGCAATAGAACTCACCGCGCGTGCCGCCCGAAATGGCAGTAGAGAAGCGCGAAGTCAGCGTGCCGGGTGTCGTGTGTGTCTCTTCCGGCTTTTCTTCCCGCAGGATGATGACATCCGACAGATTTGGTAGAATCCCGACTCATAGTCAAGTCGCTTAGCCATATGGCAGCGTATCGCGTATCCAGATAAAAAGAGGACCAATATGAAGTTAGAATCGCTGGCATTGCATTATGGGTATGAATCAGAAGCGACGACGAAGGCAGCGGCGGTCCCCATATATCAGACAACCTCCTACACTTTCGACAATACCCAGCACGGCGCCGACCTGTTCGATCTGAAGGTAGCGGGGAATATTTATACACGCATCATGAATCCCACTACCGCCGTGCTGGAGAAGCGCATCGCTGAGATGGAGGGCGGGGTCGGCGCACTGGCCGTGGCTTCGGGCATGGCTGCGATCACTTATGCCATCCAGTGCATTACCAGCGCTGGGGATAATATCATCAGCACTACCCAGCTTTATGGTGGCACTTACAATCTGTTTGCCCATACGTTTCCTCGGCAAGGCATTGATGTGCGCATGGCTTCGCACGATGACTACGGCGCGGTGGAGAAACGGATAGATGACAATACCAAGGCGATTTTTTGCGAATCAATCGGCAATCCCGCCGGTAATGTCGTCGATATTGAAAAATTGGCGAATATCGCGCATAAACATGGTTTGCCACTCATTGTGGACAGTACCGTTTCTACTCCATACCTCTGCCAGCCGTTCAAGTTTGGCGGTGATATCGTTGTACACTCGCTCACAAAATACATCGGTGGCCATGGCACGACTGTGGGTGGAGCGATAGTCGATTCAGGGAAGTTTGACTGGGTGAAGCACAAAGCACGTTTTCGGCTTCTGAATGAGCCCGACCCGTCTTATCATGGGGTCGTGTACACCGAGGCTTTCGAAAACGCAGCGTACATCGGTCGTTGCCGGGTTGTGCCGCTACGCAATACTGGTGCAGCTCTGTCGCCGCACAGCGCTTTTTTGCTGCTGCAAGGCTTGGAAACACTGGGTCTGAGGATGGATAGGCACTGCGAAAACGCATTGAAGGTCGCTCAATTTCTGGAGCAACATCCAAAAGTGGAGTGGGTCAACTACGCGGCATTGCCGAGCAGCCGGTATCATGACCTGTGTAACCGGTTAAGCAAGGGAAAATCCTCAGGTTTGCTGAGCTTCGGAATCAGGGGCGGTACTGCTGCCGGGGCGCAGTTTATCGACGCCCTGAAGATGATTTTACGCCTTGTCAATATCGGCGATGCGAAGTCACTCGCTTGCCATCCCGCATCCACCACACATCGGCAGTTGAGCCCGGAAGAGTTGGAAGAGGCGGGAGTTTCAGAAGGCCTGATCAGAATATCCGTAGGCATCGAGCACATTGATGACATCATTGAGGATATAGCTCAGGCGCTGGATGCGGCTGATTGAGGTGTTCCGCAGATTCGCGATGGGGCGGGTATAGGAAAAATAAACCACCTTTTCCATGGGTTTCTAATGTACTGAAAGCTGGCTCAACTGTCAAACACGATGATAATCTATCGAAAAATGACTATATTCCGGTTCAGTTAGCACAAAAAGTTAAAAATTTTGCTGCATTTTGGCGCTTCAGGCGAAAAACGCCCAGGGGCAGAGGTCACCCCCCTGACGAAGAGGATTGAAAGGAGCGAGCACAGGGTCAGGTTGGCTCGAAAAGATCGTGGATTTGTGCAGGTGCTCTAGGAGGACAACGTAATTCATACAAGGAATGCCTTATGGGAAAGGAAAGTCTAGACAGGTGATTATTTCCCAAACGATTGAAATGAACCAGGGATTTAACTCCCCATCTCCTTGAATTACAAACGATTACGCTGAAATTTGTCCAACTCAATCGGCCTTAATCCATCGCAATCCACACACTCTTCACTGCAGTATAAGTATCCAGGGCATATGAACCTAATTCGCGTCCAATCCCGGACTGCTTAAAACCACCAAATGGTGTCGCAACATCAAAGACGTTATAGCAGTTCACCCACACGGTGCCAGCACGGAGTCTTGCGGCAATATAATGTGCATGTTTCACATCCTGTGTCCACAATCCGGCGGCCAGGCCATATGGCGTATCGTTCGCCCGTTTAATTACGTCATCCAAGTTATCAAACGGAATTGCCGCAAGCACGGGTCCAAAGATCTCTTCCTGAGCAATAACCATTTCGTCTCGTACATTGGCAAACACGGTTGGCTTGACAAAGTATCCTTCCTCCTGAGGCCTTTTCCCACCAGCCACCAGCTCTGCCCCTTCACTTACCCCTTTTTCAATATACCCTAATACCTTTTCTTGCTGAGCAGTTGATATGAGAGGTCCTATTTCAGTATCCGCATTGATTCCGGGTCCTTGTTTAATTTTTTTGGCATAATCAATCATTTCTGCCACAACTTTATCGTAATGTTTCTTATGAACGAAGACGCGGGAACCTGCTGTACAGTTTTGACCTTGATTCGCCATGACTCCATTCAATGCGCCTGGGATGGCCTTGGATAAATCAGCATCTGGCATGATGATATTCGGGGATTTGCCACCAAGCTCTAATGTAATATTTTTTAACGTTTTTGCGGCATTTTGCATAATCACTATTCCGGTCTGTGTCGAACCCGTAAATCCAATTTTATCAACAAGCGGATGTTCGACTAACTGTGCTCCAACCGGCCCACCAAAACCAGGAACGACATTAAATACACCCGGAGGAAACCCGGCTTTGTCCGTTAATTCTGCCAGGTATAGAGTTGATAGGGGTGTGAGTTCTGAAGGCTTAAGAACCATCGTGCATCCCATGGCAAATGCCGCTCCCATTTTATACATCGCCATAAGCAGTGGTAAATTCCATGGAACAATTTGCCCTACGACTCCCAATGGTTCATGACGTGAATAATTGAAATATGGACCACTGACTGGAATCGTTTGGCCGACAATTTTTGTAGGCCAACCAGCGTAATACCGCATATGTTCGACCGAAAGTGGCACATCCATATTTCTAGACTCACGGATGGGCTTTCCATTATCTAATGTTTCAAGTAGTGCTAATTCTTCTGCATGCTCTTCCATCAGATCCGCGAGTTTATACATCACTCTGCCTCGTTCAGCCGCACTCATTTTTAGCCATGGACCGTTATCAAAAGCCTCACGAGCCGCTTTGACGGCAATATCAACATCTTCTGGTCCTCCTTCAAATACCGTTGCCAAGACTTCTCCCGTTGCAGGGTTATACGTTTCAAACGTTTTTCCCGATTGGCTTTTGACAAATTTCCCGTTAATAAACATCCGTTTTGTACCCTTAAGAAATTCCTCGACCTTCGAGTTTGAACTACCTTTTGTCTGACTCATAATGCCCCTCCCCTAAAATAAAATTTTCCATTGAGTGTGCCCATTAACGACAGACTGTCAATTTTTTTAGATAGCCCGCTTTCTTTGTAAATTTCCACTATTTATTCCTTCCACATGCCAATTACGTCTCTTCGCGTTGATGTGAAAATTTGGTATGCCGGAAACGTTTCAAAGTAATCAAACATCTCGGCGAATAGGTTTTCAATGATTGTTTGATCGATTTTTATTTCACGTGAACATCTGTGACCACTTGATTGCTCATAATTCAATAGCTCCGGATACGACATAAGCAAGAACGTCTCATAGGCTTAAATTCAATAACCTGGCATCTGCCATCAATGCTCCCCGACCATCTCTATTTCCGGATTATCCAATTCAACAACTCTCACTGCTCTTTCACACTTAGCATTTGGGTCGAGGAAAAAATAAACCACCTTTTCCATGAACTCTGAAGGTAATAAAAACTTCCAAGGATGTCAAACACGGTGCTAATCGATCGAACAATGCCGATATTCTGGTTCAGTTTCCACAAAAAAATTAAAGAATGTGCCGCGTTTTAGTGCTTCGGGCGAAAGACGTTAAGGGGTATAGGTCAGCCCGGGGATGAAGAGAACTGATAGGAGCGAGCACGGGATCAGGTTGGCTCGAATGGGCATACCCGAACCGATCCTGCGCTGAATACTGCAGCAGCAACGCCGTGAATGTTCTTGATGAAATCTTCGGAGGCACCCAGGAATGCTTTGAACGACGGGCTGCCGTCGCATCGACCAAGCATTTGTCAATCTGGTGTGGTGACCATTTCGATTAATCGTGGCGTGGTCCAGTCTTCATCCAGCAAATATCCCAAGATAGCTTGGAAGTGTTCGCTGACCTGGGCTGCCAGCAACTTGCGTGCAGCGTCTTGGCGGATTTGATCGGGTTCACGAATAGTGGGATCAGATATAATTAGAGCCTTCCCGAAATGAGCTTTTTCTGGTCGCTTCGAATGGATTCTTCATTCGGTGATAGCCATCCCAGACATTCGACGAGCCAAACAATAGCTTTCAAAGAGTGCTCCAAACTCTCAGAAACCAGGCTTTCACTAGATACTTTCCATGTCTTGGATAAATTGTCCTCGCTTGCGACACAATTTTGGCTCCACATGCGATCCCAATCAGTTGTGAGCATATACCCCTTTACGCCAGTCAGTCCGATATCAATGTCGAGATTTCCCTTGTACACGCCTGCCTGGCATATGCGTGCAGCAAACTCAAAGTATTCCGTAACTGTGTAGATCAAGTTTACCAAGGAGATGTAACCAGGGACCGTATCCCAATCAACACTACCTAGTCTTCCGAGATGACTCTTTGTGGCTTGTTGCAACTTGTCTCGCCACTCGGTCTCCGTCGCCTCACGTAAGGCGGAGAAGTGAACGAACTGGCCACTCTGAAATAGATACCAATATTCCATGCTGCCCATGAAGTTCGCCCAAGAACCAATCGATTGTGAACCACGGACTACTCCGTGGCTTGAATCCGATGACCTTGCTAGATGAGGGAAATCCCATCCTCGAAACTGCACCCTTGATTTTTCAACTAGTCGGAAGCAATCAGACAGGGTGGGTATCAAATCAGAGTCGTAGAATTCTGGGTGATATTGGACACGCCAAAAAGGATAGGTTTTTATGGGAACCGGGTCGCCTTCTACGGTGGCGAGTTCCGCTTCGTATTTCGTTTTAGAAGATTCCGCTGGCACCAATCCGACTCGTTTCCCAACTTCAAGCATTCTTCTTGCCCGAAACTCCGAAGCCAATTCAAGAAGATCGTGAAGTCTTGCTGCGTCTGTTACTCTCACAGTTTGCGGTTTGCCTATTGTTGGGCGTACATACACATCTCCGGCAGAAAATTGGTCCTTTGGCTTCAGATCGTTAGGGGAATTTTTGCGGCAGACCACTGGCGAGTCATTGAATTGGTGAACATGGAACGTTAAGTAGCGTTTTCCGTCGTCGTGGTCGTGAAGCACGATGTCCATGTTGATTTGCGGCGAGGCATATTTACTGAGTTGATCAATAATGTTGTCGTAGTCGAAGGTGGTGAGATGTGCGGGGTCAATCCCGGTAAGCTCC
This sequence comes from Nitrosomonas mobilis, assembly GCF_900103035.1. GTDB lineage: Bacteria > Pseudomonadota > Gammaproteobacteria > Burkholderiales > Nitrosomonadaceae > Nitrosomonas > Nitrosomonas mobilis. Next base: position 31,445 of record NZ_FMWO01000057.1, read on the forward strand.
CAAGTCGTTCCTTTCTCGCCGACTCCGATCAGAATTAGACCGCCATCCCGTAGGTTTGCCATTCCCATGATCGTTTTTAGCAACCGCCAGCAAAGCTTAGGCCAAGGTTGTTCCTGGCACCGGCTTAAGGCGAGGGAGATCCGAGCGTTGAGATCAATATAACCCGACATTCGTGTTGTTGGAAAAGCCATTAAGCCACCTCATTCGTATGGACTGTTTTCCCCACCATAAAAATCGCTGATCGTCTGAATCGACTACTCGGGTGAGCATCAGCAGTTTCAATTTTCGATGGCTCATCAATGAATGTCTTTGCCGTCTCTTGCGGTTCTAGAAAAAATAAACGCCTTTTTCATAAGAACCAAATGTACCGGGAAACGGTTTGGTCGTCAAACTGACCGGGAAGTTACCCGAAATTCTTAAATTTGTTTTTGGTCGGCAGCAAAAAGTGTTGGTTTGACGCTCTTTTTCGCTATTTGCGTGAAAGACACCCAAGGGTAAAGATCAGCCCAGTGATGAAGAGAACTGATAGGAGCAAGCGCGGGATCAGGTTGGCTCGAATAAATCAAAAATTTGCGCAGGTGCTCCAGGCGGCGCTCGGGAGGACAAGCTAGGATGGACTACTTTTGTTTTTCCTGCCGCCGAGAATAATCTCAGAACGAAGCTTCGCGTTGGGCGCGAGCACGCCATGGAAACGAATGGTGTTGAGCCTTGGCCTGGGAACTAAGTCGCTGCATGAATTCCAGCGACGACATGACGATATGTGTGGTGCCATCCAATAAGGCATTTTTGAAGCGCCAGACGCTCATTGTCAATTGCGGTCGCGCGATGCAACGACACAGGTGTTCCAGCTCCTTGCGCTGATTCATGGCGCAACGCACCCAAGCATGCAGGCTAAAGCCGTGGGCGTGGGCACAATTTGTACAACGCTGGCGTAAGAACCCATGAGCCGGAATGCCACATTCAAGCAATGCCTCAAATTCGTCTTTAACAAAGTCAAGTAACCCTGAGCCGGCTTCCGTCTCAACCTGTGCAAAAAAAATTCCGATGTGCTCTTGTACCAACCGATACAGAGTGGCTTCTTCCGGTCGGTGCCGTTCATCGTGGAGCTGGTTGGTGCAGGTTCTTTTGGTGGAATTGGGCGCGGGAGGTGGCCGTCGACATGATCTTTGAGAACGAATGTTTTCGTTCTCAAAGTATCGACCTCTCTTGCCAGGCCTTGAGCTGCTACAATCAGTCAAGATCGGGAATATGGAATTCAACGCGGAACATCTTGATGAAGCGTGGTTTCAAATCGCAGAGCGCCGGTTCACGCAACTTGAATCCGGTGCGGTGAAACCGGTTAGCTGGGAGTCCGAAGTTTCATAAAATAAAAACATGATATCGAAAACAAAGATGGAAGTACCGCGAATACGCTATAGCAAGGAGATTTATGAATACTTGGGATAACGGGTTTCGTGGCAAACCCGGACAGGGGATGTCGCATACTCTAAGTTTCGGAGGTGCAGCGAGTTTTTTTCGCGTGCCTTACCAGACAGATATGACAGGAGTTGATGTGGTTGTAACCGGGGTGCCGTTGGATATCGCCACCACCAATCGATCCGGCGCGCGATTGGGACCTCGCGCTATTCGTAATGCATCGTTATCGCTGGCATGGGAGCGTCCTTGGCCTTGGAATATAGATCCGATGACTGCGTTGCGTGTAATTGATTGTGGTGATTGCGAGCCCGTTACCGACGATTTGTTGAGCGTAGCTCATATCGAGGCGCATATCGCCAATATTATCGGGGCAGGAGCAGCAGCCCTGGTGCTCGGTGGAGATCATTTTGTCGCTTACCCAAGCCTGCGGGCACACGCCGCTGTACATGGCCCTATCAGCCTGATTCATTTTGATGCGCATACTGATACCTGGCCTTCCTCCGGCAATGGTATTAATCACGGCACCATGTTTTATCAGGCAGCACATGAGGGAATTGTAAATCCCGCATCATCCACACAAATTGGCATTCGCACCACTAATGATGACACACTGGGTTTCCATATTGTTTCCGCAGCAGATGTGCATCAAACGACCGGTCGCGACATAGCCAGCCAGATACGCGCGCGAGTTGGTGGAAAACCGGTGTATATCACCTTTGATATCGATTGCTTGGACCCAGCTTTTGCACCCGGCACTGGCACACCTGTACCGGGTGGGCTGTCATCCTTCCAGGCACTGAGTATTATTCGTGAACTAAAAGGCATCAATCTGGTAGGCATGGATGTTGTCGAAGTGGCGCCCGCATATGATCATGCTGAGATTACTGCGCTAGCGGCTGCACAGATAGCAGTTGAATTGTTATGCCTTTACGCTGAGAGTCACAGACAACGAAATTGAAAGAGTAATCGATGACCAATGCCAATGAAGCAGTAGCAAAACACGATTGGTCCTGTGAGGATTCACAGGTACTTTATGCCATGAGTAAATGGGCAGATGGCTTCTTTTCGGTGAACAAGATGGGGCATGTTTCCGTTCGTCCTATAGAAGGTCAGGATCTGCACATAGATATCATAGATGTAATTCACTCGGCTCGCTCCGAAGGTGCTTCTCTACCACTGCTGATTCGTTTTCAGGATGTGATAAGTTCGCGCGTGCGGCGCCTGAATCAAACGTTTCGGAAGGCGATTCAGGAAAGTGGTTATGAGGGGACATACCGCAGTATTTTTCCTATTAAAGTGAATCAGCTACAAGAAGTGGTGGCAGAGGTACTGGAAGCTGGTCAAGAATTTAACATTGGACTGGAATGCGGTTCCAAAGCCGAGTTATTAGCCATGCTGCCACTGGTTGCCGATGAAACACTGCTGCTTTGCAATGGCGTAAAAGACCGTACGATGTTGACCCTAATGCTGAATGCGCAGCAAATCGGACAGCAAGTGATGCCCATCATTGAAAAATACTCGGAGTTTGAGCAGTTGATGAATTTGGCAGAGGTACGCCAGATGAAACCGCGGCTGGGTGTGCGGTTAAAGTTGAACACCAAAGGATCGGGGCGATGGTTTGAGTCCGGCGGTGCAAGTTCCAAGTTTGGACTGACTATTCCAGAACTGGTACAACTGATACGGACATTGGAAAATCGGGAGATGGCCGGGCAATTGGAGCTGCTGCATTTTCATCTGGGAAGTCAAATTGCTGATATTCAGGTACTGCGAAGTGCAGTCAGAGAAATCATGCAGGTTTATGCTGATTTGATGTTGCGGGGGATGCAGATCAAATATCTGGATGTCGGTGGGGGACTCGGAGTGAATTACGGTGGTGATTACGACAGCCCGGAATCATCCATTAATTACGGATTGCGCGAATATGCCAATGTTGTAGTTTATACAGTTAAAGAAATTTGTGACGAGCGGCAAGTACCCATGCCGCACCTTTTGTCAGAAAGTGGTCGCGCACTCACTGCGCATCACTCCTTGCTGGTGGTTCCTGTTTTGGGTGTACACAGGCCGGACAGCCCGTACATGGCCGAATTTCCGGCTGAACCACCTGCCGTGGTGCTGCGAATGACGTCGGTATATAGCGATGCGCAATCTGCGGAGAAAATGAGTATGTTGCTGGAATGTTATCACGATGCTCAAGAAATCCGTCAGGAAACCGAACAGATGGCGCGGTTGGGTTATCTGTCTGTTGAACACATGGCGCAATCGGATAGTTTGTACTGGAGTATTTGCCGTGAAGTGCTGCGCAAGCTAACGGCGATTGGGTCGATTCCAGTCACAGCTGAGCAGATTGAGTTGGAGAAGCAGCTTACGGACATGTATCTGGGAGACTTTTCCGTATTTCATTCGATTATCGACCACTGGGCCATCGGACAGGTATTCCCCGTGATGCCTCTCCATCGGTTGCAGGATAAACCTGAACGACGCGGTCAACTGGTTGATTTAACCTGCGACTCGGATGGCAAAGTAAGTCAGTATGTAACATCGTCCGGCACCAGTGATTGTTTGCCTTTGCATAATTTTCGTCAAGATGAATCCTATTATCTGGGTATTTTTCTCGTCGGGGCTTATCAAGAGATACTGGGAGACGCTCACAATCTTTTCGGACGTGTGGACGAGGTTCACGTTTATGCAAGAGCAGAAGAAGCAAACGGTTTTTGGATCGAGACACTGCTGAAGGGAATTAGTGTTAAGGAGATGCTAAGCCAAGTGCAGTATTTTCCCAATGACCTGGGTCGCCGTATGTCGGAGTTTATCCGCAGACAGATAAATGCTGGACGTATCAAGCCTGCAGAAGGAACACGAATTCTTAATAATTATACTCAGCGCTTGGGAGATACCACTTACTGTGATGTTTCTTCCAATGAACCGTTATAGATTGTTATGGCCCAGTAAAACCGGACACATTTCTAACGTACATTTTTCAAATTCTATGGGTGTCAATCAGCAATTAATTGTTATATAAATCGTCCCGATATTTCCGGAGACTTTTGTAAGCGTTCAGCGCTACCACCTGTTATTCATTCAATTTCTCCTCATGGTTAATTACCATTCCTATTCCCCGAACCACATGCATGGGTCAGACACTGCGCAGCCGCGAAAGTCGTACCAGCAGGATGGCCAGTAATGGAAGTACAAACCCGACTGCGGTCACAACCATGAGCAGCGTGCCAAGCTCACTGTAATCCGCCGGTACGGATAAATTGCCGGTCACGGGATCTTTCACCTCGCGCGTGACCTTGAAAATCTGATTCAAGTATTTTGTTCCCAATTGACTCGCCGAAAGAGCAAGATTGGTGAACGACGCCATGACCGCAAAGAAGGTGGCCTTCAAGTTCTCGGGGGCGGAGTTTGCGATCCAGGCGAGCATCGGGATCATGGCGACCTGACCGAGCGGCGACTCAAGGGCGGTATCGACCAGAGCAATAAATCGCGCGTCCACCAGACCACCGGTGTGAGCTGCGGTCCACTCGTGGAGACCATAGAACATGCCGATGATCGGCAGGCTCAGGCAGGTGCTCACTACGGTGAGAAACACCACAATATAGGCGATGGATCTCTCCGCCATGAAACGCCTGAACATGAACATGCCGAACAGCGTGATGGTGCTTGCGATCAGCGACAGCACCGAGAGAAATTGTTGATCGAAACCCAGTTCGTCGATCATCCACCAGGTCGAGCCCGCACCGGGCGTTGGGATGGCGCGGTACACGAAGATGATGATCGCAGTACCCACCAAAGTGCGACTGGCCTCGGTGTCCAGCGCGCTCACCAGCCGCGACATCAAGAATAAGATGATGGCGAGTGAACCGAAGAATATGATCTCCTGATTGTAGGGTACGCCGCTGAGACCGGTAGAGAGGGTGAATATCGCAAAGATAATGCTGCCCCCGAGAATCCACCAGTTCGGTCGCGTTGGCGCTATATGCCCCTCGATCAGGTCTCTGGCTTCGCTCGCAGCGTAGCCCTGGATTTCGAGCCGCTTCCTGTCGCGTCGTTTCAGATACCCGCCGAGCAGGACACCAAGCACGGACACGACTGGAATCAACAGCGCGAGCTGATAGATCTGGACATATACTTCGGCTTTCATGTCATCGGACATGGCTTCCACGCCGTTGAACAAGGCCACGTTGAGCAGCGCTACGGCGACGCTCCCGCCGATGATCGCGACCCGCCCCAGGGTTTGCATGGTGGTATGCATCAGCCGGCGCCGTTCCGCCTCTACCGGTTGTCCGTTCTCGTCAATACGAGGAACGGCCTCCACGGTCATCGCGTCCGCCACTACGTCCTGAACCACATAGCCCACCGGCGCGAGCAACGTGCTCAGTACGAACCAGGCCTCAACCGGCATGATTGTGCGCATGGCATCGGTGTGCGCGATCAAGCCGATCATGATGAGGAGACTGCTGGCGATCAGCGTGGCGCCGACGTACACGAGTCCCGCCTTGTGCCGCCAGATGAGGTCGACAAGATGGCCGAGCGGCATCTTTAACGCCCAGGGAATGCCAGCCCAGAATCCCAGTGCCGCCAGGAATTCCGCCGACAGCCCCAGATAGTCTTTAACGAAGAATGTCCCGACGATGCCGGTGAGCCCGGAAATGCCCGCCGCCACGTAGACCATGAGCGGTGGCAGATAGGAAACTCGCAGCTCGCGTCCGAGCTGGAGCACGGTGCGGTCGAACCAACGCTGAATGATGCCCAAAAATGAAATCATAAAATCTATGAGATGATCGTGACGTGGCCCATGGACACGAGCCGCATTCTATCAGGAGGAGCCATTGCCGGTCACCTGCATATTTCCTGGAGTGAGCAGCGCAAAAGGATCATGCGAGTCGCGACACTCATCGTCAGCGACCTTATTCAGATAGCGACCGCACAGACCAGACCACACCGGACGTGCAGGCAGGTCGCCCCTTGGCCCTGCTCACGTACACATCTGTACGCTCCGTCCGTCCAAGCGGCTGCGGCCTTCCCTTCGGCAAAGCTCAGGGCAAGCTCTTCGAGCGTCCTCAGGACAGGTTACCACGCTACAATTTATTCTCTGTTAAGCCTCCGGGATTCATAAGCTGATTAAACAGAAAAATCTTTATCATATTCCATGATCATATTATAGCTAAGTGTCGGGCCACTATCTTGGAAAAGGATGGGTGACCAAAGAGTTGGATGGCCACGGTCATCCTATTGTAAAAACTTTTGCTTTGCCCGTCACTGGACCACTTCCCCCCTCTCCTTCAGGAACATTCCTCGTGGATCCGGCACAGGAACCTGTCCCTGCATCAAGTAGGGATTCCTCACTAACGGGCAGGAACGCCCACGCATAGCGGTCGGGATACAAGTCCAGCTTCAACACATCAAATCTATCTGCTTGAAATACTTCACTGTTGTGGTGGTCGGTCAGGCTTCGAGATTGAGCGCGAGCGCCTGGATGGGCAGGCTCGAGCCCGTCCGCTTGTAGAGCCGGGTGCAGGCGTCGGCGAATTTGATGTCGTGGTCATTGAGTCCGGCAGCCGCTTTCTGCGCTAGCTCGTGAAGGATATCGAGTTCTGACCCTGCTTCGATCTTGAGCAGGTCGGGCGAGGCCGAGTTATCGTCGAAGGCGACCACTGCAGCCACTACGAAACCGATAACAGCCGATTCGAGTCTGCGTTGGGCGGCCTCATGGAGGTAAGGCAGAAGCTCGGCTGCCATCATCGAAACCGTGACACCGTGCAGTAACGCAAAGTTGTTCAGGCCGGTGTTTCGCACCTGCGCCGCACATGCCGCCAATGCCAGTCGGTCGAAGGCGGCAGGCAGATCTTCAGCCGGGCGGGTTGATGCAACAAGGTCGAACACACCGGGCTCGTCCATCGCCATTCGTAAACCATAAACGAGTAGTCCATCTGGCCTCTGAGCCGCATCCAAACGGGGAAGCCTGGCGAGCAGGTCGCTCAGTTCAAGAGTACCGCTGAGTGCCTCGGGAGATTTCAGCGCAGTACCTCGTGACCAGTAACCCAGGGCCGCAGTCAATTCCCGTCGGCGAATCTCAGACTCGTGACGACCTAACGCTCGGGTGGCGTGGGCAACTCGGAGGAGTCCGTGACCTGCTTGAGACCCAGCTTTGTAAACTATCTGAGGAAGCTCTTCTTGTAGTTGCGACTGCCAATCGGCCCGACCAATATAGACGTCTTCGGTGAGTTCAAGTTTCTTCGATACTTCGGTCACATAAGGACCAAACGCGTCTGGTAATTCAAGCGACGCCAATGCCTCAAGCGCCATCGGGCCATGGTTGGAAAAGCCACCGTCATACTCCGCGCCAAAGACAATTAGCCGTTCCAGCTCTGAATCGTAGAGTTCGTTAATAGTGTTCCTCATACGGTAATTTATAAAATCTCAAGTAATGTCAGGGTCAGGGTATAGGAAAAATAAACGCACTTTTTCATAAGAACCACATGTACCGGAAAACGGTTTGGTCGTCAACCTGACCGGGAAGTCACCCGGGCCCAGCCGGGCCAACGACGGCTTGCCAGGCGGTAGCGTGGATTTCGGCGATCGCTTTGGCCTCGCACAAAGAGGCAGGGCGCACCGGAAAACCGGTGCGGGCAAGGGGCAAACCTGCTGTGGGCAATAACATGGGAGAAAATTCTAGAGATAAAAAATCGTGTCGCAATCCGTTTTTAGACACGGATTGTCGTCGTTGATTGCAATTCTTGGTCAAGGCGAAAGACTTTTTTGTGTTGCGCGCCAGATTTCTACAGCGGCGACGACCAGCGCCAGCCAAGCCGCGCCTGATGCGTAGCCGGCCAATACATCGCTGATGAAATGCGCCTGCAGATAGACTCGACTGGCACCAACTGCAAGTATTGTGATCAGTGCCAACACTGGCATCGCCACTGCCCAGCGCCGCGCTGCCACGCACCAGACCAGATAGGCGAGCATGCCGTAAATGACCATCGCGCCGGAAGAATGACCGCTGGGGAAACTGTAACCCAAGGCTGTAGAAACGCCGATATCGTTGCTTGGACGAAGGCGCATGAAGATATCTTTCAGCGTCAGATTCAACCAGGCATTGCCGGCCAGCGCACCCAGCCAACCGAGCAAAAAGACAGGTTCCCGGCGCCACAGCAGAAACACTGCAACCGCCGCGCCGATCCCGGCCAATGTTGCTGGATCGCCGAGGTGAGTCACGGCCTGCATGAAATGTGCAAACGGTGCGGACCAGCCCTGCCCGACCAGCGCAGCAGCCCAGCGGTCGATCTGCAGACCATCAGGCGAATTGCGCCAAGCCCACGCCAGCAGCAGCGTCGCCGCGCCTGCGACCATTGTAGTCAGCGCCAATGCCAGTACGGTGCGAATCCCCAATTGCCGCCGTGGCCGACCGTTTGAATCCGCAAACAGCTCCATAGGACTCAATCAGATACGTCAACACACGCCAACACATCGCCTAACTGCAGCATTTGTCGGCCAACAGCGGCAAACTCGCCAATATCGGGCTGAAAGTCCCAGCGCTCAATCTGCCCGTTGTGGCGCTCCGAGGCCGGCACGGCGCCGTCGACAGTGATTGTCTTGATCAGATTGACCGAATTTTCGGTTTTGTGACGAATTCGCGTCGAGAGCGCCGTGCCGGCCTGAACCGCCCACATCGGCCGGGTCAAGCCGCTGTGACTTTCATGCAAAGCCTGCACAAATGGCAGATGGATATGACCGCCCAGTATCAGATCAGCGCCGGCGTCCGCCCACCGATTGATCGCCTGATTGTGGCGATGCAGCAGATTGTGTTTGTCCTGCACCCTGCTGACCGCGACCGGCTGGTGGGTGACGACTATGCGCAATTGCCGTGGCGAAGCCTTGTTCAGGCGCTGCGCGACTTGCTCGATCTGCTGCAGCGACAGCTCGCCGTCGATGTGCCGCCAAGGCCGCGTCGTATTCAGTGCCAGCAACAGCAGATCAGGCAGATCGATCTCGGTTTCCAGTTCGGGGCCGAAACAACGAAGGTAGTTTGCATAAGGCCAGAACAGCCGGGCAAATGGATTGAACAGCGAAATGTCGTGGTTGCCGGGAATGGCAACAAATCGTGGCACGGCAAGGCGGTCGACAAAGCGGCGTGCGGCGCTGAACTGTGCCCGCGTCGCACGCTGCGTGATGTCACCCGACAACACTAACAGGTCTGGACTTTTCTGCCGAGCCAGCCGGATCAGCGCTTCAAGCACTGACGGTCGTTCAGTGCCAAAGTGGGGATCTGAAATCTGCAACAACACCGTCATGATGGCCCGCCTGCAGTGGCCACAGCGTTGGCAACCTCGGTTTTTTTGATCAGCCACAAGGGTTTCTCGAACACCTTGAACTCGAACGGCGGCCTCATCCATGCCAATTCGCCGTCGGTGGCGATTCTGAAGCGCCGCCGGCCAAACCGTCCGGCAGGCGCGACACTCAGCCGCTCGAAGGCCAGGCTGCGCACCGAATCGGCTTCACCGAGCTGACCGATTGCACCTTGCAACGCCAAACTAAACAGGGCCGCCGTTCCGATTGCACGGGGAGCCAGCGCGACCAATCGACCGTGCCCCAGCTCGCCCGCCTCGGCGACGCCGATCTGCTCTAGCTGCAGGCGGTTGTTGCCGACAAATAGCGTAGGCGTTCGCAATTGATGCAGCCCGCCGGCATTTTCAGCGCCTTCGCCTGCGCCAACAGCCGGGCCCGCTGCATTGCTCCAATGGACGTTCAGCAACAACTGGCGATGTTCACCCAGCAGGCTGATGATGGCCGAAAACACCGCCATCAGTCGACTCCGACCAAAGCGGTTCTTAAAGGCTTCACGATCTTCCAGCAAGTCCGGATAAAGACCCAGGCTGGCATTGACGAGGAAGATCTTGTTGTTGACGCAGCCAACCTGGACTGCGGTCGGTGTCCCGCTGAGCAGCAGTTCAAGAGCCGCGTCGGTATCCTCCGGGATGGCATGGCTGCGCCCAAAATAATTGAACGTGCCCTGTGGCAATACACCGAAAGCACAGCCGCTGCCGATTGCCTCTTGGGCGACTGCGTTAATTGTTCCATCGCCTCCTGCCGCAACAACGACACCGTTGACCGACACCGCTGCCTGCACCGCCTCTTTGGCAACTGCCGTGATCGGTCGCCGCCGGTCGAACAAAAACAACTGGTAGCAGCGGCTGGCGCTGTCCATTGCCTTGACGATCGAATCCTGACGCGCCTGCTCACCCTGTCGACCGGAGCCGGCATTCAGAACAATGAATACCGGCCCGTGCGCCGGCGGCATCTTCATTTGCACGGCAAGGCGTCGTGGAGCGCAACCAGCTCCAGGGTCAGCTTGTGGCACGGATCAAGCTTGCTCTGCATTTCTTCGAAGCCAGGCAAAGACGGCATCAGGTGCAAACCCTCGAACCGGGTTTCGTAAATGAATTCGGCGGTCGGTTTGGGTCGGGCCAGAAACTTCAAGGTCTGCTCAAACAATTCGGTCACATTGGCCAGCGGCTCATCAGCAGCTTCGCCCAGCAGATAACGGGTCGAGTTGTCTTGTGGATCAAGGTCGACAACCAGGATTTTCAGGCCCTGCCAGACGCTGACGGCAGCCAGGTTGCAGGTCAACGTGGACTTTCCCACTCCACTTTTTTGATTGAAGATGACATGACGCATATGGAATTCCAGGTTCTTTTACTCGAGACTGTCGCGCCAGACACCTGCCTGATGCGCAGCTCGAATCTGATCTTGGTACGAGATTGTACATTGCAGCATACCAAATGGCGCTGTTCAGGTCTGCGTAGACCTGCAACTACTCGTTCACCGCACGCAGACGATCAGAAATCTGGCTGGGCATATCAGGACTCCACGGCGGTCATAAACCCGCCAGACGGCGATATGAAAGCCTGCCTGAACTCGCTGAATGGGCTGCACACAGAGCACCTTGATTTTACGCCCGGCCACGGTCGCCACTCACACATTGCGATTGATCATCTGGTGACTCACCGCCTCTCATGAGAGCGTAGAATCATCAAAGCCATGGAAGTCGCTGGCCCTGCCAGCAGCGGTGAAATTACTAAAGCGACTTACGATGGTGCGCCTCCCGCTATACATCCACTAGCACAGAGCCCATTACTTGCTCACTTGTTCAAGCTGGAGCAAGAACATGTGGTCGCGCAGACTGAAGTTCAATGGCGGTTACTATAAAAACTAGAGCTGATGGAAACACCATCATCAGCTCCGGAATAATGGCAGGACTTACTTTTTTGCGATGATCCAAACGGCATGAACAATACCAGGGATATAACCGAGCAGCGTAAGCACAATATTGATTCAAAAATGCTTGCCAATACCAGCCTGCAAAAATACGCCCAGCGGTGGCAGCAAAATTGCAATGAGAATGCGCAGTAAATCCATAAGGTTTACGTCCCTTGTAAAGTAAAGTGATCATCAGGGTGCAGGAGGGGTATAGGCAAAATAAACGCCCTTTTTCATAAGAACCCAATGTACCGAGAAACGGTTTGGTCGTCAACCTGACCGGGAAGTCACCCGAAATTCTTAAATTTATTTTTGATTCGCAGCAAAAAGTGTTGAAGAGAACTGATAGGAGCGAGCACGCCATGGAAACGAATAGGTCAAGCCTTGGCCTGGGAACTAACGTGGCCAGTCGCTGCATGAATTCCAGCGGCGGCATGACGATATGCGTGGTGCCATCCCGATAAGGCGTTTTTGGTGTCAACACCACCTGCCCAGCATCATTTAGCGCCAGACGCTCATTGACAACTGGTGGTCGCGTGATGTAACAACACAGGTGTTCCAGTTCCTTGCGCTGATTCATGGCGCAACGCATGCAGGCTAAGGCTGTGGGTGTTGGCACAGTGCCCCCTGGCCTGACTGTTCCAGATGTTGTGTGGGCGCAGCTTGTACAACGCAGGCGTGAGAACCCAAGGGCCGGAATGCCACATTCAAGCAATGCCTCAAATTCATATTTAACAAAATCAGGCGGCCCTGAACCGGCTTCCGTCTCAACCTGTGCAAAGAAAGTTCCGACGTATTCTTTCACCAAAAAGGTATTATCAAAAATTAAGCGTGCCAGGCATCGATAGTTATTCCTCTGTGGCGGGCAAGATGGGCAGCTAGGAATAGGTGCTTTATTCGCCGCACTGCACTAATCGCGAGTCCACGTTTTTGCCTGTATTCAGAGCTGCCCTGGTAGCAAGCAAGTGCTCAGTGCTAAATTGAGCCTGATGATGCATTTATTTAAGTAGCAGGCGATAATCGCCTGGCGGTACTGAAAAATGAATGCGTGCAAGCTTATTGAAACGGTTTACATACGGGAATTTTAAAACCAACCGCCAGCGTATCGCCAATTTCCCGGCCATCAGTAATGACCTGGGCGAATTGTTGCAAGTGTCAGGGATTGCGCAAACGGTAAACTTTGAGCATATCAAACAACATGACTACGGCAGCTACATCACTATCAACCCGATGCAGGAGGTGCCGCTGGGGCCGGATCAGGATTTTACGTTGCCGCATAACCGGGGCCGGTTAGAATGAGCGTATATCGAGTCCCCAATTTTGGAGGTTCTACATGAATAGGGTATTAACGCAGGTGTATCGGGCGCGGCCATCGCGCGATGGCGATGGGGTCAAGATCAATCGCATTGCCGGCGCGCAAATGAACCGGGTACTGGATCCATTTTTGATGATCGACGAGATCCACGCGGATTTGGCGGCTGATTACTTGGGAGGCTTTCCGGAGCACCCACACCGTGGTTTTGAAACCATAACGTATATGAAAGCCGGTCGCATGCGCCATCGCGACCACATGGGCAACGAAGGGGTGATCGGCCCCGGTGATGTGCAGTGGATGACGGCGGGGCGAGGTGTTTTGCACTCGGAGATGCCCGAGCAAAAGGAGGGCCTGATGCACGGTTTTCAGCTGTGGTTGAATCTGCCCGCGGCGGAAAAAATGAAACCGGCGGCTTATCGCGATATTCCCAGTACCGAGATTGCCAGCTATAAGGATGCGCATGGCAGTGAGCTGCGGGTAATCGCCGGTGAGATTGGCATCGACGGCACCCGCATCAGTGGCGGTTTACCTGCCATGGCCACCCGGCCATTACTGGCGGATTTGTCGGTGGCGCCCGGTGCGGACATAGTTCTGGAAATCGCTGAATACGAGCAGGTATTGGTGTTTGTTTATGCCGGTGTCAACAGCGAGATCGATACCAGTGGGCTCGGCGTTTACGGCAAAGGTGATCAGTTGACACTGCGCGCGGGAGCGCAGGGATTTGAAGCGCTGGTGTTATCGGGCAAGGCCTTGCGTGAACCGATTGCCCAGCATGGTCCTTTTGTGATGAACCAGCCCGAGGAAATTGAGCAGGCCATTCGCGATTTTCAACAGGGGAAACTGGTGGCGCCTGCGTCCGGTTAGTCGGCCACACGCCTTGAGCATGGAACAGCAGGTATTTGAACAGGCTCCCTTCGATTAACGTGGCGTGGCGGGTTTTGTACCGGTATCGTGGTGGCGCGGATGTCGGGTGGTGGCTGGAATCTGCAGCGCCCACCCGGCTTCGAGGCTGTGGCCTTGTCGCTGTTGAGAGTCGTGCTGTTTCAAACGGGCCCACGATCCAGCTGTGACAACGCTTTGTTCACAGCAAAGATCTTTCCATTTACATGGGCAATTCCAAAGCCTTTGAGCCGCGCCGTGTGCATTGCCAGATAGGCTTCGGCACTGGCGATGTCCTCGAAAAGATAGATGCCACCGGCTTCGCCAGCCGCCTCGTTTTCCGTCCATATCTTCCAGAGTAACCCCGGCTGTTCGGCAATCGAGCGTGCGAGATCCTCCATGACGTCGGTCATGGCTTGTCCCCAGGGGCCTGAATAGGGAAAATCAACTTGTAATAGGTAGCTCATAAGGCAATTCCGTATCTATTCAAAAATAACGGGTAACATGGCAGTGACTTAATGATGGAGTGCCTGTCCTGATGACTTGCTCTGAACGAGTGTGTCTTTGAGCTGCTATGGTAGCACTCCTGGGGTGTTTATATGATGCTGCTGGAGTAGCATTCAATTAACGCAGGTAAGAGAAGTAGCAGTATGAGTGATCAACAAAAAGTGGCTTTTTCTGTATTGGATTTAGCCTCGCGTAGAGACACAGACCAGGGCCCTGCGCCAGCACTACAGCGCTCGCTGGCCTTAATTCAACATGTTGAACGTTTGGGGTTCACCCGCTTTTGGGTGGCAGAGCACCATAATATGGATGCTATTGTCAGCTCGGCAACGGCGGTGTTGATTGCTTATCTCGCGGCAGGTACGCAACGTATTCGAGTAGGCGCCGGAGGGGTGATGCTGCCCAATCATGCCCCTTTAGTCATTGCTGAGCAGTTTGGCACCCTGGAGGCTATGTATCCCGGGCGAATTGATTTGGGTCTTGGCCGAGCACCGGGTACTGATCCGATAACCGCGCGGGCTTTACGCAAGCATCGCAGTGGTAGCTCCGATGACTTTCCTGAAGATGTAGCTGAACTACAAAAGTATTTAGGGCCACGCGGCGCTGGACAGCAAGTCATTGCGATGCCAGGTGTGGACAGTAACGTGCCAATCTGGTTGTTAGGGTCCAGTCTGTTCAGTGCACAATTAGCCGCAGAAAAAGGGTTGCCTTACGCCTTCGCTTCGCATTTTGCCCCGCGCATGATGATACCGGCCATCGAGCAGTATCGCCGTCACTTTAAACCATCAGCGGTGCTGGATAAGCCCTATGTGATGCTTGGAGTCCCTTTGGTCGCAGCCGATACCGATGCGCAGGCAGAATTTTTAGCGACCACTACCTTCCAGCGTATCCTGGCCTTGATTCGTGGCCAAAACATGCTGATGCGCCCACCCGTTGAGAGTATGCAAGGCCTCTGGCAGCCGCATGAAGAGCAGGCGGTGAATGAATTTTTAAGTATGGGCATGATAGGTAGCGCCGCAACGATTGAGCAGAAAATACAGATATTGTTGCAGCATACCCAGGCGGACGAATTAATTTTTACCTGCGATTTGTATGAGCACAAAGATCGTTTGCGTTCATTTGATATCCTTGCCGGCTTGCAAGCGTAGATTAATGATCCCTGGTATAAATTGGAGCGCTTTTAATGGATAGAAAGCAGGCGGCCCAAGTGCGCGATAAAGCGATGCGCACTACGAGCATGGTCGGTGCTATTGTTAATTTGGGCTTAACCATCATCAAAGTGGTGTTTGGCATTATCGGGCAGTCGCACGCCTTGATCGCCGACGGTGTGCATTCCCTGGCGGACTTAATCACTGACCTGATGGTGTGGTTTGCGGCCAAGTACAGCAACCGGCCCGCTGACAAGGAGCACCCTTACGGGCATGCCCGGATTGAAACCGCCTTCACCGTTGGGCTCGGTGTGGTGTTAATCGCTACGGCGGTTGGAATCGTGCTTGATTCAGCGCAACGCCTGCTCAACCCGGAAACCCTGATGCATCCCACGCCCATTGTATTATTGATTGCCGCATTGTCGATTCTGGCCAACGAGGGACTCTTTCACTACACCTTACGGATCGCACGCCAGTGTAATTCAAGCCTGTTAACAGCCAATGCGTGGCATCACCGCTCCGATGCAATCTCCTCGATTGTGGTGCTCGTCGGTGTGACAGGCAGCTTGATGGGCTTCCCTTACCTGGATGCCTTTGCTGCCCTGGGGGTGGCAATATTGATTGCCAAAATTGGCTGGGAGCAAGCCTGGAGCTCGATTCAAGAGCTGGTGGATACCGGTATGGAGCCGAAAACGGCCGCCGCACTCGAGCGCATCATCAAGACGATTGACTGTGTGCGAGGTGTGCACATGCTGCGCAGCCGGCGTATGGGTGGTGCTTATTTGATTGATGTGCATATTGTAGTGAACGATCGATTAAGTGTTTCGGAAGGTCACAAGATTGCCGAGTATGTCCGCTTAAAACTGATCGATTCGCATGAGAATATTACTAACGCCCTAGTGCATATTGACCCTGAGGATGACTCCGTGGCGGTTTCGTGCGCCGACTTGCCGTTGCGACGGGAAGTGTTGAGGGACTTGCGCAACGTATGGGCTCAAGATATTGATTTATTCGAGTTGAGCGAGGCAACTTTGCACTATTTGGACGGCAAAGTGCATGTGGATCTGGTGCGTGTTGCCGATACTGACAATGCCAGGGTTGAGCAATTAAGCCAGCGCTTGCAGGAGCAGGTCAGGACGCTTAACTACATTGGTGATGTGAGGGTATACAGGCAGTGTTAGGCGATCATTTTTTTCAGCGGATTATAAATAAAGCATTATCAAACCGCTTATTGCGCTTGAACTGGGTGAATAAATAGCAGCTAACGTTTTGTTAACTGCTAGCCGTGTTTGTCGTTGCCTGCGCTCGAACCACTTGATCAGTTCTTCCTTACGTATAGCTTCGATGACCGTCGGGCGTTCGACAACTCGGCCCATATAATCAGTGAGCGCCGGCCATTTGCTGATATTGACCTGGAGAAAACCGGTCCAGCCCAGCAGCGTAAACAGATACGCATCTGCAATAGTGAAGCGGTCGGCGAGCAAATAGTGTTTGCCAGCAAGTCGCGTGGCGAAAATCTCACAGCGCTTGCCAAAGGTGGCAAGCTGGGCATTCTTCCAGCCCGGTGAAATGGCCGGATTAAACAGTATCTCCAGTGTTTTGCGGATCTCGGTTGCGATGAAATTTAGCCATCCCATCAAGTGATAACGTTCCATAGCGCCGGACGGTTACGGTTTATTAATACCAACCGAATTAAGTGCCCATCGTGAAGCTGTGCGAGGGGGAGAGGCCGTGCGTACAAAGCTCGGCGAGTTGCTTGTCGTTTCTGCCTCCCAGGCACGTAAGGTGCAACAGGACATTCTGGGTTACATTGTGACGTTTTATAATGGTCGAAAGCGGCATTCTATGCTGGGTTATACCGACTCGAACGATTACGAGTCAGTCGTTGCCGAATTGAGCAGGCTTCGTTTTTTAAATTGAAGCAACATGCCCGCTACGGGTAGAGCGAACAATACCAACGGTGAAGGCTCTGGTAGATGGACTCCTTGGAAGTTAAAACGATACGCGATCTGATCCGGTGGGTTACTGCTGATATCGCCTAGCACACTGAACCTACTGATAGTAGCAGTGACGTCAAACTCATCATAGTGGCCGCCATGGCTAAGTCGACCGGTCATGGAAAAATCGACGTTGTTTTGGTCCTTGTGGTCCTCGCCCATAACGAATAGGTCGCCATCGAAAAGACCGCCGCCGTCGCTACCATCGACACTGTGTAGTTTTATCTGATGTTTTGCGCCAAATACGATGGTCAGCTCGTCACCCCCACTAAAACCTGGCGTCTCAATGATTATGAAATCGACGCCCCAAGGCAACCCAAGTGACGAAGTGCTGACCTCCAGCGGTCGACTGGCTGATGTTATTGAATTGCCTTCTGCACTGTAGAAAAAGTATCCCGGTGTGTTGATTTGGCTTGATAGTATTGGTACTGCCTGTGCGTTAAAAACAAACAGGTAGTTAAGCAGAAAACTAACAAGTGATCGAAGATAAAGTCGGTTCATCACACGGACTCTCCGATTTCGTAAAGGGGGTATAGGAAAAATAAACGCTCTTCTTCATAGGAACCAAATGTACCGGGAAACGGTTTGGTCGTCAACCTGACCGGGAAGTCACCCGAAATCCTTAAATTTGTTTTTGATCAGCAGCAAAAAATGTTGATTTGAAGCTCTTTGTCGTTATTTGCGTGAAAGACGTCCAAGGACAAAGGACAGCCCAGTGATGAAGAAAACTGATAGGAGCAAACACGCCATGGAAAGGAATGAGGTTGAGCCTTGGCTTGGGAACTAACGCGGCCAGTCGCTGCATGAACTCCAGCGGCGACATGACGATATTCGTGGTGCATCCCGATAAGGATTTTTTAGTGTCAACACCAACTGTCCAGCATCATTTAGCGCCAGACGCTCATTGGCAAATTGCCGGTCACGTGATGTAACGACACAGGTGCTCCCGTTCCTTGCGCTGATTCATGGTGCAACGCTCGTTGCACTCCACCACGATCCATGTGCGTCATGGCGCTGGCTGCGCCTGCGAGGCCTTTTGGGCGACTGGGAAACAACAGCACCGGGTTGTGGTGTTCTTTCCAGAACTCGCGCAACACTTCCGGCGTGTGGGTGGGCAGCGGCACCAGCCGATCCCGGTTGCCGTTGGCATCGCGAACATGTACCCGCAACCGCTTGTGCATCGAGATCGCCCACCTGCGGCTGCAATCCTTCCCCAAGGCGCAAGCCCATGCTGTACGGAGTAAAAAAGAACACCCGATTCTATGTCCAGCCGGATGCAGGGCAGACTGAAGCAATCGGTGTGCATGGCGAGGAGCTGAAAATAAAACTGGCGGCTCCCCCGGTGGATGGCAAAGCTAATCGCGCTTTAGCAGAATTTTCGGCAAAACGCTTCAATGTCCCCCTGAAGCGCGTCACCCTGAAACGGGGTGCGCAATCCCGGCATAAAGTCGTCGAGATCTACCAGTCGGTTAATGACCCCGAAGTATTGTTCAACGAAATAAGAGCCGAATAATCTGCAGTTGTACCCAATGTTTGTTTTGTCGGGCGTAACATAGTGTTTTCAAGTGAGGCCGGCCTGAATTTCGAGCTTGCAGAGTTTATTTCTTCAGGATATGAAAGAGGAGGTTTTATGTCAGACAAAAATATACAGGATCGTGCCGCCGGAGCCATTATGGGTGCGTTCATCGGGGATGCATTGGGGCTGGGGCCGCATTGGTACTATGATCTCTCCGAGCTGCGACGTGATTATGGTGACTGGATTGCCGACTATGCTGACCCCAAACCAAATCGCTACCATGCCGGATTAAAAGCGGGACAGCTATCGCAGGCGGGTTTCATCCTGAAGCTAATGGTTCAGTCGTTGGTCGAGCGGGGTGGTTACGAGGCAGAGGACTTCTGCCGTCGTATGGATGAAACATTTTTTCCATTGCTTGACGGTACACCCGTCAATGGCCCGGGTGGTTACACCAGCCAGTCAATCCGTGAAGCCTGGCGGCGACGCGTACAGCAGAAGCTGCATTGGGGGCAGACCGGCGGTCATGCCGATACCACCGAGGCAGCAGAACGTACGCTGGCCATTGCTGTTCGTTATGCGTTCCGGCCAGACAAACTCGCAGCAGCCATCGCAGACAATACGACACTGACCCAGTCTGATGAGATGGTGGCAGCGATGACTGTAGCTTACGGTGCTGTGTTGGGACTGTTGATTCAGGGGCATGCGCTGGATACCAGCTTATCTGGAAAGCTCATGAATCTCGTGAAGAGTGGTGCGTTGCCATTTCACGCCGTGACGGGTAACAATCTGCAACCGCCACGCCCTGGTGATCCAGATCCACCACGTGCCGGGCGTTTTGCTTCTCCAGATGCATTGCTTACTCCTTCTTATATGGCTGCGGCGGCAGTGGATCCTGATATTCGGATTGAGCCAGCCTGGAAGGTATCCATTGTGTACGGCATGCCGTGCGCAATTTATCACTTACTACCTGCTGCTTATTATCTGGCTGCCCGGTTTCATGATGATTTTGAATCGGCTGTTTTACATGCAATTAATGGTGGTGGGCAAAATTTGTCGCGAGCCATGTTGACCGGGGCACTCGTAGGCGCGCAGACCGGCTTGTCCGGTATCCCGCAACGTTTTCTGGATGGACTCGACGATTCAGCAACACTTGGTAAATTAGCAATGGAACTTGCAGCCATGGCGGATTCAACCTGAGACTGGCGTTCTTGATTCCGTATCTGATAAACCAGTATTCCTGATTGTGATTGTATCTGCTCAAAGGAGAAAAACATGGAATTCGGTATAGTGGGTTTAGGGCGAATGGGTGGCAACATGGCACGCCGTCTCGCCCAGAAAAATAAAAAAATCGCAATAATGAATCGCAGCTTTAATGTAACCGAAGCATTGGCCAGAGACACGGGACACATGGCGTGCAAAAGCTATGCTGACCTGGTTGCTTCACTTGAAAAACCCCGCATCATCTGGCTGATGCTGCCTGCGGGTGAAGTAACTGAAACAGCACTTTCTACATTATTGCCGTTATTGTCGCCGGGTGATCTGATCGTGGATGGTGCCAATGCGCATTATCAGGACGATGCGCTTCGTGCGGCACGCTGCGCAGAACAGAGTGTCGAATTTGCCGATGCCGGAGTTTCCGGGGGGGTATGGGGGCTGGAAAACGGCTATTGCATCATGTTTGGTGGATCAAATGCTGCCGCGGCACGCCTGAAACCCTATATGGAAGCATTGGCGCCAACCCCGATGACCGGCTGGCTACATACCGGGCCGGTTGGATCGGGGCATTACGTGAAGATGGTACATAACGGAATCGAATACGGCATGATGCAGTCCTTGGCCGAAGGGTTTGCTCTGATGAAAGATAAACCTGGATTTGATCTTGACCTTGCTGCAATCGCCGAATTGTGGCGACATGGCAGTGTGGTGCGTTCATGGCTACTTGATTTGTCTGCGGACTTCCTGGTGGAAGACCAGGCTCTTGATGATATTGCTCCTTTCGTGGCGGATTCCGGTGAAGGGCGTTGGACGGCACTTGCTTCCCTGGAGCAAGGAATTCCTGTGCCCGTGATCACGCTTGCACTGATGATGCGTTTTGCCTCACAGGGAAAAAATGATTATGCCGCTAAAATGCTAGCGAAAATGCGTCATGGCTTTGGTGGTCATGCTGTTAAAAAGGATTAAATGATGGATGGTGCAAAAATGGATCAATCCCAAAATTTACCTTGCTCGTTTGTTATTTTTGGAGCAACAGGGGATCTTGCGGCACATAAATTGTTACCAGCCTTGTTTGATCTGGAGCATGCCGGTCGCTTGGCTGATAACCTTTCCATCATTGCTTTTTCACGGCGGGAATGGACAACGGACGATTGGCTTGAATATGTACGTTCGATACTGAAAAACAAACTTGATCAGCCGTCTTGCCAAGCGTTACTGGAACGTTTTCTGGCGCGCTTTCGTTACTTGCGAGGGGATCTTAAAGACGTAGATTCCTATCACGCACTTGCTGCGGACATAGCACCTGGATCAGCCTGTTCTCGCACAGTGTTTTATCTGGCAATCCGTCCAGCTGATTTTGTAACGGCAATTAAAAATCTCAAAGTTGCTGGTTTGAATGAGCCACGCGGTATGAATCGAGTGGTCATCGAAAAACCATTTGGGGAAGATCTGGAATCGGCACAAGTGCTGAACCGCGTATTACACCAGTATTTTGATGAAGAACAGATTTATCGTATTGATCACTTTCTGGGTAAGGAAACAGTACAAAATCTGCTGGTTTTCCGGTTTGCCAATACAATAATCGAGCCATTGTGGAATCGCAATTTTATCGACCATGTGCAAATTACGGTTGCGGAGTCAATTGGTATTGAAAAACGCGCAGGCTATTATGATCGCGCAGGAGCATTACGTGATATGTTGCAGAATCATCTCATGCAACTGTTAACTGTGGTAGCAATGGAGCCTCCGCCTGCCCTGGAAGCAGATGCGTTGCGTGATGAAAAGGTCAAGGTGTTGCGTTCGATTCGCCCGATTGCTAAACGCGCGGTGCATGCACATGCAGTACGCGCACAATATACACATGGCAATATTGACAGACAGCCAGTGGTGAGTTATCAACAGGAAGAAAACGTTGAGCCGGATTCAATTACTGAAACTTTTGCTGCAGCCAAATTCTATATTGATAATTGGCGTTGGCGCGGTGTTCCATTTTATCTGCGAACAGGAAAACGTATGCCCAGGCGGCATTCAATGATTGCGATTCGTTTCAAACACCCTCCGCAGCAACTTTTTCGCGAAACACCACTGGAATCAATCGATCCTAACTGGGTATTGTTGTCGATTCAACCGGAGGAATCCATGCATATGGAAATTCACGTTAAACAACCAGGTTTGGATATGAATACCCGCGTAATACAAATGAATGCAAGTTTCCTCAGGACGGATGAGCAAACGCTTGGTGCCTATGAAACCTTGCTGCTGGATGTAATTGAAGGCGACCGTTCATTGTTTATTCGCTTTGATGAGGCCGAATGGGCATGGCGAGTCATTGATCCGATCCTGAAATTCTGGACAGTCGAGCGTGAATATATTCCGACTTATCCTGCCGGCAGCTGGGGGCCGGCTGAAGCCAACCGATTGTTTGACAGTGATGATCAGGTTTGGCGTAATGAGCTTTAACGGGTATAGGAAAAACAAGCGCCCTTCTTCATAGGAACCGAATGAATGTACCGGGAAACGATTTGGTCGTCAATCTGACCGGGAAGTCACCCGAAATTCTTAAATTTATTTTTAATAAGCAGCAAAAAGTGTTGGTTTGAGGCTCTTTTCCGATATTTGCGTGAAAGATACTCAAGAGCAAAGGTCAGCTCCAGTGATGAAGAAAACTGATAGGAGCGAGCACGCTATGGAAACGAATGAGGTTGAGCCTTGGCCTGGGAACTAACGCGGCCAACCGCCGATTACAGTGGCGCCAACGCTGTATCCGTTCCCATCTCGGCCAGGCAGGTCATCCCCTCCCCCTCTATAAACGCGGCGTGGCGGGTCAATGCTTCCATGATGCGCTGGATGATCCGGCTGAGCAGGCTTTGCTACTGCTCAGCCGGCGGTGACCGTGCGCCGTGGAATTCCGTCGCACCATTCTAGACACGGTAAACGCCGTCAAGCACGAGACAATGCAGATGAATATTGAGATTAGCAGCCGAACCGAAACGGTGAATAAGTGTAATCGCACCAGTCTGTGCTTTGGATCGTTTCAATCCAGCCTGCTTGTTCAGAAAAATTGAGGTGGCACGGTGAATCACCTGCAATACCGGTGCGATTAAGCGCGGATGAGCGGCTAACAGGTGGCGTAGCGCCCTTGAAATCAATCGGCTTGGACGAAACGGAAATTCCCTTCATTCAGGCATTGCTCGATTAAATCCTGCGAGTCTACTGGTGTCAACGTGTTGGAGCAAGATTACGTGTGAATTCGAACCATTTACACACCATCATTGGGTCAGTGTCGAAGCGGCGGCACGGCGGTTTCCTCAAACAGCTTGCGTACCGCGTCGGCATCGTAGCGATACGTGTGATTGGATAGGTCGTCGTGAATCTCGACAACGCCTTCGGCGGCCAGTATCGATTCGACCTCCGCGCGCCCTAGGCTGCGCAGCATGGTATCGATCTTTTCGGGATCGACCGGCCAGCGATGAACGACCGGACGCGCTTCAAACACCCGGACCTCTTCTTCATGGAACAGTCGCGTGAGCAGAGTAGTGGCGTCGAGTGTGCGCAACTCATCGCCTGAAACCGTGTCAGCGAGCTGGTTGATACGTGACCAGCCATCAGGATCTCGCCGGTCGGCATCGGGCAGCTTTTGCAAAAACAGACCAGCGGCGCCATGCGCATTGGCGGACAACCACAACGCAGCGGGTTGTTGTTCGGACTGCACGAGGTAGTGCTGGAATATTGCGGCAATGGTGTCGCCTTCAAGTGGCACAAAACTTTGGTAGGGCTGTTGCAGGCCGGGCGCGTCGAGCGTAAGCAGTAGTCGGCCCGAGCCCAGCAGCGCCGCCTCGCTGGCTGTCGACAGCGTCTCGTCGGCCTTGGCGTAGCCGCGCAGGTTGAGGGCTTCGGTGCAGTCGACCACCAACAGTTTGAGCCGCCCGTTGCCTTGCAGCTGGAAGGTCAGCCGTCCGGGTTGCTTCAGATTGCCGGTCATGATCGCGGAGATCGCCGCCAGTTCACCGAGAACATCACGCACACGCGGCGCGTAGGCACGATCGCGCTGCATCTCTCGCCACACATCGTTGAGCTGAACGAAAGCGCCACGGATATCGAGCGCTTCAAAAAAGAATCGCTGGACGAAACTGTCGTGCGTGCTCATTCGCCTTGGCCTCCGCGCAAGGCGGTGGCGTAACGCGCAGCGTCAAAACCGACGAGCAAGACGCCTTCTTCGGTGTCGATGACGGGGCGTTTGATGAGGCTGGGGTGTGCCGCCATAAGGGCCACGGCGTCGGCATCGTTGTCGATAGTTTTATCCGTATCGTTAAGTTTGCGCCAGGTGGTGCCGCGGGTATTGATCAGTTCGCTGCGCGCGGCGCGTGTGAGCCATCGAGTCAGTGTCGCTGGCTCAATGCCGTGTTTCTTGTAATCATGAAATTCATACGTCACATCATGTGCGTCCAGCCACGCAAACGCCTTTTTCATGCTGTCGCAGTTGCGAATGCCATAGATGCGGATCATGTTATGCCTCACTTTTTCAGCGCGCGCGTCAGCGCATCGCCAAGCGAACCGGTTTTGCCCGATTCACTGGATTTGTGGGCCAGCTTCTGCTTCTGCGGCGCGCGGCGTGGAGGGGCCGACGGGCGGTTCCCGCCTTCGACGCACTTGGCTGGCGTGTCGCCGAGTCGCATAGTGAGCGCCACGCGTTTTCGCTGAACGTCCACCTCCAGCACCTTCACCTTGACCACATCGCCCGCGCTGACGATGGCATGCGGATCCTTGACGAAGCGCTCGGCAAGCGCGGACACATGCACCAGTCCGTCCTGATGCACGCCCACATCGACGAAGGCGCCGAAGTTGGTGACATTGGTGACCACCCCTTCGAGTAACATGCCGGGCGCCAGATCGCTAAGTTTTTCCACGCCCGCACGAAACACCGCCGTCTTGAACTCGGGGCGCGGGTCGCGCGCGGGCTTGTCGAGTTCGCTAAGGATGTCGCGCACCGTCGGCTCGCCGAAGCGATCGTCCACATAGCGGCGCGGATCGAGCGCCTTGAGGACGGCGGAGTCGCCCATCAATTCCCGAACCTTGCGCTGAACATCACGCAGAATCTTTTCCACCACCGGGTAGGCCTCCGGGTGCACGCTGGAGGCATCGAGCGGATTGTTGCCACCGGCAATGCGCAGGAAGCCAGCCGCCTGCTCGAAGGTTTTTGCGCCGAGACGCGGCACGGCCTTGAGCGTATTGCGATCCGAAAAGCGGCCGTTGGCATCGCGGTAAGCGACGATGTTCGAGGCCAGCGTGGCATTGAGGCCGGAGATACGCGTAAGCAATGGCGCGGAGGCAGTGTTGACGTCGACACCGACGGCGTTGACGCAGTCTTCCACCACCGTGTTGAGCATGCGTGCCAGGCGCGCCTGATTGACGTCATGCTGATACTGACCGACACCGATCGACTTGGGATCGATCTTGACCAGTTCGGCGAGTGGATCCTGCAGCCGGCGCGCAATCGACACCGCGCCACGCAGACTCACGTCGAGATCGGGAAACTCGTCGGCCGCCAGCTGCGAGGCGGAATACACCGAGGCGCCCGCTTCGGACACCATCAGACGGGTGAGTTTGAGTTCGGGGTGACGCGTGGCGAGATCATCCGCCAGTTTTTCGGTCTCGCGCGAGGCTGTGCCGTTGCCGATGGCGATCAGATCGGCACCGTGGGCGGCGGCCAGACGCGCCAACGTGGCAATGGCACCGTCCCAGTCGCGGCGGGGCGCGTGCGGGTAGATGGTGGCCGTGTCGAGCAGCTTTCCAGTGGCATCCACCACCGCCACTTTCACGCCAGTGCGCAGTCCGGGGTCAAGGCCGATGGTGACGCGCGGGCCGGCGGGCGCGGCGAGCAGCAGATCCTTGAGGTTGCGCGCGAACACGCCGATGGCTTCTTCGTCGGCGCGCTCGCGCGTGGCGTTCATCAGTTCGAGTTCGAGGTGCACAGAGATCTTGACTGTCCACGCCCAGCGCACGGTGTCGAGCAACCAGCGATCGGCGGGACGGCCGGCGTCGCGGATGCCAAAGCGTGCCGCGATGCGTTGTTCGCAACGGCCGAGCTGCCCGTCGGGCCGGGTTTCGGGTAACTCGATGCTGAGGCGCAACACGCCCTGATTACGTCCGCGTAGGAGCGCGAGAAAGCGGTGAGAGGGGATGGTTTTGAGCGCCTCGGAGAAGTCAAACCAGTCGCGGAATTTTTCGCCTTCCGCCGCCTTGTCTTCGACCACGCGAGAGACCACGCGGCCGTCTGCCTGCAGGATGCCGCGCAGCGTCTCAAGCAGCATGGCGTCTTCGCCGAACTGCTCGACGAGGATCAAGCGCGCGCCATCAAGCGCAGCTTTGACATCGTCGACCCCGCGTTCGGCATCAACGAAGTCGTGCGCCGCGTGCTCGGGGTTCAGATCCGGATCGTTGAGCAATGCATCGGCGAGCGGCGCCAGACCCGCTTCGCGCGCGATCTGCGCCTTGGTGCGGCGCTTCTGCTTGTAGGGCAGATAGAGGTCTTCAAGCCGTTGCTTGGTGTCGGCGGCGAGAATCGACGCGCGCAACGCATCGGTCAGTTTTTCCTGGCCGGCGATGGCGTCGAGCACCGTCTCGCGGCGCGCATCGAGTTCGCGCAGGTAACCGAGTCGGTCTTCGAGTGCGCGTAACTGGGTGTCGTCGAGCGCACCCGTCATCTCCTTGCGGTAGCGCGCAATGAAGGGCACGGTAGCGCCTTCGTCGAGCAGGCGGACGACCGCGCTGACTTGCTTCTGACTGATTTTCAGTTCGGTGGCGAGGCGGTTTTCAAGCGATGGCAACATGGCAGCAGAAGTCAATAAAAACGAGGCCGATTTTGACGAGGCATCTCGGCTGCAAAGTATCTCAGTCACACGCTGGCAGGACAAGTCGAGGTGCGCTGAGTCGGAATGCGGTGATCGTGCCGACGTGTTAGGGTATAGCAAAAATAAACGCCCTTTCTCATAAGAATCAAATGTACCGGGAAACGGTTTGATCGTCAATCTGACCGGAAAGTCGCCCGAAATTCTTAACCATTTGTTTTCCTGATTAATTACTTCTCTCAGAAGTTTTGTAGAATCTACAAATTGCGAAGAAATGTAGCAAGATCAGAGGAGAATGACAATGGCGATGAATAAAATTCAATTTCAGGCAGGCCTGTCACTGCATGAATTTCTACATCAGTATGGCACGGAAGCACAATGTGAAGCAGCATTGTTTGCTGCGAGGTGGCCACATGGCTGGGGATGCCTGCGCTGCGATGGGGCGCGATACTCCTGTACTCATAACGGCCGCAAGCTATGGGAGTGCCTGGATTGTGGCTACCAGTGTTCTTCAATTGTCGGCACCGTGTTTGAAAATACTAAATTGTCGCTAAAGACCTGGTTTCTGGCGATTTACTTGATGACGCAAAGCAAGAATGCGGTCAGTGCGTTGGAACTCAAACGTCAGCTGGGGGTAAGTTACAAAACGGCATGGTCGATCAAGCATAAGCTGTTACAGACCATGCTGCTGCGCGAAGAAGAACGCCGTCTGGATGGGCGCGTGGAGGTTGACGATGCTTATCTGGGAAGTGCAAGGCCGGAAAAGTGCGGCCGAGGCGCGGCAAGTAAGACGCCATTTGAAGCGACAATACAAACAAACAGCGAGGGGAAGCCACTTTATATACGCTGCTTGACTCCCGTAGCGGGTTTTACATGTGAAGCCCTCAAACAATGGTCGGCTGAATGTCTGTCATCTACTTTGTGGGAAGTGGCAAATCTGCTGTACAGCGTGCCGAGTTTCGCTGAGTCAACACGCTTCCTGTCAATTTCAAGACTGCCCTGAGCGGAACCTACCATGCATTCAACCACGCTAGGTATGCACAGCGCTATCTTGCAGAATTCTCCTATCGCTTCAATCGCCGCTTTGATTTGGCTGCCATGGTGCCGCGATTGCTGCTCGCCACCGCAACGACAGAACCTCTTTCGATCGGTATATTGAGAAGTTCTGAGACAGGGTAACTAAATCAGGAAAACAAATGGTTAAGAATTTCGGGCGGCTTCCCGGTCAGATTGACGATCAAACCGTTTCCCGGTACATTTGGTTCTTATGAGAAAGGGCGTTTATTTTTGCTATACCCCTCAAGTATCAGTCCGAGAAGATCTTCCCGGGCTGTCGACTGATTGACATCCACGAATACCTGATGAAGAAGAACATCAAATTCGATTGCGTTTCAGGTGTCAGATACATGTACCACGAACCCTGCCGCGCTTCGCTAACAGTGGCGGCATCGAGCAGGTGCTGCTGTGAACCGTTCGCTAGTCGATTCGTCGTTCGACGCCTATCCTAAGAGTAGGCTTTTAATTTTTCCAACCCCGTAAGGAGAGCATCATGGCTTTGCATATTGGAGACACCGCCCCGGATTTCACTGCAGAAACCACCGAAGGCACAGTCAAGTTTCATGAGTGGATTGGCGACAGCTGGGCGGTACTGTTTTCGCACCCGAAGGATTTCACTCCGGTGTGCACCACCGAACTGGGCTATATGGCCCGTCTGCAGCCCGAATTTGAAAAGCGCAATACCAAGATCATCGGCTTGTCGGTGGATTCACTCGAAGACCACAAAAAGTGGATTCCCGACATTGAAGAGACACAGAACTGCACCGTCAGCTATCCGCTGATCGCCGACACCGATCTGAAGGTCGCCAAGCTCTACGACATGCTGCACCCCAACGCCGACGGCGAAACCAAATCCCGCACCGCGGTCGATAACGCCACCGTGCGCTCGGTCTTCATTATCGGGCCAGACAAGAAGATCAAGCTCATGATCACCTACCCAATGAGTTCGGGGCGTGACTTCAACGAAATTTTGCGGGTGCTCGACTCGTGCCAGCTTACCGCCGAGCACAAGGTCGCCACGCCGGTAAACTGGAAAGCGGGTGAAGACGTCATCATCGCCCCGTCGATCAAGGACGAAGAGGCACGCGAGAAGTACCCCGATGGCTGGAAGACGGTCAAGCCCTACTTGCGCATCGTCCCCTCACCCAAGTAAGCAGAGGCCGCGGGCGCGGAACCCGATGAACACTCGCCCGAAAAAATGGAAATACTGCGCGTACTCGGCGCCGACGTGCGCCTGGTGCCGCCCAAATCCTACAAGGACGACGAGACAACTATCAGAAGATCGCCGGCTGCTTCGCCGCTGAACTGCCCGGTGCAATCTGGGCCAACCAGTTCGACAATACCGCCGACTGCGACGCCCATTTCGACACCACCAGCCCCGAAAGCTGGCACCAAACCGCTGCCTTCACCTGCGCCACTGGTGAAGGCAGCGCAGGTGAAGGCAGCGCGCTCTACAACTCGATTTTAAGGATATCGAACGGGTAGCTCTTTAGGTACCTGAGAGCTGAGGTAGGTCATCCCCTCCTCCTCTATAAGCGCGCCGTGGCGAGTCAATGCTTTCATGATGCGTTAGATGATCCGGCTGAGCAGGCTTTGCTACTGCTCAGCCGGCGGTGACCGTGCGCTGTGGAATTCCGCCACACCATTCTGGACACGGTATACGCCGTCAAGCACGAGACAATGCAGATGAATATTGAGATTAGCAGCCGAACCGAAACGGTGAATAAGTGTAATCGCACCGATCTGTGCTTCGGATCGTTTCAATTCAGCCTGCTTGATCAGAAAAGCTGAAAGACCGTCAGTTTCTCATGGACGCAGCTTGTACTGTACAACGCAGGCGTAAGAGCCCATGGGCTAGAATGCTACATTCATACGCAGCTGCCGTCGGGTAGGGATATTCCCCGCAGCGGCTGCGCAGGATCGTTCTCCAGCCCTTGTTGTGATGTGCTGCTACTTTAGCTGAGTATTTGCTGCCATGTCAGCGACCTGTCTGTAAGAAAATTTACTCGTGCCCAAATCTTGAACGAGCTAGTATAGGGTATAGGATGGCTTCCTTCGCGCAGAGCTCCCTCACCGTAGATATGATTTTCTACTGACACGAATTGAGCTGATTTTTGCGGGCTGTTTTGGTAGAGTTGGTTGCGGGATATGACCGTCGCCACAAAATTATGTAGTTTCGGTATTATCCATATTCTGGAATACTTAACTATTACAACGTTATTCACAAGCATTGATTCAATGCACGTGAATCAAAAAACACTAGGTTTAATGATGTCTGCATTTTTTTCTTTCTATATTGACAACCAAATCATACAAAGCTGTGTGTTGCTCACAGTTTTTTTGTTGTTGCGAATTTTCCTTGTCTATCTGATCAAACGTAAAAGGGCAATCCTGACGGAGAGTCGGCGACATTGGATTACTATTGTGAAAAATTTCAGCTGGCTGATGATTGTTTTTGGCTTACTTACGGTCTGGTGGCCAGAACTGAGCAATTTTGCTATTTCAATTGCCGCCGTTACCTTGGCACTAGTAATCGCAACAAAAGAATTGATTCTTTGTTTTAGCGGGGCAATGCTGCGTGCAGGCACGGGCGCATTTACTATCGGCGATTGGGTAGAAGTGGGGTCGCATAAAGGGGAGGTTATTGACTACGATATGTTTTCTACAACATTGCAGGAACTGGACAAGCCTCCCAATGATTACAGTTTTACGGGCAAAACAATTCTGATGCCAAACAGCGTCTTTTTATCCGAATCGATAAAAAACCTTAATTTTTCCAAACGTTATATCTTTCACCGTTTTGATATCATCACTGAACCTCACTTGAACATTCAGGATATCCAACAATGGATTGTCGCCGAACTCGATCATATTTCTGGTGATTTTATTGAAATCGCCCGGCGCTACAATGCTTTTATTGAGAAAAGAACAGGAGTGGATATTCCGGGGCCGGAACCACGGATCATGATCAGCACAAACGAATTAGCCAAGCGTGTAATTACTGTGATTATTTTTTGCCCTACTGAGAAAGCCGCAGAACTGGAGCTGCATATTACTCACGGTGTACTGGAACGGATTTATCAAACAAGAAAATAATCACCAAAATAACCACCACTTAAGAAATGAATATGCTTGCAAATACCTGAAATCATAGATTAATACTCCTGTGAACTATTTCCAACCAGGTGCTTTTTGGTGATGATTAAAACAATAAAGATGCAACTAGTTATGTAAATTCCGGCTAATTCCTCTGTGCTCCGTCCTTCCTACTGAAAATAGTATAGAGGCATATTCAAGTTTAAGCATTCATCACCAGAGAATCAATCCTTAGAATTCGTTCAAAGCCCTTCCTGATTAGTATTAACGACTTAAGCTTTAAAGATTATCGTGAGTAAAACAACCGAGTCTTCAACTGCCTTAACTGAATGCTGCTCATCAGGCATTAAATGCAATAATTGGCCAGGCATCAACACTTGTATTTCGCCCATTGCAGTAAACTCTATTTTCCCATTTATGCAATGAACAATAATTGGTCCTGATACTTTGTGAGTTGGAAATTCTTTACCGGCTAGAATAACAAGGCGAGCAAGTTCCATTTCATCTGTTTTTACAATTACTTTAGTTTGTTCATTAGGCATATCTTGCGCCCAGGTTTCCAAGTCAACAATTTCAGCTGGTGATGCGTGATGTGTAGCCATGACTATCTCCTAATAGGTTTATGTATATTGGTCCTACCCAACAAAAGCAGAATGTAACGGCGCTTTTTGCAGTCTAAGTTTATAGCTTTATTAGCAGGATTGGCGGGCATGGATCGTGCCGGTGCCGTCGAATTCCCAGGTGAAATTTACGCCCACGCTGCTTGTAGACTCCTTCATCTTCTCGAAGTTTTCTTTCTGTTGTTCGCCTTTGAACTCGTCTTTTGTTATCACCAGATGGATGATCACCTCCTCATCCGGAACCTTGTGCTTGACCACAAGTCTCCAAAAATTCCATGAAGTTGCGCATCCCTCTCAAAGTTGTAGTAACAGCCATGGTTCTCATCACATTCAATTTGTGCACGGGCACATTTGTAGATTTGATGAAACAGGAAATTGAATTCTGTTACGTAGTCCTTCAGGTATGGAGTCATTAATGCAATATCACTGACCTGATCTGTTCAGGCTATTGAGACTTGCTTTTGTTCAAAGTACTCGGAAGCCGTTTAGAGCGCGACCTGGCACTGCCAGATCTCGAATCACTCCCACTCGATGGTTGCTGGTGGTTTGCCTGAAATATCGTAAACGACTCGGTTGATGCCCCGCACTTCATTGATGATGCGGTTGGAGATTTTAGCAAGCAAGGTGTAGGGTAATTCTGCCCAGTGCGCGGTCATGTAGTCTTCGGTCTGTACGGCACGTAACGCGATGACATACTCATAACTGCGGCTATCTCCCATGACACCGACTGATTTAACTGGCAGAAAAACAGCAAATGCCTGGGCAGTTTTTTCATACCAGCCGGAATACTTGAGTTCTTCAATGAAAATGGCATCTGCCTGGCGGAGTAATTCTGCGTATTCGTATTTAACCTCACCCAGTATCCGCACACCCAGACCCGGTCCGGGAAAGGGGTGACGAAACACCAGGTCTCGTGGCAAACCCAGCGCTAGACCAAGTTCCCGCACTTCGTCCTTGAACAGTTCGCGCAGTGGTTCCAGCAGCTCCAGGTGCAGTGTATCGGGCAGGCCGCCAACGTTATGATGCGACTTGATGGTGCGGGCTTTTTGCGTTTTGCTTCCAGCCGATTCGATGACGTCAGGATAGATGGTTCCTTGTGCCAACCATTTGGCGTCATCAATCCTGGCAGCTTCCTGTTGAAATATTTCCACAAACTCCCGGCCAATGATGCGCCGCTTCTGTTCCGGATCAGAAGTACCTTGTAAACGTTCCAGAAATTGACGACGTGCATCGATATGGATCACATTCACCGCAAGATTACGGCTGAATGTCTCCATTACCTGCTTGGCTTCATGTTGTCTCAATAGGCCGTTATCAACAAACACACAAGTTAGCTGATCACCAATAGCACGGTGGATCAGTGCTGCCGCAACCGAGGAATCCACTCCACCCGACAGTCCGAGGATAACCCGTTCGTTTCCGACACGGGCACGAATACGCCCAATTGCCTCATCGATATAATTCGGCATATTCCAGTCGCTACCTGCCTGACAGATGTCGTGTACGAATCGATCCAGAATGGCGCATCCCTGCAGGGTATGCGTCACTTCGGGGTGAAACTGCAAGCCATAAAACTGGCGCGACTCGTCTGCCATCGCAGCAATCGGGGTAGCTGCATTGTGAGCGATAATGCTGAATCCTGGTGGTAGCGCATCGACCCGGTCGCCATGGCTCATCCAGACATCGAGAATCTTCTGGCCTCCGGCATTCACGCGATCCTGTATGTTCTCAAACAGCCTGCAGGGCTCGACCATTAATTCGGCGTAGCCAAATTCACGTGCAAGCGCATTGGCAACCTTGCCATTCAATTGATCGGCCATCGCCTGCATACCATAGCAAATACCCAGCACTGGTACACCCAGCTCAAATACGATTTGTGGTGCGCGAGGGGCGTTTTCCGTAAAGGCGGAAGCAGGTCCGCCGGAGAGGATGATGCCAATGGGCGCCATATCCTGAATAATTTGCGGATCGACATCAAATGGGTGAATTTCACAATAAACGTTAGTTGCACGAATACGGCGAGCAATAAGCTGCGTATATTGGGAACCAAAATCCAGAATGAGTACAGTTGAATGCATGGTCGGCTACCTACTCAACATGATAATTGGGTGCTTCCTTGGTAATCTGTACATCATGAACATGTGATTCACGTATACCTGCAGAAGTAATTTCGATAAATTCAGCCTTGTTGTGCATATCCTTAATAGTGCTGCAACCGAGATAGCCCATACTCGAACGTACTCCCCCCATCAATTGGTGAATAACATTGGCCAGTGTACCTTTGTAGGGAACCCGTCCTTCCACGCCTTCCGGCACCAGCTTCTCATTTTTGTTGCGTTCAGCTTCTTGAAAGTAGCGATCACTGGATCCCTGCTGCATGGCCGACAATGATCCCATTCCACGATAACTTTTATACGCCCTGCCCTTCAGCAGTTCAACCTCACCAGGAGATTCCTCGGTACCGGCCAGTAACCCGCCCAGCATCACCGTATCGGCGCCTGCCGCAATGGCCTTGGCGATATCCCCGGAATAGCGAATCCCGCCATCGGCTATGATTGGCACGCCTGTCCCCAGCAATGCCTTGGCCACATTATCAATGGCAGAAATTTGTGGAACCCCAACTCCGGCAACGATTCGGGTGGTGCAGATCGATCCGGGGCCAATTCCGACCTTGACTGCATCCGCACCATGTTCCACCAGTGCCCGCGCCGCATCTGCGGTAGCAATGTTGCCTGCAATTACCTGAATCTGCGGGAAGTGTTTCTTAACCCATTGAACACGGTCCAGCACGCCTTGGGAATGCCCGTGCGCGGTATCGACGATAATCACATCTACTCCGGCTTCGATCAGCGCTTCCGCACGTTCATCGCTGCCCTCTCCAACGCCAATCGCTGCACCGACACACAGGCGCTCCAGGCTGTCAGTGTTGGCATTAGGATGCTCGGTGGTTTTGGTAATATCCTTAACGGTAATCAATCCACGCAATTCGAAATTGTCATCCACAACCAGTAGTTTTTCCAGCCGGTGTTTGTGCAACAGCGCCAGTGCATCGGCCTGAGACACACCTTCACGCACCGTTACCAGTTTTTTTCTGGGTGTCATGATATTGCGGATCGGTTGATCAAGATTGGTTTCAAAACGAAAATCCCGGTTGGTGACAATGCCAACCACTTTTTTACCTTGAACTACCGGCAGTCCGGAAATATTATGCTGCCGGGTCAGTTCCAACACCTTGCGCACCGTCATATCCGGTGAAATGACAATCGGGTCTTTTACTACACCGCTTTCAAAACGTTTAACCTGCGCGACCTGTGCAGCCTGTACTTCGATCGGCATGTTTTTGTGGATGATGCCGATTCCCCCTACCTGGGCGATGGCGATGGCAAGTGGCGCTTCCGTCACGGTATCCATCGCGGCAGAAACAACCGGAATGTTAATGGTCAGCTCACGTGTCAGTTTTGTGACAAGCTTGACATCTTTTGGTAAAACTTCGGAATGAGCGGGAACCAGCAGGACATCGTCGAATGTCAGTGCTTTCTGGAGCAGTCGCATGGTAACGATCCTTCACAAAACGTTATTATAACGGA
>NZ_FMWO01000080.1 GCF_900103035.1 Nitrosomonas mobilis
TTTCCAGGTATTTGGTTGCGACCCCAT
Organism: Nitrosomonas mobilis; assembly: GCF_900103035.1. Taxonomy (GTDB): domain Bacteria; phylum Pseudomonadota; class Gammaproteobacteria; order Burkholderiales; family Nitrosomonadaceae; genus Nitrosomonas; species Nitrosomonas mobilis. The sequence goes on from NZ_FMWO01000080.1 coordinate 28, forward strand.
GAAATCTTTTCATCCACTGTTTAAGTCTGCTGTCGTAGGCATTAACATTCTGGATATGGTAAACACCAGCAATGACTCGAATTCCAGCAGAGAGATTGACGGGGTGATGGGTAATTCCGAGGCTATGAGCCACAGACCGGTAGACGGCAGCGCCATCACTACAGAAAATGGCATCTTTTGCCAGGATAGCCCGCAAAGGCGGCTCAATTGTCTTTTTATCAAGCGCATTCAACATGAAATCTGCTGTTGCACCAGAGCGGTCGCGTACTACCAGCACCGGCACCTGATCTTTGCCTGTTCCACGTACATGGATTTGCTTACCGCGTTTACGCGGTGGACGATTCAGGTGACGTTGACCTTTGCAGGAAGAGGGAAAAAAGGTCTCATCCGCCTCAATGATTCCTTGCAAGTGGTTGGCTTTAGTAGCCGCCGGCAAAGTCAGGAACCGATGGCGCCAACGAAAACTGGTGTTTTTGTCTATTCCGCATTGCCTGCCGCTAGCTCGCACGGTCAAACCTTCAATCAACGCTGCACTGTAATTCAACCATTGCTTATGCCGCAGACGGGCCAAAGGAGTTCCCGAAATAGCCGTGAATGTGTGCTTGCATAAGCAACAGCGAAAACGTTGCAACCCCGCCTGGTGCCCCCAACGATGAGGGCGATCCGCCTGGCAGACCGGACAACTCGGCTCAAAAGAATCCTCAAGATATTTCACAACCACAGCTTGTGGCTTCGCCTCGCTCAGATAATGTTTGGCCTGTTCTTTTTGACGACGATTAAGTTGCGATATCTTTTCCAACCACTCCCGAAAATCAGTGGCTTTCATAACTATACCCTCCAGTCTTAAGGTTCCAGCCTATTCGACAAAAAGGTAGTTCCAACGTTTAATGCAGACATAGCCTTAATATTGCCTGGGCATTCTTTCGTTAAACTGAATAGTAAACCTGTTTAGTGCAGGTTTCCAATCTCTTATTGGCCTAGACCATCTTTTGACTATATTGCTGAGCGCCAAATAGAACAATTTGATCACGGCGTCATCGTTAGGAAACGATCCCCGGATTTTGCTGACTTTGCGTAGACTCATATTGACTGATTCAATCGTATTGGTTGTATAAATGATGCGCCGTATCTCAGGCGGGTAGTCAAAGAATGGAATGATGCGCTGCCAATTATTGCGCCAAGATAGGGCAATTGGTGGATAAGGCTTGTTCCATTTATCTTCAAAGTCTGCTAGCGCTTGCTCAGCCTCATCAATTGTGGCGGCGCTGTAGATCAAGCGTAAATCAGCAGCTACTTCTTTGCGTTTATTCCATCCGACGTAGTTGAGGCTGTTACGCACCATGTGCACGATACAGAGCTGTACAATGGCATATGGATAGACCGTTTCAATCGCTTCAGGGAAGCCCTTTAAACCATCAACGCAGGCGATAAAGACATCCTGCACGCCACGGTTCTTGAGTTCAGTGACAACGCTGAGCCAGAATTTGGCACTCTCGGTCTGAGCAATCCATAGGCCCAGGATTTCTTTATGGCCTTCCATATTAATGCCGATTGCCAGGTAAATTGCTTTGGCACGAACGCTACCAGCGTCACGAACTCTGGTATGGATGCAATCGAGATAGATTACAGGATACACCGAATCGAGAGGCCGAGATTGCCATTGCTTTACTTCATCCATCACGCCGTCAGTGACCGTAGAAATAAGCGTAGGCGACACTTCCGCGCCATATATTTCGGTGAGGTGTTGCTGGATTTCACGCACTGTCATGCCACGGGCATATAGCGAGAGGATCTTGTCATCAAACCCCGCCCAGCAGGTTTGATGCTTAGAAATCATTCGCGGCTCGAAACTGCCTTCGCGGTCACGGGGGATCTCGATGGGTAATTCACCGAATTCACCTTTCAGGGTCTTATGACTTTTACCATTTCTGGCATTGCCAGTGGGGTTGGTTACAGTTTCGTGCTTATCGTGACCAAGATGCTCGGTTATCTCTGCTTGTAGGGCACGTTCAACCAGCGCTTTGGTGAGTTGCTTGAGAAGACCATTCTCACCGATTAAATCTTCTGGCTTTTTGTAATCGGCCAACAGGCTATCAATTAAGTCGGTCGGTAGGGATTTGTGTGTAGTCATCTTTACTCCAAAAGTAAATAAGCAGTTTCCTGCTAAATGACCATTTACACAAAATTATTTACACCCCCAGCCGCTTGATTCTCTATACGCCAGTTTTCTTTCTTTCGATTACAACTTAATATCTATAAATCCCCATTGCATTAAAACCACTGCTAATATTTTCAATACCAGCTTTATAATGAAATAATAATTCAGTGTAAGATTTAGGAGCTGAGTGCATGGTTTGGTTAAAGTAAAATTTCAGCGATAATCCACCGCCAGCTTCTAAATAGGATAGGTTGCTCACATCATTTGTCTGAATTCTTCCATCAATCACTGCGTGCGGTGTTAAAACTATATTTTTCCATAAGTTATAACTGATTCCTTGACGGACTTCACCGAAGAAACTCAATACAGCAGGAGATTGAACAAAATAACCTAGGTCGCCAAATAAAGTTGTGTAATTCCAGTATTGTTTCTCGATATTGATATCAAATCCATTTGTCCATCCATGCATTCCTCTAATTAGCCAATTATCTTGGGAATTATCTCCAATCTTGATTAGTTTTTCTGCACTTAAATTAAAATTATGTGCTTTAAAAGGCTTATATCTGATTCCAACAGTAGACTGAAATGTTTCTGAGTCGACCTTAAATGAATCAGGTTCCATAGACCAGAGCATACGCGAAAACAATGTGAAGGTACGCCCATCACGCAATCCGATAATAGGCGGACGATAATTCAATTCAACACCACCTTGGGAAGGAATAATACCACCAAGAATCCCTGAGGCTCCAGTTGAGTTTACGGTATTGTTATTTTGTCTATAGCCAGAATAAACCGTGAAATTAAAATTATCATCTAACTCTCTGACTTCTCTTCTTAACTTGGTAAGTTCATTATCCTTATTAATTACATCAGCCTGATTACTGCCTAATTGCGCAGCCCTCGAATCAATGGCTTGTTTAAACCAGAATTTACTTGCTTTATTATCTGATTTTCTCAGATTAAGGTAAGCAAGATCTTTAAGCAGTCCAAGGTTTTCAGGATCTTTCTCTACGGCTTTTTCAAGTATCTGGATACTTTGATCGGGTTGATTATAATGTGAATATGCATAGCCCAAGGCGGCTAGAAATATATTATTATCCGAATCCATATCAACAGCTAGCTTAAACTGTTCAACGGCTTCTTTATTCTGCTGAGCAGACTGGAAATAATTCCCCAACATATAGTGTCGTTCTGCTGTTTTAATAAATTCAAGCGCTTTAGTCTGAACCCTAATTGCATTGGACAACTGTTTTCTTTTTGCAAACTGTTGTGCGATAAAATCATATCGCTCAGCATTTAATTCCATAGATAAGCTATTTCTATCCATTAACTTTAACTGACTTAAAGATTGATCATCATCAAATTCGGAACTAAGCAGTATAGCCAGCCTCATTCTGATTACCGGATCATCTCTGATTCGCAAAGATTGCCGCCATCTTTCTACGGCTTGGTCATACTCCTTTTGACTCACTAAAAAATAGCCAAATGTATCAAGAACTGTTTTTCTTTCCTCGAAGTTAACGTCATCTTTATCTGCCTGCTCAATCGCTTGTTGAAAATAATAGTTAGCAATGTCGATTTTATTGAGCTTGCCATTGGCTTGAGCAAAGTTTAATAAATTTTCTAAATTGTTTTGTTTTGATAATGCAGACCGATACTGTACAAGCGCATCATTCCACCGATCAAAACGGGCATACGCGTTACCAAGGATTCGGTTGTTCACCCAGTTTTGCTCATCCATAAAAGCTGCTGCTCTAAGGTATCCCAATGCCAGCTGTTCTTCCTCTTGGCCGAGATACAGCAACCCTAGATTTGCTAATGCATTGCTTTTTTGTTTTGAATCTAATTCCTTAAGTTGAATTAAATGACGATAGATTTCAACTGACTTCCCCCAGTTTCCCAGACTTTTCTCGACTTCTGCCAACATAAATAAGGCATTAACCGATTCCTTTATTTTCAAACTCTTCTTTAGAATGTCCGAAGCTTCTTCTAGGCGACCAGTTCTTAAACTCGTCATAGCTGATGAATTCAGTAATTCCAGATCAGCTGATTCAATTTTTGCTGCTAATTCTGAATCAGCTGATCCAATTTTTGCTGCTTTCTGATATGCAATTTTAGCCTGTGCATAGTTTTTTTGCTGGTAAAGTAACTCTCCTTGAGTTTGATACACAGTTTTTTGTTGTTGTTTAGATGCGCCAGATTGAAGTGCCAATCCTAATGAAAGTAAGGCATTATTTTTGTCGCCAGAACTGATATAAAGATTACTTAACTTGATATATGCTTCTGCGCTTTTTTCTTTATCTAACCAGTCACGATAGACCTTAATGGCTTTGCCCACATCACCTTTATTTTCCAATGCACTGGCTAAATATTGCAAAATTTCACTGGATTGTTTTACTTCAGCAGCATGCTGAAAAGCTTTAACTGCCATATCATACTGTTTTGCATTACTATAGGAATTACCTATCAATATATTAATACGATACAAATCAGATTCCTGTGTTTGTTTCAAGAGTAATGCTTCATATGCCCTTGCTGCGGATAAATAATTTTTGTTTGCAAAAAAAAGGTTGGCCAAAAATTCCTGATCTTCATCATCATACCGCTGTATCAAAAGCGCATTCATCATATCAATGGCTTTATCTAGATGACCCAAATCGTAATATATATAAGATAATGACCGTAATATCTCAGGATTGCCTTTATCTATTGCTAATGCAGCTTGATATGCACCATCGGCCAAATCAGTCTTATGGCTTTTTTGATATATGTTACCTAATGCCAAATAAGCCTGTATAGATTCATTTTTGGTTTTAGAATGTATTAAAGCCTTATCAAGCGCTTCTCTAGCCAAATCATATTCACCTAAACCTTCTCTTGCCATCGCATAGCGCATAAAATAATTAAAATCTTTTTTTTCTACAGGGTATTGATCAAAAAGAACCAAAGATTGTCGATATGCTTTTTGTTCCAGTAAGATAATTAAGGAGGTTTCTAGTGCAAATAGCTTATCCTCCTCGAGGACGTGGCTACTTGCGATAATTGAATTAAAATCCTTAAGCGCTTGTGTATTATTGTTGGAGGCATTATGAGCTAAAGCGCGATATAGTAAGAATAATACATTATTACCAATTTGTTCTAACGCTAAGCTAGTTTGTTGAATTACCTCCTGATACTCTTTGATTTTATATAACATGATGACATAAGCCATTCTTGCTTTAATATCAAATAGGTCGATTTCAAAGAATTTTTGAAACTCGATTTTTGACTCAGGGTATTTATTTTCATTCATTAAACGATAGGCTTTATCTAAATGCGGAAAACTACGAAATTTTCGTAATACTGACTCCAAATAACTCTCAGATCGTTCAATAATTAATTTATCTAAATAATATTCTTGTTTAGTTTGATTAAATGCTGGATCAGCAGCGTGGCTGGTAAAAATTACTAGTATAAGCACTATACTTCCTATTACAACAAAGAATAACCTTAGTTTTAATTTAAGTATCCAGGTCAATATCATTTTCCAGTCTTATTTTTGTCATTTATCAGCTAATACCTCCGGAAAGCCGGAGGCTTATATGTGTTATACTTTTTGGTAGTCAAATTTTTGCAGTTATATTATTTATTTGTCAATAAATACAAGTGTTTGTGTAACATAGAAACCAGAATTTGAAGTGCGGTGGGTATAGCCCCTTATAGAGGCAAAAGCTGGCGCTACCGGAAGACAGCATCAGAATCCAAATTTGAGCTCATCATAATGTTCGTCTTCTTTTCTTGGTTGAGTAAGTATTCCTTAACCATCTCTTCATCAAATTATAATGTAGATTCAAATAACCTCGTGCCCAGAAATTTTTACCTGTAAAGTTATTTGATTTCCCTAAAAATCGTCTCGCTATTGGAATCGCGCTCTTTCGTCTGATCTAACCTTTTACATGCGATATCGGATAGTGGGGAGCTATGCTAATTCACCTATGTATGTGATCGAGCATCATATGGCCCTGCAATATTTGGCCACTCTTTTGCTCAGCTAAATCATGCAGTACTTTTGCCAGAGGCTTATGTGTTATTTCAAATATCATCTTCTTGCATTTTTTGGAATAAATACAACTTGATACTTACTATCCCATATCGTATGCATCAGTCTCTGGTAATCTCTCATTCGATTCTCGTAGTTTTTGGTCACTCTAAAAGAATCAATATGACCGTTTCCCTCGGTCGAACCTTTATTAGTGCGCCGGCTATGGCAGGACACAATCTTATTTATATATAACTACTTCCATGTTTTATCATAAACAATTGCTGTGCTTTATAACCATATTCATTAGATTCCTTAAAAGTCGGGTAACATATTACCTTCCAAATTAAATATCAGGTGTGAGTAAAAGTATTTCTCATAGAATTCAAGGCCACTTCAGATAGTCAATTATTGGCCATTTGGTGCAGCATGTCGCTGAGAAACTGTTTTGCTGTTTTTTTCAAATTTCTAGCGATGTGCTCTTCTTTGAAGGGTATGTGCTTCATTTAAGTTTTTTTCTTGCCGACTTAATCGGAATTAGGAAATGACTTATTTCGTCTTACTAAGAAAAACTTAATGTTATAAAGGCGATGTCACACTCATAAATCCATAGTTTAGTAATTAAAGAGCCTATTTCTTACCAGTTTATGACATACTTTTAGTAAGTTGCGCTACATATTTTCTATGATTCCTTCGAGATGAGCTTTTTGGATATAGCCCAACTCACATAAAATGTCCCCTAATAAGTGAGGCTGTTCTATTTGCTTTGATAAGGCGTTATTTAGTTGCGCTTTTGTAAGGATTCCTGCGCCAATCAAGAACTCTCCCAATTTCGGTTTAAATACATTCAGAGCATTATCTTCTGGATAAACGTGATCAGTTTTATCCCAACCGATTGTTTTTTTTGTTCTGAGATATGTCAAATATTGTGATAACGCCCTAGTAGTCGCAAAGAAATTTATCACATTGCCCCACACCATTCTTGGAAAAGAAAGAAAAGCCTCGGTCCAACCATGAAGTTGTTTAACACAGTAGGCGCGGTGAAAAATTCTAAGTCCTAGACAAAAGGAATTGATTACGATCAGGTACCATAGGATTGTTCCTTCCTCGACCAAGGAAGGATATTGGTAAGCATTGGGATCTAAACTAATTATTATCCAGATCGCGACAACAACTATGACTACAATATAACCGAGTAAATTAATTAAATTCGTAATTAAAGCTTTTCGATCCCGGTACAAAATATATTTAATTGATAATGGCCCCTTCCATCCTAAATTCGCCCAGCCTTGCAAACCGATACCGAGCACCCAACGTGATTTTTGTCGCACAGAGGCCCAAAATATGTTTGGAAAGAATTCCTTAATACAAACTAATTCTTTAACTTTAACTTGTTTCTTTTTCCCTGTAATTAAAGATTTCTTAGTTACTGTTCTATCCACAAACAAACGGACAAACATTTGTTTTAACTTATACTCCCTGAGCTTAAATCCGAAATCATAGTCCTCTGTTAGAGAATTGGTGCTAAATATTTGATTATTATTATTATTTGCAACAACACTAATAGCTTTACGGCTAAAAGCAACCCCCACTCCAGCCGCGGGAATGCTCTTAGTAATGGATTCTCTTACCGGCAAATCTTTATAATGTAGTTGAGCAAATTCGTCTTGATAATGGGCCCCAGTAAATTCATACCATTTACGATTTAATGACAATACCGGCAGTTGCACCATATCTGCTTTTGGGAACAGGTAATTAAATAATTTATAACATAAAGGATGTATTACATCTTCACAATCTTGCATAATAAAACAGGCAAATTCCATACTATTTTTTTGCTCAAATGTTCTGATTCCATTACAAATCCAATTAAGACAATCCGCTTTGTTTGTTGGCCCATCATCTCCAGTGATACAAAGATGAACATGATCACTTTCCACCATGGCTTTCTCAACTTCTGCACGGGTTTTCGGATCATTCGGGTAAACCCCAACAAAAATATGATAATTTGTATAATTGATTGATTTGATCGTGTTCCTTAGCATCTGACCAATAACTGCCGACTCATCCCAAGCTGGCAACATTATGGCAATAAATTGTTCCGGCTTATCTAATATTTGTTGCTCTGTTAATGGCTGATATTTTGTCATTACAAAAAATTTGCGATAAAAACGCCTAATCCAGAAATACAAATCAATAAAAAGATCATCAAGCCCACTGATAAAGAAAACAATACACACAAATGTCATCAAAACTTGCATGACAACTAAAAAATAAGGAATATTTTCCATTTTATTTTTATAAAAAACTAAAATTTTTTAGTAAATCAGCCCTTAAACTCATTCTCAGATGAGAATAACGGTTTGAGATTTTTTGCCCATCTCGAGACCAATTCAGCGATTCGGTCGGAGGCTTTCCCATCACCGAAAGGGTTACTGCCAATCATCGCTCGATAAGCTTTGTCATCAGTTAGCAACAAACTGATTTCAGAAACTATTTTGTTTGTTGATGTGCCGATAATTTTTGATAGCCCTGCGTTAAATGCTTCCGGTCTTTCTGTGAGTTTTCGTAATACTAATAGCGGCTTTTTAAGGGTCGGCGCTTCTTCCTGCACACCCCCGGAATCAGTAACAATGATATGAGCATTTCGCATTAAATTTAAAAAACACAAATAATCAACCGGTTCTATCAAGGCGATACGTTCAACATCAGACAGAATTTCCATCACTATTTTCCTGACATTCGGATTTAAATGAACAGGGTAAACCACCATGACATCTGGAAAACGCCGAACGATTTCCTTTAACGCCAAGCAAGTATTTTTTAGATCTTCTCCAAGTGATTCTCTTCTATGTGACGTCACTAAAATGACACGGTGTTGATCAAGAGGTAAATTTTTGATGGGAGATTCTGAAAAAGAGAATGGCACGTTAAGCAGTGTAGACATTGCGTCAACAACGGTATTCCCCGTCACAAAAATATTTTCTTCTTTGGTGCCTTCATTTAATAAGTTTTCTTTTGCTAATGGGGTGGGTGCTAAGTGAATTTGAGCCAATATAGAAGTTAATCGACGATTCGCTTCCTCCGGAAATGGATTGTACAATTCATGACTACGAAGCCCTGCTTCAACATGCGCAACAGGTATTTTCAGATAAAATGCTGCAACTGAAGCTGCAAAGACTGTGGTTGTATCACCTTGAACCATTAACAAATCCGGATTTACATCTGCGAGAGTTTTTTGCATCAACTGCAATACCCTGCAAGTCAAGTCATTTAAACTTTGATTTGGCCTCATCAAATCAAGATCTATGTCCGGAACAATGTTAAACAGCGATAAAACTTGATCAAGCATCTGCCGATGCTGGGCTGTTGCGATAACTACCGTATCAATATCATTAGATCGCTGTTTAAGAGCAAATACGACAGGAGCCATTTTGATGGCTTCAGGACGTGTTCCTATAATTATTGCTATTTTCTTTTTATTCATTTTCTTATTCGCAAGATAATTTTAATTAACTTAACGCTTAATACTTTCGGAACATTCGTCAGTTTGACTCCTAGCGTCAGTCCTAACACTAGGAGTCAAAGGGCGCTATGGCATGAGACTGTCTACGGTGACAAATGTATAGCCTTGTTGCTTGAGTCCATCCACTACTTGAAGAAGCATATTTTTACCTAAATAAGGATGGTAAAAGAAACTGGCAAATCCATCTCGAACGACAAGGTTGGCTTGACCGGTAGCAAGCAAGTCTGCTGGCAGCCGAGCCGGATTATTATTAAATGGCTCAGGTTCGATATTCCCGAGGTTCTCTGGAATAACCAAACTGCCATATATATCTTTCACTAGATAGGGGAAAAACTGCCCAGCAAGCCGGCTGTAATCGATAGATTGATGACTTAGATTACCCGGAAAATACAAACCACGGTCGTAGCGTATTCCAAATCGCTCTTGTACCGCCATATAGTCGATGACCGAACCTGCATAATGGGGAAACTCAAAGATTGTCGGAACTTTCAACCCGGCTGATACAAATGCCGCTTCAGACAAAGCGATACGGTTAGTTACCCACGCTTCAGAATCACCTGGTACCGGTCCGTCGTACCTAACCGTATTATTGGCATCCACGTGAGCAGTGTAAAATTCAAAATCTTCCGCACTAACGCCATTGTAGGGATTGATTAAGTCTTCAAACTGATGGGTATAGCCGTGCATAAGCAACGTACCACCCTTGGATTGCATAAATTGTAAAGCCCGAACAACATCGGGCCTGTCAGCAAGATTATAAGCCTCAGGCACTCCATTGTTATATACCCCATTAGGATCTTCGTAACGCGGATATACGGCCACCGCAAATGGAATACCACGATCAGAGAGTTGCCGGGCAATGATTCTTAGTTCCTGGGGATTAGCGTCAGGCCCAACATCTTCAATTCTAACGAGTGCCCGATGTCGTTCGACAGTAGCTGGGGCCAGCAAATCGAATAACAAATCGGCCAGAACGAGATAGCGGTCAGTATGATCTATGTATGCAAATGGGATCTCTCCAATGTAAGTTAAATTCAAGGAACGCACCACCCATGGAAAGCTGGTTCCATCAGCTCTCTTCGCCATCGCCGGAGTCTGAACCCGAGCTGGGTCGATACCGGCGTATGTCATCATACCTGCTTGGTTAATTGGGCTCCGGGTCAGATCGGTCAGTTTGTAGTTAACGGCCCCAATCGAACTGAAATCGAAGCCAGCCCAGTTCCATCCGTAAGCCGACTGGAAGTCGCTGGAATACGCCGTTAGTTGCCAGATGTTGTCATACATCCACAAAACAGGAGTTGTACCGGCCAGCGTGTCAGTAAGGAAGGCAGGGGGCAGTGGTTCGTCATAGGTTGATCCGATGTAAATTACTGCGCTAAAATCCGTCATCTCACCGGCCGTGTATGCACCCACCGGATGAGCCTGCCATGTCCCGAAATGAGACACAAGATTAGCAGTCATCTGAGCGTAGAGTTCCCCCAAGAAACCCCACGGTCCCCCAGTGTCATACAGAATCAAAGTATTAATTGGGGGGGTATTGGGATCTCCGGCAAGGGTGGTCGCCAGTGCTGCCTTGTTGCTTGTTAAATCCAACCTTCCAGACTCAGCACCTCTAATCGTATCCTCAGCCGGCACAACTTTACCAATGGGTTTAGGTTTGGTGGGTTTGGTCTTTGGAGGCCTGGGAGGAGGGGGCAATTTCAACAGCTTCCCAATGTTTTCCAAACTGCGTTTGCTTCTATTTTTATCTTTGTTTTCTTTATCTTTGTTTTCTTTATCTTTGCCTGGACGAACAGATTTCTCAATTTTATCTTGACCAATACCGTTGCTTAGTAAACTGTTTGGATTAACCACAGTCTGAGCATTGACGGAAATAACGGCCACAAGCATATAAATGCTCGCCATAACCACTAAAAACCATCCTGCGCGAGGTCGGAGATTCTGTTTCTTCATAATTAACTCCAATATATTTAATTGATAACTAAAGTAAATTAGCTGAAACCACTATAATCAAATGTTTTGTAACTTAATTTTGTGGATTTTTTCATTCAAGGGGTGCTCTGAAAAATTTCCACACGCGGACACGTTGCGGCATTTATTACTTATAAATTTCACTTGTTGAATCCGCGTTCGCAAAGCTTAGCTAAAGTTCCTTACCATTTTCAGAATTATATTAAAAGCTATTGAAAACCCTTCTATTCCTTGCGGTTTCCTCAGCAGAAATCAGGTCACATTATTCCATTCGACTAAGCAAACAGGATATAACTATTTTATGCCACAATATATAGGGAAATTCCGTATTTTTTCTAAATAATTAGTCTGTCCCGAAATAACCGCAAGCAATTGATGTTAGGTATAAATACTCTATTTTTCAATGATCATAACGACCATAAATGTTCAAATAGCTTCGTATTTCTGGTCGAAATGGTGATTAAAAATGCTAAGACGTAGCAGTACGATACATCAACCGAATTTTTGACAGCTGAGTTTGACAAAGGCTATGTCTGCATTAAACGTTGGAACTACCTTTTTGTCGAATAGGCTGGAACCTTAAGACTGGAGGGTATAGTCATGGAAGCCACTGATTTTCGGGAGTGGTGGAAAAGATATCGCAACTTAATCGTCGTCAAAAAGAACAGGCCAAACATTATCTGAGCGAGGCGAAGCCACAAGCTGTGGTTGTGAAATATCTTGAGGACTCTTTTGAGCCGAGTTGTCCGGTCTGCCAGGCGGATCGCCCTCATCGTTGGGGGCACCAGGCGGGGTTGCAACGTTTTCGCTGTTGCTTATGCAAGCACACATTCACGGCTATTTCGGGAACTCCTTTGACCCGTCTGCGGCATAAGGAGCAGTGGTTGAATTAATGCCTACGACAGCAGACTTAAACAGAGGATGAAAAGATTTCATGGGGTCGCAACCAAATACTTGGAAAATTACCTGGGCTGGCGTAGATGGCTGGAACGTTGGGGCGGGCACAACTCGCCAATCATTGGTCTCCAGGCCGCTCTCGGACGAGAAAATCAGTTTCAACTATTAATGCAGACATAGCCTTTTCCATAACCTTCGGCTCTTCTCCAGCCAGGCAAAGCCGCGCTCGACGATCCAGCGTTTGGGTATGACCGCAAAAGTGTGCAGTTCACTGCGCTTGGCAATCTACACTGTGACAAGTTTGCCCAGAATTTCTCGCACGCCTTCGGCAAACGGTTCTCCAGTATAGCCGCTATCGCACAGCAGACTTTGGACCTGCCCCAGACTCTGCCTGCAGCGTTTTAGGGCTTGCAATACCCCTTTGCGGTCAGTCACTTTCGCCGTCGTTACCGCAATGGCATGCGGCAAGCCCTGGGTATCGACGGCGATATGGCGCTTGATACCCGATACCTTCTTGCCGGCGTCATAACCCTTCTGGCCAGCCGTGTCCGTATTTTTCACGCTCTGCGCATCCACGATCAAGAACGTGCTGCAAGCGTTGCGCCCCCGTTTCTCGCGTAGCGCCAACCTGATTTTTTAATACCTGCTCCAACACACTCACGCCGTGCTGATCGGGCTCACTCCATTTGCGCCAATAGGCATACACACTCTGCCATTTGGGGAAACTCACCGGGCAGGAATCTCCATTGGCAACCGGTGCGCAACAGATACAGCACAGCGCAAAACACCTCATACAGATCCGCTGTCGTAGGCTTGGTGCTGCGTCGCACGCTGCGCAATAGCGGCTCTATCTCGGCAAACTTCTCTCTGCTGATATCACTGGCATATTTTGTTCTCTTCATCTGCACATTATCAAGAACAGCAGAAAGATCGTAAACAGGTTCTAAATACTGTAACAGCGCTATAAATCCAAAATATCAGAGTATTGAGGTAATGGCTGTACACCAGGAGTGTGCTCACAATATAGACATAAATACCATGAAATTACATCGTTTATCCAGCATTTCCCTGAAAACCGCACGGTTTAAGCTATACCGGATACGTAAAGCAATTAAACCGAAATCTAGTGGATTACTGAAAAGTGGCGTCGTAACTGTTGGAACGGACGCGATTATTCGGAAACATCAAACGTAGTAAAACTTAAGTGAGGGAAAATGAGACTTAGTAAAAAATTATCAATAGTTTATCTTGCTATCGCAGGAATATTCTTACCGTTTAGTTCAGAAGCAGCTTCAGTTAGTAAAATGAAGATTCTGACGGCTCCGCAATCAGTGGAAGTAGGAGAATGTTCCAATGTGGTCAACCTTCAGGCTCAAGATAGGTCTGGGATTGCAACTAATGTGGATTTTGACACGGAAATCTATTTTGATCAAGGCAGCTACGACCTTGAAATTTATACAGATTCAAACTGTTCAACAGAAGTTTTGACACTGCAAATGCTTGCCGGAACAAACAATATTTCTTTCTTCTTCAAAGGTAATTCGCAGGGTTCAAAAACACTCTATGTATCAACGATGAATTATCAGGACAGCAGTCAAGTAGAGCAAATTTTAGCTGCTGGTTCTGTGCTACCACCTTCTCCATCCCTATCCCCGTGCCCGGTACCAATTGCGGCACCGACTCCTCAATACGGTCGTGCCGTACCTGCACCCATCTACGGAGTGACTTTCGATAATGTTTCCAATTTTCCAGCTAAAGTAACCGCACTGCAAAAATTACCTCATATGCCCACAGTTCGTATTGTGTTAGATCCAGAAACAATCCCTGCAGATTATTCTACGCCGATTAATGCAATGAAAAAATCGGCTTATATTATGGCGGAATTACAAGACTCTGCGGATATGAAATTACAAACGATAAATTCCTTTAAATCTCGAGCACAGATTTTCTTTAACGGTTTAAAAGACTCTGTGGATATTTGGGAAGTAGGTAATGAAATTAATGGCGACTGGCTCGGTACCAATGTAAAAAACAAACTCCGTGCAGGTTTTAAAGTCCTGGACGATGCTGGCGCTACCACAGCTATTACTTTTTTTTACTTCGGTGAACCAGAACGGAAGAATAACTGTATTCCTGCTGCGCAATATGAAATGTTTACTTGGATAAAAAGCCTGCAGCAACTGGATCTACCCGTTGCACAGCGGGATCCGCAGAATGAAAAAATGCGCTTGAATGTGGACTATATTTTTGTGAGCTGGTATCCGCAACAATGTAATAATATCAAGCCTGATTGGGCAACTGTCTTTGCTAAACTTGCTACAATTTATCCGAACGCAAAAATTGGTTTCGGAGAAATCGGCACAGCGAATCCACAATATGGTTCAAGCTATGAGCTAAACCTAATCCAAGAATTCTACCCTCTAGCATCGCGAGTTCAAATGCCTAGCAGCTATATCGGTGGTTACTTCTGGTGGTATTTCGCTCAAGAGATGAATAACTCCAGCATTGTGAACGCGTTGTACAACGCCATCTGGATGGGACCACAACCTTAATCCGCGAGAATGATTGTACCGTTTTGGTTGCACAAGACCTTGAGCTGAATGCGATACCCAGGCTATGTGCCTTCCTGATTAGCAACGAACGTCAGCAAGATTTGTCTGACGAGTTTGTTGCGACATAAAAGTCATGGCTGTTAAATGATACAAGGAGTGATCGATCATTGCGATGAATCGAATTCAATTTCAATCTGGACTGTCGATGCTGAAATTCCTCAAGGATTTTGGTACGGAGGTGCAGTGCGAGCAAGCGCTGGAAGTTGCCCGTTGGTCGGATGGGTTTCACTGTCCACGCTGTAACGGTGCTGCTTACTATGTCATACGTGATGGTATACGCAAGGTTTTTCAATGCAGAGCCTGCCGACATCAGACCTCATTGATTGCCGGGACAGTTTTTCAGGGCACTAAACTACCGTTGACCGTCTGGTTTTTGGCAATTTATCTGGTTAGTCAGGCCAAGACCGGTTTGTCGTCCCTGGCGCTCAAGCGCCAGCTGGGAGTGAGCTATCCTACGGCATGGTTGATACATCACAAACTGATGCAGGCGATGGCTAATCGTGAGGAGCGCTATGTCCTTGATGGCAGAATCCAGGTCGATGATGCTTATCTTGGTGGAGAGCGTGCGGGAGGAAAAGCGGGTAGAGGTTCAGAGAATA
>NZ_FMWO01000041.1 GCF_900103035.1 Nitrosomonas mobilis
CAATGGCGATGAATAAAATTCAGTTTCAGGCAGGCCTGTCACTGCATGAATTTCTGCATCAATATGGCACGGAAGCACAATGTGAAGCAGCATTGTTTGCTGCGAGGTGGCCACATGGCTGGAGATGCCTGCGCTGCGATGGGGAGCGATATTCCTGTACCCATAACG
Organism: Nitrosomonas mobilis; assembly: GCF_900103035.1. Lineage (GTDB taxonomy): Bacteria > Pseudomonadota > Gammaproteobacteria > Burkholderiales > Nitrosomonadaceae > Nitrosomonas > Nitrosomonas mobilis. Next base: position 169 of record NZ_FMWO01000041.1, read on the forward strand.
GCCGCAAGCTATGGGAATGCCTGGATTGTGGCTACCAATGTTCTTCAATTGTCGGCACCGTGTTTGAAAATACTAAATTACCGCTAAGAACCTGGTTTCTGGCCATTTACTTGATGACGCAAAGCAAGAATGCGGTCAGTGCATTGGAACTCAAACGTCAGCTGGGGGTAAGTTACAAAACGGCATGGTCGATCAAGCATAGGCTGTTACAGACCATGCTGCTGCGCGAAGAGCAACGCCGTCTGGATGGACGCGTAGAGGTTGACGATGCTTATCTGGGAGGTGAAAGGCCGGGAAAGCGCGGCCGGGGCGCGGCAAGTAAGACGCCATTTGTAGCGGCAATACAAACAAACAGCGAGGGGAAGCCACTTTATATACGCTTGACTCCCGTAGCGGGTTTTACATACGAAGCGCTCAAACAGTGGTCGGCTGAATGTCTGTCATCTACTGCACGAGTCGTATCTGATGGTTTGGGGTGTTTCGGGGCGGTTACGCATACAGCCGCGCAGCATGAGCGCCATATTGTGGGAAGTGGCAAATCTGCTGTGCAGCGTGCCGAGTTTCGCTGGGTCAATACGCTTCTTGGCAATCTCAAGACTGCCTTCAGCGGAACCTACCATGCATTCAATCACGCCAAGTATGCACAGCGCTATCTTGCAGAATTCTCCTATCGCTTCAATCGCCGTTTTGATTTAGCTGCCATGGTGCCGCGATTGCTGCGCGCCGCCGCAACGACAGAACCTCTTCCGATCGGTATATTGAGAATTTCTGAGACAGGTAACTAATCAGGATATATTTTGCGCATCACGTAATTGTTGCCGCTCGGCTTTTTGCTGGCGCGTTATGGCTTGCCGCTTTTCTTCCAACTACGCCATACGGGTTTCAAATGCATTTGCCTGTTCTTGGAACAGCCTATCCAGCCGCACGGTCATATTCTTATCAATCCAGATTCTGGCTTCATCGACCGACGGCAGGATTTGTTCATCGTTCAATTGGCTGCGAACTTCCTTTGTTTTGATTCCAGCCCATTTGGACACAGCAAAAACCTCGCCCCGGTGAAGTTGCGCGGATCACGGGCATGAGATTGCTTTAAACCGTTAGGCATCGTCCAGCCGTGTATCCAGATACAATTCACGCGACAATTCAGTTAATTTGCGTTTGATAAAGGAAAGCTGCACCGCTTTCATTTCATCCGCCTTGGTCCGCGACCATACCGCATGACAATACCTGCGTCCATTTTTTTCATGGAAAACGATGACGTGAAGCTGGCCGGTTAAGCCAAGTCTCTCTTCGGCTTGATCTACGACTTTTTCTAATGCTTCAACCGAAACATTCTCATTTTATGGAGGATTTAAACTGAGCGAAAATAAAAATTGTTTGCAGCGCGTGGCGCGACTTATCACGTAGGCCTCATTCAACGCCCCCATGAGATTGCGCGAAGCAAAGCCGCGCACTTCATGGATTTCCACATGCTCATTTTCTTCTTTGAGCAGGTGCAAGACCAAATTCTTGACTCCGCCGCGCTGGTTGCCGACAAGAATCATTCGCCATCTTCCGGCACCACACCAAGCGCTGCGATGAGCAGTGCCCGCATGGCTTAGATTTCCAGACAAGCTTGTTCAATTTCTTGCTCAATTTCCAGGGTGATATCGAGCGTACCCATATTAGCGGCCTTGGCGAATTGGTTTATATTTGATGTTAGCCGCGACTGGCCCAACTCTCTCAGCACCATAGCCAGCATAACAATATCGGGCTTGGGTTTTTTGATCTTACGGCGTTTTTCGGCCTTTTCGCTAAACAAACGATCACGAATATATGATCCGAGCGGTTGATTACCTGCCATTTCATCTAGCCGTTTACGTTCCTAGGCTGTAAGGCACAAAGAAAAGGGTGGGGTTATAGCGCCGTTTTGCTTTATTGCGAAGACGGCCAGCGCTGACCGAAAACGCATCACCCACAGATAAAGTATTGGTAGAGCCGCTCATGGTATCGGCTCCTGTACTTTGCTTTGAAAATATGGAATATGATCTTCAAGATAGGTGTTCCATTGCGCCAACGTCTCGAAAAGTTCTCGGCATGTTTCCGCGTTGAACGCTGAGTTTAGCTTTGTTTCAGATTTCTTGTTATTCCCGAGCCACCCACCAAAATTCAACGCCCAATCTGTCCCGATTGGGCGTTTTTATTTGTGTGCACGACATGGGTGTACTCCTGGAGATATATGCCCCGCTGCAAGTTGATTACGGCGAACGCCTTGTAAGGGGATGTATATGTATGCGGGAATGAGAGACGTCCTGAAGCAAAAGTGAAGCTGGCCGATAAGCCGGGTTCTGTCGTGGACAGTCATTCCTCTAGGCGAATAGTTACCTACTCGCTCAAGCAACCTACCCGCAGACTCGGCGAGCAGCGTCATCGTCTGCCTATTTGGTCTTGCTCCGGATGGAGGTTACCGCGTTTCACCGTAACTTAATACGCTCGTCTCTGTGGCCCTGTTCCTCGCCTTGGGTCTTACGACTTATAGCGGCCGGCCATTAACCGGCATCCTGCTCTGCGGAGCCCGGACTTTCCTCTCCCTGGGTTGCCAGGCAGCGACTGTCTAGCCAGCTTCGTCAATCATTCTACCCGAAAACATGGCCTGCTTCAGGGAAGCATTCATGCACAACGAGGTTCAACGTCTTTCAATAACTCCAGCAGACCTTGTAGCGCAGTTGCCACTGCCTGACGCCTGATCGCTTCTCGGTCGCCGTTGAACAAACAGGTACGACTACTGGCCGACTGGTTTTCCTGATTGACAATTGACCAGGCGAAACAAACCGCTCCAACCGGCTTGGTTGCCGTTCCGCCTTCCGGACCAGCGATACCCGTAACGGCAACAGCTACCTGTGCCGCGCTCATTTTGATCGCACCAGACGCCATCGCTCGTGCAGTTTGTTCGGAGACAGCGCCAAAACGTGTCAGTATCGTAGGTGTTACCGACAGCATCTGCTGTTTGGCGAGATTGCTGTAGCTGATAAATCCCCGATCAAACCAGTCAGAGCTGCCCGGTACGGCGGTGACAACCTGTCCAATCCAGCCACCAGTGCAGGATTCCGCTGTAGCAAGCATCAATCCGTTTTGTTTGAGCAGCGCCCCCGTCTGCTGTGCCAGGGCAAGCAACTCCTTATCACTGGGTTTTAGCATACCCGGAAAATCCTAAAAATAACTTTCAAACAGCACCATTGATTTCCAGCCAGCCAGACAAAGCAGCGTGTAAAACGCTGCCAGCAGATCGTCAAACATAACACCAAATCCCCCTTCGAGTTGTTGGTCATAGTAGTTAATTGGCGCTGGTTTTATGATGTCAAAAAAACGGAACAACAGAAATGCAGTGAGTTGCCATTGCCATTCATCCGGAATGAAGAAGAGTACCAGCATGAAGGCCACAATTTCATCCCATACCATTCCCGAATGATCAGGTGCGTTAAGCGCGCGGCCCGTGACGGCACAGGCCCAGATTCCTAGAATGAAAAATACGTCGATGACGAGTAGCAGCGAGAATGCATCCAGCCAGTGGTCTAGAAACCAGTACAAAGGAAAAGCAGCGAGTGTGCCAAACGTGCCCGGTGCGTACCGGATCAGACCGACCCCGGCGCCCATGGCAATAAAATGAGCCAGCCGGATATGCACAAAGGTAATATCCGGGTGCCTTTTGCGTGGATATTCCGGTGAATAATTTTCAGGCAAGGAAGTGATCATGGCCTTTTCTCTCATGATGAATGGGAACACCGGCTACAGTTGATAGGGTCAGACCATCGCCGGTAACAATTTCACCAATACAGGACAACTGGATATTACTCTGTTGCGATAACTGGACAAGCGCTTCATGGTTATTTGCGGCTGCAGTAAAACATAGCTCATAATCGTCTCCGCCTGCCAGCAAACAATCCATGGCAAGCTTACGTTCAAGATGTCCTGGCATTAGTTTTTTTCTTAGTGCGCTGCTGCAGGGGATACGTTCAAAATCAACTTTCGCACCGATGCCCGAAGACCGAAGGATGTGCCCAAGATCGGCGAGTAGTCCATCAGAAATATCAATGGCACTGCTTGCCAGTTTCTGTAACTGTTGACCGAGACCAACACGGGGAACGGGTTTATCCAGATGACTTAGACAGGCTTGTGCTTCCTGTGGCGTCAATACGATCTTGCGTCGCAGATAACCCAATGCCAGCGCGGCATTGCCCAGCTCACCAGAAACCCAGATATCGTCTCCAGCTACTGCGGTACTGCGTTTCAATGCCCTGCCATGCTGGATTTCACCCATGATCTGCACGCCGATATTTAACGGTCCGCAGGTGGTATCGCCTCCGATCAGCTCCACATCAAACTGATCGGCAAGCGTGAAGAATCCACTGGAAAAAGCGTTCAACCAGGCATCATCCTGCGCCAATTCCCGGGGAATCGTCAATGACAGCATGACCCAGCGGGGTGTTGCACCCATAGCCGCCATATCCGATAGATTCACCGCAAGCGATTTATGCCCTAGATTAGCTGGGTCAGTATGTGCGAAAAAATGGCGATCTGCCACCAGGGTATCTGTGGAAGCCACCAGATCCATTCCGGTGCGACAGGTAATAATCGCAGCATCATCGCCGACACCTAATAATGCCCGTCTGGATGGGCGCGTGAAGTAACGGCGAATGATGTCGAACTCAGAATTCATGGAAAAATTAATGTAGAACGAGCGTTATCATATACTTATTTTTTTTTGCTGGATGTCGACATACCGGTCTCGGCTATGCGCAGTGCTGTTGCCAGTTTATCCAGCACCCCATTGACATAGCGATGGCCATCGGTCCCACCGTAGCTTTTAGCCAGTTCAATAGCCTCATTGATAATAGCGCGATAGGGGATCTCCGGATGATGCACAAGTTCGTAAGCACCCAGCAACAAAATTGAATATTCGACCGGACTCAGCTCGGTCAGTTGACGATCAAGGCAAGGTTGAATATGAGTTTGCAGTTCCAGAGCGTGTTCCAATGCTCCGTTTAATAAATCCTCAAAATAGGTTTTATCAGCGCGGGCAAAGATTTTGGTTTCGTGTAGCTGTGCGATGATGTCACGTACTTCGCCTTGTGCTTGACGCCACTGGTAAATTCCCTGCACCGCCAGTTCCCGCGACAGACGACGACGATTTTTGAATTTGGGTGCAGGTTTTACTGATGGAATGGAAGTGGGTTGCGTCATTCCGGATCGTCAGCGCTGATTGCGTCGAGCTTGGAAATCGTGATCGCCATTTCCACTGCAACCCGTGCTATTTCAGTGCCTTTCCGGCTCATTCGCGCAATGGCCTCATCGTCCGTGTTGGTTGTGAGGATGCCGTTCGCAATCGGAATATCATAATCCAGCGTGACCATCATCAGGCCACGCGCCGATTCATTGGCAACCACCTCAAAATGATAGGTATCTCCACGAATAACTGCCCCGAGTGCAACTAGCGCATCAAACCGATCGGTTAGCGCAAGCTTCTGCAGCGCAGGCGGAGCTTCCAGCGCTCCGGGGACGGTTACAAGCAGCATATCGGATTCATTTACGCCTAGTTTGATGAGCTCTGCAGTACAAGCACCAAGCAATCCTTCTGCTACATCGAGATTGAACCGACTCATGACGATACCGATGCTGAGCCCACTGCCGTCAAGTTCGGTTTCAAGTTCGGGGATATTGTCATAGTAGGCCATTTTAATTCCTTGTTAGATAATATTAAAAAACGTGTTTAGTTCAAGTGTCTGATTCGGATTCCAGATAGCCAGTAACTTCGAGGCCAAATCCCGTCATACTCGGCATTCTGCGTGGCGTTGCCAGCAGGCGCATTTTCTGAACGCCGAGATCTCGCAGAATTTGTGCGCCAATACCATAATTACGTAAATCTGGCCTGGATTTGTCCTCAAGGCAAAGTTGTGCTGGCATGATACGCTCCAACAGAACATGCATGTCATCTTTACGACTCAGGAGCACAATCACGCCTTGACCGGTTCTGGCAATCAGTGCCATGGCGTCGTGAACGCTCCAGGCATGAGTACAGTCGTCGATTTCCAGTACATCAATGATCGAAACCGGTTCATGAACGCGGACCAGCACTTCCGAGTCTGTATCTACATTACCCTTTACCAGCGCGAGATGCGTCACACCCGATATTTTGTCATGGTAAGCAACCAGGTTGAATTCCCCGTGTGCGGTTTGCAGCAGTCTTTCAGCCGTTCTGGCGACCAGACTCTCAGTGCGATTGCGGTGCTGAATCAGATCGGCGATAGTGCCAATTTTGAGCTGATGCGCAGCTGCAAAGTCAATTAAATCAGGTAAACGCGCCATTTCACCATCGTCTTTGAGAATTTCGCAGATAACTGCCGCTTCCGTCAGACCACTTAGGCGCGCCAGATCACAACCTGCTTCAGTATGGCCCGCGCGTACCAGCACCCCCCCTTTTTGTGCTTTTAGTGGAAAAATGTGACCCGGCTGTACCAGATCCTCCGGCCTGGCATCTGCCTTTACCGCCACCTGAATGGTACGAGAGCGATCAGCTGCCGAGATGCCGGTTGTTACACCGCTCGCAGCTTCGATCGATACGGTGAAGTTTGTTCCTAGCGGCGAATGGTTGGCAGTCACCATCATCGGCAGCTTGAGTTGATGACAGCGCGCTTCCTCCAGCGTCAGGCAAATCAGCCCTCTGCCATGCTTTGCCATGAAATTGATTGCATCCGGTGTGACGAAATCTGCTGCCAACACCAGATCGCCCTCGTTCTCGCGATCTTCCTCATCCACCAGAATAACCATTTTTCCAGCCTTAAAATCGGCCAGTATTTCTTCGATGGAACTCACCACGGGCTTCATGTTTCGTTATCCTGCATGATTTAATAAACGAGCGACATATCGGGCGATCATGTCGGTTTCCAGATTCACCTTTTCCCCAGGCTTCAGAAAGGCGAAATTGGTGTGCTGCAGCGTGTAGGGTACCAGATTCACCTCAAAGACATTTCCTTCGGCCCGATTGATGGTCAGGCTGACACCATCAACCGTAATCGACCCTTTTGCCGCGATGTATTTAAGCAAGGCGTCTGGCGCCTGTATAACCAATTGACAGCGATCCTCATGTTGGCTGATTTCCTTGACAACACCTACGCCATCGACATGTCCGCTGACCAGATGGCCGTCGAGTCGGTCAGATAAGCGCAAAGCCTGCTCAAGATTGACCCGATTGCCAACCTTATCCAGACCATTTGTACAGGCCAGTGTTTCACCGGATATTTCAAATGACAACCTGTTATCGTCAATCGCCATCACAGTCAGGCATACGCCATTGACCGCAATACTGTCCCCCAGGGCAACCTCCCGCCAGTCGATTTCACCCGGATGAATACGCATCTGCAAAATGTCCTCGCGGTAATCAACATGCTCTATTTTGCCAACAGTTTTAACAATGCCGGTAAACATTCAAAATTGCCTGTAATTTTTGAAAACCATATAGATCATCAATCCGATAGATCAAACAGATAACTGCGGCGAGCCAGATACACTGGTATAATTAGCGATTTGCATTTGGCTGCAAAATTCGTTTTCCAAGGACTGGTTCATTATGACACGCGCACTCCGTAATATCGCTATTATCGCCCACGTTGACCACGGTAAAACTACCATGGTTGATAAATTACTGCATCAGGCCGGCACTTTTTCAGCGCACCAAACTATCGCTGAACGCGTAATGGATTCCAACGATATTGAGCGGGAGCGAGGTATCACCATCTTCTCCAAGAATTGTGCCATTGATTACGAAGGGGTGCATATCAACATCATCGACACGCCCGGCCATGCTGATTTTGGGGGTGAGGTTGAGCGAGTATTGTCCATGGTTAACGGTGTATTATTGCTGGTGGATGCGGTCGAAGGTCCCATGCCGCAAACCCGCTTTGTCACGCGCAAGGCGCTGGCGCTGGGCTTGCACCCAATCGTGGTCGTGAATAAGATTGATCGCCCGGGTGCGCGACCTGATTGGGTCGTCAATCATACCTTCGATTTGTTTGACAAACTGAACGCAACCGAGGATCAGCTTGATTTTCCAGTTGTTTATGCTTCCGCGCTTAATGGTTATGCTTCATTGGATCCAGCGCAACCTGGCAAGGACATGCGTCCTCTGTTTGACACGATTCTCAAATATGTTCCCGCCCCGACAGGCAACCCGGATGAACCACTGCAATTTCAGATTACTGCGCTCGATTATTCAAGTTTTGTCGGGCGTCTCGGTATTGGCCGTATCAATCGTGGACGTCTGAAACCCGGGCAGGATGTAATGGTCATCACCGGTGACAAGCCTGCAAAAAAAGCACGTGTTAACCAGGTATCCGGCTTTCATGGGCTGGATCGTGTTCAGCTAAGTGAAGCCGTTGCCGGGGATATCGTGTTGGTAAGCGGTATTGAGGAAATCGGGATTGGCACTACCTTAACGGATATCAGTCACCCTGAAGCCTTGCCTATGCCAGTCGTGGATGAACCGACGCTATCGATGAATTTTCAGGTTAACACCTCACCCTTCGCGGGCAAGGAAGGAAAATTTGTGACCAGCCGCCAATTGCGGGAACGCCTTGAAAAAGAGCTGCTGACCAACGTAGCTTTACGCTTTGAAGAAACAGGCGATACCGATTCCTTTCTGGTTTCAGGGCGAGGTGAATTGCATTTAACGATTTTGCTTGAAAACATGCGGCGCGAAGGCTATGAACTGGCGGTTTCTCGTCCCCGCGTGGTCATGCGCGAAATCGATGGTGTTAAGTGCGAGCCATTCGAGGCCCTGAGCGTTGATATGGATGAAGCGAATCAAGGTGCTGTCATGGAGGCCCTCGGTACCCGTCGCGGTGATTTGCTGGATATGGTTTCGGATGGTCGTGGGCGAGTACGTCTGGATTATCGCATTCCCGCACGCGGCTTGATCGGTTTCCAGTCAGAATTTATGACCATGACGCGCGGTACCGGCATTATGAGCCATGTTTTTGATGAATACGGCCCCGTCCGGTCCGATATTGCAGCGCGCAAAAATGGCGTGTTGATATCCGCCGAACACGGGGAAGCCGTCGCTTATGCCTTGTGGAAACTGCAGGATCGTGGCCGCATGATTGTCAAGCCGGGCGACCCACTTTACGAAGGCATGGTCATCGGCATACACACCCGTGACAATGATTTAATCGTCAATCCGGTCAAAGGTAAACAGTTAACCAATATACGCGCTTCTGGTCACGACGAAGCGGTTGCGCTTATTCCACCTGTTGAATTAACGCTCGAGTCTGCTATTGAATTCATCGCTGATGATGAGTTGGTGGAAATTACACCCAAGAGCATTCGCATTCGCAAGCGTTTTCTGCTGGAGCATGAACGTAAACGTGCGGCAAGATCAGCAGCTTGATTTAGGGCTTGTCAATAAATAGCTATCACATCTTACTGGTCCTTTCGTCCGTCTTCGACGTTACAAAAATCCAGCACAATCTGTAACAGTTATTTCCTTCCAGGCCCTTAGCAAAAATTTTGTATTCTACAACCGGGCAGCAGAGAAAGCATCACATCGCTTGACCTCGCCCGTTTCAAACCCGATACGAAACCACCGTATACGCTGCTCTGCTGTGTAGTGGGTAAGCATCCGGAGTCACCGATGGCGCTGGCGGTTGACATTGCTTCTTCAAGGCCACCTGTTAAATCCGATTGGTCAACGCAAACCGATCCGTGCCAACAGAAAAACCTGAAGCCCCAGCCAACACCTGCTAATATAGCCGCATTTCAGATTCATATCCTATCACTGATCAGCTTCATGTCATCGACTTCCCCGCCCAAGACTTCCCCTGAAATTACTGAAAAAATGACGCCGGTGGAGTTACGTGCTTCCATCGGGCTTGCTGGTGTGTACGCGCTGCGCATGCTTGGCCTGTTCATTATTCTGCCGGTATTTTCGTTTTACGCAGAAGATTTACCGGGCGGCACCAGCTTCACCCTCATCGGCATCGCGCTGGGTGCTTACGGATTGACCCAGGCCATCCTGCAAATCCCTTTTGGCTGGTTGTCTGATCGTATCGGGCGTAAACCGGTCATTTACTTCGGGCTGATCCTGTTTGCGCTAGGCAGTTTTGTCGCGGCCAGCGCTACTGATATTTACTGGGTGATTTTTGGCCGGATTCTGCAGGGCGCGGGGGCGATCTCGGCGGCGGTCATGGCACTCGCTGCCGATCTCACCCGCGAAGAACACCGTACCAAAGCCATGGCAATGATTGGCATAACCATTGGTGTCGTGTTTTCCATATCACTAATCCTGGCGCCCATACTCAACCGATGGATTGGTGTGCCGGGTATTTTTCTGTTGACAGGTTTGTTGGCGATGCTCGCTATCTGGGTGGTTTATAAAGTGGTGCCTAATCCAATCGTCAGTCGTTTTCATTCGGATACCGAGGTCGCATCCAGCCGCTTCAAAACAGTCTTGAGCAACCCGCAACTCCTGCGGCTGAACTATGGTATTTTCGCTCTGCATGCAGTACTGATGGCCCTGTGGCTGGTCGTACCGCTGTCTTTACGTGAAGCTGGTCTTGCAGCCGATCATCACTGGCAGGTATATTTTCCGGTACTGGTATTATCGATCATACTGATTATTCCGGCCATCATCTATGCCGAGAAAAAATCACAGATGAAACCCGTGTTCACCGCAGCCGTGGCATTGCTGCTCACCGGACAGATTCTCATGGGACTGTTCAGTCAGTCGCTGTTCGGGCTGACTTTCGCACTGCTGGTATTTTTCACGGCATTCAATCTGCTGGAAGCGAGTCTACCTTCGCTGATCTCCAAAATTGCGCCAGTTGGCGCGAAAGGCACGGCTATCGGCATATACAGCAGCACTCAGTTTCTCGGTGCATTCGTTGGCGCAAGTCTCGGCGGTTACCTGTTTCAGCATCATGGCGCTTTTGCCTTGACGGCTCTGTGCGGCGGGTTACTGGTGGTCTGGCTATTGCTGGCAATCACCATGCAGGCGCCAGCGGCGGTGCGCTCCAAGATGTATGCGGTAAGCAGAATGGACAACCACCAGGCCAGCCAACTCTCACAGGCGCTGGCAGCCTTGCCCGGTGTCAGTGAAGCTCTGGTGCTGACTAATGAACAGGTTGCCTACCTGAAAGTGGATATGAAAGGATTTGAGGAAGACAAAGTGATTCAGTTATTGCAAAGGAGCGTATAAATGGCCTCATTGAACAAAGTCATGTTGATCGGCAATCTCGGACGTGATCCGGAAATTCGCTACATGCCCAGCGGAGATGCAATGGCAAACCTGAACATTGCCACCACCGACACCTGGAAAGACAAAACCGGCGAGAAGCAGGAGCGTACAGAATGGCATCGCATCGTCATGTTCGGTAAACAGGCCGAAATCGCAGGTGAATATCTCAAGAAAGGCTCACAGATTTATATAGAAGGACGTTTACAAACCCGTAAATGGACGGACAAATCCAACGTCGAGCGCTACACCACCGAAATCGTCGCCGACCGCATGCAGATGCTCGGCAGCCGTTCCGGGGCAAGCTATCAGGATACCTCGAATGACCACGAAAATGAACAAGGGAGTCATTCCAGCAGTAAAAACAGCTCCCCGGCTGGCAGCGGCTTTGACGACATGGAAGACGACATTCCGTTTTAAATGACTCAGGCGAATTGCCGGAAAAATCGAGTAACGCCCCACCAACTTCAGCAACACATCACCCAGTGTCGATCAAATTTACACTTTCGTGCCAGGAATACCATTCTTCAAAAATATTACGATGAAATCATATAGTTATTAAATTGGCATGGATCGTGCTTTTATAAATATAGTGGTAAAAATTTAATGATCAACTCGAGTGGGGGGCAATGAAATGCAACTGAACAAACTGACTTCAATGTTATCGATTGCGGTAACCACGCTGGCATTAAGCTTGTCAACGATTCATGAAACTAGCGCGGCAGTCCTGGCAGTAGACTTATCTTCTACTGCCACAAACAGTGGCACCATAACCAGCGGCGGCAATACGCTGACTTTTGCCTTTGATCAAACTCAGCCGAGCGGAACCGGCGTACTGAATTCCTTCCTCAGAGTTCAAAAAAACAGCAATGAACAGGGATACAATACAAATGCAAATAAGGTTTTTGATAACAAAGGTGGAAATTTTACGCGCGACGTACAATTTGGTGAACTGCAAAGCACTGATGGTTTTTACCAGTTTGTACTGGATATCGGGGAACCTGGGGGGAAGAATGGCAGACTACTATCTCTGGATGGTTTGAAATTATTTTCCTCAACGACCGGCGGTCAATCCAGCCAATCAGTAGATCCAAACGGAAACGCAAATGGTATTTCAGGAACATTGCTGTGGGACATGGATAGAACCGTTGATAATTACGTTCTGCTCGATGCAAACAGAAACGGCAAACCCGGTAATGGTGTGAGTGACATGTTGTTGAAAGTGCCAGAAACGGTTTTTGCCGGACAGAATGCAAATAACTATTTCATCTTGTGGTCACGCTTTGGTTTACAACCAGGCTCGGGTTCTGCCGGTACATTTGAAGAATGGGCCTTTTTGACGGCCAGCACCAGTGGTCTGAATGAAATCCCCGAACCCATGAGCCTGCTGCTAATCGGCACCGGCCTGCTTGGTTTTGCTGCCACCCATCGTCGCAGACTGGTCTGATCTTCGACAGAAATTAAATAACAAAATATAACAACGATATACTTGCAATCACTCCAACGCCGGGCAACCGGCGTTTTTTATATGGACAAGCAAACTCGATGCCGGAATCAACAATAGAATGTAAAGTTTTCCGACATGTACATACTGGGTAAACCTGCTTTGCTCCAAATGGCCATGCCGGAACTCTCCAGTCTGGATGATTCCACCTCGGTAGCTCGGGGTTTTGTGCTATTTCGGCGGGAAAATCGGCAATAGCTTGCCGGCCTGTTCAAATTCGGGCCGGATCAGGCTGTGATCACGAAATTGTGGTTGAATGAGGCGCTCATCAGTACGAAAAGGGGCAGGTATGGGTCGCAAGCTGGCACGCCATGCTTCCATGGCAGCATCCGGCTGATACGGTTCGCCATAAACTTTCGCTGGGGGTGGTGATTTCTGTCTGCGCGCCTTCTGCGGTGGATAAGGTGCAAAAATGGTACAGTTGGGAAACAGGGAACAGTCTGCGTAAAAGGAAGGAACTGGATAAACTGGACCTATCCAGCCATACGGCAGATAAAAGGGATGCCATGCGCCACTGGCGGGATGAGTGGCAGAGGCCACGCGTAGTAGTCTTGTGTGACTGCCGACGGGCAACTGCACACTCAATGCAGGCTGCGCGTATATGTGTGCCCCACCCGATCCGAGCATCAACAGCAAGACAGCCCAACCAGCGCGTAAGCTGTACGTTTCCTGTGATAAGACCTGACGCGACATCTCTACCCCTGCAATAAAAAGACAGCCGGTCGCTTGTGAATGGCTGGCAAACTGTTCTGACGCCACTCGCCAATTGCCCGGGTGAAAACATACTCATCCACCAGTGTCAGATTGCATGCTATGCACAGTTGTGTCTGTGCGTTGCAGCGTTGTAACAACGCTTCTAGCAAACGCAGATTGCGGTATGGCGTTTCAATGAAGATCTGGGTTTCATTTTCCTGCCGAGAACGCTTTTCCAACTGTAGGATTTTCTCGTCACGCGCATCCTGCACGACTGGCAGATACCCGTGGAAGCAGAAACGTTGCCCATTCAGACCAGAAGCCATCAATGCCAGCAAAATGGCGGATGGTCCGACCAGTGGTACTACCTGGATACCCTGTTGATGCGCCAGCCGCACCAGTGACGCACCCGGGTCGGCAACCGCGGGGCAGCCAGCTTCTGACAGTAACCCGACATCCCGCCCATTCAGTAGGGGCGCGAGCAAATCCGGCAGCACCTTTGCCGCCGTATGTTCGCTGAGCTCCATGAGTTCAAGGGAAGCCAGCGGTGGCAAACCGGCAATCTGCTTGAGAAAATGGCGAGCTGTTTTCGAGTGTTCCACCACAAAATGCCTGATGGCGGACAATCGCTGCTGCACCTCGGCCGGCAAAACTGGTGGCAGTCCACTCTCTCCCAACGGAGTAGGAACCAGATAGAGCCTGCCTTTTGGGTTCATTTTACCAGTCAATGCAGCACTCTTGGCACACTCAGGATGAACTCGGGTATCTCCACGGAAAAATGGAAACCATCCTCGGCTACCATTTGATAGCTACCTTTCATGGAACCCACCGGCGCAAAAATGGCGGTGCCACTGGTGTACTCAAAACTCTCTCCAGGTTTCAGCAAAGGCTGTTCCCCCACTACCCCCAGCCCTCTCACCTCATGCACACTGCCATCCCCATCGGTAATGATCCAGTGACGACTGATAAGCTGTGAAGCGACTCTGCCAGTATTGACAATGGTGATCGTGTAGGCAAAGACAAAATGTTCCGTCCCGACGTCTGATTGTTCGGGCAGATAAGTGGTTTTGATCTTCACTTCAATGCAGTATTTTTCGTTGTCCATCATTAGGTTAATTCATCTCATTTTGGGCATTTCTAAAAACTCATATTTGCGAGCATCCCCTTCGGGGATTACCTGCTGCGTCTCAGGAATATCTCAAGTTTACCAGTGTACCGCCGTCAATAGCTCTTACCGATAAAGGCTAACCTATCGTGAGGTAGGGGCGCAAAGCTTCCGGTCTTGACAAATTGTCAAGAAAGCGGGGTTGCCGAAGTTCGCATTTCATGCTTTTTATTTAAGCGTGCTTGCAAACCTTTAGTCGGTATTTTGTCAACTACAGGAGCCAAGCATCATGCTACCCTTTTTGTTTCCTAAACATCGCTTTACCATTCATTTTTTTTTACTGGGCTTATTAGTCGCATTCCCTGGCACGAGCATCGCCAAAGTAACCAAAGAAGCAAACAGCAAGCAGCCCGTTATTTCAAAGAAATTCCCCGATTCCGGTAAATGGGCCAGGGGGCGCCTGCTGGTCATGCCGCGCGCCGGTGTTGCCGCGCAATCCATCGATAAAGTGGATGGCATCAAGTCCCGGCACAAACTGAAAAAACTCAATGCCTATATTTACGAACTACCGGATGGTGTAGATGAAGTCAAATTCATGAACAAACTCCGTAAAGACCACCGCTTCAAATTCGTCGAGCTTGACAGGCTGATTGAGCCAGGACAGACCATCACTGATCCTGCCCTGGGAAACAGCTGGGCATTACCCAAGATAGGCGCGCCTGCTGCATGGGATATTGCAGCCGGTGACAGTATCACGATTGCAATCCTCGATACCGGAGTGGATAGCAACCATCCTGATCTGGCGGCCAATATGGTTTCTGGCTGGAACATGTACGATAATAATGCAGATAGTTCGGATATTTTCGGTCATGGTACCAAAGTGGCTGGCGCTGCGGCTGCAGCTGCCAACAATGGTCAGGGCAGTGCCGGGGTTGCGTGGAGCGCACGCATCATGCCGGTTCGTATTTCCCGGCCTGATGGCATGGCTTATATCAGCACTATGGCTCAGGCAATTCGCTGGGCAGCGGACAATGGCGCGCAGGTTGCCAATATCAGCTACGGTGGTGCAGACAGTGCGACGATTCACAATGCCGCAAATTACATGCGTAGCAAAGGCGGCGTTGTAGTTATGTCGGCTGGTAACAGCGGCACGCTTCTGAACTCCCCACCTACCGATGCCGTGATTGTCGCCTCCGCCACTGGCAGTAATGATGCCCGCGCAAGCTGGTCGACCTATGGACCGCTGGTCGACGTCGCCGCGCCAGGCGCCAGCATCTACACGACAACTAATGGTGGTGGCTATGGTTATGTTTCCGGCACTTCCTTCTCCAGCCCGATTACGGCCGCCACCATTGCCCTGATGTTATCGGCCAATCCGGATCTCGCTCCCACGGATATTGATGAATTGCTCACATCGACTGCCATTGATCTGGGTGAGCCCGGTTTTGACCAGTACTACGGTCATGGCCGGATCAATGCAGCGCGTGCTGTGGAAGCTGCCTATACAAAAATCAGTGCGGATAACATTCCGCCCGAGATCAGCATCGCATCCCCGACAGGCGGACAGATATCAGGCGATGTGCCAGTGGATGTAAATTATTTCGACAACAAAGGTGTGGTGCGAGTGGAGCTGCGCATTGATGAGCAGTCGGTTATTACCGATACCGATGCGCCTTTTGCTTTCATGCTGGATACAACACAGCTGAATGAGGGGGAACACACTATAACCGCCCATGCATTTGATGCGGCTGGCAACCAGGGAAGCTCTGCACCGGTTATCGTCACTGTAAAAAACTCCGACAAATCGGATGATCCCGTTGCTGATCCGGTATTACCTGAAATTACCGAGTTCAATCTCACTGACGGCATGAAAGTGAGACGCAATCAGGCGGTAATTGCTCGAGCCAGTGAGGCTACTGTAGAAATGGCACTGTCGATCAATGGCAGCATCGTTGCATCCAGCACCAGCACATCATTGGGCTATCGCTGGAGAAGCTGGGATGATGCACCGCGCGGCACATGGTTCACCGTCACGGTAGAAGCCAGCGATGCTGAAGGTAACACCATCAGCAAAACCGTTAATGTGAGCAACTAAACTGCCAATGCCTGCCGGGTGGTTTCATCCAGCAGGCATATCTCTTGTTTTTGCTCAATATCAAATCAAAAATTAGGCTTGACTGGTGCTTCCTTGTACATGGTGATGCTCGACAAAATTTCCTGCTTGGCATCCTCAAGACCGCCCCAGTCCTGTACACGGACCCATTTTCCTTCATCCAGATCCTTGTAATGCTCAAAGAAATGCGCAATCTGCTCCAGCAATAAAGGAGGCATGTCATCCAGCACCCGCACTTTCTGATAGGCTTTGCACAACCGACTGATCGGAACCGCGAGTATCTTGGCATCATCACCTGATTCATCTGTCATTTTAAGCACCCCAATTGGCCGACATTGAACAACCGAACCGACAATCAACGGCACAGGTGTCACTACCAGCACGTCCACTGGATCGCCATCCTTCGACAAGGTATGCGGCACGTAACCATAATTGCAGGGATAGTGCATCGCTGAACTCATGAAGCGATCAACGAACATCGCGCCTGTTTCTTTATCCACCTCATATTTAACAGGATCACTCAAGGCAGGTATTTCGATGATGACATTGATTTCATCGGGGAGGCTGTTACCGGAACTGACTCTATCTAAATTCATAAAATAGCTTTACAAGTATTAAAAAAGGGGGAAAGGATGTTACCAACAATAGAACACAGGTCTGTTTAACGAGATGCACGGTAACGTGCTGGCACGTCAAAACATAAAAACATGGTATTAAACTAAAAACTCAGGACAAAAAAAGCTTGTACGCTGGATTGTCGCTTTCATTCCAATAACGATAGCCAAGTTTGTCAAGAAAGGCACTGAACTCATCCTTTTCGTCGGACGGCACTTGCATGCCGACCAGTACACGCCCAAAATCTGCACCATGATTGCGATAATGAAACAGACTGATGTTCCAGTGGTAGCTCATCTGGTTCAGAAAATTCATCAATGCACCTGGGCGATCTGGAAATTCAAAACGGTAAAGAATTTCGTTTTTTACCTGATGTGAGCGGCCACCAACCATGTGACGCACATGTAGTTTGGCCATCTCATTGGTAGTCATGTCTTCCGTATGCAGACCATTTGCCTGCAGACGTTGAATCAGATCCAGCGCCTCCTCTCGGTTCCTGACCGAAACACCGACAAACACATGCGCTTCGCTAGCATCGGCGTAACGGTAGTTGAATTCGGTAATGCTAAGCATCCCCAGTAGGCTGCAGAAATTCTTAAAGCTACCGGGTTTTTCCGGAATAGTGACTGCCAGGATCGCTTCACGCTGCTCACCCAGCTCCGCGCGCTCGGAAATATGACGTAAGCGGTCAAAATTCATGTTCGCCCCAGAAGCAATCGCCACCAGAGCTTCGTGCTGCAAATGCTCACGCTCGACATAGGCCTTGAGCCCCGCAACTGACAGTGCGCCCGATGGCTCGAGAATGACGCGGGTGTCCTCGAAAATATCCTTGGTTGCCGCGCAAATGGCGTCAGAATCGACCAGAATGATTTCATCCACCCACTCCTGGCATAAGCGGAAAGTTTCTTCTCCAACCTGGCGGACGGCCACGCCATCCGCGAACAATCCAACCTGCGAGAGCGTGACGCGCTGTCCTGCTTGTAACGACTGATACATGGCGTCGGAATCGATCGGCTCCACGCCAATTATTTTTGTTAGCGGGTGCAATTGTTTGATGTAAACAGCAATACCGGCAATCAATCCACCACCACCGATTGGTACAAAAATGGCATGTATCTTACCCTGATGTTGACGCAGGATTTCCATGCCAATGGTCCCTTGGCCAGCGATGACGTCGGGATCATCGTAAGGGTGAACAAAGGTGGTGCCATCCTTTTCCGCCTGTTGTAACGCGTACTCGTAGGCATCATTGTAGGAATCTCCATGCAGCAGCACCGTTGCACCACGTGCCATCACAGCGTTGACTTTGATCTGCGGGGTGGTGGTCGGCATTACGATCGTAGCTGGGCAACCCAGTCTTTGGGACGCCAGCGCCACACCTTGTGCGTGATTACCTGCGGAAGCCGCAATCACCCCGTGCTGCAGTCGCTCAGGGGTAAGTTTGGCCATTTTATTGTAAGCACCTCGCAGCTTAAAGGAGAAAACCTGTTGCAAATCTTCTCGTTTGAGATAGATGCGGTTATGCATACGCGAGGAGAGTAGTGGTACTTCCTCAAGTGGTGTCTCTACTGCGACATCATAGACAGAGGCAGTAAGGATTTTTTGCAGATAATCATACTTCATTTATCGGAACACTGATTTCATAGGCCGCGCAACAAGTCTGCTTTTATATCCTCAGGCGACTCCAGTCCTACCGCAATACGTAACAGTCCCTCGGTGATGCCGGCAGCATCGCGCGCCTGCTGACTAATACGGCCATGCGTGGTGGAAGCGGGATGGGTAAGTGTACTTTTAGTATCCCCCAGATTCGCAGTAATCGACAATAGCTGCACGGAATCGATGACATGCCAGGCTTTGTCTCTGCCTCCCATGATCTCGAAGGAAACGATTCCGCCGCCGGCTTTCTGCTGTTGCATCGCGAGAGTATGCTGCGGATGCGAGGATAATCCTGGATAATAAACCCGTGCAACACCCGGATGAGCTTCGAGCCACTGCGCGATTTCAAGCGCATGCGCAGAATGTGCCTGCATTCTCAAACTCAGAGTTTCCAGCCCCTTCAGAATGACCCAGGCGTTGAATGCACTCAATGTCGGCCCTGCCGTACGCAAAAAAGCGAATATGCCGCCATCCATCAACAGATCTTTATTTCCTAAGATGGCACCACCCAGAACCCTGCCCTGCCCGTCCAGATACTTGGTTGCAGAGTGAATGACGATATCCGCACCCAGCTTGAGCGGTTGTTGCAATGCGGGCGTACAGAAACAGTTATCAACCACCAGCCACGCTTTAGTTTTGTGGGCAATGTCTGCCAGCGCAGCAATATCCGATATTTCCGTCAATGGGTTGGAAGGAGTTTCCAAAAAAAACAGACGGGTATTGGACTTCACGGCCTGCTGCCATTCCATCGGATCAGTTGCCGAAACAAAAGTGGTTTCGATGTTGAAGCGACTGAAGATATTTGAGAAAAGATTGACGGTCGAACCAAAAATACTGCGTGAGGCGACGATATGATCCCCTGCGGACAGCAGACCCATGACGCACGACAGAATGGCTGACATGCCCGAAGCAGTTGCAATGCAGACTTCAGCGTCTTCCAGCGCAGCAAGGCGCGTCTGCATCGTCGAAACGGTGGGATTGGTGAACCGGGAATAGATGTTACCGGGTTCCTCCCCGGAAAAGCGTGCAGCCGCCTGGGCAGCGCTATCAAACACAAAACTGGAGGTCAGATAGAGTGCCTCAGAATGTTCATTGAATTGACTACGCTCGATGCCCGTATGAATGGCCAGCGTCTCCAGTTCCAGCTCTTTAGTCATTTGTTAACTCCCAACAGATCAGTCGGCCAGCAAGAGACTGAGGTCCAGCTGGGTGGCGTGTGCAACCCGAGTTGAACTCACAATCTTGCGCTTGGATTCAATTCTAGAAAGATAATCCTGGGTAACATTACCCGTGATGTAGTGGCCATCAAAACAGGATGTCTCAAAACTTTTCACTGATGGATCTGCGCGGGTGATGGACTGTTTAAGAGCGTCCAAATTCTGAAAAACCAGATAATCTGCGCCAATCTTGTAGCAGATTTCTTCATCAGCAAGATCAGTCGCGATCAGCTCCTGGCGGGTAGGCATATCGATTCCGTAGACATTCGGATAGCGTACCGGTGGTGCGGCAGAAGCAAAGAAAATCTTATTTGCACCTGCTTCACGTGCCATTTGCACAATCTCGCGACTGGTAGTACCGCGCACGATGGAATCATCCACCAGCAGCACATTTTTACCACGAAATTCAATTTCAATCGCATTCAGTTTCTGGCGTACCGATTTTCTGCGCTGCTGCTGTCCCGGCATGATGAATGTCCGGCCAACATAGCGATTCTTGACAAACCCCTCACGAAACTCGATTCCAAGCTGATTGGCCAGCTGCATCGCGCTCGGACGACTGGATTCCGGGATCGGAATTACCACGTCGATATCCAGATGACGCATGGTTGCACTGATCTTATCCGCTAGGTTGATGCCCATGTTCAGTCGCGTTTCATAAATCGAGATCCCGTTCATCATGGAATCCGGGCGCGCCAGATAAACATATTCAAATATGCACGGATTCAGGCTGGCAGGGCCAAGATAGCGCTGGCTGTAAAAACGACCATCGACATCAATAAAAATAGCCTCTCCGGGAGCAACATCACGTATCAGACGAAACCCGAGTGTGTCCAGCGCCACACTCTCTGATGCCACCATGTACTCTGTACCATTCCCAGTTTCAATTGAACCGAATACCAGCGGACGGATACCATGGGGATCACGAAACGCCAATAGACCATAACCGGCAATCATGGTAATAACCGCATAGGCACCCTGGCAACGCTCATGCACGCCGAATACAGCCGAAAAAATTTCAGCAGGATCAAGCTGGTAACCTGTCGCCCGTTCCTGCAGTTCGTGTGCTAGCACGTTCAGCAAGACTTCGGAATCGGAATTGGTATTGACATGACGGCGATCGGCGAGAAACAGCTCCTGATTCAGCGCATCGGCGTTGGTCAGATTACCGTTATGTGCCAGCACAATGCCAAACGGGGAGTTGACATAGAACGGCTGTGCTTCGGCGGGCGAGTTGGATGACCCGGCAGTCGGATAACGAACATGCCCGATACCCATATTTCCGGCCAGGGCGCGCATGTTACGGGTACGAAAAACATCGCGCACCATACCGAGCCCTTTATGCATATGAAAAGTGTTTCCCTGGGCGGTAACTATTCCAGCAGCATCCTGGCCACGATGCTGCAGCATCAACAGGCCATCATAAAGCAGTTGGTTAGCGGGTGTCCGCGCCACCACACCTAGAATCCCACACATAAAACACTCACCGAAAAAAGTCGTTCAGTAGAAAAGTTGTGCTGCCATTTACTGACGGTCATGCCAACCGCAGTGTTCTGTCGCCACTTCTATTTTATTTTTTTTCGAAATCAATCAAGTCTCTGAAACTCGTCGGTAGCCAAGGGATGATGTCAGCTGCCAGAATTTCAAGTGGTTTACTCAATACGGCCTGCTGCCAGACAGGCAATTGTGGCAATGGTGTTAATCCCGCTGCCAGCACTAGCGCGATCACAATGATTACACCGCGTGCAAAACCGAAAATTGCTCCCAGCATTCGGTCTACCAGGCCCAAGCCAACGCTTCTGGTCAAAGTGGACAATAGCATTGATAACAACATCACTATAACCAGAACAATGAAAAAAGTTACTGCGTAAGCCATCAACATACGCAGCGAATCATCTTCAATAAAACCAGATAATAAGGGTTCAACTTCAGCAGCATAACGACTTGCTGCAAAAAAAGCGATGATCCACGCCAGTAATGACACAATTTCTTTAACCAGGCCGCGAGTAATGCTTAGCAGTGCCGAGATCGAGATGACTCCAATAACGAAATAATCAAAGACAGTCATTTACTTGCTGGTGACAACGCCGCTCAAGCCGAGTTGTTTTAATCGATCATGTTCGATTTCCGCCAGCTCACGAGTAGCAAACGGACCAATACGTACACGGGTCATTTCATTACCGCCAATCTTGATCGTTTCTGTATAGGCATTTACTCCACTGGCGATCAAATTCTGTTTTTGCAGACTGGCTTTGGATGGATCGGAGAACGCACCCAACTGAATGACATAGGCACCATCGGAATTTTTGATGGCGCTAGTAGCGCTCTCTGTGATAGTTTTTTTCTCGGGCGCTGGCTGTGTAACAGTGAGTATGTGGGCAGGTTTTTTGGCAGGAATCGGAATCTGTCCTCTCATATTCACGGAATCAGGCAGAGTGTCGGCAGTCATGGCAGGCATGTCGTCACTGAAAGGTAACGGCAGCTCTTCCTGTGGCAAGCTAGGTTTATTTCCACCCAAGACCAGATCATCCTCAGGGGTCATCCACGGGTAGGATTCGTCTACCAGATTCTCGGGTGGAATCAGAATATCGATCTCCTGTTGCTCCGGTTTGGGCTCATCGTCGAGAATCATCGGCAAAAAGACCACTGCCAGAATGACAAGCGTTATTGCGCCAACCAAGCGTCTTCTTGCTCGTTTTCTTAGCAGATTTTCTTCTTCACTAATATTTCTGTTCATATTGATTTATACTTTTTCAACGGTTGATAGCCGCAAATACTTCCAGCACAGCACCAACTGTGTGGAATGATCCGAATACGCATATTCTATCATTTTCATTGGCATAGTCACAGGCATAAGCATAGGCAAGCGAAACATTCGAAAAAACGCCAATCAAACACTTATGGTCAATACCCGCTTGCCGTAGCGCAACCTGCATTTCCTTGGCCGAAGCGCCACGTGATACTTCCAGTCCGGCCACTACCCAGCAATCTACAGAACCGACCAGTTCACGAATAGTGCTAACAATATCTTTGTCTTTCAGCATGGCCACAACTGCAATGGTCTGACCATCGGGTACTGCAGCATTCAGATTAGCAGCAAGCTGGCGCACTGCGCCAGGATTATGCGCCACATCCACTACGACTGCTGGATTGATGGCAATTTGCTGAAATCTTCCCGTCAGACTGACTCTCTCCAAACCCCGGCGAATGCAGTCCTGTGCGACAGGTAGTTTCGCTTCCATTGCTTCCAGCGTTGCCAGAACGGCACTGGCATTTTGCAACTGACAGGCACCATTCAGGGCTGGCAACGGTAGATTGCAATCCTGGCGATGATGGCCCTGATAATGCCAGCACAAATCTTCCGACTGGTAACTGAAATGCTCATTTAGCAAAAAAAGATTGGCACCCATCTCTTGCATATGTTGACGCACGATGAACGGGATTTCCGGTTCAGCACACACGGCTGGTTTATGCTTACGAAAGATCCCGATTTTTTCCAAACCAATCGCCCCCCGAGTATTGCCGAGGTAATCCTGATGATCCAGATCAATACTGGTCACCACGGCACAATCCGGATCAAAGGCGTTAACCGCATCCAAACGTCCTCCCAATCCTACTTCCAGTATCGCAACCTCTACTGATTGGCGTATAAAAAGCCACATGGCCGCAAGCGTGCCTACCTCAAAATAAGTCAATGAGGTTTGATGCATCTGCCGCGCTGATTCTATTGCAGAAAACGCGGCACATATTGCTTCGTCGGGAGCTTCCTGGCGATGAATGCGAATACGCTCATTGAAACGCAGCAGGTGTGGCGACGTATAACAGCCAACGCGATAACCAGCTTCACTCAGAATTGCTTCAAGCATAGCGCAGACCGAGCCCTTTCCATTAGTCCCCCCTACCGTGATGACTGGAAATTGAGGATGCAGATCAGCAGCCAGTCTGACCTGCTGGACTCGTTCCAGTCCCATGTCAATCATCCTGGGATGAATCTGCTCCAGGTAAATAAGCCAGTCTTTTAACGATCTAGCTGTCATGATTCAGCAATGGCCGGAGCAGAAATAATGATATTTGGCGTAATAGCCAGTTGGGTTATTGTCCATCACAAGGTTAAAACTGCCGGTTTTAGCCGATGGTTGTTTAGATACAGGCAGGCCCAAGAGTGGATGGCGTTATTGCAAAATACAACGCCTGGTTATTGCTATTTTCGGGACGCAGGCGTACGTAGCAACAAATTACATAAATTAGCCAATCGCTCTCGCATTTCGCGACGGTCTACAATCAGATCAATTGCACCGTGTTCAAGTAAAAATTCTGCTCGCTGAAATCCTTTGGGCAACGTTTGCCTGACCGTTTGCTCGATGACACGCGGCCCGGCAAATCCAATCAACGCACCTGGTTCTGCAATTACCACATCACCAATAAAAGCAAAACTTGCCGATACCCCCCCCATCGTAGGGTCAGTCAGCACTGATATAAAAGGTAATTTATTTTGGGCCAGCCGTCCCAATGCCGCGCTGGTTTTGGCCATTTGCATCAGTGAAAACAAACCTTCCTGCATCCGCGCACCGCCACTTGCACTGAAGCAGATAAAAGGTGAATGCTGATTCAGCGATACCTCAACGGCGCGAGCAAAACGTTCACCAACTACTGATCCCATAGACCCGCCCATAAAACCAAACTCAAATGCGGCTGTTACGACAGGTACTGATAGAATAGTGCCTTGCATGACAATCAAGGCATCCGTCTCATTAGTAGACCCACTTGCCTGCGTTAATCTCTCGGTGTAGCGTTTACCATCCTTGAATTTAAGCGGGTCCAGCGGGGTCACATCCGCGGCGACTTCCTTACGATCAGCCGGATCCAGTAATAATTCGAGCCGTTCTCGTGCAGCAATACGGTTGTGATGCCCACATTTCGGGCAAACATTGAGGTTTTTGACCAGATCAGTATAGTAAAGTACCGCCTCGCAAGCCGCGCACTTGCTCCATAAACCTTGAGGCACAGCTTTCTTCTCGCCGTTTTCCTTACGCTTGATCTTTGGTGGGATAATACTATGAAACCAGCTCATGACTTATTTTTCCGTGACAACCTCATTAAGACTCGCGCTATCGATGGCACGACGCATGGAAGCAACCAAATTTCCGACAACCTCCAGCGGGTTATCGCCGGAAGCTTGCTCGATTTCTTCGACAATACGACTACCAACCACTACTGCATCAGCCAACTGAGCGATCGCGTGAGCAGTTGATTCATCTCGAATACCAAAACCAACCCCAATTGGGAGATTGATATACGATCGAAGCTGAACAAGTTTATCCCTGACACTATCAAGGTCAAGGTGTGACGCACCCGTCACACCTTTTAATGAAACATAATAAACATAGCCGCTCGCTAATTGGGCAACCTGTTTCAGGCGCGTTTCCGGTGTCGTGGGAGACAACAAAAAAATCGGATCAATATCCCATTTTTTCAGTTGCTGCACCCACTCGGCGCATTCTTCTGGCGGATAATCGACAACCAGCACCCCATCGACCCCTGCCTCACTGGCAGCTTCGGCAAAAGCTGCATATCCCATCGCCTCAATAGGATTAGCGTAACCCATCAACACCACCGGTACCGCCTGGTTTTTCTGGCGAAATTTCGCCACCATGACAATCACGTCTCTCAGGCCAACGTGATGTTTCAATGCTCGCTCCGAAGAACGCTGAATAGTCGGACCATCCGCCATCGGATCTGAAAACGGCACGCCTAATTCGATAATATCCACACCAGACTGTACCAACTGATGCATCAGTGCCACTGTGACAGCAGGATCAGGGTCGCCGGCTGTGATAAAAGGAATCAAGGCTTTTCTTTTTTGTTGCGCTAATGCTGCGAAAGTTGATGTGATTCGGTTCATTTCCTTCTCAGGTGAAATAAGTCAGACGGCGGAAAGGTAATGATCACCACCTGATCAGAGTGCAATTCCAGATTGTTCTGCGACAGTTGCCATATCTTTATCGCCCCGTCCCGAAAGATTAATCAGCAGAAGCTTATCTTTACCCAACGTAGGAGCGAGCTTGGCAGCATAAGCCAGCGCGTGACTCGACTCCAGTGCAGGAATAATACCCTCAAACCGGCAAAGAGCATGAAAAGCCGATAATGCCTCCTCGTCTGTTACTGCGACATATTCGGCACGCCCGCAATCCTTGAGCCAGGAATGCTCTGGCCCGACACCAGGATAATCTAATCCAGCAGAGATGGAATGAGTCTCGACAATCTGACCATTCTCGTCCTGAATCAGATAGGTGCGGTTACCATGCAGGACACCCGGCTTACCGGTAACCAGCGTAGCGGCATGTTGGTGAGTCCCGATCCCTTTGCCTGCTGCTTCAACACCGATCATGCGTACACCGGTATCATCGACGAATGGATAAAAAAGCCCGATTGCGTTTGATCCACCACCAACACAGGCTATCAGTATGTCCGGCTGCCGGTCATAGTCCTGCTGCATTTGCATTTTTGCTTCTTGACCGATAACAGCCTGAAAATCCCTGACCATCATTGGATAGGGGTGCGGCCCGGCTACCGTACCAATAATATAGTAAGTATTTTCAACATTGGTCACCCAGTCGCGCATGGCTTCATTGAGTGCATCCTTAAGCGTGCGCGAGCCAGACTCTACCGGCACGACCGTCGCACCAAGTAATTTCATGCGGTAAACATTGGTTGCCTGCCGCCTCATATCTTCGGACCCCATGTAAACCACGCACTCCATACCATAACGCGCAGCTACCGTTGCACTTGCCACGCCATGCTGACCAGCGCCCGTTTCTGCAATCACGCGGGTTTTGCCCATACGCCTGGCAAGCAGTGCCTGGCCGACCGTATTGTTGATTTTATGTGCACCAGTATGATTGAGATCCTCGCGTTTGAGCAGGATCTGCGCGCCACCCAGATGCTCTGACCAGCGTTTCGCATGATATACCGGACTGGGACGTCCCACGTAATGTTTGAGTTCTTGTGAAAATTCCGCTTGAAATATTGGATCATTACGACAACGCTCATAATGCTCGCATAATTCGTTCAGTGCCGCAATTAGCGTCTCGGCTACGAATGTGCCACCATAAGGACCAAAATGACCGTGTTTGTCGGGTAGATCATAAATTTTCACAAGCTCTGACTCCTTGCATGAATGCAGCTATTTTATTGATATCCTTGATACCCGGCGTCAGTTCAACACCGCTGGATACGTCCACAGCTAGCGGACGCGTATGCTGGATTGCTTCCACGATATTTTCCGGATGCAACCCACCTGACAGCACCCAAGGCACAGGTAAAGCAGCGGGAATCAGCTTCCAGTCGAAGACACAGCCTGTGCCACCCGGCATACCCGCCTTATATGCATCCAGCAACAAGGCACGTGCATTCGCATGTTGCTGTGCGCATTGTAGCAAATCCAATCCCTCCTTGACACGAAACGCCTTGATATAAGGTAAATGAAACTGGCTGCAGAATTCGGGAGATTCATCACCATGAAACTGCAATAGACTCAAATTTGCTATTGCTGCACTTTTTTCTACCCACGCTTTTTCCGGATTGACATACACTCCCACAGTATGCACAAAAGGTGGTAAAAATTCGGTGATTTTTTTGACATCGACCGGTGAAATAAAACGCGCGCTCTGTTCCCAGAGAATAAAACCAATAGCATCCGCCCCGGATGCTACAGCTGCCAGTGCATCTTCCGGGCAGGTGATGCCACATATTTTTACGCGAATCTGCATGAGAGTTATTTCCTTCGGTTTCTGCCAAACATCACGAGATGCTTGTATGCAGTGCCTTGATTGTCGGCAAGTGCCAGATATCAGGGTAATGCACACCCGCCAGATACAATCCATCCGGCGAAAAGGTGGGGGCGGCTAAAGCACGATCGCGTTTATCCAGGATCATTTGAATCCATTCGGTAGAATATCGTCCCTTACCAATATAAACGAGGCTGCCGACAATATTGCGAACCATGTGCTGCAAAAAAGCGTTGGCGTGCAGCTCAAAAGTCAGGAGTGGCCCTTGCTGCGTAATCTCAAGTTTGTGAATTTGACGCACCGCACTTTTTGCCTGGCATTCGGCTGAACGAAATGTACTGAAGTCATGTTCCCCGACTAACCACTCGGACGCGGCCTGCATTTTCCTGAGATCAAGGGGGTCGTGAATCCAACCAACTTTTCCTTGCAGAACCGCAGGGCGAACAGGACGATTTAGTAGGCGATATACGTAAGTACGCCCATTTGCACTGTAACGGGCATGAAAATCGTGAGGAACCTCACCAGCCCATAGCACCGAAAGCGCAGGGGATACTAACGCATTCACTCCCCTGACCCAGGCAGTCATAGGACGCGCAACATTGGTTTCAAAATGTACAACCTGATACAAGGCATGTACGCCTGCGTCGGTACGTCCCGCAGCTACCGTCCGAATAGACTGACAGGCGATATGCGATAATGCGTTTTCCAGTTCAGACTGAACAGACGGACGCGCAGGCTGTTTCTGCCAGCCACAATAGCCTTGTCCATCGTATTCCAGCACCAAGGCAACTTTCACGAAAAGGAGATGATTGCCAGCTGTTGGTTTCGGACAGTGATCATAAAATAAACGGGTTCAATAAAAGACGCGTCCCAAAAACCACAGCTCATCACAATACTTCGCTGCATAAAAACGTTTTCTCACATACATGCGGCGTCAACATTTTTTATTCGCACTCAGTCTTGCTTAAAACTTTAAATTTTGGAGGTCAACTAAAGAACGTAACGCAGGCCATTTGATACGATGCCCCAACCGAAACGAGCTTCGCTTGGGTTACGTAATGTGCAACCCGACCTGTTTAATCATTTAATCACCGATTTCAGACAGCATGGTTCGTGCTGTTTCCTGTTGCTCAGCATCACCTTCCTGCAGAACTTCCTGAAGAATTTCTCGAGCGCCATCCCGATCTTCCATTTCAAGATAGGCTTTTGCCAGATCAATTTTAGTGGAAACTTCCTGCCAGTGATCGCTTCCTGCTTCCACAAAGTTTTTGGATGCCGGCGTTGCTGCAGATTCGTCTCCAAAATTCAGATCAATACGAGCGAATTTTTCGTCGAGATTGACAGATTTATGCCCGGCCTGTTCCGCATGGTCTGCATAGTTCGATTCAAAATCAATTTCGTGACTATCCTTGGAGGCCGCAGGTTCATCAACCAGCGCATCTTCGTCAAAAATATTCTTCTCGACGTGTTCCTCAGTTTCACGAGTTTCGCTACTAGGGGAACGCCACGTATCGATTGCCTTCTCAGCCATAATGTCAGCCGATTGTTTGGAACCTTCATCTCTTTCATCGGAATCGGAATCAGTTTCAATTTTAATCTCTTCTTGAAATATTCTTGATAATTCAATTGAATCTTCTGAACTGGTTTGAGCAGATCCAGCTGTAGATACCTCTTCTGTAGACGGACTCTCATCCAGTTTCCTGCCAAAGAAAAATGCTGGGTTGGGAGACGTTCCTTCAACTCCGCTCTTTTCTGTTTCTCGATCAAAATCAGACTGGCCAGGAACATCATTTTCTGTGCGTGTGCCGGAAATTTCCGAAGCCGAAGCACTCCCCGGCTCAATCACTTCATAATTTCCTATGTCATCATATGCGTCTATCTCCGCTTGCTCCTGACGACGATGAAACATGGAAATACCAAGCCAAGTAGCCAGTAAAACTGCCAGCGCACCACCGATCAGCATAACATTTTCGGTCGCGAAATCAATGAGCGCATCCAGCCAGGCGAATTCGTCCGGATCTGTGAGATCGGGTTGCAAAATAGTTGCAGGGATCGGATCTGTTACGGGTTGAGCAGGGATTGTAAATTCCGGCATGACCGACGAGTCCCTTGCAAAATCCTGACCGGCATATTCATCTGCAGGCACTGATGGTGCTTCTGCAGATGGTATACTGGCCGGCTCAGCGGGTGTCAATACTGACTTAGAAAGCTGGCCAAGCTGTGCCGATTCCAGTCCTTCATCCTTAAGCTGCAATAAGCGCTGCAGCCTGTTAACATTCTGCTCCAGCTGGGCAACACGCTCATTTGCCTCTCGCAAAGCACGTTCTTTCGCGATGGCGTCTTCTTCCATCATTTGCATATGTTGCTGAGATGAACCTTTCGCAACCTCAGCATTGGTCGGTTGTTTGTCCTGAAGCAGCTCCCCTTTAGAGAGTCGCAGCACCTCTTGGGATATGGCGCCTTCTGCCGAAGTGGCCTCATCGGTAACCGATGTAATTTTACCCGATGCTGATTGCTGCGATTGCGAGCTGACAATCCCGTTGGCCATATCGGCAACTCTCTGGCGATAACTATGCCAGTCGGCTGTTTGCGTTCTGACTTCACGTACCGCTTCTTTTGGTGAGATTGATGCAATTTCCTGTTGCTCGGGAATACGAAGAACTGCTCCAATTCTGAGCAAATTCATATTTTTTTCAATAAAAGCATCACGATTGGCACGATATAACGCTACCAGCATCTGGTTAAGATCAATACCATCTGGCGTTATTTGCCGTGCGATTCGGGTCAGATTGTCACCGGATACCACAGGACCATAACTGGCTTCATTCCAGTCATCGGCAGATTGCTGCCGGACGCTTGATACAACTGACCTAGTGTTTGCCATCCCTTCGGTAGATGCTCGCGCAGATTCGTCAGTACCCGCTTTAACCGCGTCATTCTGTGTAACGGGGACTTGTGGCGTGAGTGGCATTTCTGCCGGATCAAGTAAAACTGTATATTCCCGCAACAAGCGGCCAGCTGCCGAATTCAGTTCAATCAGCAAGTTAATGAAGGGCTCATTAATGCTTTGCGAAGAAGCCATCTGCAAGTATGGGCGACCATCAACTCGCCTTGCTACCGTTACCGATAAACCAGCATGATAATCAAGGTATTTCAGCCCAGCTTGTCGGAATGCCTCCGGTGATGCCAACTTCGCTGTCAGGGTGGGAATGTCGCTTTCCTTGATTGCAACCAGCTCTACCTCAGCCTTAAATGGTTGCCCTAGATAAGAACCCACGGTCAGCTTACCCAGGCCCGCTGCCAGCACTATCCATGGGGCCATGAACAGACAAATCAATAGCGATATATTTAGCAGCAAGTGGGGAAGAAATATTATCTTCCGCATGTATTTAATTTTTTTCACACAGTTACCCCTGATATTTCCCAAAATAACTTTTTGATACTAACATCGAAATATGCCAAGTGGAATCAGAATTGATTGATCAAATCAGCTTAATTTGTCATTTCCAGCCAAAAACTATGCTATAAGGATATCAGCAAGCCTGCTCAGTGACGATCATTCGCATCATCCGGCGCAATGGTTCTGCCGCGCCCCACAGCAACTGGTCACCTACTGTAAAAGCAGACAAATATTTCCCACCCATATTTAATTTACGAATGCGGCCAACATGAATATCCAGCTTACCGTTTACGGCAACTGGTGTGAGTTCTTTGGTCGTAATTTCCCGTTCATTGGGAATAATTCGTACCCAGTCATTCGCTGTCGAAATCATTTCATCAACTTCATCCAGCGGAACATCACGCTTAAGTTTAATCGTTAACGCCTGCGAATGGCAGCGCATGGCACCTACCCGCACACAGATACCATCGATTGGAACCGGACTGACAGTATGATCGAGTATCTTGTTGGTTTCAGCCTGACCTTTCCACTCTTCGCGACTTTGTCCATGCGCAATTTCACGATCAATCCATGGGATCAAACTGCCAGCCAGTGGCACACCAAAATTTTCAACTGGGAAGTCATGGTCACGCAGTTTTTGGGATACCTGGCGATCAATATCCAGGATATTGGATGCCGGGTTTTCCAGCAAATCCTTGGCAACCTGATAAGTCTGCCCCATCTGGGTCAGTAATTCTCGCATATTCTGTGCGCCCGCCCCTGAAGCGGCCTGATAGGTCATAATGCTTGCCCATTCGACTTGGTCATGCTCAAACAATCCCCCAACCGCCATTAGCATCAGACTGACCGTACAATTACCTCCAATAAAATTTTGCACTCCACGGCGCAAAGCTTTTTCAATAACCGGACGATTGACCGGATCGAGTACGATGACAGCATCATCCTGCATTCTGAGGGTTGAAGCCGCGTCAATCCAGTAACCATTCCAGCCGGCAGTACGCAGTTTGCCAAAAATTTCATTAGTATAATCACCGCCCTGACATGAAATAATAATATCCATACCCCGCAGCGCATTAGTATCAAAAGCGTTTTTGAGCGGGGGAACGTCGCGCCCGATTTCGGGGGCTACACCACCCGCCTGTGAAGTTGAAAAAAATATTGGCTCGATTAGATCAAAATCATTTTCTTCGCGCATCCGCTGCATCAATACAGAACCGACCATTCCCCGCCACCCAACAAAACCAACTCTTTTCATTTGATGATTAAACTCGTATTGTGATAAAACTAATTAAACAGACATTCTTTTCGAGGAGTGTCTGTAGATATGGATTTTTATAAGAATCCGCAAAGAGTTATTACGTGAATTTCAATAGTCGACTTTAGGGCGTTTCCTGAAATTCAGAGCTCTAAACGATACCGGGCAAGTATAAAAAATATTGGTGCAACATCTATTTGATATATAGAAAGTATTTTCATGCACAACAACATACGGCAACAAAAATGAGTTTTAATAGACGCCCTTTGGGACCGTGCCTACAAATAGCTTAATACTGCATCGCCCATCTCGGTTGTACTGACTTTGCGCATACCTGTCTCAAAGATATCAGCCGTTCGATAACCTTCCGCCAACACCTGTCGGACTGCGCGCTCTATCCTGACAGCCAGCTGCTCTTCACTGAAAGAATAGCGCATCATCATCGCAACGGACAAAATAGTCGCTAACGGATTGGCAATATTTTTGTCAGCAATATCCGGCGCCGATCCATGTATCGGTTCGTATAATCCCTTGTTGTTCTCATCCAGAGAAGCAGACGGAAGCATGCCGATTGAGCCAGTCAGCATGGATGCTTCATCCGAAAGAATGTCACCAAAAATATTGCCGGTCACCATAACATCGAACTGTTTGGGATCCCTTACCAACTGCATGGCAGCATTATCCACCAGCATGTGGGATAGCGTAACATCCGGATAAATCTCGGCTGTTTCAATGACGACATCTCGCCATAGCTGGGTGCATTCCAGCACGTTCATTTTATCAATAGAGCACAACCTGCCGTTGCGCCTGCGGGCAGCCTGAAAAGCAACATGCGCAATCCGTGCAATCTCTGACTCTGAATAAATCATGGTATTGAAACCAAACCGCTGACCTTCTCTGATTTCAATACCACGTGGCTGCCCAAAGTAAATATCACCCGTTAATTCACGCACAATCAGAATATCGAGACCAGAGACAACTTCCGCTTTCAGCGTAGAAGCATTTGCCAACTCAGGAAACAACATGACAGGTCGAAAATTAGCAAACAGATTCAAAGCCTTGCGAATAGACAGCAATCCTTGCTCTGGACGTTTTTCACGAGGCAATAAATCGTAGCGCGGTCCACCAACCGCGCCCAGCAAAAGTGCGTCGGCATCGGCAGCTAATTGCTGCGTTGCAGGCGGAAAAGGCTCACCGCAAGCGTCAACCGCGCACCCGCCCAATAAACCGGGCTCAATCTCAATTTTCTGGCCTTCCTCGATAAAAAACCGTAGCACCCGTTCAGCCTGAGCAACTATTTCCGACCCGATACCGTCCCCTGCAAGCAATGCAATCTTCATATTATTCCGCTTATGTTACGCAAACAACCACGGTTGCTCTATCCGTCGTTTTTTCTCGTAGTCCCTTATTTTTTCAGCATGTTGCAAAGTCTGACCAATTTCATCCAGGCCATTCAGTAGACAATGTTTGCGGAAAGCATCTATCTCAAAAAAGTAATGTTCTCCTGAAGGGGTTGAAACAATCTGCGCATTAAGTTCAACTAACAATCGATAGCCAACTGTAGCTTCAGTTGCCTTGATCAGGCGATCTACAATCGTTCCATCCAGCACTATCGGCAACAAACCTATCTTGAAGCAATTGTTGAAAAAGATATCGGCAAAACTTGGGGCGATGATGATGCTGAATCCATAATCCTGCAACGCCCACGGCGCATGCTCGCGGCTGGATCCGCAGCCAAAATTATCGCGTGCGAGCAGAATCTCCGCACCCTGATATCGCGGTTGATTCAGAATAAAATCCGGATTGATCTGGCGTTGGGCCACTGTCATTCCCGGTTCACCATGGTCCAAAAAACGCCATTCATCAAACAGATACTGCCCAAACCCGGAACGTTTGATTGATTTCAGAAACTGTTTGGGAATAATTGCATCGGTATCGACATTAGCGCGATCCAACGGTACCACCAGGCCATTACACTGCTCAAATTTCTTCATCTATTAATCTAATAACCGAATTTATTTCGCCGTTTTCTCAATTGCCTCACCACCCCGCTGAACATCCTTACCAAGACCCTGCATAGTATTACAGGATGACAATGACAACACTAATACCAACAACAATAATAAACAGCTATTTTTCATGGGCAATATCCTCTGAAGAAAAGTAATAATTAAATTATGAATCAATATCAACAAAATGACCTGCAATAGCCGCCGCTGCCGCCATTACCGGACTTACCAAGTGGGTTCTTCCACCTGGGCCCTGTCTGCCTTCAAAGTTGCGATTGGAAGTCGAAGCACAGCGCTCTCCCGAACCCAATCGATCTTCATTCATAGCGAGACACATCGAACACCCTGGATCGCGCCACTCAAATCCCGCCTCCCGAAAAATCCTGTCCAGCCCTTCCTGCTCTGCTTGTGATTTTACCAGACCCGATCCCGGCACAACCATGGCAAGTTTGATGTTGGAAGCGATTTTTTTTCCAGCCACTACAGCTGCTGCCGCCCGCAAATCTTCAATGCGAGAGTTGGTGCAAGAACCGATAAAAATTTTGTCGAGATAGATTTCAGTGATGGGCATATGGGGCTGCAGATCCATATATTCAAGCGCACGCATCACGGCATTGCGCTTGACCACATCCACAATATCGGACGGAGCAGGAACACGTCCATTTACTGACGCAACCATTTCGGGCGAAGTCCCCCACGTCACTTGTGGCTTGATTCTGGTCGCATCCATTCTTACCGTTCGATCAAAAATGGCATCTTCATCACTCTTAAGTGTCCGCCAATAAGCTATTGCCTGTTCCCATAACAAACCTTTTGGCGCAAAAGGTCGATCCTTGAGGTAATCGATAGTCACATCATCTACTGCGATCATACCAGCGCGCGCACCTGCCTCAATTGCCATATTGCACAACGTCATGCGTCCTTCCATACTCAGCGCCCGGATTGCGCTACCAGCAAATTCAATAGCATATCCATTTCCGCCAGCGGTACCAATCTCGCCAATTACCGCAAGGGCGATATCCTTGGCAGTCACACCTGCAGGCAACACCCCTTCCACCAGCACCTGCATCGCTCTGGATTTTTTGGTCACAAGGCATTGTGTTGCCAGCACGTGCTCAACTTCCGAAGTGCCAATACCAAAGGCCAGGCAGGCAAATGCTCCGTGCGTGCTGGTGTGGGAATCTCCGCAAACTACCGTCATACCAGGTAAAGTAGCACCCTGCTCCGGCCCAATGACATGCACGATCCCTTGGCGCAGGTCGTCCATTTTGAATTCAGTAATACCAAATTCATCACAATTTTGATCGAGCGTCTCGACCTGTAGACGCGATACAGGGTCGCTGATACCGTGCCGACGATCCGTTGTTGGAACATTATGATCCGCCACCGCCAAAATTGAGCTGGTTCGCCATGGCTTGCGCCCAGCCATTCTCAAACTTTCAAATGCCTGCGGGCTTGTCACTTCATGCACCAAATGCCGGTCGATATACAGCAGAACCGTGGCGTCGGCTCCATCTGACTCCGCATGTACAACGTGACTTTCCCACAGCTTATCGTATAACGTTTTCATGGCCTTAATCTTAAACTAGATGACTGCCTGGATTTTCAGGAATACTCTTTAACCAGAAGATTATAATTCTTTTAGTCTCTCGGAAAGCGCATGATATGCCGGAAGCAGTGAACCCTCTCTTTCATTTCAAAAAATTGTGATACACAATGAGTCATACCAAACGTAAACATTCCTTTGAGGATTATAACGTAAAGCAAATACTTTCCACGTCGATTGAACGGGATGATGATGTACTCGATCTGGACGCACCCGAAAACACTGCCGGCCTGCGTCTTGATCAGGTTCTGGCTCGTTTATTGCCGCAATGGTCGCGCAGCAGACTGCAAGAATGGATCAAACAGGGCCGTATCAGTGTAGATGGCATGATCGCCAGCACCCGACAGAAAATATGGGGGGGTGAGAAAATCAGAGTTTTGCCCGGCCTGATCGATACAGATCGCTGCCATCACCCTGAGGCGATACCACTAAGCATTGTGTACGAAGACCGTCACTTGCTGGTAATCGACAAACCCGCCGGACTTGTCGTCCACCCAGGAAATGGCAACTGGCAGGGCACCATGCTTAATGCATTACTCAATCATGCAGAGCAGCTCAACCACGTCCCCCGCGCAGGCATTGTTCATCGCCTGGATAAACTGACATCCGGGCTGCTCGTCGTTGCCAAAACTGTTGAAGCACAATTCAGCCTGGTCAGGCAATTACAGCAACGATCCGTGAAAAGAGACTATCTGGCAATTGTACTGGGCGATATCAGAAAAAATGGCGTGGTGGATGCACCCATTGGCAGACATCCCAAGCACCGGACACGAATGGCGGTTACCGAAAACGGTAAGCCTGCACGTACCTACTACTATATCTTGGAGAATTTTCAGACATGCACACTATTGCGTTGCAGCCTGGAAACTGGTCGCACACATCAAATACGCGTTCATTTACGTGCAATCGGTCATCCTCTGGCCGGAGATCCTGTCTATGGCGGAAAATTTGTTGATCCAATTAATGCTCGCTTGCCTGAAACGATTTTGCAATTTCCAAGGCAGGCCCTGCACGCACTGCGGCTTGAACTGAACCACCCACAGACCGGACAATGGATGCAATGGAACTCACCCATACCAAATGATATTGCCGATTTGTTGAGAACATTAAGATCTTTCTGATTGTTTTTTGATAATACTCTTTCAGAAGATTGACATTTTCATGGCGCTGGCTGATAATCGCGCTTCATTTTTGTACCTCAAAGGGAAATCAGTAGTGAAGACTTTTTCTGCCAAACCACATGAAGTCAATCACGAGTGGTTTGTGGTTGATGCGACCGACAAAGTTCTAGGCAGACTGGCCGCGGCCATTGCCCACCGTCTGCGCGGAAAACATAAGCCGATTTATACCCCGCATGTGGATACAGGCGACTATATTGTGGTAATTAATGTTGACAAGCTGCGAGTTACAGGAAACAAGGCTGACGACAAGAAATATTATCGTCATAGCGGCTATCCCGGTGGAATTTACGAAACCACTTTCCGCAAGATGCACACTCGTTTTCCTGACAGACCACTTCAGAAAGCCGTCAAGGGTATGCTTCCCAAAGGGCCCCTTGGCTATGCCATGCTTAAAAAGCTAAAACTTTATGCTGGAAGCACGCATCCCCACACTGCTCAACAACCACAACCTCTAGAGATCAATACATAACATTCACTTATGGCAATCCAATACAATTACGGTACCGGGCGTAGAAAAAGCGCTGTCGCACGAGTTTTCATCAAATCTGGAACAGGCACCATTACTGTGAATCGTAAACCCATAGATGAATATTTTTCGCGGGAAACCGGGCGCATGGTGGTACGTCAACCTCTGGAACTTACTGGGCACACCAACACTCTCGATATCATGGTGAACATACATGGCGGCGGTGAATCCGGTCAGGCGGGCGCGGTTCGTCATGGCATTACGCGTGCACTCATTGATTACGATGAAACCCTTAAGCCTGTTCTGAAAAAGGCAGGTCTTGTGACACGTGATGCACGCGAGGTGGAGCGAAAGAAAGTTGGATTCCGCAAGGCTCGTCGGCGTAAGCAATTCTCAAAACGCTAAGCTGTTTACCATCAAGAAAGCCGCCTTCAGGGCGGCTTTCTTGTGTCCGGATTACTGTAACTTCGATTATTTATAGGAATGGGAGTTTTTACCGGCAATGTCTAAACTACTATTCAAACTGCGAGGAGTGCCGGATGATGAAGCGGATGAGATTCGTGCGCTACTGACAGAAAAGCAGATCGAATACTATGAAACGTCAGCGGGTAACTGGGGCATTTCACTGCCGGCACTCTGGCTGCAGGACGACTCGCGCTATCCGGAAGCCAAAGAGTTGCTGGATGCTTATCAGATAGACCGTACCCAACGTATACGTATAGAATATGCCAAACTAAAACAAGCGGGTAAACAAAAAACACTGAAAGATAGTTTTCTGGAAAATCCGCTCGCGTTCATTGGCTATATTTTTATCGTTATTGTGTTGCTTTATCTGCCATTCAAGATCGTGGTAGAGCTTGGAAAATGGTAGATCTACCGAATAGTATTCATAAAAATTATTTTATTGCGCTGATTTGAAGCATACCTCAAGAGCCTTATCCGCCTGTCTGCTTGGCATCCTGACGGTTCCAGGTTTCGCGCCATTCTATTTTTACCTGCTGCCGTTGCTCACACTGGCATTACTGGGTATATTGCTGCGTAAAAGTGCCACCCCTTTTCAGGCTGCCTTAATCGGCTTCAGCTTTGCCGCAGGATTGTTTGGTGTCGGTGTAAGCTGGCTATACATCAGTTTACATGATTTCGGGAGCATGCCACCGCCACTGGCAATCATCGCGCTGATACTGCTGTGCATTTATCTTTCCCTGTTTCCCGGGCTGGCCGCCGGTATTGCCAACCTCACTGCTTTGCGCAGGTCGCTGATCTGGCCATGGATCATTGCTGCCCTTTGGACATTTAGTGAATGGTTGCGTGGTGTGCTGTTTACCGGT
Organism: Nitrosomonas mobilis; assembly: GCF_900103035.1. Classification (GTDB taxonomy): domain Bacteria; phylum Pseudomonadota; class Gammaproteobacteria; order Burkholderiales; family Nitrosomonadaceae; genus Nitrosomonas; species Nitrosomonas mobilis. The sequence continues at coordinate 39,364 of NZ_FMWO01000041.1, forward strand.
TTTCCCTGGCTGGCGGTCGGTTATTCGCAAGCACCGGCCAGTCCGCTAGCCGGTTTTGCATCCATTATCGGAGTATACGGCGTTTCTTTCCTGCTGATTCTAACTGCCTCCGGATTGGCCTGCTGGCAGGAGCAATGGAAAAACTGGCGGTTTGGCGTACCGCTGATCGTAATCTGGCTGGCTGGATGGGGATTGCAACAGCTCAGTTGGGTTACACCCTCTGGTGAGCCGATCAAAGTAAGTCTGCTGCAGGGCAATATTCCACAGGATCTGAAATGGCGTCCCGATCATACGCTAACCTCGTTGCAGACTTACCTGCAACTGGTTAAGGAAAGCTCAGGTCAACTGATCATCACGCCGGAAATCTCCTTTCCATTGTTCAGCGAGGAATTACCCGAGTCATATCGATCAATCCTCAGAGATCATGCACGGCGCAATCAGGGAGATACCCTGATCGGTATGGCGGAACGGGGCACAACTGATGACGAATATTACAATACGATGTTCAGTTTTGGGATATCACCCGAACAAAAATACCGCAAGCATCATTTGGTACCGTTTGGCGAGTATATTCCGCTAAAACCGGTATTTGGGCGCATCGTTGAAGTCCTGAATATTCCATTGTCAGATTTTTCTCGTGGCAGCAGGCACCAGCAGCCAATGCAACTCGCGGGGAAGCAAGTCGCGATCAATATCTGCTACGAAGACGTATTTGGCGAAGAAATTATCTGGCAACTTCCTAAAGCTGAACTGCTGGTGAATGTCAGTAATGATGCCTGGTTCGGACGGTCGATCGGCCCCTGGCAGCATTTACAGATTTCGCAGATGCGCGCGCTCGAAACCGGGCGCTACATGCTGCGTGCCACCAATACAGGGGTAACCGCAATCATCGACGAGCGCGGACGGGTGCTACAAACGCTGGAAATGTTTACGACTGGCGCACTGAACGGAGAAGTACAGGGGTTCAGTGGCGCCACTCCGTACGTGCGGTATGGCAACGGACCGATCCTGGGTCTGATCAGCCTGCTGTTGCTGGCTGGCAGCGTCACAGTGTTTTCGGCACTGCGCAAAAACCTGTAGAATCGCGATATTTTGAATCACACGGGCAGGCGCATGACCACACCAACTTTTCAGGAAATTATTCTGACATTGCAGCAATACTGGGGACAGCAGGGGTGTGCTTTGCTGCAACCCTATGATATGGAAGTTGGTGCGGGTACCAGCCATACCGCGACATTTCTGCGTGCTATCGGTCCTGAACCCTGGCGAGCTGCTTACGTGCAACCCTCGCGCCGCCCCAAAGATGGACGTTATGGCAATAATCCCAACCGGCTTCAGCACTACTATCAGTTTCAAGTAGTGCTCAAACCTGCGCCCCGCAATATTCTGGATTTATATTTTCGCTCATTGCAGACATTGGGGCTGGATTTGCAGCAGAACGATGTTCGTCTGGTCGAGGACGACTGGGAGAATCCCACGCTGGGCGCCTGGGGATTAGGCTGGGAAGCGTGGCTGAATGGCATGGAAGTAACGCAATTCACCTATTTCCAGCAGGTGGGCGGATTGAGCTGCCGACCGGTTACCGGTGAGATCACTTACGGACTGGAGCGCCTCGCCATGTATTTACAGGGGGTGGAAAGTGTGTTTGATCTTAGCTGGACCAAAGGACTCAGTTATTATGACGTCTACCACCAGAATGAGGTGGAGCAATCCACCTATAACTTTGAATACAGCGATATCCGTTTTCTGTTACTGGCCTTTGGTGAATACGAGGCGCAGTGCGACCGTCTGATGGATGTACAACTCGCTCTACCAGCTTATGAGCAGCTGTTGAAAGCCGCACATACGTTCAACCTGCTCGATGCGCGTAATGCCATCTCGGTGACCGAGCGCGCCGCTTATATTGCACGAATTCGCAATCTGGCACGACGTGTTGCGCAAGCCTATTATGACAGTCGCGCGCGTCTGCAACCTCCCTTTCCGCGAGCACCCAGAGAATGGGTGGAAGAACTGCTTGAACAGCTCCAGACCAAATCCGCATGAATTCCCAAAACCTGCTGGTCGAACTGTTGACGGAAGAGTTGCCACCCAAGGCGCTCAGAAAGCTCGCTGCAGCTTTTGCGGAAGGCATTGAAAGAAGCCTGTGTCGGCAAAATCTTGCGACGGAAGCATCCTGTGCAACAGTATTCGCCACACCCAGGCGACTGGCCATTCACCTGACGGCAGTGCTGGCACAGGCTCCCGAACAACCCGTTTCGCAAAAATTGATGCCAGTTCAAGTTGGTCTGGACGCCCAAGGTCAGGCTACACCCGCCTTGCTGAAAAAACTGGCAGCGCTTGGTGCAGAGGCAACAGTCGTGCCACAGCTCAGACAAATACGTGAAGGCAAGTCAAATGTGCTGTTTCTGGATCGCACTCAGCCGGGGGAGTCTCTAGCTGATGGCTTGCAGATTGCGCTCAATGAGGTCGTGCAACAATTACCAATTCCCAGGGTAATGGCCTATCAGCTTGCTGATGGCTGGCAGAATGTGCATTTTGTGCGACCTGTACATGGTTTGCTGGTATTGCACGGGGATGCGATCATCCCCATTCAGGCATTTGGGCTGGTTGCGAGCAGTATGACTCAGGGACACCGTTTTGAAGCCAAAACAGAGCATCTGATGATCGGACATGCGGATCACTATGAAGCACGGTTACAAACCGATGGAGCGGTAATCCCTCACTTCGACCGACGCTATGAGCTTATCTGGCATGAATTGCAAGCTACCGCCGCCAGTCTTGACTTGAGAGTGATCGAAGATACCGCCTTACTCGATGAAGTGACCGCACTGGCCGAACGTCCCAACATCCTGGTTGGCTCATTTCCTGCGGAATTCCTGCAAGTACCGGCAGAATGCCTGATTCTGACGATGAAGGCCAATCAGAAATACTTTCCGCTGGTGGATGCTGCCGGCCAGCTCGCCAATCGCTTCCTGATCGTCGCCAACATCACGCCGACCGATGCAACCAACATCATTACCGGCAATGAACGTGTCGTCCGTTCAAGGCTTGCGGATGCGCAGTTCTTCTTTGAGCAGGATCGAAAAACCACGCTGGCCTCCCGCCTGCCCGGCCTTGACAAGGTGATTTACCATCATCAACTGGGTTCGCAAGGAGAGCGTATTGCCTATCTGTGTCGGCTGGCACAGGCATTCGCCACCCAGCTGGGAAACGATGCACTGGCAAAACAGGCAAAACAAGCTGCCAGTCTCGCCAAGGCGGATCTGCTGACGGATATGGTAGGCGAATTTCCCGAGCTACAGGGCATCATGGGGCGCTACTACGCGCAATACGAAGGGATCTCCGACGCCATTGCCTTTGCAATCGAGGATCATTACAAGCCCCGTTTTGCCGGAGACGAATTACCGCGTAACCTGGTCGGGGTCTGTGTGGCGCTCGCTGACAAACTGGAGACACTTGTCAGCATGTTCAGTATCGGACTGACCTCAAGTGGGGATAAGGATCCCTACGGACTACGCAGGCATGCTCTCGGTACCATCCGCATTCTGATCGAAAAAAACCTGCCATTATCGCTCGATGAACTGCTTGCAACAACGATCGCCATTCTCGGTGATCCGGTAACAAGCCATGTGCGGCCAGTTTCGCCGCAGCTCGCCTCGCAGTTGCAGGAATTTTTCTTTGACCGGCTCGCTTATAATCTGCGCGAGCAAGGCTACCGTCCACAGGAAATCGAGGCTGTACTCAACCTGCGACCGCAGCACCTCTATGACATTCCAAAACGGCTCGCTGCTGTACGGGCTTTTGCAGCGTTACCCGAAGCAGCCAGTCTGGCAGCGGCAAACAAGCGTGTCAGCAACATACTCAAGAAATCAAATAATGCAGATATGTCGCTGCAGTTGGCCAATCTACGGGAACCAGCAGAAATTACCCTTTATCAGGTACTTTCCGCAATCGAGAAAGAGGTCGATGCTGCATTCAGCAATGGAGATTATGTCAATGCATTGCAAAAACTGGCAGCATTGAAAGAACCGACAGATCATTTCTTTGATCAGGTATTGGTCAACTGCGAAGATCTGCTGTTGCGTCAAACACGCCTCGCCCTGCTGGCAAAATTACAAGCTGCGATGAACCGGGTAGCGGATATAGCCTGTCTTGCTGGATAAGCCTGTCATGAAGTTGATCATTCTCGACCGGAATGGCGTCATCAATCAAGCGCTCGATACTTACATCAAGTCACCTGACGAATGGTTGCCGATTCCGGGAAGTCTACAGGCGATTGCTCGCCTGACACACGCCGGTTACCGGGTAGTCATCGCGATGAATTGTGCCACGATCGGGCGCGGATTACTCGATATGAGCACTTTCAACGCCATCAACGACAAGATGTTCCGGTTGGTGCAGCAATCAGGTGGAAGAATCGATTCTCTATTTTTCTGCCCTCATGCCGACGGCAACAAATGCACCTGTCGCAAACCCGACATTGGCATGTTCGAAGAAATCAGTCAACGCTATGGCATCGGGCTTGATCATGTGCTGGCCGTAGGTGATTCACTGCGCGACCTGCAGGCGGCTGCCAAGGTGGGAGCCACACCAGCACTGGTACTGACCGGAAATGGTAAAAACACCCAGAAAGCTGGTAAATTGCCCGAGGGCACACAAATTTTTTCAGATTTGGCTGCGGTGGTAGACAGTTTTGGCATTAGTGCGTAGAAAGAAGTGGCTTGCGGGTGCCCGCTCGCTGATCTACCTGCTGCTGCAGGCAATCATTACGCCGCCGTATGCGCTGGTTACGCTCGCCTGTTATCCGTTGTCTCCCCATCAGCGCTATCGCGTCACCTACGGCTGGACCAGACTAATGCTGTTTCTGCTATGGCATGTCTGCGGCCTGCACTATCGCGTTATCGGTCGGGAGAACATACCCAGTCAACCCAGCATCATTCTCTCCAAGCATCAATCTGCTTGGGAAACACTCGCTTTACAGCAGATTTTCCCACCGCAGGTCTGGGTACTTAAAAAGGAGTTGTTGCGTATTCCTTTCTTTGGCTGGGGGCTAGCGATGACCAGCCCGATCGCCATTGACCGTAGCGCGGGTAAAGCTGCACTGGAGCAGATTGTCGAGCAGGGCAAAGAAAGGTTGAAACAAAATTTCTGGATCGTGGTATTTCCTGAGGGTACGCGAGTTCCCCCTGGCAGCAAAAGAAAGTACCGTATTGGCGGTGCCTGGCTGGCAGTGCATGCCAATACATTGCTCGTTCCGGTCGCACACAACGCTGGTGAATTCTGGGGAAAGAATTCGTTCATCAAATACCCCGGCACAATCGTAGTAAGTATCGGCGAACCCGTCAACCCGGCTGGCATGGAACCAGCTGAGCTGATCCAGAGGATGGAAACATGGATCGAATCAGAAACCGCGCGCATCAGCAATGCTGAAAGTAGAAACAGCGATTGATCACAATACCTACTTTCGAGTTTCAGTCTGTATGTCTATAATGGAATCGAAAACGGCAGGCGTAGCCACTAGCTGCCCTTGACCGTTTTTGATTATCAATCCAATAATGAAATGAGGAGTAACGTAAATGAAGTCAAGAATATGGGCTATGACTCTGATAAGTTTATTAGTACCACTCCATGCCAATGGCGGTGGCAATCCAGATTTCGTCAAATTTCCGGAAGGCTATGAGCAGATTTTTTCTCAATACAGTGTCGCCAATCGCGCCAATCAAACCCAGGTAGCAAAGTTCTACGCAAATCAGATTGCGGTGGAGAGCTACAAGAAAGGCGAAGAAGCCGCTCCCGGTTCGGTCGTCATCATGGAAATCTATGAACCAAAAAAAGATACCAGTGACAAAATAATCTCCGGGCAGAATGGCCTTTTCGAAATTGACAAACTGGCAGCCGTAGCGGTTATGGAAAAAAGAAATAACTGGGATAGCGCCTATCAATCCTCTGACCGTACCGGAGACTGGGGTTTCGCTGTCTATAACCCCGATGGTACGGTAAAAGTAAATGACCTCAACTGCGTGCAGTGTCACACTCCACTGCAACAGCAGGATTATTTATTCAGTTTCCAGAAATTGGTGGATTTTGCTACCGGGCATTAATAAAAGATTGGTTATTTAAGCGTACATTTCCGCAAAAACGGGAATGCACGCTTAGCTATCTCAAAATTTTGACTGAAAGTCGGACATCACGAGTGTCCATGCATGGACGTCAGCGCTCTTTTTATTGGAAACAAGCAAGGCCAGAAATTCAATTCTCATTTTCTTGATTGGGGAGATTAATTCTGGCGTCAATAGACTGGCTCCGAATCCACCCTGAGCGACCATCCCGAGTTTCAATACGTAGCCAGTACCCGTGATAGGTAGTGGCAGTTACGGCAGTGTTCGGTGCCAACATGCTTTGTGTTTCTGCGTTATCGTTTGGAGCGATTTTCAGTGATTCGTTTTGCTTGGTTTGCAAGAGAAGCGGAGTACTCAATATCGCAGAAGTTGGCTGTTGCTCGTATGATTTTTCTGTCAATCTAGTGATCATTTCAATACCTTCCTGGGATTGCGCGGCATAACTCATGGCGCTACTGAAATCTGCATGTTCATAAGCCAGGAGGGCGGCATCCAGAAAAGACTGCACAAGCGATAGCAATGCAGGGTTGTATTTGGCGACGGCAGACTGTTTCAGCATATTCAGCGAAACTTCAACTTCAGCGATTTTGGAAGCAGCTTCGGGTTTCGTGGCGAGTCGATATTGCTGACTCTTGGCCTGACTAACACCGCTTGCTGGCCTCAGCAAGGTCTGCTCCTGAGTTTGATCCGGATCTAGCTCTCTGGTGGCTTGGCTCTGGATAAGTTTGTCCTTTTCAGTCAATAACCGTTTTAATCTGACAATTTCATGCTGATATGCTTTCACTGTCGGCATTTTCTCTGGAACAGGAATGACGACACGCTTACCCGGCCAGGATGCAACTGATCTTTTGGGAACAGGAGTAGCCGTAGCATTGTCGGTATTCCCGAGACCTGGTTGATGGAATGCACATCCGGACACGCCAATGCTGACTACTATTAGACTGACCGACAGGAGTCGAGTTAAGATAGTACGCCTACGCCGCGACTGTCTGTAATTTGGTATTTCTCGATACATAAGAAAATGACAAGCATTACCATTAATTGACGAATTATTTCATTGATATCTCAAAGCCAAGTCACGAAAAGCTGGGGGAAAGGGGCTTAATCCACCATAAACCCATTATATACGTCAGGTCATCGCGATTCCAATTTACCGTATCGACACATTTGCAGCGACTCCTTTCCTGCCCTAAAATGCAGCATTCAAGACACTGAATGATCTAAATGCAAACACTATTGCGCTGGTTAGCCATTCAATTTGCTGCCATTCTGATTCTGCTGGGAATCGTCACTGTGATACTGGGGGAAATTGCAACCGGACCAGCTCCGACTTCGGTCGAGATCCTGGTCCCAGACTTTCCGGTAAAAAATGTCAGAATAAATACGAATAATCATCATACTGTCCACGGCTGGTTGATTGAAGGGCGACCTGGCCACGGCGCAGTGTTGCTTGTGCATTCGATGCGCAGCAATCGCCTCGAAATGCTCGGGCGGGCAAGTTTCCTTGGTAATCAAGGTTACAGTGTGCTAATGATCGACCTGCAGGCACATGGCGAAACGCCAGGTGATCGAATCACATTTGGTGCGCGTGAATCCAATGACGTAGCTGCTGCCATCGCTTATCTGCGCGAGCAGTTTCCCCGGGAACGTATTGGCGCTATCGGCGCTACTCTTGGGGCTGCTGCCATTTTACTGGCTGATCCCCCACTCAGACTGGATGCCGTGATATTGGAATCAGTACATCCCACTTTTGCACAAGCTGTCGAGAATCGACTGAGGTTGCACTTGGGAGAGACAGGAGTGTATCTCAAGTTTTTGCTGCTGCCTTATTTTGCTTTCCTGCTAGATTTACCTGTCAATGAATTGAATCCGATCGACCGAATTGGTAGTTTACATGCTCCCTTATTGCTGATTGCAGGTACACAAGACCAGCACACCACGCAATCGGAAGCGGCACATTTATTTGTAGCTGCGTCGCCACCCAAGGAGTTCTGGGTAATTGAAGGTGCAGAACACTATAATATGCATACCTACGCCGGAAAAACCTACGAGGAGCGGATTGATGATTTCTTGTCCAGCTACCTCCGGAAATGACTACAGACCTGATTTTCAGCAATGCTGTCTTTGATCGGCCTTTTTAAATTCACGTCTTATGGATTGTCATGACTGGATATCAACATATTTTACTGGCAGTAGATTTCTCGGATCAGGACGACTACGTTATGCAAAAGGCACGCGGCCAGGCCGCGTTAACGGGCGCCAAAATGAGCATCATTCACGTGCTGGATAATATTCCCATGCCGGATACGCCTTATGGAACCATGATCCCTCTTGATGCAAAAACAACCTATGCCATGCTTGAGGCTGAGAAAAACAGACTGAACAAACTGGCTGAAGTGATAGCAATCGAACCCGCACACCGCTGGCTAGTGTGGGGCGAACCCAAGCAGGAAATTGTTCGGATTGCCGAGCAGGAAAATGTTGATCTAATTGTAGTAGGTTCACATGGCAGACATGGCCTGGCTTTGCTGCTTGGCTCAACTGCCAATGGTGTACTGCACCACGCCAAATGTGATGTGCTGGCTGTCAGACTGCAACATTCCTGATAGCCAATTGGGGCAGCACGGCAATAACCGTTTCGCTACAATACACATTTCTTGAGCCTGTTCCCTGTGAAGCCTTCTTCTTTGCGCAAAAAATTGCGCGCACTGTTCATTACTCCCGAAATCTTTCCGCTATGCAAAACCGGAGGACTAGGTGACGTCAGTGCTGCCCTGCCTGCAGCACTTCGCGATCTTAACATCGATATCCGTATTTTGTTGCCAGGCTATCCGTCAGTATTATCCGGGTTAAAAGTCAAACGCAAACTGGCCGAATTCAATTTCTCGCCACATTTTCCGGTCGCTACGCTGATTGCATCCCGACTACAGGTACATGTGAACGACTATGTTCCTATCTATGTAATTGATTGTCCGGAATTATATAAACGAGAGGGCGGGCCTTACAGCAACGCTGCCGGAGAGGACTGGCCGGATAATGCCCAGCGTTTTGGCCTGCTATCCAGAATCGGTGCGCTGCTGGCAAGTGACGCCAGCCCACTGGCTTGGATACCTGAAGTTGTTCACTGCAATGACTGGCAGAGTGGTCTGACACCGGCTTATCTACATTTTCATGATGGAAAAAAAGCTGCCAGCCTCATGACGCTGCACAATCTGGCCTTTCAGGGCTGCTTCCCGCCCGGAGAAGTTGGCAGACTTGGATTGCCGTCAGAAAGTCTGAGTATGCATGGGCTGGAATATTACGGCAATATGTCATTCCTCAAGGCGGGTATTTTTTATGCTAACCACATTACTACCGTCAGCCCCAGCTATGCCGAGGAAATACAGCAAGAAACACTGGGTTTTGGCCTGCAGGGATTGCTGACTGAACGCCGTAATCATCTGTCCGGCATCCTCAACGGCATCGACACAACTATCTGGAATCCGCAGACCGATCCCTATATTTGCAAAAATTATTCGATCAGAACGCTGGCGGCCAAATCTGTTAATAAGCTCGCCTTGCAGCAGTCACTCGGACTAGAAGTCAATATTACCATCCCCCTGTTTGCCGCCATCAGCCGTATCAGTCACCAGAAAGGCTACGATCTATTGCTGCAGATTGCCCCCATGCTGGAAAAATGGTCTGCACAGCTGGTTGTGCTTGGTAGTGGAAATACTGCACTGGAGAATCAGCTGATTGCACTGCAGCAGGCATTCCCAAAAAATATTGTAGTCCGCATTGGCTACGATGAACCGCTGTCACATCAGATCGAAGCGGGCGCTGATTGCTTCCTGATGCCTTCCCGTTTTGAACCTTGCGGGTTAAACCAGATGTACAGCCAACGCTATGGCACATTACCACTGGTCCATGCCACGGGAGGATTGCAGGATACTGTCGTGGATACTACGCCCAGAACCATCGCCAATGAGACCGCCAGCGGATTTATTTTTGATGCCGTGACACCACAATCTTTTCTCGCCGCGATTGAGCGGGCCCTGGCTACCTATGGTAATCGCCGATTATGGCGCAGCCTGCAACGCAATGCTATGCGCAAGGACTTCAGCTGGAAAACGAGCGCACTAGCTTATCGCTCGATTTATCAAAAAATTGCATTCAACTAACCGGGTAAGCTGGAAACAGCTTTATTCATCTGCTCGGATTAAGGTCCCTACGCCCTCGTCGGTCAGAATCTCCAGCAACAGGGCATGCTTTACCCGGCCATCTATGATGTGGCAGGATTTGACACCATGCTTGACAGCGTCGAGTGCGGAACCGATCTTTGGAAGCATACCGCCAGAAATTGTGCCATCGGCAAACAGTTCATCTACCCGGCTTGCCGTTAAGCCTGTCAACAGACTACCACTTTTATCCAACACGCCCGATGTATTGGTCATCAGGATCAATTTCTCCGCTTTGAGCGTCTCTGCGAGTTTGCCGGCAACCATATCTGCATTGATGTTGTAGGATTCCCCTTCCTGACCTACCCCGATCGGCGCGATTACTGGAATAAAGTCACGACTATCCAATAACGCGATCAAGGATGGGTCGATATGCTCGATCTCACCGACCTGACCAATATTGATCCACTCGCCCGCCTTTTTCTGATCCGCCATCAGCATTCGTTTTGCGCGGATAAAAGCTCCGTCCTTTCCGGTCAATCCAACTGCATGCCCACCATGTCGGTTGATCAGATTAACTATTTCCTTATTGACAAGCCCGCCGAGGACCATCTCGACCACATCCATCGTTTCATTGTCAGTGACACGCATTCCCTGGATAAAGACGCCTTCCTTGCCGACGCGCTTCAGCATCTGGTCAATCTGTGGCCCCCCACCGTGAACGATAACCGGATTCATCCCAACCAACTTCAGCAATACCACATCACTGGCGAAGCTTTGCTTGAGCGCTTCATCAACCATGGCGTTGCCACCATACTTGATAACAATGGTCTTGTCGTGAAAACGACGAATATAAGGGAGTGCCTCGGCAAGAGTCCTTGCCTTTTCATTGGCGGTAACGGGATTCAACATAATGTTGGACGCTCAGGTGACAGCAGCATTTATTTCTACCTCTACCGGGCAATCTGATAAAAAGCTTGTAATCGCACCAGTCTGGCAAGATTAAGTACTCGCCACGACCGACCCTGTCGATCATGATAAATGCCGGTTACAAAAGGACGAGGGTCATCGCTATCCGGTGACAGAGTAAACTCAGCCATGCTCCTGATCCCGAGCATGCCACCTGTCAAAATGGCACAGTTGGCATGCAGACGCGAAGTAGCGAGAATTACCCGGTTTTTTATGCTGTGCCCAGTAGTTGGCGCATCTCCGATGAATTGAGTAAGATCGCATAATCCATAAGGATTGCCGTGTACATTGATCATACCGAGAAACCAGGAGCGTGTCAGAAATACAGGCGTAATTTTGGGAACGGGTAATACCTCGCCAATTTCGTTCATGCCAACCAGCCAGCGATCATTCCCAATCAAAAATCCCAATACCGGAATAGTTGCCGGTTGGTTTGGGTTGATTTTGTCGATTTGTGCGTTTAATGCCAGCTGATAGTCCAACATGATGCCCGGTTTGCTTCTCATGGAAAATCAAGGTTCTTAATCTTTTGTAATAAATCGTCGATACTCACCGGCTTGGTGATATACGCTCGCGCCCCCTGCCGTAGGCCCCATATTTTGTCGGTTTCCTGGTCTTTGGATGTGCAGAGAATAACGGGAATATGCCGAGTTTCATCATCCCTGGCTAACATGCGGGTAGCCTGAAAACCATTGATTCCCGGCATTACCACATCCATCAACACCAGATCCGGCATGTATTGCTTGATCTTGAGCACACCCTCTTCACCACTTTCAGCAGTTCCAACCTGATAACCACCTTTGGTCAGCATTCTGCTCAGGATATGCCGGTCTGTTGGTGAGTCATCAATCACCAGTATCGTGTTGATTATCATCTTTTACTTGTATATTAAATACCTATCTCAATACTTCTCAAGTAGATTCTTCAATGCTGCAGATAGGGTATCAAATTTGAAGCTAAAATCATATGTCTCCATCAATTATTGAGAGGAGATCCGATAGCTATCCAATCCCAGCTCCGCCGCCTCACCGGGAATTAGCCGCGGCACGCCAGTCGGAGTGGTGAGCAGCGCTGGTCGACGCAATACTTCGCCAAGTATCTGTGCAGATACCAAGTGTCGCACCAGGTTGGGCGCGACCGCATTGACCGAAGCACTGTAACGCGTATTACACGTTGCGTTATGCCATATTGGAAAATATCATCGAGATGAGAATCCACGGTAGCCATCACCAATACTTCCACCCAGCCCCATCCTGAATAGTGGCAGCAGCTTTCCCAACACACCGCCTTTACCCAAGCTCTTCCCCATCAGATGAACGATTCCATCCACATCAGGAAGTGCCTGATCAGGTATCGATTCGTGCCTTATAGTCCCAGTTATACGCAGATGTGCCGGGTGTCTGGCTGGGCACGTCCAGCGTGGCGACTAAGCACCTTGACTGAATATCCCGATGCTCGCAGACTTGCTACAAGCGGCTGGCCAATCAGGACCAGTGGCGCCAGTCATCAACGGGTTCATGGCAGGTACGATATTTCATAAAGCTTCTTTACGGCTGGTTGCTGTGTTGAACGATGCGCGTATGTGCCAATCGGTCATGCAAAAACTGGCGATCACGGTCGAACAACGCCCACCATAGTCCAATTCCAAAGAAACTGATACCGATGACTGCCATTACATAGCGTTTGACTGCCTGCTGGACAGTGACCCGGTCATCACCTGTTGTCTCAATCGATACCAGTTTCATCCGCCACGTCTGCATGGCCAGCGTCTGACCACCATGCGTCCAGAACCAGGTGAAATAAATACCACCGATCGACAGCAGGTAGAACTGAAATAACGGCCTGAAATAAGCGGCGTTCGGATCACGAAAGACGAGATGAAACAGCAGACTGACTACAAACCATACACCAAGCAACAGGATGAATTCATAGCACAAGGCCAGCACGCGCCGACCGAACCCCGGCACCACTCTTTCTGTTGAAAAATGTGTTTTATTTAGCAGCTTGGTCATTGCCTTTGATTGTAGCTATCAACATATTAGGTCAATTTACGTGTACACCACAGTACCGCGGTAAACAGCAGGACAGCGCCAGCCTGATGCGCGGCAGCAAAAGTTAACGGGACTGCTAACAGCAGTGTGGTAATTCCCAATCCCACCTGTATTATCAACGTGAGTAGGAGCAGGTGACATGCCAGTCGGGCAGAAGTCGACAAATCTGTCGTGCGGAGGGCTTTGAACCAAAAATAGGGTACTAAAAAGATCAGCAGCCAGGCAATCAGGCGATGATCGAATTGCACCGTCGTAATGTTATCGAAAAAATTCCGGTACCAGGGGTCAAGCACGAACAATGCCGGAGGAATCAAGAACCCATCCATCAATGGAAAGGTATTGTATGCCTTTCCGGCATGGATGCCGGCCACCAGCCCACCAGACAGCACCATGATAAAAACCAATCCGGTCAGCGCCAGCGAGAAATGGCGCAATTTGACCAAAGATTTGGCAGAGTCTGCGTTGCTGGCATCAGCACTTGCATTTGATCCAGGCGATAACAACCCGGTTGCTACCCAGAACATTGCGGCATAGATAACGAATGCCAATCCCAGATGTGCCATCAACCGGTATTGACTGACATGAGTATTCTCTGACAGACCGCTCATTACCATATACCAGCCCATCAATCCTTGCAGCCCTCCCAGTATAAAAATACCGAACAGCTTGAGGCCCAGCGCACGATCAACCTGCTTGCGCACGATGAAATAAACCAAAGGCACAAAATAGACCAGCCCAATCAACCGCCCAAGCAAGCGATGGAAGTATTCCCACCAGAATATACCCTTAAACGCATCCAGCGACATGTCCTTATTCACCAGCTCATATTGCGGAATTTTCTGGTATTTTTCAAACAGGATCACCCAATCCTGTTCGGATAGCGGCGGTATGGTACCAATCAAAGGCTGCCATTCGACGATTGACAATCCCGAACCGGTCAGTCGAGTCACCCCACCAACAACAACCATCGCAAAGACCAGCACACAACAAATCAGCAACCAAACAGCGATGGCGGTATGGCTGCGCACTGGCAGAACCGGGATTGCAGATGTTTTCATGGTAGATGAGTTATATGCATGATTGTCAAAATTTATTATCAATCAAGAGTTGTTACGCATGCGCAACAAACGCTGCCGGTCACGCTCCCATTCCTTATTTTTCTCGCTTTCACGCTTGTCATGTTGTTTTTTACCTTTGGCCAGGCCAATTTCCAGTTTGATTCTACCTGTTTTATAATGCATATCCAACGGCACAAGGGTATAGCCGGCGCGTTCGACATTTCCGATGAGCCTACTAATTTCAGCCGCATGCAACAATAACTTGCGCGTTCTAACCGGATCCGGATGAATATGAGTAGAAGCAGCAGGTAAAGGGCTGATGTGACAGCCAATCAGAAATAATTCTCCGCGCCGAATAACAACATAAGCTTCTTTCAGTTGAACACGCCCCGCACGAATGGCCTTGACCTCCCAGCCTTCGAGCACCAAACCCGTTTCGTATTTTTCTTCGATAAAGTAATCGTGAAAGGCTTTTTTATTTTGCGCAATACTCATCGACAATTTGTACGGGAAAAAGGAATATGACTTTTAGAAAAATTTCGTTTAGTGTAGCAGCTTTTGGGAAAGGCTGAAAAATGGTCGGATAAGATCACGCTACCATTTGATCAGACTTTCCTCTGGCATAACACCATTCGCAAAGGATAATTTAATGTATGGCTGAAATAGAAAAATCCGTGTTAGTTAGTTATTCGGCAGCACAAATGTTTAATCTGGTAGATACGGTAGAGAACTACCCGGCCTTCCTGCCGTGGTGTTCTGGAGCCTCCATGCAAATACAAGATGATGAAGTGGCACATGCAACGATTCACATCAATTATCACCACATCAAACATAGTTTTACCACCAAGAACAACCGACGCCCACCCGAACTAATTCAGATGGAACTGCTGGAAGGACCTTTTGAGAAGCTCGATGGGCACTGGCGTTTTATTCCTCTATCAGATAATGCCTGCAAGATTGAATTCAGCCTGCATTACACTTTCTCGAATAAGCTGCTGGAAAAGGTAGTGGGTCCGGTTTTTTACCTGATCGCCAACAATTTTGTGGAAGCTTTTGTTGCGCGCGCGGAAGCAGTTTATGGCACATCAGCCTGATCCGCCAACCCACATTCCGATTGAAATTACCTGCGCGTTTCCTCAGCACCAGTTCCTGAAAAAACTTGAAGTAGTCGCTGGCACAACCATTGCGCAGGCAATCGCGCTATCTGGTATTGAAAAGTTTTTATCGGACAAAAATTGCACAACACAGTTCGTCGGTGTTTTCGGCAAACGCGCGAATATGCAAACAGTATTGCAAGCCAATGACCGAGTGGAAGTCTATCGCCCGCTGGCAATTGACCCCAAGGAGAAACGCAGAATGCGTTCGGCTGGCCGGCAAAAACGGTGAGTTCTATCAATTGGGCCCAACAACGATTGGGATTACTCTGCGCAAGAATAAGAGTACCTAGTTATGAACCTGAAACCGTTTTCGCTATTTTATGCAAATCAGCTTCCATGTAATTGCCAAAAGTTGGTTGGTGTAAGAATTGGGTATTTATCAACTAAAGTGAGCAGATTCTTATCACCAGTAACGAGGTAATTAGCGCTTGAAGCCAAAAGTGTTCCAAGAATGAATGATCTGTCACATCTCGCAAGTGCGAATATGACGTTTCCAGCGACTCCACAAAATCTCGAATTTCTTGATTAGACGACCCCAAGCGATGATGAAGTCTTGGCAACACGCCGTGTGATTCATCCAAGATATAGTGCGAAAGTATTACATTCAAACTGTCACTTATCCAAGCAGAGAGTATTTTTCCTGGGATGGAACCAGAAAAGTAGTACGTTTGTATTCAATACAATGCCAAGCTGCGCCATCACGGCGTTAAGGATGCCTGCTGTCCGAGATTATTGCTTCAATTTCAGTCATGCCTTCTTATGGTGGAACATTCATATAAGCTTCGGTGATTGATTGGCTGAGGCTGTCTAATGTTAATATGGTTTGTGTCGTTTTCATTCTTGGTCATGGACCTGATGCCGAGCTTTCGTCGCAACACCTGGCTGGTTTTTCAATCCACGTCGACAGCGTGGCTGGTGAAACTTCCAGCCCATACAGATCGTCGATCAGTTGCGCGATCCGCGCGAGGGGCAACAGTTGGCCTTGCGTCAGATGAACCGCCAGCGCGCGAATGTTCGGCTCATACATACTGCACCGCTCCGCGGACGCCTGAGAGAAATTGACTCTCGTGCAGTTTACCGCATCCGCATTGCAGTCGCAGGGGGCGAGGTCTCCCCACATCCATCGCAACGCTCCGGTAAGCCATGCTCAATCACCTCGCCCGGTTCCCGCACGCGCTTGAGAGTCATTCCTTTGTGTCTGATCTGGCCACCAGACTTGGCACCCGAGGGGCGGCGCAGTGAGCGTGTCTTCTTTAGCTCATCGAAGGACGGTGGCGTGCTCGAATTGTGGCGGTCCTTGGATAATTGAGTTTCCGATTCTGACACGCGCGCAGTCAAAATCCGAACCTCTCCGAATAACAGGCGGATCAAATCATTCTTTTGATCCGAGGTTAGGAGATTCAGGTTCGCGCGTGACTCGTAGTATGGTAAACAACTGACAAGAACTAATTAGTACCTGCTCGGAAACCTCTATCCCAGAAAAACTATGTCTGCATTAAACGTTGAAACTAATTTTCTCTCGTCCGAGAGCGGCCTGGAGTCCAGCGATGGGCAATTCCGAAGCTATAAGCGACAGACCGGCAGGCGACGGCATTGCTACAGAAAATGACATCCTTAGCCAGAACAGTCCGCAATGAAAGCTCCAATGAAAGCTCGATTGTCTTTTTATCAAGCACATTCAATATGGAATCCGCTGTTGCACCAGAGCGGTCGCGTACTACCAGCACAGACACCTGGTCTTTGCCTGTGCCACGTGTATAGATTTGCTTGCCGCGTTTGCGCGGTGGACGATCCAAGTGACGTTGACCTTTGCAGGAAAGGGGAAAGGAGGTTTCATCCGCGTTGATGATTTCTTGCAGGCGACTGGCTTTAGTAGCTGCCGGCAAAGTCAGGAACCGATGACACCAGTGAAAACTGGTATTTTTGTCTGTTCCGCATTGCCTTGCCTGTTTTTTTGACCGCGGCCAAGTTACGATATTTTTCAACCACTCGCGAAAATCAGAGACTTTCATGACTATGACTTCCAGTCTTAATATTCCAGTTTCCATTCCATTGGACAAAAATACATTTTCAACGTTTAATGCAGACTTAGCCTAAGTAAATGCATAATACCCCCTTATTTTTAGCCGCACCGACCCAGATGTTATCCATCGGCTCGGCTGCAAAGGCGCATGCAAGCCCAAAATGAGGGCGTATCCGTTTTTAGACTGTGCTGCTGACTGACAGCCCCGGCGTTCACAAAGATATTTAAGATATCTGGAGCAAGTTGCGACGATTCTTGAAAGCAGTTACTGGAAATGACAAAAACTGCTGCTGATCATTTTCATCAAACTCAATTAGAAAATATTCGTTTAATGGCAAATCTGTCACAAATCATCCTGCTGCTGGGCGTTACGGTATCAGTTGTACTCGCTTTCCAGCGTCTGCACATTCCCACCGGTCTGGGTTATATTCTTGTCGGGGTAATTCTCGGACCCCATACTATCGGTGCGGTCGTTCACGTGCCGGAATTCAAGGTCATGGCAGAGTTTGGTGTGGTTTTCCTGCTATTTACGATCGGTCTGAATTTTTCCTTACCGCAATTGCATGCCCTGCGTCATCAGGTGTTGGGACTCGGTACCGGACAGGTGTTTTTTACGACCATCATGGTTGGTATCATCGCCTGGCTAGCCGGGCTAGCTGCTCCTGCGGCATTCGTGATCGGAGCAGTTTTTGCCCAGTCATCGACTACTCTCATCGGCAGTCAGCTGGCCGAGCAAAAAGAAGAAAACACTCCTCACGGTCGACTCGGGTTGGCGATGTCGGTTTTCCAAGACGTCACGGCAGTACCATTTCTGGTGGTCATTCCTGTGCTGAGCATGGCAGTTGGCGCCGATTTATTGGCCATCGCGCTCGGTTGGGCGATTGCCAAAGCTTTACTGGCATTCGCGCTGGTCTTCTACCTCGGCCGTTGGGTCCTGCGCCCACTGTTTCATCTGGTTACCTGGCGTCGCTCCGCCGAAGTGTTTACTCTAGCCGTGTTAATGGTGGTTTTACTGGCCGCCTGGACAACCTTCAACCTCGGACTGTCATTGGCATTCGGCGCATTTTTGGCCGGCATGATGTTGGGCGAGACCGAATTTCGTCACCAGGTCGAATCCAGTATTCGACCTTTCCGTGATGTACTGCTCGGTCTGTTTTTCATCGGTATCGGTATGCTGTTCGACCCGGCGGCATTGCCACGTATATGGAATTTGGCCTTGCTCGGCGCGCTGCTTCTGCTTGTAAGCAAAACGCTGATTGTGGCGGCCATGGTGAAGCGCAGCGGCATCGATACTTTGATGTCATGGCGGACGGCACTGCTCTTGTCGGTAGGTGGGGAATTCGGCTTTGCCCTGTTGGCCATTGCACTTGACGCCCAGGTAGTCGAGGCCGAGGTAGGGCAGATCGCACTGACCGCTGTACTTTTCTCCATGACCGCAGGCGCATTTATAATCCGCTTCAATTACGCCATCGCCAGCGGACTGACGAGCGCTTTTGGACTCAATCGCAAGGCAGATCAGATTATTGACCAACGACTGACAGACGTACCTGAGCCACTAGTTATTATTGGTGGTTATGGACGTGTAGGGCACACCATTGCTGTACTGCTTAAGGAAAGTGGCGTACCATTCCTGGCCATTGATACCAACCAGAAAAGGGTGGCACAGGGACGCGCCGATGGCCATTCTGTACTCTATGGCGACATCTCCGATGCCGAATTACTGACGGCGGTGCATATCGAAAGGGCCTCGCTGGTAATCGTCACGGTAGATGATCACGCCGATGCCCTACGCACCGTTGTAGTGCTGCGCGGCAATTGCCCGCACATACCTATCATCGCGCGAGCACGCGATCTCGAAACCAGTTCGCAACTCATTACCGCCGGCGCCACCCACGCTTATCCTGAAGCGATTGAGGCCAGTTTGCGCTTGGGAGCAACGGCTCTGCGGATGCTGTCGATTCCTACCGACGATATCGATGCGATGATTCAGGACGTGCGGGATTGGGACTATAAGCCTGTGCTCGAAGAAAAACCCATTCAGGAGAACGACACCTCTCGCTAATCAAAATTTGATTTAGGCGTGTGCGATAACCGACTGATCTGTGACAACGCCCGTTACTACCATGCCCAGTTAGTGAAGGGCTACCTGGCGAATTCCAGAATCGAACTGGTTTTTCTGCCGCCTTATGCACCGAATCTCAACTTGATCGGGCGGTTCTGGAAATTTTTCAAGAAAACCGTACTGTATGAGCGCTACTACGAAACCTTTTACCAATTCAAAACAGCGTGCAACAATTTCTTTGCCGGACTAGACTAGTACCACGCCTCGCTACGCTCGCTATTGACCGATTGCTTCCAAATCATCGGTCACGCTTGAGTGCCGAAATTTGAAGTGCGGTGGGTATAATCTGACAAAGCATCAACAAAGTATTTAACCTGTTTTAGCACTTCCTCTACCGAAGTAAATTCACGCATTTACCACTGCACCGCACCTAATCTGGTCTGAGTTTTCTTGACGTTCAAAACAAAAAATGGCGGCTATAAAAAATGTTATTCCAATCCAGTAAAGTGACATGGCCCAGAGATTTTTTATCTTCTGGCAGATATTTATGCATCAACCGCGTGACCTGAAAATCATTGGAAAGCTGAAACGTTAAAATCGGATCATAAATTTCTTTACGAGAGGCCTGCTCTATATATTCTGCAGGTGAAAGCTTGTCCGCGAATTTATAATAGTTTGGAATGCGTCTACCGGCCAGAATCGCCCGCAGATTCATGTGCAGAAGCTGACCGGCATGATCAGGGCGTGAGAATTTAATTTTACAGATTAATCCGAGCTAAAGCTCCACTCTGGACAAGCCACTATATTGCTAGCCAAAGAGGGATGTTATGACTACTGACCAGATTATTATTTTTGCTGTACTCGCAGCAACGCTTGGTTTATTTATCTGGGATAAATTGCGTTATGACATCGTCGCTATCTTAGCTTTATTATCGGTTGCTTTGACTGGCTTAATTCCCGCCGATAAAGTGTTCTCGGGACTTGCCCATCCAGCAGTAGTAACCGTGGCAGCTGTGTCGATTTTAGGACAAGCGTTAGTAAATGCGGGGGTGGTCGACGCTATCGCAAGACAACTCACCCGTGTTGGCAATCACCCAACCATGCAGATGGCCGCCCTGACTGTTACGGTGGCAGTTTGTTCAGGATTTATGAACAACGTTGGGGCGCTAGCGTTATTAATGCCTGTGGCGATCTGGATGTCACGACAAAGTGGTCACTCTCCATCAATGTTTTTAATGCCGTTAGCATTTGGTTCGTTACTCGGTGGTTGCCTGACTCTGATTGGTACGCCACCTAACATCATTATTGCTAGTTATCGAACTCAAACAGACGCTCCTGCGTTTGGCATGTTTGATTTTTTACCAGTTGGTGCTGCAATTACCCTTGTCGGCGTTATTTTTCTGGTGCTATTTGGTCGTTTTTTAACTCCTCAACGGCAGGCGACCAACAGCGAAGATGAATTATTTGAGATCAATAGCTATCTCACTGAATTAAGCGTTCCGGAAGAGTCTGATTATATGGGCCGCAGCTTGATGGACTTGGTTGCTGCCGTTGAGGATGAAGCCGATATTACTGTGGTGGCATTGGTGCGAGGTGATGATCGTTTCAACACGCCTTCTATGTATAAGGTTTTGCAGCAAGATGATGTTCTGTTGATTAAAGCTGATCCGGATAGTTTGAAAGCACTCACTGATATCACGAAGTTAAAGCTGACCGGAGGTAAAACCGATCAACAAATTGAAGATGAAAAAAAAGAAAAATCAGAATCAAAAAAAACTGAGAATTTGGACGTTGCCGAAGCCATACTGGCGCATGATTCGATACTGATAGGAAATACCTTAAGCAGTTTGTCTATCCGCCAACGCTACGGCGTTAATATTCTCGCTGTGGCACGCCAAGGTCATCAGTTAGACCAACGGCTGCATAAAATCCGCTTTGTCGCAGGCGATATTTTACTGATGCAAGGCAGTGAGGATGTGCTTAAATCGGTGATGGTTGACCTCGGATGCCTACCCTTGGCTTCACGGGGATTGAGTTTGGGCCAGCCAAGAAAGGTGGCTATCGCTTCACTGATCTTTGTCGCCGTTATTCTGTTGATTATGTTTGATGCCATCCCCACCGCGACGGCAATGGTAGCTGGAGTAGCAGCCATGTTCTTTGCTGGTTTATTACCGATTGCAAAGTTATACAAGAGTCTGGATTTGCCAGTCATTGTGCTATTAGCCGCGATGCTGCCTGTTGGGCAAGCTTTGGAAACCACAGGTGGCTCAGAATTAATTACCAGCTTATTACTTAATATGGCCGAATCGACGCCACCTGCAATGACATTAGTCATTCTAATGGTGGCCACAATGTTACTGTCGAATATTATCAATAATGCTGCAGCGGCGATATTGGCTGCACCGATAGCGTTGAGTGTGGCCAGTGGTATGGAGGTTTCAGCCGATCCATTATTGATGGCTGTGGCGATAGGCGCTTCCTGCGCTTTTTTGACACCGATCGCCCATCAATCTAATACGTTGGTCATGGAGCCGGGTGGATATAGTTTTGCCGATTACTGGCGACTTGGTTTGCCCATATCCATTTTGGTCATATTGACCGCTTTACCCGTTATCTTGTGGGTATGGCCGTTGTAAACTTCTAATCAGAATACCTTTTGTCTTGCTCGGGATTTAAACGCTATTCGAAACGTGCAGGCTAGCGATTGCAGCAAGGCTAAAGCGGTATTCGTTTAACACCAGAGCGAGTCAATTTTGGTGAATAACTTAGACCTCAGCCTTCGCAGGTGCAGCAACTTCATCGATCATCGGCAGTACTGAGACGATTCGATATCCTTCCTCAATCTTAGCGGTTTCCTCTGCGACAAAAACGTGAATTTCATCTTTTTGGTTTAAGTAAAACAGCTTGATTGCTTTTGGATTTTTCGCCAAATAGGCATCGTAATCAAATTCTTCGGTTATTTTGGTGGTTCGAATCTCATAGTCCTTGGTGAGCAAACTGGAAAGTTTAGCAAAGGTTGCCTGGTCATCAAAGAGGGTGTATCCGCGCAAATCCTTTGCGGAGAGGTGCTTTTCCAGTGTTTTTTGATCGGTGGTCGTTGCGATATGGAAAATGTGCTTACGACCAAATTCAGTTGAATAGCGTATTGAAGCGATAGCATTGAGTTCCTCTTGAGGTGATAACGCCAATAGCTTGCCGATACCGATCAGGTCAAGGTGTTGGTCGGCATATTTGGATACGCAATTTCCATAAAAAGTTGCTAGCCCCTCCATCCGGGCGGTCCGAATATTGCTATAATTGGAGTCGGCGACCAGCACCTGAGCACCATGCTTTTGGAGCGCTAGGGCGATAGCTCGCGCCAGTGGATTTGCTCCTACTATCAAGAATCCATTGGGCTCTGGGTCTGAAACACCGAGCCAGCGTCCCAGCGTTCCAGCCGTCAAACTTTGTACTAGTACCGTACCAATGATCACGGTAAACGTTAAGGATACTAAAAGTTCCGCATTCGGGTAGTTGATAGCCTGCAGTTTAATCGCAAATAAAGCGGAAATTGCTGCTGCAACAATGCCGCGCGGACCAATCCATGCGATCAGCAAGCGCTCTCGCCAGCTCAGTTCGGAGCCGATGGTCGAAACCGCCACCGTCAGTGGCCTCGCGACGAATTGAACCAATAAATAACAACCAATCGCGGTGCCAGCAACCGTGATCAATCGATTTAAATCGAGCTGTCCGGCGAGTACAATAAAAAGTACCGATATCAATAGCACGGTGAGGTTTTCATTGAAGTTAAGGATATTCTCGATATGGATTTTTTCCCGGTTAGCGAGCCATATGCCCATCAAAGTCACGGCAAGCAGACCGGATTCGTGGGCAATATAATTGGACGCACTGGAAGTGAGCAACACCAGCGCCAAAGTGGCCAAATTATGTAAATATTCCGGAACCCAGTGGCGATTGAGAAGCTGCTCAAGCAGATATCCGGCGGCAAGTCCGAGCAGAGCTCCGGTAAAAATAATCTCGACGAATAACCAGACCAGGTGGCCCAGCGGCAAGCCACTGCTGTTGAGAATAATAAATTCAAAGACCATGACCGCGAACAACGCACCAATCGGGTCAATCAGTATGCCTTCCCAGCGCAAGATGTTAGATATGTTGGCGTTCGGCCGAACCGTCCGTAATATTGGAACTATGACAGTGGGACCAGTGACTATCATCAAAGAGCCGAACAATATGGACAGTGATAAATCCAGTTCGAATAACCAGTAGGCGCCGAAGGAAACAACCAACCAAGTCAACATCGCACCGAAGGTAATCAGGTGCCTGACGACATTGCGTACCTGTTTTATTTCGCTGAATTTCAGCGTCAGACTACCCTCAAATAAAATGATGCTAACCGCAAGCGATACTGCCGGGTAAAGCAGATCACCAAAAAGGGCCTTGGGATCGAATAAATGAAACACCGGCCCAGCGATGATACCCACCGCCAGCAGGGGCAAAATCGCAGGTAGACCGATGCGCCAGGATGCCCATTGGCAGAGGAATCCGAGCACAATAATCAAGACGATAGTCAAGCCGATATTTTCCACGAAGACCTCGGAATCAGTGAAGAGCTGAACGGTCGGTGCAAGCCGACACGGATAATTGATTTGGTTGCAACGGCAATAGGAATTGCTGCGACTACTTTAGCTGAGAGTTGCACTAAATCCAAATGCTGGTCGGAAATATACTGGTCAATGGTACGTACTGCAACATTAAAAAGGGCTATGTCTGCATTAATAGTTGAAACTGATTTTCTCGTCCGAGAGCGGCCTGGAGACCAATGATTGGCGAGTTGTGCCCACCCCAACGTTCCAGCCATCTACGCCAGCCCAGGTAATTTTCCAGGTATTTGGTTGCGACCCCATGAAATCTTTTCATCCACTGTTTAAGTCTGCTGTCGTAGGCATTAACATTCTGGATATGGTAAACACCAGCAATGACTCGAATTCCAGCAGAGAGATTGACGGGGCGATGGGTAATTCCGAGGCTATGAGCCACAGACCGGTAGACGGCAGCGCCATCACTACAGAAAATGGCATCTTTTGCCAGGATAGCCCGCAAAGGCGGCTCAATTGTCTTTTTATCAAGCGCATTCAACATGAAATCTGCTGTTGCACCAGAGCGGTCGCGTACTACCAACACCGGCACCTGGTCTTTGCCTGTTCCACGTACATGGATTTGCTTACCGCGTTTACGCGGTGGACGATTCAGGTGACGTTGACCTTTGCAGGAAGAGGGAAAAAAGGTCTCATCCGCCTCAATGATTCCTTGCAAGTGGTTGGCTTTAGTAGCCGCCGGCAAAGTCAGGAACCGATGGCGCCA
>NZ_FMWO01000094.1 GCF_900103035.1 Nitrosomonas mobilis
TGAAACCCATTCTTCTCCTGCCGATGAAACCACATAGCGCCATCAAGCTTGACCTGTTCGCCGACGAACACCACCGCAAGAAAATCGACTCGCTGGGTGACCCACTGGTTGAGATCGAGTCGCACATTGACTTTGCTGCCTTGGCGATGGAGGTTGATCGGGTGGCGCCCCGTCCGATGAGTCCGCAGGGCGGACGCCCGCCGTACCCGACCGAGACGATGGTTCGCATTCTTGTTCTGAAGCGTCTGTACAACCTCTCGGATGAACAGACGGAGTACCAGTTGCTTGACCGCATGAGCTACAAACGGTTCTGCGGACTGGCGAACGCGACGAACGTCCCCGACCGCACCACCGTGTGGACCTTCGAGAACCGGATCGGCGAAGCAGGGGCCAAGGCGCTGTTCGACGGCGTCTCCGCGCAGCTGCTCCAACATGGATTCATCGCGCGTGGCGGTCAGATCATCGACGCCACGCTGGTGCCGGCGCCCAGGCAGCACAACAGCCGAGGCGAGAAAGGACTCATCAAGCAAGGCGCGATGCCCGCCGACTGGAAGCCGGCGAAGCGGCGCCAGAAGGACACCGACGCGACCTGGACGAAGAAACACGGCAAGAGCCACTTCGGCTACAAGCTGTCAATCAGTGTCGACAAGAAGCACAAGATCATCCGCCGGATTGAGACCGATACCGCCTCCACGCACGATAACGATAGCCAGCACTTTGACAACGTCTTTGACACGAGCAACACGAGTCGTGATGTCTATGCCGATCGAGGCTACCCGTCGGAGGAGCGTGAAGCCTGGCTCAAGGAGAACGGTTTCCGAAACCAGATTCAGCGGAAGGGCAAGCGCAACAAGCTGCTGTCCGAGTGCCAGCAGCGACGCAACAAACGTATTGCCAAGACGCGCGCACGGGTCGAGCACGTGTTCGGCGCTATCGAGCAGATGGGCGGCAAGTTGCTGCGCACTATCGGTCAGGCGCGGGCCAACTTTGCAATGACGATGGTGGCAGCCTGCTACAACCTGAAGCGACTGGTCTACTTCGAAGAGACAGGAATCAGGGCCTTGTGACACCCGAAATGGGCCTAATCGCCAATGTCCTGGGCGATTCGAGGTAAAAACGGCGCGACATCGCCAGGAAAAGTAGCGATTTGTCGTGGAAATCGAACCCAATTCGGCCGCGGTCATCATTTTGCGGCAGGATTTACTGAAAACCTCGGGTTATTCGAGGTGCCCGAATATCTTGGTGTTCTCCCCGGTCGCTTCATCGTGAATAAGCAGTTATACATAGGATGTGTTGGCACGATAGGATATCGAGCATCTGCTTGAGCGGGTCACTTCGATTCATGCTTTATTTTTTTTCGTTTGGAGATGTTCTGGGTAAATCCCAGTAATCTGATTACAGTATTTTTGGGGTCGGTGAAGGGAACGAATGAAGACTGAAAAAAGCGACCATCCTCAGCTGTGAATTCAAACTCTGAGCATTGTCCTTCGAGCGCGGCTTGAAGTAGATTGTTTATTTGTTTCTTGTCTCCTTCACTAACTATATCCAAATAAAGCGTTCCTTTGATATTGCTATTGGCTTCAACACCCATCATTCGCAAGCCAGCAGGGTTGATTGATATGAAGCGGCCCTCAAGGTCGATCTCATGGATACCGTATGGAGAGCGTTCTACCAACATCCGATATTTTGCTTCACTTTCCTGCAAGATCTGTTCATGCTTCTTGCGCTCGGTAATATCATCGAAGGTTATCACCACGCCGTCGATGACGCCAGCCACTGTTCGGTAAGGCCGTGCCCGCAGGTAGAAGCTCTGTCCATTGTTGCTCTGTACCTCGACTTCCTTTACAGCGAGATTATCGAGCACTTGTTCCGCGTATTTTGTCAAGTCCACGTCAATCAAGTTAGAGGCGAAGTGTTTAATAGGGCGTCCTGTATCCATTACAGCCAAAGAGATGATGCTGGCGATCTTCGGTGTAAAACGCCGGATACACAAATCAGTGTCCAGGAAAATAGTAGCTATATTCGTACTGTCCAGCAAGTTCTTCATGTCGTCATTGATCACGGACAGCTGATCAATGCGACTTTGAAGTTCAGCATTGACCGTCAACGACTCTTCGTTGAGGGATTGCAGCTCTTCCTTCGAAGTCTCTATCTCTTCATTAGTGCTCTGCAGCTCCTCATTGGTGGATTGCAGCTCCTCGTTAGTGGATTTCAACTCTTCATTGGAAGTCTCCAGTTCCTCAATGGTGGACTGCAAATTTTCCCGATTGTGTTGAAGTTCCAGCTCCAACTCCGCTACGGTTTTATTACTACTGTTACTTAATATTCGAGTTTTCTTCGTAGAATGCGCATGAGCAGTAGCTTTGATCTCACGGAATATAACCATCATCAGGTTTTTTGTTATACCTTTTCCAAGCACTGGCTTAACAGTTAGATCGATAATCAGATTATTGCCGTTGTATTGCACCTGTAGGTTTTTACAATTAACCGCTTCTTTGTGAGTGCTGACCTTACGGATAGCGTTGACCAATACCTCCCTTAGCCCGGCTCGCGCCATCTCTAAGATATTTGCAGTAGCCTTGCCTTCGGCCAGCTCCAAGTAACGACCAGTACGGCCATGGATATAGACGATATTATGCGAGCCGTCGATGATCGCACAGGGCGGGGTGTCGCTCTCATAAAGAATGGTCTCAATGAGCTGCAAGGCGCTGAGCTCTTCTGCCTGCTCAATCTTAATTTCGCCAATTGTTTCATGGGCATTTTTATCACTCAACATTGGCGGCGGCAGATTGAATAACGGAGGGTAACTAGTATTCATCATTTTGCGCCGGAAAATCTTCCATTTCTTGGACTCGAGATTAAACAAATCTATATTTTGACCAATACTCTCCGAAGTACCGAGAAATAAAAGGCCGTTGAAATTCAGGCTGTAATGAAATATAGGCAGTAACTTGCGCTGTAGCTCCGGGCCTAAGTAGATCAAAAGATTACGGCAGCAAAGTAGGTCCAACTTGGTAAACGGCGGGTCCTTGATAATGCTTTGCTGAGCAAAAACCAGCATCTCACGGATCGATTTATTAATCCGATACTGGTGGTCATCTTCTTTGATAAAGTAGCGTTCCAGGCGCTCGGGACTAACGTCTGCCATAATATTCGACGGATAAAGTGCGGCACGAGCAATAGCGATAGCATCCTGATCGATATCGGTAGCGAAGATCTGGACATTGAAATGACGGCGGATTTCTGCTGTACACTCCCGCAGCAGGATGGCAATGGAGTATGCCTCTTCGCCGCTGCTGCAGCCTGCCACCCATACACGTACTGTATAATTGTCTGGTTTGCTCTCTAACAACTGCAGCAGCACTTTCTTCAATGCCTCAAAAGCTTCGGGGTCGCGAAAAAAATTAGTGACACCGATCAACAACTCTTTAAACAAGATGTCCGCTTCATGCTCGCTATCCTGGAGATAGCGCATATAGTCCGTAATTTCTGTCATATGGTGCAGATTCATGCGTCGTTCAATACGTCGACAGATCGTATTCATTTTGTAAAGCGAGAAATCATGGCCAGTGCGATTGCGCAGAATAATGAAAATTTTTTGCAACGCATTGGGTATACCCTCCTTTGTACGCGTGAGGAGAGGACTTATCACATGCTTCGTTTGTTTGGTGTAGTTGATTAATTGCTCTGGCATCTCGCTCGTTGGCAGGATGAAATCCACTAGACCGGTAGTAATGGCGCTGCGCGGCATACCATCATATTTGGCCGACTTTTCATCTTGAACCATCGCCATCCCGACCTCGCCTTTTATCGCTTTTAGCCCTAACGTGCCATCGGTGCCGGTGCCAGAAAGAATAATGCAGACCGCGTTAGCGTGTTGATCTTCTGCCAGGGAACGAAAGAAGGTGTCAATCGGTAAGTTAGTGCCATGGGGCTGGCTAAAATCTATTAGATGCAACTTACCATGCAGAATGTGCAGTTCCTTGTTCGGCGGAATCACATAGACACTGTTTGGCTTGACCAGGGTACCGTCTTTGATATGGTATACCGGCATATTAGAATGCCTCTGCAGCAGCTCGGGTAGCAGGCTGTCGTGAGAAGGATCCAGGTGTGTCACTAAAACAAATGCCATGCCGCTGTCCGCAGGCATTGCTTTGAAGAAAGATTCTAAAGCTTCTAACCCGCCAGCCGAGGCACCAATTCCAACGATAGGGAATTCATCGTGTGTCGTCTTGGATAGATATTCTTTCTCTGTCATGCCACATCCTCTCAGCTTAGCAAGCTATAAATGAAGTCAACCAAAGTCTGGGGTTTAGGGAGTAATGAAACGTAAAACCAGGTTAAGTATAGTTCCGTTGCATTAAAGAAAGCGGTTATCTGGTTGATTTTATCAAGCGTACAGTTGGTCTTGACGCGATTATCTTGCCAGAGCAAATTGTTCAGCAAAAGACATCTTGTCAGCTCCTTCCATCATCGACTGACCTTTGCGAGTCATGTGCATGGATTATGCCAGACAGGATATTTTTAGCTGATTGAAAAGATTTGAATCCGAGCTTTGGTTTTATTATTCGCTTCACTGCCTGATGGTCTTATTCCACGATATTGTTAAGGTATTTGACCTGCCTGACAACAATGTGGAAGCGTCATTATTCTTGATGATCTGATCAATAACTGCTTTATCACGCTTGGCTGCCAATATTTCTTCCAGGTGCCGACAACTTAACGGATAAGCTGTGCACCAACGGATACAAACCAGAATTATATCAACCAGAAACTGCATCCTTATTTACAATAAGCATGTAGCATCACTATGCTCTTTAATGGTCAACACTCTACACGAATGCATCGATGATCTTGCTTGATGCGACAGAACCCGTTCGAACAGTGGAAGACTTGGAGAAGGCAGAGCCGGAGAACCAGAAAGATGAACCGGATGAGCCCCGGAAATAAACAGCGCCTGGAAGCGCGGCTGACTGGAGAGGATGAAGATGAAGATCAAATCGAAAAATTTCCGTGTACAAGAGGGCGAACAGGTCGATCTCAAGAAGTGGCCGACACGAGTGAAACCAGTGTACAAGTCTAAAAAAAAGTACAAACAGTATCTTGGCGAACAAGTAGAGGAGCTAAGTGAGCTGCAGCGCCTTCACTACGCATCCAACCGCTACGCGGTATTGCTTATTTTTCAGGCTATGGACGCCGCCGGCAAGGATGGCGCGATCCGGCACGTTATGTCCGGTGTCAACCCACAAGGCTGTCAGGTATTCAGCTTCAAACATCCGAGCGCCACGGAACTCGAGCACGATTTCCTGTGGCGCACCACTCGATCTTTGCCGGAACGCGGCCGGATTGGCATCTTCAACAGATCCTATTACGAGGAGGTGCTGATCGTGCGTGTACATCCAGAGATTCTGTGCGGCCAGGGACTTCCTGACGGGCTGCTCGACGAGAAAACGATTTGGCGTGAGCGCTATCGTGGATCTGGAGAGCCATCTCTATCGTAACGGCACACGCATCATCAATTTTTTTCTTCATCTCTCAGAGGAAGAGCAGCGTAAGCGCTTTCTCGATCGCATCGACAAACCGGAAAAAAACTGGAAATCCAGTCTTGCCGACATTGAAGAAAGAAAATACTGGAAGCAGTACATGCAGGCCTATGAAGCTTGCCTAAGCGCAACGAGTACAAAAAAGGCCCCTTGGTATGTGGTGCCCGCCGACGACAAAAAGAACGCCAGACTAATTATTTCGCAGATTATTCTCGATACTTTCAAGTCGCTCAAAATGCGTTATCCTGAAATGGATGCTAAACGCCAGCAGGAATTGCTGTCGATCCGACAATGGCTGATGAAGGAAGGTCTGGGTTACAACTGAGCACGAAAATCCGGCTTGCACCGGCGTACAGAGAAAAGCTGTGCTAGAAATTAAAATTACTTAGGTACCGGCTGTCTTGTGCAATTTGCGAGTAGCTACAAATATTAACTTATGGAGGCCTATATGCTTGTAACATTTAAAACCGATGCCTACGCCAACATCACTATGTTTGGAGACGTCGCGCTTGATATGCTGAAAATAATGGGGCACAGCGCAACCGTGCCCGGTGCGATCCTGGCGGCAGATGTTCCTGCGGCCTTGAGTAGACTAACTGCCGCTATCGATACAGAAAAAACCGCGCCGCCGGTTGAGGACAAAGATGCGGATGAGCCGATGGTTAGCATAACTCACCGAGCGCTGCCTCTTGTCAATCTGCTTGCTGCAGCAGCAAAGGCAGAATCCAACGTAATGTGGGAATGAAAATAAATCCATTTGCGGGGAAGTTGGCCACACCGGCAATGCTGGTCGACGTGCCGAAACTTGTTACTGCCTACTACGCTGATGTGCCTGATGCTTCAGTGCCAGGGCAACGAGTGGCATTCGGTACATCGGGGCATCGTGGCTCCGCTTTCGAAAATAGCTTCAATGAATGGCATGTTTTGGCCATCAGTCAAGCCATTTGCCAGTACCGCAAGCTGAAAGAAATTGATGGTCCATTGTTTTTAGGTATCGACACCCACGCACTTTCCGTACCGGCGTTTACCAGTGCGCTTGAAGTGCTGGCGGCTAATGGTGTGAACGTCATGATCGCGGATAAAGACGAATATACGCCGACTCCTGTCATTTCACACGCAATACTGACATACAACCGCGGGCGCGATACGAGTCTGGCGGACGGCATCGTCATCACACCGTCGCACAATCCACCCGATAGCGGCGGCTTCAAGTACAACCCACCCAACGGCGGGCCGGCGGATAAGGACGTCACCAAATGGATCGAAACCAAAGCCAATGAGTTTCTGGAAAGCAGCCTTCAGGGCGTAAAAAGAATTTCTTTCGAACATGCCAAGAGCGCCGCTACCACGCACCGCTATGATTTTCTCAATACTTATATAAACGATCTCGGCAGCGTGCTGGATATGGATGCGATTCGCGGCGCGAACATCAGAATGGGCGTGGATCCGCTGGGCGGTGCCGGTGTTCACTATTGGGATTCGATTGCCGAGCGCTATGGCTTGGATCTCACGGTTGTGAACCAAGCTGTCGATCCGACTTTCCGTTTTATGACGGCCGATTGGGATGGCCAGATTCGCATGGATCCGTCTTCGCCATACGCGATGCAGAGCTTGATCGATCATAAGGACCGCTTCGACATCTCTTTTGCCTGCGATACCGACCATGATCGGCATGGCATTGTCACTCGAAACACGGGGTTGCTGCCGCCCAACCATTACCTTTCGGTCGTCATTTTCTACCTTTTCCAGCATCGACCGAAGTGGCACAAAGATGCGGCGGTTGGCAAGACAGTCGTCAGCAGCCAGATGATCGATCGTGTTACAGCCAAGCTCGGCCGCAAGCTCTACGAGGTGCCTGTCGGTTTCAAATGGTTTGTGGATGGCCTGCTCGACGGCTCACTTGGCTTTGGCGGAGAAGAGAGTGCAGGCGCATCTTTTAGCCGTCTGGACGGCAGCGTCTGGACAACAGATAAAGACGGCATTGTCCCGGCTTTGCTATCGGCGGAGATTACCGCGCGCATGGACCGTGATCCTGACGAAATCTACTCAGAGCTTACGCGGGAGTTCGGCGAATCTGTTTGCGATCGTGTTGAGGCGCCGGCGACTCTGGAGCAAAAGCGTATGCTGGCGCAACTCTCACCACAGCAAGTGCGGATCACGCAACTCGGCGGCGAGCAGATCGACCACGTGCTCGACCGTGCGCCGGGCAACAACGCGCCGATCGGCGGCATCAAGGTGGTCACCGCCAGCGGCTGGTTTGCTGCCCGGCCGTCCGGCACTGAAGATATTTATAAAATTTACGCAGAGAGCTTTCGCGGAGTAGCACATCTGCGACAAATCGTAGACGAAGCGCAGGCCATCGTCGACGACGCGTTGGCGGACCATTGACACTCGATCCATACACTATATTAGGAGTGACCATGACAGACGAACTCGATCAGCTTTGCATCAATACCGTGCGGTTTCTGTCGGTAGACGCCGTGCAGCAGGCCAACAGCGGACATCCTGGCATGCCGCTCGGTGCGGCGGCAATGGCCTATGTGTTGTGGACACACCAGCTCAAGCATAATCCGCGTAATCCGCACTGGTTCGATCGCGACCGTTTCGTGCTCTCGGCTGGACATGGTTCGATGCTGCTCTACAGCCTGCTGCACCTGACCGGCTACGATCTCTCTCTGGACGATATCAAGCAATTCCGCCAGTGGGGCAGTAAGGCACCAGGACATCCCGAACGCGGCCATACGCCGGGTGTTGAAGTCACAACCGGACCGCTCGGGCAAGGCCTTGCGAACGCAGTCGGTATGGCGATCGGCGAAGCAAGCCTGGCCGCACGCTACAATCGAGACGGCCACACGCTGATTGACCACCATACCTGGGCCATAATCAGCGACGGCGACTTGATGGAAGGAGTCGCCTCCGAGGCTGCCTCACTGGCCGGACACCTCAAGCTGGGCAAGTTGGTCTGCCTGTACGACGACAACTACGTCACGCTATCGGCTGACACAGACATCACATTTTCCGAAGACCGCGCCAAACGCTTCGAAGCCTATGGCTGGCAGACTATCAGCGTGACCGAGGGAAACGACGTGGCTGCGATCAGCACCGCGCTGGAGACCGCTCGCACCGACATCACGCGACCATCGCTGATTCTGGTGCGTACACATATTGGCTTTGGCTCGCCAAAGCAGGATAGCTACAAGGCGCACGGATCACCGCTCGGTATTGAGGACGTAAAAAGGACCAAGAAAAAACTTGGCTGGCCAGTTGATCCGCCGTTTCTGGTGCCCGAGCCCGCTCTGGTACATTTTCGTGCAGCATTGACGCGCGGCGCGCGCGACGAGACAGCGTGGAACGATCGCATGACGGCTTACGCGCAGGCATTTCCCGAACTGGCCGAAGAATTGCGGCAAAGCCTGTGCGGTGAGCTGCCATCGGGTTGGGCCGAGGACATTCCAATATTTCCGGCCGATGCCAAGGGCATCGCCACGCGGATTGCCTCGGGCAAGGTGATGAACGCCATCGCACCGCGGCTGCCAGCGCTGGTCGGCGGCTCGGCAGATCTTGACCCGTCCACCCACACCGTGCTGGAGGGATTGGGCGATTTCAACCCGACAATGGCATCCAGCGAGGATGTTGAAGGGTCAGACAACGGCGGCTGGAATTACGCCGGTCGCAACCTGCACTTCGGTGTGCGCGAGCATGCGATGGGCGCCATCGTCAACGGACTGGCCGCGCATGGCGGCTTCATCCCGTACGGCGCCACTTTCCTGATTTTCTCCGACTACATGCGCCCGGCGATCCGCCTCGCCGCGTTGATGGGTGTGCACGTGGTGCACGTGTTCACCCACGACAGCATTGCGCTCGGCGAAGACGGCCCGACCCACCAGCCGGTGGAACAGTTGGCCAGCCTGCGCGCGATTCCCAACCTCACCGTGATCCGCCCTGCCGACGCCAACGAAACCGCGGTAGCGTGGAAGGTGGCCGTGGAAACCCGCGGCCACCCGGTGCTGCTGGCGCTGAGCCGGCAGGACTTGCCCACGCTCGACCGCAGCCGCTATGCCAGCGCCGATGGTCTGCGCCGTGGCGCGTATGTGCTGAGCGAGACGAAGGATCGCCAGCCCGCACTGATCCTAATCGCCAGCGGCTCCGAAGTCAGCCTGATCCTCACCGCCGCTGAGCGTCTACAAAATGAAGGCGTCGCCGTGCGCTGCGTGTCGATGCCGAGCTGGGAACTGTTTGATGCACAGCCGCAAAGCTACCGTGACGAAGTGCTGCCGCCGAGCATACCTGCTCGACTAGCAGTGGAGCTTGGCATATCCCAGGGTTGGCACCGCTACCTCGGTGATCGCGGCGATATGCTCGGCATCGAACACTTCGGCGCTTCCGCCCCAGCCGACGCTCTTCTGCGCGAGTACGGCTTCACGGTCAACAACGTGGTTGAACGCGCCCGGGCGTTGCTGGCCTCGATCTCCGGCTCTCCTACACATACAGCCTCATCAGAAACTCTTAAGTGACGCCGTGCGTACTGACGCTGCGATGGCACGCTGACAGCGCGTTGGAAATCGCCGTGGCCGGCGCAGTCTATTGAGAAGACATGAGGCTAAAGCTGATCAGTCATTCATCCAGACTATGGCAACGATGGCAACGGCAGTTAGCCTTTCTGAAGAGGCAGCATTGTGCGCTATGCGCTCAACAAACAATCGGCTGGAGCGAGTAATTTCGGGAAAAATCAGAAATTCTGAGTGCTAATCAAAACCTGGAGGGGTAAGTAGTATTGGCATGGCAAGCAGTGCCATCAGGCTGAATTTGCACTGACAGTGTTCCATGTCATGTGCACCACACTGTTCAGCACACCATTCGCATATTTTGGCACATAGTAAACATTCTTCTTTGTAAAATTTACTGTTACGCGCTATGGCATCCGCACTCAATCTACAGGCAGCGGCACACTCAATACAACAGGCAGGACAGTCATTAGAACTGGTTTCCTTAGCCATTTGCGAGAAACAGCTGTAGCATTCAGTCGCACAGTCATTGCAAGCCGCGATGCAGTCGCGCATAGCCTGGGTCAGTTGATAGCTTATAGTTTTTACTCCTGATAAATTGTAAAAATTAGAACGGATTCCAATCTCGAACTCTATAACATTTGCAACTAAAGTGGAGGCTTAGAAATTCCAATCTGGCTACCACACCTTGCCGAGAAAGAATACTGTTTTGCAAGTCGGTTACTTGCCGCCATCATGCATTTTTCTTTTCTCTGATTTCATTTTATCCATTTCTTCTTTGTCAACAACCCCATCTTTGTTGGCATCCATTTTCTCAAACATGGCATCGTGGTGTTTGTCCCATTCTTCTTTGGTAACCTTGCCATCCTTATTGGCATCCACCATGTGGGCGCCGCATTTACCTTCACCAGATTTACTTTCATCCGCTTTCGTATGACCGTATGCGACCATGTAGCCTTTATCCATAACCTGCACGCTAAACGGATTCTCGGCGGCAGAAGCTATGGATGCAATACTGAGAGTGGCAGCAAAAGCTGATCCTATCGCGACTGAAATAATTGATTTCTTTTTCGACATAACGGTTCTCCTAAGTGTTTGAGCGAATATAACATCACGATTTACATGAGATTCGTGTGGGTAATTTTATTGCAGCTGCAAAATCAACCACTATCGTGACAACGCAGAAGATTTCGCTGGACTGGCAATCAAAACTTGCTGAGCGGCATCTGTTCTTGCAGCATGCCGCTCATGCTCTACCCATGAGAATACTAATCTTCTTTATGTTTCTTTTCCCATTCGGCAATTTGTTTCTCTGCTTCTTCTTTGCTAACTCCATACGATTCCTGGATTTTGCCAACTAACTGGTCCCGTTTCCCGGAAATTGTATCGAGATGATCGTCAGTCAACTTGCCCCATTGCTCCTTGACTTTGCCTTTAAATTGTATCCAGTTCCCTTCTATTTGATCCCAATTCATGTCGTAACTCCTTTTTAAGTTGAATGGTATTACTGCTGCTTGATGCTCATTTCATCGGTGATATTTTTGGCGCCATCAACTTTTCCTGCAAGCCCTATCGCTCGGTCACTCTGAATCTGATTTTCCACAAATCCACTGAGTTAAACCGTACCCTTACGGGCTTCAACTTTGATATCCGGGCTTTCCAAGACAATATCTAGTTAAGCAGAGTAACCTTAACTTTTGTAGTTATGACAACCATCATCGATAGCTGTTCCCAGGGAAGTATATTTACACTCTCAGAACGAGACTCTTACTGATAGCTGTCGCATGCTGTAACAAGTAGACCACCGACCAGTATGATGATAAGAGTCACAAACATATTTTTCATGCTCATAACTTTCCTTGGGATTCTGAAGCTAATAGCTCTGAGTTAGAAATTCAGACTATCTCTCTCAGATTCATGGCTGTCTATAGCCAATCTGTGATCTGTTGCTTGTAAACTGCCACCGCAGATTTCTGCTGAGCAGACATTTGATACAACAATGGCATTCGCTCGGCAAAACAGATAACCTTATTAGTCCTTGGTATCTGGTTTCACATCTTCAATTGCTTCTTCCAAGTTGCCAATACCTTTCTGTATCTTACCTTCAGCTTGTTCCTTTAAACCTTTGGCCTGCTGTTCTTTACTACCAAACAGTTTGCCGGTTTCTTTCTGAATTTTTCCAGCGATATCTTTTGCTTCGCCTTTTACTTGATCTTTATTCATGGTGAGTTCCTCATATTAGATTCAATATTGATAAAATAACGAACCAAGGGCAATCCGCGTGTTACAGACCATATAACCAATCTACTTGATGCAGT
Organism: Nitrosomonas mobilis; assembly: GCF_900103035.1. Lineage (GTDB taxonomy): Bacteria > Pseudomonadota > Gammaproteobacteria > Burkholderiales > Nitrosomonadaceae > Nitrosomonas > Nitrosomonas mobilis. The sequence continues at coordinate 12,367 of NZ_FMWO01000094.1, forward strand.
CTAATGCGGATTGAGTTGCACTTCTGTGCGCCAGCCAACATAGCACCCAAAGTAATATTTATATTTTTCCTATGGTTTGTCGGAATTTTTCGATAACTATCTAATAAATATAGGAAATCATGTAATATTGAGGTTCCTATATCCGGATAGTGAATTGGAATTTATTGATGGCAGCCACGTTAAAGCACATCAGTATAGTGTGGGAACGGTCGACAAGAAGCCTCAGGCTATTGGGATAAGCCGTGCAGGAAATACCACAAAGATTCACCTGGAGATTGATAGTTATGGCTTGCCAATCGAATCTGACATCACTGCTGGAGAAGTCAATGATTGTTCTGCGGTACCCGATTTGATTGCCAGGTTACCTGACGCGGAAGCGATGGTAGCGGACAAAAGCTATGACAGTGATTGTATATGGGAGCAGATAACAGAGAGCCATGCCTGTAATACCAGGAAAGCGCAATTCATCGAAAAGTAATGCAGACATGGATTGGAAGCTTGTATAAATATCGGCATTTGGTGGAAAACGCTTTTGTGCGATTAAAGCAGTATTGTGCAGTGGCAACAGATATGACAAACTGGAGAGAAATTACAAAAACATGGTTGCCATGGTTTGTGGATATCTGTGGCTACCCAAGGGGTATAAATAATTTTGTGTAAATGGTCGTTTAGCAGGAAACTGCAGACCAAACAACGGCTTGATTTATTTAAAAGTTCGCATGCGCTGGATGTAAATCCACTGGCATCGAATATTTTTTCGCTACCCCTCCACCTTTCATGTTTTGGAAAATACACTCAATCTATCGCCATCTCTGTGCGCTGACGCACACACTTGGTTTTTTTATGTACCATGCACATTGGAATGACCTATTTAATCATTTCAATGTGCAACAAAACATTGACAATGTGCAACAAAACTTGAGCTAACATAGGAAAGCCTCTAAAAATTCAGAGTTCTAAGTATGGCTAGGCGCAAGCAAAAAATACTGATGGAGCATATACTTGATACGTAAGGAAGTATTTTCCGTGAGTAACGAGGCATGCGAGGAAATATGAATTTTTAGAGGTGCTCATAAGGAGAATTCCAATGCCTAGTGCTAGCATCATCAATACATCCGATACATCCCATACTCCCCATAGTCCAAGCCAGAACCGTCTTCTCGCTGCCCTACCTGCGGGTGACATGGAAAGTCTGTATCCTCATTTGAAGCTGGTACCAATGCCGCTCGGCGAAATTCTTTGCAAGTCTCACTGTACAACTAAACAAGTCTATTTTCCCACCACTTCGATCGTGTCTTTACTCTTCGTTACGGAAAATGGCGCATCGACTGAAATAGCGGTAGTCGGTAATGAAGGAATCGTCGGGGTAGCCCATTTCATGGGTGGAAATACTATGCCGACTGAAGCTGTGGTACAGAGCGAGGGCTACGCCTACCAAATAAATGTACAGTTGTTACTGCGGGAATTCAATCACGACGCACCAATACAGCACCTGTTACTACGTTATACGCAGGCGCTGATCACCCAGATTGGGCAGACTGCGGTATGTAATCGCCATCATTCGCTAGAACAGCAGCTTTGCCGCTGGTTGCTGTTAAGCCTTGATCGCTTGCCTTCGAACGAGTTGATCGTGACGCAGGAATTAATCGCCAATATGCTCGGCGTACGCCGCGAAGGCGTTAGTGAAGCGGCTGGTAAATTACAACGTGCGGGTTTGATCAGTTATTACCGCGGCCACATAACCGTGCTGAATCGTCCTCGCTTGGAGGACATTGTTTGCGAGTGCTATAAAGTAGTCAAGGAGGAATATGACCGGCTGCTTCCCGAAAGGATGGCAACCTGAGCAATGTTTCACAAAGCTTTTCTATAAAAGCGCCACATATTAATAATCAACACTTATTTGTTCGGCAACGCACAGACTGCATTCATACCTGGATTACAAAAGCCCAAACCAATACGAAGCAGAAGCAGCAGAAAAATCGATAAAAGCAGCTTAACTGATGTGTCCAGTTTTACTTGACCACGTCACAAAGCATCTCCAGATTCATACAAAACCTTGTCAAGGGTCATTGGAGTCAATTCGAGATGCGGAAACAGGCGGGACTGCACTTCGACTCACAAGGCAGCCAGAAGATGGTTTTGCTGAGGTGAAGGTAATGCAGACATACTAACCCTCCGAATCTGAAATGCGGCTTTTGGAGTATGACCCGGAATCAGATTCGCTCTGTGTTCTATCGTACAGACATGCCACCGTGATTACGCTTATTATCTCAATTGGCAGTTCTTATCAGATAAATCGCAGGAGATAAAATATGCTTGAGACCGTTGCAATAGTGTTGGTAGCTCTGTGGGTGCTGGGGTTGGTTTCATCGGCTTCCATAGGGGGGTTTATTCACATCCTCCTGGTCATAGCGCTCGTTGTGGTAGCGATACGGGTTATTCGAAGGTAACCGTCCAACCCTCCCATCTACGCAATCATAATTTCCGACATTACCATCCTCTTTGTTACTTTACTGAAGGATAATCGGTGATCGGCAAAAGATGATCAACAAAATATATCCGTGGCTGGCAGACAAGCGGTTTGTCGCAAGCTGCCTATTGCAGGTCTCACGGGTTGAGTGCGAAAACATTTGGCAATTGGTTGCGTGCAAAGCGGGGATATCAATACATGATTTTAAATTGGAGTAAAAATGACTACTTTAACTGTCCCAGACGTTGTATTTAGAACCCGCATCCGTGATGAAAGTATTGGTGGTAGCGACCCTTTTCGCTGGCAAGATGTCAGCACCAATGATATCTTCAAGGGGAAAAGGATCGTGCTATTTGCACTACCAGGCGCATTTACGCCAACCTGTTCAAGCACACACCTACCTGGGTTTGAAGCAAGCTATCAGAAAATTATCGACCAGGGCATAGATGAGGTGCATTGTTTAAGTGTCAATGATGCGTTTGTTATGTACCAATGGAGTAAGCATCTGAATGTTCAGCATGTCAAAATGCTGCCTGACGGCAATGCAGATTTTACCCGGCGCATGGGCATGCTGGTCAGAAAAGAAAATCTGGGATTCGGTTACCACTCATGGCGTTATTCCATGCTGGTTGATGACAAAGTCATCGTCAAACTATTTAGCGAACCGGGACACAGTGATAATTGCCCGGATGACCCTTTCACGGTCAGTGGTGCGGATGGCATGCTTAGCTATTTAAAGCAACAATAAATGGTTTTTCGTAGATCGAAGTAGTAATGTCCGTTTTCCCTTGGAGTAGAAATGCCCTCTTTGTGCATTCGCGTGGCGCCCGAATGACTGTAAGCCCTCATGTGCGGCGCCTACGGTGATTCGGGAGCGAATTCCTTTATTTACCTGCCAGGTTAACAGGTTAAAACCTGGCCTTACCCCAGCTCCAATACTGAAAAACGGATGCTTTAAGACAGATGGTGGCGCAAAACGTTTACCTTATCTCGGCTTGTAACTGAGTCAATTTAACCTGCGCCAATTCAATTTTGACCACAACTTTCTGTTTGTATGTCATTTGTACTCATGACATCTCCCCCAATAAATCATGGTTTGAATCCTAGTGCGATGCCCTTTAAGGCAATGGCACAGATGATTCCAATCCTAATTGGTGGCGTCCTTGGCTTCTTCCTTAATTTCTTTAGCCGTATCTTCGATCGCATCACCAGCATCTTCAGCGGCATCACGAACTTTTTCGCCAGGACGGCGATCAAGCGCATCATCAACTTTATCCGTCGCTTTATCTATGGACTTATTCACGGTTTTTTCGGCATCCGTTTGTTTCTGGTCGCATGCGGCCAACGTCAATACTGTTGCGGCAAGCATGGATACAAGCAGGTAATGTAATTTCATAGTTAATTCTCCTCTATCGGTTTTCGCTGTGCTCAGCAGGCCACTCCTTCTGAACACGTTTCTATCTAACTGCTGCTTGAAGTCTAGTGATAAAAACCATATCTATCTGTTCGCTACCGAACATAATTCTGAATTACTCAGTTAAGCGAAGCAATTTTCCAGACCAGCATTATCTCCTACCTTGAATTACCCGGATTAGAATCACAATGAGGGCAATAACCAAGAGAACGTGAATGAATCCGCCTATGGAAGTGGATGATACTAACCCCAGCACCCACAGTATTACCAGAACTATCGCAATGGTTTCGAGCATTTCTGTCTCCAGTTGTTGTTTAGCAAAATCTTAACCGTACACCTGATTAGAAAGATTGTTAAGACAAGCCCAGTTTTTCTATGAAAAGACCCATACAGGCCCAAACAAACCCATCAAAGAGGAGCTGTCATGGCCATGAACTCGTATCTAATTCCAAGCAGGCTTGTCCTTACCTGCAAACCCTGGACGGCCTGTCACAGGATAGCAGAAAATCACATTCCAACCAGGCAAGCGGGATAGATTGATTTCTTTATCATCTGTTGACCATAGGAAAACATTGGGCAGCAACATGCTTTCCAGATGCTCACATGCGCCATCATTTAAAGGAATGGCGATTCCTTTGGAGTAGAACGGGGTACATCTTGCGGAGTCTGAATATTTTGTTTGCACGGTGATTTTCCAAAAAGGCCTAACGTCTGACATAAGTGGCAGGCTGAAGGCGGGCAAATCCCGCCGCAGGCCAGTCTGTGTTGATGGGGATGTCGCGAAGTAACTCTGCATACTGGTGTCACCGGCAATGTAAAAATGCCCCCTAACGGCAATTAAAAATTGACCCCCTGAATTAAGCTGGTCACTTTTTCTACGAGGGTCACCTAACGCTCGGTTGAGCGGCGCGTTACAGCGGGCTTGCCTCCAGCAGCTTCGCATTTTCGCCTACGGCAAGCCCGCTGTAACGCGTCCGACTCCAACCGATTGTTAGATTTCGCTTGCACGCACTTTACGGATTCGTGATGAAAGCGAGAAAGCGACGACCCGCCTCGACTGTGCGGTTCTGCATCATTCCATCGCCTGTCATTGTTACATTCAGGAACTGCCCCTGACCGATCAATCCTTCTACCTGAAGTTCTCTAACAAGTTGCTGGCAGAACTCTGTTCTCGTTCTAAGCTCAGGAAAGCAATGTTCGATTACCGCAATTGGTCCTCCCATTCCCCATCCGGGGTTAACGATTTCATTCGCTTGCATATACTCCCTGGGATTATCGAGCAGAGCGAGGAGTCGCAGATGCCATGGAGTCAGCCTATCAATTAGGCGAATGAATTGGAGCTGAAGATCCTCATCGGGTTCGTTTCTCAACGCGCTATTGATAATGGCATTGCGGGGAGCTTCTAGTTTTTCTTCTTGATGGTTTCGCAGCGCGATTTGTGTTGCCTGTAGGGCTGCAGTGATAAATGCCTCGTCGTTCGATAACCGCTCCGATGTAATCTCCTCAACCGTATCTACAAGCTCATTTATCGTACCCGCAAGGTCCTGAAGCCATGCTTGCTTTCGTTTCTCGATCGGAGCAGTAAGCACGTTATCTAGGAGTACCGATAGTGCGCCCCCCGCAACGGGAACCGAAGCGGCGAGCGCTTTGGTAAAGGCATGCCCGACATCGCCGGCCGATCTTTCGTTTGGCGGGTCTGGTACGTGGTTCATAGAAATCTAACGTAATATATACGACATTTTCTGTCTGACAATGACGATAAAAAGTCTTATAATCATAAAGTAGCTATCTATATAGTTGTTAAATTGAGTTAATACTATATCGGTCAGGCAAATCGTGCAAACAAATACGACACAAGTGAATGCTAGAAAACTATTGGATCAAGTACGTGACAAAATTCGTTTCAAACACTCGCAGATTCAATTCGAAGTTGGCGAGCCATGTAAAAAAATTAGTTTACAAGTAACCATTATGTCAAGATCCCTGGTTTTCTACTGAAGGTTTGATTTCGCTGTTACGGCTGCCTTCCTGCCAGGCAGAAAGGCCTCTTTTAATACCGCCTGCATGAGTTGCCCGGCGTAGGCCTGGTTTTAGGTTATCTGGGTTTCCAGTTTGCCGCAAAGAGCTAGTAACTTTTAGACTTTGGCGATAATGCCTTGCTGTTCTTACAAGGAAGGCAAAGGAAGTGGAATCACACCTAACCGAACATTACTCAGCATTGACTGTAACCCACCATTCACAAACTCAGCAATAATCTCATTCTTTGACTTCAACAAAAAATATAAAGTGTATTTATTAGAAATCATTTGTTGATCAAAGCCTAGTTTTTCATCAGATTGCGTAAGCAAGGTATTTTTGGAGATAGCCGCGGCAAGCTGTTCAGCATGCAACAGCAGTTGCACCGCTACGAACTGCCCGTAGCATTCAGTACAAAGTACTAGAAATAATGGCAAGGGTGCGTTCGATGGCTTCAGTGGTATCTGCATGGCAGCCGGTTTGCTCCCAAGATAATTTTTGTTGTACGCTCCGCCGCCAAACTTCACGAATGGCCTGGCGGGTACACCAGCCAGGCCCGTTTACCGGGGTTCCATCAAGCAATGGAAAGAGTTCATCATCCATGCGGTGGCAAAAATCGGCCTTGTTGTAGCCATTACATTCATTGAGTGAACGAATATCAAGGTAAGAATAAAACCAGCCTGTGATAATTAACCGGCTTTACGTCCGGTATGATACCGATCGGGCTATGGATCAGTTATTCGTCAACCCATTTTCCGTAATCACGATGAAGCTCATCGAGACTGTAATATCAATACGGGCCAAGGACTAACGCATCCCCGATAAATGCACCCATCATTGCGCCGCGAGCCCTATCCTGAATGTTTTCAGGAGACATAACGTCTCCTGTATATAAAAAGAGGCTGATATCGACGTTTAATTTAGTCTGGCTTGATTGCGAACTTTCCACTTCCTAGAAGAACAATTGTCAAACCGCACAGTAAGAAAAATCCTTGTAGCTCTAGCGCCCAAGCACCTTGTGCATTCAGACTTAGCAGTTCATCCTGGTGCACTAAAAAAAGCGCGAACAGCATATTACCTACGATCAAAAGCCCACCAAATCGTGTAAAAATGCCTAAAATAATTAACAACGGCGCAACAATTTCTCCCAAAAATACGCCATAAGCTAAATAGGGCGTAAGATCGAAAGTTGCGAGTTGGCCTTTGATAAACTCAAGCGAACCGGGATTAAAAATTTTTGCTGCGCCGTGGAAAAGCATAAAACCCCCTAGTGTCAAACGCAACACCAGCTTGCCAAATGCGTCACTACCATTAAACATCGATTTGAGTGTGTCATTCATTAATTTACTCCTGTCTATAGTTGGCGTTCAATGTACTACTACACTAGCCGAAACCATTTCATCCAGTGATAGCATATCCTGATTTCAACACCAGTATGATAGCGTGCGGCTTGCGGACAATAACCACAATCTTCGAGACAGCCGCTCGTTTTTACCGAAATTAACGTAGATAATTGCACCGCATTGGCATCACAATGTTGACGGTGTTTTTAGTTTCTACCCTGTAGGTATAGCTCAATAACGCTTCGAGCGGTAATTTGAGAATCCACACATGATCATCGTCACTCTGAATCCGGCGTATGCACTGCCCACACTACTTGGCTGGGCGTTAGTTCACCGCTGGCATAACGCTGCATCAAAGACGCGGTACTGCTAAAAGATAATATGCTATTCATACTCAGTCTTCCTGAATTACCAGTAGCATCTGACCATTGGATACATAGCCACATTCTTTGCAAGATACCTGCCATACCGTGCCGCTCACCGTGGCATGCACTGGAAATTCCATTTTCATGGATTCAATCACTACCAGTGAGTCGCCTGCTGTGACACGCTGCCCTTCTTTAACCAATATCTTCCACACTGTACCCGTTACATGCGAACCAATCGCGGAGGCACCTTTTGGTAAATCCAGCTCACTTTGGGCATCTGCCGTTTCTATATTATCTTCACTTACATACTCGGCTTGGCCCTGCACCTTCCAGCGTTCACGCTCGGCCTCAAATGCAGCTTGCTGCCCGGCTTTAAATTCCTTGATAGACGCGCTGTTCTCACGTAAAAATTGATTGTACTGTTTTAGACTAAAAGTAGTTTCCTCCACACGCAGTTTAAACCGACCGGTAATGAAATCCTTTCGTAGCAAGAGAAGTTCGCTTTCATTCACTGGATAGAAACGGATCTGATCAAAAAAACGCAACAACCATGGTTTGCCATCTTTGAAATCAGCTGTCTGGCGATATCGGTTCCACATTTGTACCGTACGTCCAACAAACTGGTAGCCGCCGGGCCCCTCCATGCCATACACACACAGATAGGCGCCGCCGATGCCTACTGCATTTTCTGGTGTCCAGGTCCGCGCTGGATTGTATTTGGTGGTAACCAGGCGATTACGAGGATCTATCGGCGTGGCCACCGGTGCACCCAGATAGACATCGCCTAGCCCCATCACCAAATAACTTGCCCCGAACACCATGCGCCGCACCGCTTCGGTACTTTCCAGGCCGTTGATGCGACGTATAAATTCAATATTGTCTGGACACCACGGCGCATCCCTGTATACGGATTGCATATATTTCTCAATTGCCAGTCGCGTTGCCGCATCGTCCCATGACAAGGGCAGATGTACGATGCGGGTTGGTACTTCCATGTCCTCAATCGCCGGCAATTTTGTTTCTGCAGTAATCAGGAAATCCAGTAACGTATCGCGGGATAATACAAGCGAGTCAAAATGAATCTGTAAGGAACGAATGCCAGGCGTTAAATCAATTACTCCGCCAAGCTGACCTGAATCAAGCGCTTTCTGAATCCATTCCATCAGCGCATGCGCACGAAAACGCAAATTCAGATCAAGAACCGGCGGCCCGTACTCTATCAGCAGATATTTGTCGCCCGACTGACGATAGACCACTTGTACCTGTTTTACATTTTCTGGAATGGTGTGCAGAATAGGGCTGCCCAATGTCTCTTCCGTCACCTCAACTAATTTCAGCGTATTATTCGCTGCAGCGGGATCCAGACGAGTGATCAATTCATTTTGAGATTTTTCCAGCTCAAGCGCCTGTTCCGTGGTCATTAAACGAAAACGGATATTGTCACCTGGCTTCAGTTGCCCCATCTTCCATAATTCGGCATAGACAATGGTAACTGGACAGACGAAACCACCTAGACTAGGGCCATCTGGTCCCAAAATGACCGGCATATCCCCAGTAAAGTCCACCGCACCTATAGCGTAGGCATTGTCATGAATATTGGATGGGTGCAATCCAGCTTCACCTCCATCTTCACGCGCCCATTGCGGCTTTGGCCCTAGCAAACGTACACCGGTGCGACTGGAATTGTGATGCACCTTCCATTCTGTAGCAAAAAAATTCTGGATATCTTCAGTTGTGAAAAAATCCGGCGCTCCATGTGGACCATACAGTACGCCAATTTCCCAGCTGTTGTTGTAGCGCGGAATCAGCGATTGTGGCAGTGTAAGATGGCTATTGTCTTGGCTTGCAATAATACGCAGGGCATCACCAGTCCGCAGGGTTCGTCCGGCATGACCCCCGAATTGACCCAGTGTAAAAGTAGATTTGCTGCCTAAATATTCTGCCACCTGAAAGCCACCCTGTACGGCCAGATAGGCACGGCAACCATGACTGCTAATTTTCCCAATCTGGAGTAATGCGCCTGCTTTAACAGCGTGAGACTGCCATAGCGCTAATGGCTCACCATCCAGACGCACCTCAATCGGCGCGCCTGTTATCGCGATGCTGCTATCGCAGTTAAAGCGCAGCGTCGGTCCAGATAAAGTAATTTCAAGTCCCGCCTTATCTGCAGTGTTGTCTACCAGACGATTTGCCAGACGAAAGGCGTATGTGTCCATAGGCCCGGAGGGTGGCACTCCGACCGACCAGTAACCCACTCGCCCCGGATAATCCTGTATTGTTGTCTGCACACCAGGACTCAAGACGTCAACCGTATGCGCAATGTAATGAAATCCATTCAAGAAACTTGTGGTGTGCGTCCCCTTAGCAAACGCCGTGCTATGTAAAATCTGCCCAAGATAATCGAGATTGGTTTCAATGCCATGCAATTCCGTAGCATCCAATGCGCCCAACAGACTGTCGATAGCCTGCGCACGCGTTGGCGCATACACAATAATTTTTGCTAACATCGGGTCATAAAACGGGGAGACTTCGACACCGCGTTCCACCCAGGTTTCGACGCGTGCGGAAGAAGGAAATGCCACGCCAGTAAGTGTACCGCTGGAAGGTTGAAAATCTCTGGCTGGATTCTCAGCATACACGCGCACCTGAATAGCAGCACCGGCCGGTTTTATTTCAAATGAATCCAGAGGCGGCAAATCTCCAGCGGCTTGCAATACCATCCACTCCACCAGATCAATACCTGTTACTTCTTCAGTCACCCCGTGTTCTACCTGAAGCCGGGTATTCACTTCAAGGAAATAAAATTCGCCGTTGGCTACATCATAAATATATTCCACCGTGCCCGCGGATTGATAATTAATTGTCTTGCCTAAACGCACAGCAACATCTAGCAGTGCTTGACGCAAATGTGGCGTCAGATTGGGTGCGGGTGTCTCTTCTATTACCTTCTGGTTGCGGCGTTGCATTGAACAATCACGTTCACCCAGCGCAATCACGCCGCCTTTACCATCACCAAAGATTTGTACTTCAATATGCCGGCCATTTTCGACAAATTTCTCCAGATACAAGCCCGCATTTTTAAAGTTGTTTTGCGCCAGATGTTTTACTGATTCGTAGGCATCATTTAGTTCATCTGCATTCCAACACAAGCGCATCCCAATGCCGCCACCGCCCGCAGTGCTTTTCAGCATCACCGGATAACCAATGTGACCGGCCTCATGGCACGCTTCTTCTACGTTATCCAGTAAACCCGTTCCTGGTAACAATGGCACTTGACTCTGCAACGCCAGCTCGCGTGCTGTATGTTTTAAACCAAAGGCACGTATTTGCTGAGAAGTCGGGCCAATGAAACAAATCCCACGATCTGCGCATTGATCAACAAACTCCGTATTTTCACTCAGAAACCCATAACCAGGATGAATTGCCTGTACGCCGGCCTGCCGAGCAATCTCAAAGATCTTATCCATACGCAGATAACTCTCAGCGGCAACGCCACTGCCAATGCAATAGGCTTCATCCGCTTCAATTACATGGCGCGACAACGCATCTGCATCGGTGTAAACCGCGACACTCTTTACTCCAATACGACGTAATGTGCGGATAATGCGACAGGCAATCGCGCCACGATTGGCTATCAAGACTTTTTCAAACATACTTGCCCCCTTTTTTTCCTTTCAGATAGCGCTGGTGCATTGCACTTTTAGCTGGCCGGGTCAATCCCAGATCAGCAAGCGGATCGGCGTCGGATTGTAGCCATTGCAGGGATTGTTTAATTGTGGGCAGTTCGAGATTAACACCATCACATCCATTTCAGCCTGCATTTCGACATACTTACCCGGAGCAGAGATACCATCAACGAACTCAAGTGCACCTGCTTCAGTGACTGGCACATTCATAAAAAAGTTGATATTGCTGGGTAAGTCACGTTTGCTCATGCCGAGCGTTTCGCAAAGCGGATCATGCGCCAGCGCATGCAAAAAACTGTCTCGGCAACTATGCATCGGGTACTTATCCAATGCATAACGTACTGTGTTACTTTCCGCGGCACAGGCACCGCCCAGCGTATCATGTCGTCCACAGGTATCTGCAGTGATGGTGAGCATAACGTTGCCAAAATTGGAATAAAGCTTGCTGCCAGTAGTCAGATACAACCTGTTTTGGCGGCATATCGTATCGGTTGCGCTATAGCGTTCCAGCGCGTGATTGGTATTAAAAAATAACGTATCGACCGCCTGATTACCTTCCAAATCAACAATACGAAATGTTTGCCCCTTGTTCACCTTCTTGACCCATGCCTCTCCCGCCCCACAAATTTCATCCACCACGGCGAGATTGGGCTCATATCTGCTTTCAGTCAAATTTTGCCTGTTCATGCCATGCCTCCACTGCAGCTATAAAAACGCTTGGTATTTTCCAAGCCACGTGCATTTTCTGCGATATGCGCGCATTCTTCTTTTACATCAGCTGGCGTGGCAAACATAGCCAAACTGATTGCGCCTGGTTGATAGCTCTTTGCCGGATCCAGCGGATGCGGTGCGGCAGATAGCACCACCAGCGTATCCATTTCAAAACTCAGATCGACATAATCGTTTGCCTTGCTGTTATTCTCGTGAAACATCAGTTCACCCGATTCATCAGCGGTTACTTTGCTAAAAAAATTGATGTTGGACACAATGTCTCGCCTACCCAACCCCCACTTACCCAATTCGATCAGCATGCCATCCAGTCCACTACGGAACATTTGATTACGGTATTCCTGATATCGCGCTACTCCATATTTTTGGCGGATCAACTCGGCATCACTCAGGCCACACACCGTGTCATTCCATCCCGCGGTATCTGCTGTAATACAACAAAAAATACGCCCCATATCAGAATGACAGGCATGGCCTTTAGTGAGTCGAAACGTATGCTGCGTCTTCAGCGTGTCTGCCATGTTGTAACGCTCCAATTTTTCTTCCTGATTAAAGAAAAGCACCGAAGCATTAGCACCTCCATCTATATCCAGCAGACGCAACGTCACCCCTCGGCGTACGATACCAGACCAGTGACAGCCACCCGGAATTTGCGCTTCCCATAGCAACGTATTCTCTTGATTCATCATTGGCTCCTGTTTAGAAAAAACTAATTTCAATTTTTGCGAATTTTATTCGCCAGAATATATACAGTGGTCATCCCCAAGATGCTACCTAGTACAAGAGGAATCGCCCATAGTTGCCACCAGGGCGCATCGTCTGAGACAGCATAAGCACGCGGCCAAGCAATATTTACCAATTCAAATAGCGACCAGATAAAAGCCACTATATTGATTACCAAGCCCCAGACACCCAATTTCATCTCGCCCAGCGCAGGGTTCCAGCGTCCGGTGAGCCGAGCAAACAAACCAACACCAGTTGTCATCGCAAACATGGCATATAAGCCACCGGTACCAAAAGCGATCACCGTCGCTACAGCACCATCATTTAATCCTAACAGTAAGCCAAGCCCCGCCATGGTTACTGTAAAAAGTATGGCATTACGTGGCGTTTTGCCAGCGGTTACATTACTTAATACAGACGGCATATTACCTTCACGCGCCATGGAATATACGATGCGTGAAGTGTATTTGACGACGGATGCCCCGCAGGCAAGAAAAGCAACCAAAACAATTGCTGCAAAGGGTTTTTCGATCCAGGTACCGAAGCTGCTCGCAATAAGAGGCGTAACTGGGTCGGATGTTTGGCTGGCCTCCGCCAGTGTGGCGTGGTCGAAGGCTAATATCAGTGAAGCGGAATTGAACAGTACCACAGCCCCCACCGCACTTAAGGAAAGGAAAATTGCACGCGGAACCATGCGTTTCGGTTGATGCGTCTCCTCAGCCGTGGTGGAACAGGCATCGAAGCCGATAAAAGCCCACCCTGCAATGGCGAGCGCGGCCAGAAAGGCAGCCATCTCAGTGGGTGCAGTTCCTGTACCCAAATGCTGAAACAATTCGGAGAAAGAATGCTGACGAAAGAAAAAAAACAACAGCAACGCAATGCCAAACGAACCAATGATCTCTGCGTAAACGCCCAGTGCAATTATCGCTTTAAAGATGCTCACATGGGCGAGATTAAGGAGCATGCAAAGTAGCAAAAATATTGCGCCCCAGAATGCCATCATGGTACCGCCCCAATCCATTGACCCCCAAAAGGTACCGAGCCAAATGCCGCCGGTATAAGCAGTCGTGGTCAGCATCGCAATGGTTGAGCTTACGTAAATTACGCCTGCGTACTGACCAGCAATAACTCCGCCAAGCTGACGCGCCCATTTATAGGCACCCCCGGCAATTGGAAATTGTGAAGACAGTTCTGCGTAAACGGTTGCTACCAGTAACTGCATAGCCAAACAAACGACCAATGCAGCAAACCAGCCACCACCTGTTACATGCGTTTGTACACCAATGATGGCATAAAGCCCTACTACTGGTGAAACAACAGCAAAACCCAGGGTGAAACTATGCCAAATACCCATACTACGATGAAGTATGTCGGGCACAATTGCATCGATATCAGAACCAGAAGTATTTTGTTGCGGTGGGATAGGCATAACGAAGCATCCTTTGCTCGACGGAAAAACACGAGAATAAATGTAAAATTCACATTCTACATTCCAATCTCCCGGGCTTTTATCCCTCCGTGGAGCCTCGTTATAACGAGACCAAAAACTCTCGGACCAGACACCTTAAGTAAATAGGCCGGAACCCTAGTTTTTCTTGTTTTGCGATGTAATCGTCTATTAAGACGAACTGAACACCCTTCATCAGTAAGGCCAATTTCTCAATCAACATCACAAAACTACAATTTTATTCTACATACTTGAACCTAAAAGTCAACATTCCATTGAGCGAATTGCCTCAAATTAAAAGTAACCTAAGGGCTCAGTAAAATCGAGTCGTTGCCTCATGAGTGTAACTGAACAATCTCGGATTATCCTCTGGGAAAATACGAACGACGCGCCTATTTACAAGCCATTCAGAAACGCTATCGACAAAGTGATCGAGCAGCGAAACAAATTACCCCGAACGAATTTTACGAGATCTGCGGCTACGCCCGTAAGTCCGTTAACTGACTCGATTCGTACCAATTAGCTGAACGCGACTGCCCGCGTTGCCACTGGAATTGGGCAAGATATACTGAGTGTTCGGCTTGTGATCAAGTCGGCTGCCCAGAACAACACGGCGAACGGTGCGTGAGCGCGTTCCATAACGGATAAGCCTAGGAACAACTATACAGTCATCTTCCAGAAATACTGTCAGATTGATCACTCAAGTGACATAACAGCTTGGCGTAATACCCCTTTATGGCATCGTAACACTCGCAGGATGCCGCCTCCAGACCCTCCCGGTCAAGAATGCTGATGTCTCCCCGGTTATAGCTGATGAGCTTTTTCTTTTGCAATACCTCCGCTGCAATAGTGATGCTACTTCTACGCACTCCAAGCATGTTGGCCAGGTATTCATGGGTGAGGTGAAAATGGTCGGTATGCGCACGGTCATGCGCAAGGCAGTACCCGCACCTTGCACCACCGCATGCAGGGGCGCAGCATTGACACCTAGCGCCAGCGTCTCACCAATCCGCCCAACTTCTAACGGTTGATGACCGTCTATTTTTATCATCAGCGAGATAAAGCCGGTTAGTGGAAAATACACGTATTGAAAGGGCTGACCAGGCTCACACAGGCTATCACCAAATACCAGCGCTACTGTTTCACAGCGCGCCAGAAACTCGTTGCGTTCTGTGGATGGCAAACCTGCAATCAGGTGATTGGTCATTCGTACAGGTGTGAATAGCATCAATTACTCTATATCGGCACGTTAAGAGTTATTGTCAAATCTGGTGTTTAGCCATTTAATCAAGCGGTGGCCTGAACGTTAAAGCCCAGAAAATGGCACGAAAAAGGTGCGATACAATCCCGCCACTATAGTTTGAACAAGCGTTACTCACTTGTCTGTTTGCTTAAACACATTGGGCTTGAATAACATTCGTTCCGTCGAATATCTTAATCTTCAATAGATAGCTGCACTTGCAAGGCTGGGTGGCTGTATGTTATTGGGTTAACCTGGCCGACGAGAAGCAACATAGAACAACAAACGATACCTCAGATATCGTTGTTTAATATCTCGAAACCAATTCTTTATGCGTATGTGAAGGAAGCTAACGAAAAAGTACCCAAGATTGGTACTATGCTTACGCCTTAAGCAATATTTTGACTGCATTATTAATAAGTTTTTCTAATTCTTTTTGTGGGAAACCTGCCTTCGCCATCGTTATCATACCGGTTATCAATGCTGCAACATGATTTGCAATTGCGCGGCAGTCAACTTCAGGCGCTATTTCTCCTTTTTCTTGGTCACTCTGAAGTCTTTTAATAATAGCGTTATGTAATGAACTTAATGCTGAGCTCAAGATATGTCTTGAGCTTTCGTCATGTTGTTCATTTTCTAATATAGAAAATACAACTAAACAGCCACCGGGATATGAGTGATTAAAATGCAAATAAATCACCTCCATCAATACAGCATTTAGCGCATTTTCTGGTGAATCTGCGTTATCTAACGCTTCTATGAATTTAATTAGGATATGTTGTAGATAGTAGTTAAGTGCCTTTTCAAACAAGGCACGCTTGTTTCCAAATGCGTTATAGATACTTGTTATTTTAAGCCCCATAACTTGCTCAAGCTCTTTCATAGATGTGGCGGAATAGCCCTTCTTCCAGAAAAGCAGCATCGCCGATTCCAGTGCTTCAGTTTCATCAAAATTTTTTGTTCTGGTCATCCTGAGCTATTTCTTAAAAAGAATTCGTATTTTATTATATTAAAACGATCACTACAAAAAGTCTTGACATAAGAGCCCATTAATTATACTGTATCGATCACTACAGTAATTGCAGTGAAAATATTGCTCTTAGGAGAAATGGTGATTGATGCGGATCGCTTTACTGTTACATAAGGGAGAAAAGTAAAAATTAATCTCAATGCGAAACGCGCTTGGTGGAATACAGGCAATGAAGATTTTTACTATGCCGCCATTCAGATTCCAGCAAACGGACTTAAAGCAGTTGGATTGAATGATGCAGATTTAGGAGAAGTAAAAGTGCCGTAAATTTAACTAAACACCTACCCACTCTTAAGAGCTATCGAGCAAACACAATAAATTAAAATTGGAGAATTCACATGAAAGTAATTTCACCTCGCACACACGGTTATTTTGATTTTTTGACAGTCGCTATTTTTTTACTTGCGCCTACAGTATTAGGGTTAAGTCAGCTTCCTACTATGCTGGCATATGTCATCGCTGGTGTTCATCTGGTCGTTACGCTGGCGTCTGATTTCCCATTTGGGATGTTTAAGCTAATTCCTTTTACCATTCACGGTTGGATTGAACGCTTGGTTGGCCCTTCGTTGATTGCCTTGCCTTTTATCTTTGGATTTGCAGATGAAGAAATAGCAAGAAATTTTTATATTGGTGTTGGTCTAGTTGTTATCGTACTTGGTTTTCTCACTGATTATAAAGCTGTAGAAAGGGAGAAAATGAATGTCAAAGGAGCAGTCAAATATTAATCAGTATTAGGCTAGCGTTTTATGTATGCGAGCATTTCTATGCTGCACGGGCTAGGCATTTTTTGGATGGGCAAGGCGCAAGCGGTCGCGTTACATTAATCATAACGAGAGGCCTGCGTCCGCCCATCTATTTTGCTAAAGCACTTGCATTAGAGCCAGACGGTATTGCTCTATCAAATAGTGCGCTGCAAACAATCGGTTGTGTTGCAGCAAGAATGTGTGCCACACAAATAACCGTCCTTCTAACCGCCTTTCTGGCATTCCCATGCAGAAAGACGATCTTAGACAACAATTAAATATCGACAAACCTTCCTAAAAAATTGCTAATTTCTTGCGAGCGCCGGTTGAATTAATGCATGTGGTGTGGCAAGGGTCCGTAGTCATACGCACTTCAATCAATTCAATAACCATGATCTTGCAGCCTGGAGTCACGATACGGCACTACTATCAGGCGTTGCGTTTTCTGGTCTTGGAGAAAAATCTACTAGTTGGCCTAGTAGCGGTGGAATCCGTTACACTTGATGGCCCGTTTGTCATGAATACTAAGACTGGAATATTACAGTCATTTGAAGATTTCAAACAAAACAAATTTTAGGTAATCGAGATGGGTATATTAATTGATGGGCAATGGCAGAATACTTGGTATCCAACTGAAGAAACCCAGGGACGTTTTATTCGTTCGGCGGCCCAGTTTCGCAACTGGATCACAGCAGATGGTTCTGCCGGGCCGAGTGGGCGCGCAGGCTTCCAGGCGGAAGCGAGGAGATATCATTTGTATGTTTCTTATGCTTGCCCCTGGGCAAATCGCACACTAATTTTTCGTAAGATTAAAGGACTGGAAAAAATAATATCCCTGTCCGTCGTGCATTGGCATATGGCAGAAGAAGGCTGGACCTTTAACAATGATGAAGGTGTCATTGCCGATCCGATTTTTAACGCACCCTATTTGCGCGATATATATCTAAAAGCAAATAAGAATTACTCAGGACGTGTCACTGTCCCCATCCTTTGGGATAAAAAAACCAGTACGATTGTTTCCAATGAATCTTCGGAAATTATACGCATGTTCAATAGTGCCTTTGATGACTTAGGTGCTGCTGATGGTGATTATTATCCAGAGAAATTGCGCAACGAAATTGAGATGGTTAATACACGTATCTATGACACGGTAAACAATGGCGTTTATAAAGCAGGTTTTGCTACCACACAGGAAGCTTATGAAGAAGCGGTGATCCCGTTATTCGAATCATTGGATTGGCTAGAACACAAACTGACGGCACAGCGTTACTTAACCGGCAATCAGATCACCGAAGCAGACTGGCGTTTATTCACCACACTGATTCGTTTTGATCCGGTATATGTGGGACATTTCAAATGTAATATGAAACGCCTGATTGATTACCCGAACCTTTGGGCGTACACACGCGATCTTTACCAACAGCCTGGCGTTGCTGAGACGATTAATATGGTTCATATAAAAAATCATTATTATGTTAGCCATACCAGCATCAATCCAAGTGGCGTGGTGCCTTTAGGACCAGTGATCGATTTTAACGTTCGCCATGGCCGCGATAAACTATAGGGCACCTCTAAAAATACCCAAAAAAATGAATGAACCTGATGCAGGAAAATATTTCATAAGTTTTTTACAGTTTTGGTTCTAGATTTGTAGATTTTTGACTGCCTGAGGTGCTATCTAAGTGCTATTTTTTAGCTATCTCAGGAAATTCCGGGCGCAATAATTCTGTTGAAGCTGAAGTGTTTTTTGCGGATGCGTGTCACGACACACCTGATGATATAAACAAGGTTGAACAAGCCTATTTATATTTTTGCGCTTGCGCAGCCGATGGTGCGAATAGTGATTTCACCCATTTTATCTACCATCGAGCCAAATAATACATGCTCAACCCGCGCACCTGTGATTTTTTCTTGTTGCTGTGCTGCTGTGAGCAATAATTACGCACACCCATTTAATGAATGTGGCTTTTGTGCCCGGTTACGACCAGATCCTCTTCCTGCGCATGACTGCGATAGGCCGAGTCCGTGTAAATATCCGCTGCACCCGTTGCAGGGGATTGCAGCACGTCTTCCGGAATTCGGCTGTCATGGACTTATGCTGAAATTATCTCTGATGCAGTGATCAGCTGTTTTCTTACCTCGTATTGCGTTGTCTGGGTACCGCTACAAAGGTTGCATCGATAATCTGACCTGACCCGCAGTTCCACATCCAGTTCCCGTAGGCATTCATCAAACCGGGCAAACAAACGCTCCATCAGGCGTTTTTCCTCCAATTCCTTCCGAAATACCCACATGGTCCTGACATCAGGCACGACACCCGATCAAAGTGCTTGCGCCCAGCCTATTGCATCAGAGACAAACAAAAAACAGCACCCCTACCCTCTTTTTGTCAAATTCTTGAACTTGGGTTTTTAGAGGCGCCCTTAAGTGATACCAGCTGTCTAAACTTAATTTGGGGAACAACATCAAATTGCCGGTCAAGACTATTTGTTGAAATTACTTACTTCATTATGATTGCTGTTTGTCTCGCTGATTACGACTCATGCGTTCAATCAATTCCATTCATACTTTGTGTTCCGTTAATTTCATCGTGCACAACTCTATACCTCAATGCGCGCTGGACAAACAATTCATCTGCGTATTCCACGGAAACTGGACACTCAGTCCACGGCAAACTGGACAGTCGGAGCGTAGCGACGCGGGGGTTGTTTTTTACTCCTGATTTGAGGGTTTAGTCAAATCTCTTTCCTGATTAGTTACCTATCTCAGAAATTCTCAATATACCGATCGGAAGAGGTTCTGTCGTTGCGGCGGCGCGCAGCAATCGCGGCACCATGGCAGCCAAATCAAAACGGCGATTGAAGCGATAGGAGAATTCTGCAAGATAGCGCTGTGCATACTTGGCGTGATTGAATGCATGGTAGGTTCCGCTGAAGGCAGTCTTGAGATTGCCAAGAAGCGTATTGACCCAGCGAAACTCGGCACGCTGCACAGCAGATTTGCCACTTCCCACAATATGGCGCTCATGCTGCGCGGCTGTATGCGTAACCGCCCCGAAACACCCCAAACCATCAGATACGACTCGTGCAGTAGATGACAGACATTCAGCCGACCACTGTTTGAGCGCTTCATATGTAAAACCCGCTACGGGAGTCAAGCGTATATAAAGTGGCTTCCCCTCGCTGTTTGTTTGTATTGCCGCTACAAATGGCGTCTTACTTGCCGCGCCCCGCCCGCGCTTTCCCGGCCTTTCACCTCCCAGATAAGCATCGTCAACCTCCACGCGTCCATCCAGACGGCGTTGCTCTTCGCGCAGCAGCATGGTCTGTAACAGCTTATGCTTGATCGACCATGCCGTTTTGTAACTTACCCCCAGCTGACGTTTGAGTTCCAATGCACTGACCGCATTCTTGCTTTGCGTCATCAAGTAAATGGCCAGAAACCAGGTTCTTAGCGGTAATTTAGTATTTTCAAACACGGTGCCGACAATTGAAGAACATTGGTAGCCACAATCCAGGCATTCCCATAGCTTGCGGCCGTTATGGGTACAGGAATATCGCTCCCCATCGCAGCGCAGGCATCTCCAGCCATGTGGCCACCTCGCAGCAAACAATGCTGCTTCACATTGTGCTTCCGTGCCATATTGATGCAGAAATTCATGCAGTGACAGGCCTGCCTGAAACTGAATTTTATTCATCGCCATTG
>NZ_FMWO01000072.1 GCF_900103035.1 Nitrosomonas mobilis
ATCGTACTGTCATCAGCCTGGCGATGGGTCTAAGCTGCTTATCGCAGAGATTTGGCTGTGAGGTACAAAATTGAATTTTTCTCGTACAAAAACCTGTCAAGTGTTTTTTTAAATATTTTTTGGGGGGTGAGTAGTTACTATAAAAAATGAACTGGTAAACTTGAGCGCTATTTTTTGGGAAAACTGGCTAAATTACAGCGCTGATTGACAGATGAGGACCGGGTATCGTCAGAGAGGAGAGACCATGAGCAAACTGCAAAGTCAGAATCCAGCAGAATTATACGAGCGATACCTAAGCTCCACCATCTCCGACCCTTGGACACGCGTGCTGCTTAAGTATGCGGTTCCGCAACCTGGCGAACATGCGCTGGACGTAGCGTGCGGCACGGGCAGTGTGGCACGGCACGTCGCACCCGTGGTTGGAGCGGGAGGAAAGGTGGTCGCATTCGATATCAACCCGGAAATGCTGGCCGTAGCTCGCTCGCTTTCGGCACCGATGGGTGCGACGATTGAGTGGCGGGAAGGGGATGCGATCGCCCTCGCCCTGCAGGACGCTGCGTTTGATCTCGTGCTGTGCCAGCAGGGATTTCAGTTTTTTTCTGATCGCGCCGCCTCCTTGCGAGAAATACGGCGGGTTCTGACCGATGGCGGGCGTGTCGTCCTGAGTGTGTGGCAGGCCCTCCAACATCATCCGATCTATGAAGCGCTGTTTGAAGCGACAACACGCCACCTGAATGCGGCCATCTCTGACGTGGCTTTGCCCTTTTCCTTGGGAGATGCTGCAGAGTTGCGTTCACTACTGAGTGATTCAGGCTTTGAGCGCATCGAAGTTACTCCCCGGTCGCTCGACATTCACCTTCCTTCACCAGAACGTTTTGTGCAACTGACGGTACTTGGGGCGGCAACGTCGATACCAGCATTTGCGCAATTGGATACTGCGGCGCGCTCCGCTCTCGTGGCCGCGGTCACCGGTGAGACGGAAGCTGTCGCGCAACATTACCGCGATGGGGACAAGCTGACCTTTCCGATGTCCACGCACATCGCAGTTGCATACGCAGTTAGACGGTAGAAGGCACTCATTCTCGGGTTCTGTTGGTGGCGAATTCACCCTCCAATAATTTGTATTATGGGAAAAGAACGAAAAATGACAATTAATGCTGGGAATCTATTTGAATCTATCCCTGATTCGATTCAGAAAGAATTATTCACCCAAATAATCGATGGTGAAAATATCAAAATTGAGCGGATTGTCTCTAAGAACTTGTTCAAAGTCTTTCCTGATTAGTTACCTATCTCAGAAATTCTCAATATACCGATCGGAAGAGGTTCTGTCGTTGCGGCGGCGCGCAGCAATCGCGGCACCATGGCAGCCAAATCAAAACGGCGATTGAAGCGATAGGAGAATTCTGCAAGATAGCGCTGTGCATACTTGGCGTGATTGAATGCATGGTAGGTTCCGCTGAAGGCAGTCTTGAGATTGCCAAGAAGCGTATTGACCCAGCGAAACTCGGCACGCTGCACAGCAGATTTGCCACTCCCCACAATATGGCGCTCATGCTGCGCGGCTGTATGCGTAACCGCCCCGAAACACCCCAAACCATCAGATACGACTCGTGCAGTAGATGACAGACATTCAGCCGACCACTGTTTGAGCGCTTCATATGTAAAACCCGCTACGGGAGTCAAGCGTATATAAAGTGGCTTCCCCTCGCTGTTTGTTTGTATTGCCGCTACAAATGGCGTCTTACTTGCCGCGCCCCGCCCGCGCTTTCCCGGCCTTTCACCTCCCAGATAAGCATCGTCAACCTCCACGCGTCCATCCAGACGGCGTTGCTCTTCGCGCAGCAGCATGGTCTGTAACAGCTTATGCTTGATCGACCATGCCGTTTTGTAACTTACCCCCAGCTGACGTTTGAGTTCCAATGCACTGACCGCATTCTTGCTTTGCGTCATCAAGTAAATGGCCAGAAACCAGGTTCTTAGCGGTAATTTAGTATTTTCAAACACGGTGCCGACAATTGAAGAACATTGGTAGCCACAATCCAGGCATTCCCATAGCTTGCGGCCGTTATGGGTACAGGAATATCGCTCCCCATCGCAGCGCAGGCATCTCCAGCCATGTGGCCACCTCGCAGCAAACAATGCTGCTTCACATTGTGCTTCCGTGCCATATTGATGCAGAAATTCATGCAGTGACAGGCCTGCCTGAAACTGAATTTTATTCATCGCCATTG
>NZ_FMWO01000059.1 GCF_900103035.1 Nitrosomonas mobilis
AAATCAAAACGGCGATTGAAGCGATAGGAGAATTCTGCAAGATAGCGCTGTGCATACTTGGCGTGATTGAATGCATGGTAGGTTCCGCTGAAGGCAGTCTTGAGATTGCCAAGAAGCGTATTGACCCAGCGAAACTCGGCACGCTGCACAGCAGATTTGCCACTTCCCACAATATGGCGCTCATGCTGCGCGGCTGTATGCGTAACCGCCCCGAAACACCCCAAACCATCAGATACGACTCGTGCAGTAGATGACAGACATTCAGCCGACCACTGTTTGAGCGCTTCATATGTAAAACCCGCTACGGGAGTCAAGCGTATATAAAGTGGCTTCCCCTCGCTGTTTGTTTGTATTGCCGCTACAAATGGCGTCTTACTTGCCGCGCCCCGCCCGCGCTTTCCCGGCCTTTCACCTCCCAGATAAGCATCGTCAACCTCCACGCGTCCATCCAGACGGCGTTGCTCTTCGCGCAGCAGCATGGTCTGTAACAGCTTATGCTTGATCGACCATGCCGTTTTGTAACTTACCCCCAGCTGACGTTTGAGTTCCAATGCACTGACCGCATTCTTGCTTTGCGTCATCAAGTAAATGGCCAGAAACCAGGTTCTTAGCGGTAATTTAGTATTTTCAAACACGGTGCCGACAATTGAAGAACATTGGTAGCCACAATCCAGGCATTCCCATAGCTTGCGGCCGTTATGGGTACAGGAATATCGCTCCCCATCGCAGCGCAGGCATCTCCAGCCATGTGGCCACCTCGCAGCAAACAATGCTGCTTCACATTGTGCTTCCGTGCCATATTGATGCAGAAATTCATGCAGTGACAGGCCTGCCTGAAACTGAATTTTATTCATCGCCATTGCCATCCTCCTCTGATTTTGCTACGTTTCTTCGCAATTTGTAGATTTTACAAGATTTCTGAGAGAAGTAACTAATCAGGAAGCCTTTTGAGTAGAAGGACCGGGAAGGCCAAGTGGATGAACTGCTAGCTGGTGTTGATCATTCGCTCGCAGTTCATCCACAGTCTTCTATTCTTTTCCAGCCGTGCGAGACTACGCTCGACGATCCATCGCTTGGGCATGACCTTGAATGTGTATAGTTCGCAGCGTTTGGCAATCTGTACTTGCACATGCGCACCCGGGATTTCGCGCGCACCCTGTGCAAAGGGCTGGCCCACATAGCCGTTGTCGCACAGCAGGCTTTGCACTCGCCCAAGCTTAGGTTTACAGCGGCGCAGCGCCTGTAGTACTCCTTTTCGGTCTGTCACCTCGGCTGTGGTTGCGGCCACCGCGTGCGGCAGCGCCCTTGCGTGTCCACCGCGATGCGGCGCTTGATGCCCGAAACCCTTCTTGTCCACGTCATAGTCCTTCTGGCCTGCCGTGCCCGTGTTCTTCATACTCTGTGCGTCCACAATCAAGAACGTGCTGCAGGCGTTGCGCCCCCGTTTCTCGCGGGCCGCACCAGCCTGATTTTTTTAATACCTGCTCCAGCAGACCGCCTTCTTCGCGGGGCTTACTGCAAATGGCCCAGTATGAGTGCACTTGCGCCACTTGGAAAAGTCACTGGGCAGGGTTCGCCACTGGCAGCCGGCAGCCCATGTACAGCAGGTACAGCAGGTACAGCACCGTGCAGGATACCTCGTACAGATCTACTTGACGTGTGGTGCTGTCCTTTTGCGGGCATTCTCCAGAAAAAGCCTGATAACCATAGTGGATACCAATTTTCTGGCGATACATTAAGATGGTGACCTGCTGTAAAAGGAGCAGGAAATGAGTGGAATAAAGCGCAAGAATTTTACGGGTAATTTGAAGACTAAAGTTGTACTTGGAGCAATCCGCAGTATAAAAACGGTGAATGAAATAGGCCAGGAGATTGGCTGGCACTTATCACAACGTATCGTCCAAGTATATAGCAAGAGTATCTCAATGAGTTCTGCTACTGGCCTAACCCGCGTAGCTAACGGCATAATGATTATTGTTACCAGTTAAATGCATAGTTAATACCGACAATGCGCCCCGGTCCCTTGGCAAAACCAAACGGCGAAACTGATGCTTGACTAACCAACGTAAAGTAATTTTCATTCAGCAAATTATTCACTGCCACAGTAAGATGGCCAGGCCCCACCGCTACACGGGTGGTTAAATCAACTATGGTGTAATCATTGACATCGGCGCCACCGAATTGAGTCGAATTGGAGCTCCGGTCGCCAACATACAGCACCTGCACCCGGTTATGCCACCAAGTCTTTGGGCTATATTCAAGAAAACCAGATAATTTAACCGGCGAAATGCGCGTACTGGGTAGGTCTTCTTCAAAGCTGCCATTATCGTCGAGATCCACCTCGCCCTCCGCCCAGCTTACCGTACCGCCAGTATTCCATTGCTTATTAATGCGATAAGACAACGCGCCCTCAACACCCCAAATACGCTCAGGCTGCTTCACGATGCTCAAATCACGGTTAAAAGTAGTGCCGTTATTTGAACTACTGTAGAACCCGGCAACAGAAGCCTGCACAGGCCCTTTATTGGCGCGCAGGCCGACTTCGTAGCTATCCACTTTCTGTGCTTCAGATTCAAGTTGACTCGCGCTGGTAATAGAAGCATTTGCATCTCGGATAGCGCGGCCAATGTCAGCAACTGAAAAGCTTTGATTAAAACTACCAAATAAATCAAGGAAATCAGTTAAGTAAAATACGGCACTCCCATTAAACAAAGTCTTACCATAATTCAGTTTGCCACTTTCTACAAATGACCCACCGCGATTGACGATATCAGAAACATCCACAGTAATATCTTCATGCCGAAAACCGCCGCGTACAAGGCCGATGGTACTTAGCGGCAATTCAAGCTCCATAAAACCGGCAAAAGCATCTTGCTTCATATAAGGTACAACAGTGGGACCATCCAACCCTTTCTGTACCGCTTTATCGCGCAAGTAATCAACACCCCAAACGAGGCTAAAATCGTAGTTCTTAATTTTTAATGGCGTATCGATGGTCAAACGAGAGCCAAATTTCTCTGTCTGAACCTCTGTTTGAGCAAAACCAGGAAACTTCGCAAAGCGCGCCGTCAAATCACCATAATAGCCTTTCAGTGCAACTCGACTGCCAAAAAAATCGCGGTTAATGTAATCTAAGCCAACAATTGTGTTTTCGGTGCCGGGATCAAATACATTCGTACGACCGCGTACCGCGGGCGTCCTGATACCCTTTGCGGGATCACCGAGGCCAAAAGTATATTTGGTGTCTTGTTTGATATTAAAATGATCAACTGTCACCTGTACACGTTGACGATTATTATCAAAGTTATACCCGAGTTTGCCGAGGATATTGTAGTTGTTGGTATCGGCCAAACCACCCTGAACCCCGATTGGGTCCGGTGCAATACGATGACCACCGGAATCAAAAAAACCACCGCTCTGACCATATGTTCCGGATAGTAAATAATCAACATTATCCCTTGTACCGGAAACACGGTGCGTCGTTTCCCAGCGTATAGAATCATCAAAGTGCTGAGTGGAAAAACGCATACCTGCCTTAGAATGACCATCGAGAAGCTTCTTTGACGGATTCTTGGTGATAATATGAACCAGCCCACCTGCTGCGCCGAATCCATACGCTGCCGTACCGCCACGCACCACCTCAATCCGCTCAATAGCATCCACGTCAATGGTATTAAGATCGCGACTGCTCGACCGTAACGCGGTTGACTGTGGAATGCCGTCAATCAATACAAGGTAATCGCGTCCACGCAATGTTTGTCCAAAAGTGGACAGCGCTTCTGTACCGGGACCAAGACCAGGCACTGTTTTAGCCAGAACTTCGCCTAAATTTCGCGATAAGCCGGATTGCTGCTGTATTTCTTCATGTGTTATTACAGTCACCGAGCGCGTCATTTCTGAAACGGATGTCTCAGTACGCGTAGCTGTCACTACGACCGGCTCCATACTCACACTTCCGTCAGATGCGTTCTGAGCTAATATGTAACTTGGCAGCAAGCAACCAATAAATGATAAGTGAGTGGCTAGAATAGTGCGCCATTGATGAACCAAATACAGTTTTGTTGTCATTTGTAGACCCGCTTTTAATAGAAACAATAGTAATAATGTTAATAATAATTATTAACATTATAGGTATGAATTTCCTAAATTCCGCTTAATTAATTACTGCATGATTTTGGTATATATGGCTAAGCGGAAACGTAAAAAAACCTAGCAGCGGTCATCAATCGGACCACGGGCATTTTTACGAGCTTCACCGGGAGTCTTCTGTCGTCGATACCACCAGGTATAGGCACCAGTAACAAAAAGGATCGTCGGGATTAAACCGGCTATAAATATAACGGTGCGGCCCGGCAATCCCGCCACCGTCCCGATATGTAAAGGATATTTAAGATCGGCTATTTGTTGACCGGTACCGCTAAGTTTAACATCGTGATTCATAAGCACTTCACCCGTAACAGCATCCATCGCAACATAGCTGGTGCCATTTGGGTGGGAGTCATCCAGATACCTTAGTCTGACCAAAAAAGGCATATCTGGTTGGGTCGGAAACTTTATCCAAGTTGCAGTTGCACCCGGAATAGCAGATTCCGCTGTTTTCAGTAACTCACTGGGAAACTTCTGTACCGCTCGTGATTCAGCCGCATCAATCAATGGCGGCCGCTGCAAACCTGGCCCCCCGAAGATCGCAATCAACGCAGCATTTGTTTGCTTGTGAAAGACCATCGCGGCACCCGTCAGCGCCGCAATAAAAAGTAACACCATTGAAATCAATCCTACGGAACGATGCAATGCAAACCAGTGCGCCACTCGTGACTCTTTCTTGGGAATGCGCAGCGCATTGAGCAATTTCCGCCAACCCGGCCATGCCAACCAAAGTCCGGTTAGAACCATCAATAGCAGGACTAAACCCATAACGCCGTTGGCTAATAGTCCTTCATCCCCAGCCAATAAATGTACATGAAGATCATGCAGAAAACCCAGAAAACCGGAATGCTCCTCACGATGACCAAGAATCTCCAAAGTCCAAGGGTTGACATAAACAAGTTGCAACTCCTCACCCTCCATCCAGTACTCGATACTCCGACTTGACTCACGCGGCAAACGTGCCAACAACAGCGCGCGATTTGGAAAACTAGACTGAACTTTGCCTGTTGCTTCATCCAGCTTGATCAGACCAGGTTGCGGCTCCACATACCACAACCCCGAATTGAAATAGGTGTCCAGCTCATCATCGAATACCAACACACTGCCGGTCAGCCCGGATAAACAAAATAGCCCACCGACAATAAGTCCAACCCACAAATGTATTTTTTGTAACAAACGACATCCTTTGTAGTTAAAAATTAAAATAACTGAGCGATTCCTAGAACGAGGGTAATAAATATACCCATAGATAAAAGAAGCCCCTCAAATCACTTAGCTGACTAATGGTGTGCAAAATACGACAGCTGTTAAAGTCTGTTCACAAATAATCCTGTAATACCTATGGATTATTTGCTATAAACAATGGTAATGATAATGATTGTTATTACTATTTGCAATACATGGCTTGAATTTTTTGCGAATAATTCAAGTTTTAAAGTGGATTTGTGCTGAATTGAGCTTGCTTAAACTTAACGATTCTGTGACACACATGTCCAGGCTACAGACAAAGCTAATCGGAAATTTGTAACAACTCGCCCAAATTAACTTTGGGTTGCGAGACATCATACTTGTTGCAACTTGAACGGAATACGTTTATGTGGCTTTTATAACAGATGTCTTAAGTTTAGGCATTCATTACCAGGGAATCAGTCCTTAGGGCAGAATCGGAGCAGCGACACGAGACGTAAATAATCTCAAATGAGCAAAAATTATTTGATAGAAGTGAAGCTTAGCGCGGTTGACGCCCGATGTCCTATGCTCAAACTGCTCATCTTCGCCTGTCAGGTTGGATGGCACGTGCAATCAGCGTCCGGACACTACGGCTGGTAAGAGCCTTATTCGAGATAGTCAACGTGCTTTGCCCAAGGAGACCCTCAATCTAGTCATCGACGACACGTTGATTCCACGCCAATCGGAGAAGACGCCAGGCAGTATCATTCGGCACGGCCATGCCAGAAAGCACAACTGGACACACTTTCTGCTGACGCAATGCTGGTCACGTTGAGCGTCAGCGTGCTGGACAGTGCGACAGAAAGTATGCGTTGCCGGTTGTGTCCCGCTCTGCTCTCCGCCACCGGTAATCTCACAGCAAGTTGACTATCGTACTGGCGTTAGTACGCAGCCTGACGCCCGTGATGATGTGCAAGCGCACCCGGCTACTGTTCTATGCCCGGCTCATGCGAGTGCGGCTAATATTGTTGCCACTACTGTCACGCCTGGGCGCGGATGTCCCAGAATTTACGGAAGCAAAATGACGCCCGAGGCAACTCAAAATTTACCAGTAACCGAAATCAGGCTGGCGCTGAGAATCTGAAATGGCAGGTTCTCACCAACCTAGCTTTCTTTATCTACCGCCAATGCCCGCCGCAGGCCTGTGCTGGTTGGAATAGCAGTAAGCGCAAGTGCTGCAGCGATGAAAAGTGGTAGATTTGAGGTGCTTTCAAACAACGGGCCTGCGAATGTAACGCCCAGTAAATGCCCAAGGATACGTGCAGTATATAGATCGGCGCTTGCGTGCGCTTGCGCATGCGCATGCGGTTTGCCGCATGCTGCAGCGCCGGCAGCCGAAGCGGGCAGTAATAAAGCCAGTGAAATTGAGACTAATATTAATCCGGCGGGCAGTACCGATGGGCAGATAGTAATTAATGTTGCGCCTAAAGCCATACCCAATGGAGACCATGTCATCAGCATGCTTGGATCGAGGCAAAAGCGGATACTTGCAAATTGAGCCAGCATCATGCAAGCAGCTATACATGCGAGTAATAATGCGGTGTAGATTAGCGTGTCCTCGAGAGTGGTGCCCCATTCAGCAGTGAGATAAGGTCCGATAATGAACTCGGTGAGCCCCAGACTCATATGAATAAGTGTTGTTGGTATAGCAATAATTGCCTGCGGCCATCGACTGACTATTGATGCGGGAAGTGTATTGGCTTGTTGAGCGTATTCAGGCGGTAACAGTGTCCACGCAGCAAGTGGCAGTCCTATCAACAGAGCAAACACCATCTCCGGCCTGTATATTATTAATCCTGCCGTTATCAAAGGAACCAGTACACGACCGGCGCTGATTACCGCGCTCATCTGTGTTAGTACTATAAAACGTAAGTGCGCAGGGTGTTCACTGACCAGCCAGGTCTGCACTATTGGATAGATGCCCGAGACGGTTAGTCCGAAAGTAAATCGCGTAATAAATAACATTCCCATCAACATGATTACTCCGATCATTTCATGTGCACTGGCAAACATGGTTGCGACGAACAATGCCTGGCTTATGGTTGCAGTAATCAGAAGTCGTTTCAATAGCTGACGACGGCGTCCCGGTACTATTCGTCTTGGCCAAGTGTAGCCGCCAATTAAGAATGCTAGTGCAGAAAGCCCCAGAATTGGACTCAGTTGACTTATTCTTAAGTCAGTCAATATCAGGATAATGGGTAGCGCGATGACGAATAAACTTTGTGTCGACCCGACCATTGCAACAGGCAGGGTAAGAAGAATTGGCGAGACTGGCACAATTTTGTTCTGACTCACAGTAGATTCGATTGTTTTAAAAAATTTTATATTTTAATAACGATAATTATAATGCAAATGATTTGCATTTACAAAAATTAATCGGTGCTTTATTATTAGCCGATCTAACCTGGAGACAGGTAGCTTGTAAACGAAGATTTATTGAGCAATAAGCGAAAAATGTTGACTTTATTATTGTATTGAAATGACTCAGGACGATTTGAATACCCGACAGCTTGCTGAGAAATACTCTGCTACCGCGCTCGTAAATTCCCTGTTAAGAGAATGGCATGACTTTGAGGTAGAAAGCAATGAGATTGTATTTAAAAATAAATATCAATCTTTGAGTATTGTTCTAGAAAATTTTTCGACCGTAGGAAGTCATGCCTATACAAATATTTTTTACAGAACAGCAGGCAGGGAAAAAACATCTTTAAGCTTTAAGGAATTCGTGCAAGAGCTACTTAAGCTTGTAAATAAAGATGATAGAAAACCAGTGTTATTTCTAAGAATAATGGAAAGCTACAAAAACCTAACGGAGATTTTAAGTTATCGGAGAGCGGATTATGAAGGTCTCCTCAGCAGTAAGTACTGGTCTTTCATAGACGCCGAGCAGGCATTAATACTCGGGCATAACTTTCATCCATGCCCTAAAAGCAAAGTACAGTTTAAAAATCATGATCATCAATTATTCGCACCCGAGTTTGGCGGTTCTTTCTCTCTTCAGTGGGTATTGCTGAACAAAAAATATTTTATTCAAAACAACGCCCAATACTTTAATGATCGAAATTGGTGTGTGAATCTTTTTGTACAAGATCATAGCCGTCACCCGGGTAATCAGTACGTACCGTTTCCTTTTCACCCGTGGCAATTTAATGCGCTAAAAAACAATAAAGAGATTCAAATACTCATGAAGAATGAGGATATGGTACTGGTTAAAAAAGAAGGACTGCTCAAATGGAAGGCAACCAGCTCTTTAAGAACTATTTACTGTGAAAATAGTGACTATATGCTTAAATTTTCACTTTCATTGAGAATCACAAACTCCGTAAGACATTTGCAAGAAGTCGAAGTTGTCAGGGGGCTTCAGGTCCATGATGTAATGAGCTCAACATATGGAAAGCAATTTCTCATTGAAAATAAAAATTTTCACATCCTAAATGAACCTTCTTTTTTGGCGATTAAAGGCCGGTCCAAATCAATACTTTTGGATACGATTGTTTTGGTCAGAGAGAATCCATTTCGAGAAAAGCAAGGCAAAAAGGAGACGATTGTTTTATCGACCATTACGCAAATTAATCCTTATTCAGATAACGGCTTTTTTTCCTTGCGCAATGTTGATGCTAAAAAATGGTTTAGTCTTTATCTGGAAAACGTGCTCGATCCATTCATTATGGCGCAAGCCAACTACGGTATTCTTTTTGGCGCGCACCAACAAAATATTATTGTTGAATTAACAGATAGTTATCCATGCGGTGTTATTTTTAGGGATTGCCAGGGCACAGGATATACCCGGCTCGGTTATGAAAGAATGAAAGCGGAGGTTTGCTCACTAAACTTACAAAATGGCAATGTTTTAGACGACCCAATGGCACATTCTCTTCTTGGATACTATCTCATCATTAACTCTACATTTAGTCTGATTAATGCCTTGGCGGTACAGCGCGCATGTACTGAAAAAGAACTGTTGCGGATGCTTGTTAACTATTTGCTAGTCAAGAAACATAGTAATATCCTGGATCCTTCCTTTGTTGATTACTTGCTTTACTCAAGCATGATCAAACAAAAAGGAAATTTTTTCTGTTGTTTACATGGCATTAACGAGAATACGGAAAGAAATCCTTTAGATATCTACAACGCTATCAATAACCCGCTATTTAATATTCAGTAAGGTTTTGATTATGCATGAATCCACTTCAATGATTAGGCATGTTTTCTTGGAAAGAGAACAATCACTCAAAGCCCACTTTACCCCTGATACCAAAAATATAGTAATTGCTCTAGATCATCAAAAGATAACAATTAGCCGGAGCGAGTTTTTTCAATTTGCTCCTTATTGGATAAAGTCGTCTGAAAAAGATCTTTATCCCGTAATTTGGACCACAACAAATAATGTATCTCATCCAGTAAGACACAACCCCGAGAAAGGGGCGCTGCTGTATGAAAGATATATTTATGAAATAAACAAAACAATTGTTTTCAGAGTCATTGATCCAGATAAAGATTTGGGGGTGTTCTCAATGTGGCATAACCAAGCGCGCATTTCAGCGTATTGGGAGCTTGAGGGCGAAAAAGAAAAACATCTTGAATATATAAAAAAGAATTTAAACGATCCGCACCTTCTCCCTGCGCTACTAGAAATTAATGGCGAACCTGCAGGTTATTTTGAGTTTTATTGGGTCAAGGAAGATCGCTTGGGCCCTTACTATGACAGCAGCGATTTCGATAGGGGGTTCCATTTCCTCATTGGGGAAAGGAAGTTTTTAGGGCTTAAAAATACTGACGCGGTATTGAAAAGTGTTGTGCACTTCCTTTTTCTTGATGACCCCAGAACTTTAAAAGTAATGGCCGAGCCGCGCTCGGATAACAAAAAAGTGTTGAAATACGTCGATTCTTTTCCTGTCTGGAGAAGGGTTAAAGAGTTTGACTTTCCCCATAAGCGCGCCGTGCTTTTAGAGTGCACCCGAGAAAGGCTTTTTACAGGTGCGCATTTATGAGCTGGGAAATCGTCAATAGGAATCTCATCGTCAAGGCTATCAGTGAGCTTTACTACGAGGAGGTTATTTACAACGAAATCAGAGAATTAAGTAAGGGCTCGTACACTTTACAGTTAAGTGAAAAATTAACATACAGCTTCAAGGCATATCAAAGTATATGGCGTGATCTAGTAATTAGTGCAGATTCTCTAACAAGAAGTGATGGCCTGGAACTCGACGCTGCCAGCTTTTTTAAAGAAACGCAGCATCTAACAAAAATGGGAGACATTACGCTGGCCAATTTTCTAGAAGAAATG
The DNA here is from genome assembly GCF_900103035.1 of Nitrosomonas mobilis. Lineage (GTDB taxonomy): Bacteria > Pseudomonadota > Gammaproteobacteria > Burkholderiales > Nitrosomonadaceae > Nitrosomonas > Nitrosomonas mobilis. The sequence goes on from NZ_FMWO01000059.1 coordinate 10,664, forward strand.
TTCCATACATTATATAGCGACCAAGTTATGCTACAAAATCCTATATCTGTGGACAAAATGCAGCAACTAGATTCCTTGGAAATAGAGGCGTATCTCAATGGACATCCTAAGCTTATTCTAAATAAAGGCAGGATTGGATGGTCTCCGAACGATCTTTCTGCTTTCTCGCCAGAGCAAAGTAGCGAGATTAGATTTTGCCGTGTAGCGATCAAAAAAGATATTCTTGTGACTAACTGTCAAAAGAATAAATCTTTTAGTGAAATTATTTATGCCGACTTGCCAGAACAAGATTTTAATGGCTTGCAAGAAGCATGTATCGATAAAAAAATTGATTTTGATTCTTATTATATTGTTCCGGTACATCCCTGGCAGTGGGAAAATAAAATTCAATTTTTTTTCCAAAAGGATATCGATCAAAAAAGCATTGTATATTTATCTAGTGCGGGAGATCACTACAAGCCGCATATATCGATTAGAACCTTTTCTAATTGTAATAACAGAAATCTATACGATATTAAGGTCCCCATCTCCATTTTAAATACGTCATGTGTACGAGGAATTCCCGCGCATTATATTTCCGTGGCCTCGGAAATATCAGACGGGGTTGAGTCCATACTAAAGCAAGATGGAGTTTTTTTAGAGGCAAATACAGAATGTTTAAAGGATGTTGCAGCTTTTAGCTATATTGCACCCGCATATCGTGATATTCAAGATGCGCCGTATCGATATAAAGAGTTTCTCGGTGCAGTTTGGAGAGAACCCAGTACAACTAAGCTTCAAGTAAACGAAAAATGTTTGATGACCGGATCGCTGGCTTATTTGGATGAAAATGGACAATCATTCATTGGGCACCTGATAGAGCAGTCTTTGTTATCAATTGAAGCATGGTTAGAAGAATATTTTAAAAAAATTATTATCCCGCTTTATCACCTTCAGTCTCAATATGGCATCGGTCTGGTTGCACATGGTCAAAACACAATACTGAAGCTTAAAAACAGCATTCCTTCGGGTTTAATCGTTAAAGATTTCCAGGGTGATTTGCGTTTAAATGAAAATCTCCCTACTGAAACGAGACGGCAATTTTCTGCCTCTACGATAGATAAACTGGATTTTCTTCCTGCTGAGCACATTATTCATGATCTGATCACTGGTCATTTCGTTTCGGTGCTTAGGTTTATTTCCCAAGCACTTTATTTGTCTCACCGCTATCAAGAGAAAAAATTTTATCATTTATTGGGTTCGATAATCTCAGATTACGAAAATAAATACCCAACAAAATCAAATACTCCGAGCTTGCTAACTCGTAATTTTCAACGCGTCCTGTTAAATAAAGTCCGTTTCGAAATTGGCTATCAGGATTCTGCGCAAAGACCTAAGCCACAACTTGGAAATCCTCTTCTAAATCCTCTGATAGCGAAAGGCGATTTGCATGAGCAAAATATTTGATTTGATTGGAGTTGGAATCGGTCCATTCAATTTGAGCTTGGCGGCTGTTTCAGAAAAAAATACAGCATTAAAGACACATTTTTTTGATCAAAAACCCATGTTTCAATGGCACTCGGAAATTATTTTTCCAGATTCTGATATGCAAACAGCTTTTTTAAAAGATTTGGTAACTGGCGTTGATCCTACAAGTCCGTATTCCTTCTTAAACTATCTTGTAAAAAATGGCCTTTTCCATTCATTTATGAACACCAATAGAAATGTGGTGACCAGAAAAGAGTTTGAGTTGTATTGTCAGTGGGTAACCCAGAAAATGCCGGAAAGGTTATCTTTTAACTCTAGAATTGAAACACTCGAATATGACGGTAATTTTTTTGTTATTGGTAACAAAACAAAGAAATACAAGACTAAAAATATTTGTATCGGCACAGGAATCAGCCCAAAAATTCCAGATTTTGCGGCACCGTATATAAACAAAACATTCTTTCATGCTAAATCAGAGTTTTTAGAAAACCTAAATGTGAATGATAAGCGGGTTACTATTATTGGCGGTGGCCAAACCGGTGTCGAAATTTTTAGAAATGCGCTGAAAGAGAAATGGGGTAACGCCAAATCAATAACGCTTGTTTCCAGCAGGCCAAGCTTAGAACCTTTGGATGAATCTGCGTTCACTAATGAGTACTTCAGTCCTAATTATGCAGAATGTTTTTTTTCAATAAATACTTGGCAAAAAAAAAGTATTGTTAATTATCAAAAATTATCTAGCGATGGGAATACACCAACTTACTTACAAGATCTTTATAATGATCTTTATTTATCTCAAAACGTAGATAGATCGCCAGTTAAATTTAAAATTCTTCCATACCGGCGACTCGAGAGGGTAAAGAAGAATAAAGAGCAATACGAGCTGAGCCTGTCCAATCATTTTACCCAACAGAAAGAGTGCCTTAATGCTGATATTGTCATCCTATGCACTGGGTTCGAGAACAATATTCCAACATTTATCAATTCGATAAAACATTTTATTCAGTTTGACGATAATGATTGCTTTCTGATTAACAGGGATTTCTCAATTCAATGGGAAGGGCATGAGGATAACAAGATTTTTGCACAGAATTTTAGCAGATACGAACACGGAATTTTCGAGCCGCAAACAAGCATGATGGCATGGAGATCAGCAGTTATTACCAACGCAGTTTCTCAACAAGAGATTTATCAAACCAAAGGCTTTGTGCCTAATTTTTTAAGCTATGAAAGTGCTGAATGGGCTTAAAGCAGGTCGTCGTAAAAATTATAGTGATTCAAGAAATTTAATCAACGCATCTCGATCAGTAGATGAAAGTGTACGAAAGTATTCTGTAGCAGACTCGGCTTCACCACCGTGCCAAAGAACTGCTTCCATTAAATTACGCGCACGTCCATCATGTAGAAAAAAGGTATGACCGTTGACAACCTTAGTAAAACCAATCCCCCAAAGTGGGGGGGTTTTCCATTCCCGTCCGTTAGCAAGAAAATCAGATCGATCATCAGCAAGTCCTTCACCCATGTCGTGTAATAATAAATCTGTATAAGGATGAATAACCTGATTGGATACTTCTGGCACACTTTCAAGAACGCCAGTTGTTACCGTGGGAATATGACAAGAAGTACAACCCGCTTGGTCAAATAATATTTGACCCCTTTTCACTAGCGGGTTATCAATGTTACGACGTGCGGGAACTGCCAATGTTTGAATATAAAATACCACATCATCAAGAACACCTTGTCTTAGTTCGGGATCATCGCTTGAGCCATCATTCTGAGGTTGGCCAGCGGTGCTTTCCTCCGGAAAGAGTTCGTTGGTAATACCCATATCACCATGATATGCACTAGCCGTTTGAACCAATACTGAGGGACTGTTGGCTTTGAGCCCAAACCGACCGATCACAGCTGTTTCACTAATCGCGTCCCAAACTTGATTGACACGACCGGATATACCATCGTCATTCAAATCATATTCATCTGCCCAGTCAAGTAAAGTTTCATCAGAAATGGCTTCAAGTAGACCTCGTCCAAATACAGGCGGAGCAACACGAGGCGACATTAAATACTCATTGGGCAAACTAATATAAGAGTTAGCGATAGTAAAGACTGGTTTACGTAATTGATAAGCCGTATCGTCTCCAAACCTCCCGTTGATCTCGGCGTATGTTGTTTCAACGGTTGCTTCTGGTTGAACACCAAATACCGCTCTATCAAAGATCTGAGTACCAAATCCGGGTATGGCTATTGGGCCACCAGTTTTTTGGTCAATTCCAGGAATACTGACACGAAGGAAAAATGAATTAGATGTTTCACCTTCTTCAGGAGGTCGTCCTCGACCGTCTTTAGGATGACAAGCAATACAACTGTTGTTGTTAAATGCAGGCCCCAAACCACTGTTGACTAACGCAGGTGCCGTAACAAAGCTTTGTTCGAACTCAGAATCGCCTATTAAATGCCGCGCTACTCCTTCGGAGTCAAGATTGGGTGCTGGGTTGTCAAAAGCGGAGCTAGTCTGGGTGAAAACAGTTGTATCACCACCAGAGAATTCATTATTAATCGCCACCACTTCGATATTCGAAAGAGCACTCTCTCCATCTTGATTATAAGCAGTAATGGCAACATAAAACATGGCTCCGTCATCCAACATTACAGATACCTGTGTTTCAGTTCCAAGATCAAGACTATTGATTGTCTCAACAGGATTAGGCATCGGATAGGGAAGCCAATGTAGCCTATATTTGCTAGAGTTATCCACTGGCAACCAACTAGCATTAGCGCGTTTACCCTCCACAGAATAGATTACAGCAGGAGCTTCGGGGAGTGCGGCCCACACATTTGAGCAACACATTAATATGGTAAAAATAAATAAGATACGAAACTTCATAACTTGATAAAAAATTAAAAACTTTCTGTTTTTAATAAAAATGATTTCAGTGTTAGTCTTCAGGCAAGTCCGTTTATGCAGGTTCGCCACGAATTCCTTCAGATTGACCACTCTGGAATAACTCTTCAATATATTTTTTAGTTAAACGCTATTCTTATTAAGCTGAAGGAACTAATGGCAGTAATTGATCAACCAGTAATGATAGTAGCGTCTTCACTTCGTCAATGGCTTCTTGTACTAGGGAAGCATTACTAACGATAGACTCAGTAAATGGTTGAGGTATAGCGTGAATAGCAGCAATGGCTTTCTCAATCTGATTATTAATGGCTTCATCTAATGCTGGGTTAATCGGTTTGACCAGAGCGTTCAAACCCGGACCTTCTGACAACGAATAATTTCCCGTGTATACATTCCTAATGCTTCTAATATTATTCATAAAATCAGATCGTGAATTAGAACTAAACTGGGATTCAACAAAAGTGGCGTTACGTTCTGCAAGTGGTTTACTAAGTTTACCGTTAACCACTTCATCAGAAATTATAATCATGCCTTCAACCATTTCCTGCAAAGCAGCAGCCAGACTGGGATATGCCGTACTGCCTGCGCCAGCTTGAGAAAATACCGAAAGAAAATTCCCTTCATTAGGATTCCATGCATCAGCTAACGCTCGGGCATCATTTGAAAGTACATTAGCAGCTGCAATTAGATACGCCAATTCTCTAGTTGTCAGTTGCGAAGCAGTTTTTCTGCCATCATTACCATATAGTAAATATTCGATGACATGAAAGCCCTTTAAGGTAGGTTCAAACGCACTAACAGTCTCTGTTGTCAGCGGAATTCCGCCATCCACTACATTCTGTATATCAACAGAATTTATTGGCCAACTGTCCAAAGCAGGATCTAGCCCCTCAGTATCCACCGGGCCAAACAAAAATGCCTCCGATTGTTCCCATGGGCGACGCGCATTGCGCCATGTGTTCTGAGCCTGATAGAGATTTTTATCCGTCGTGTCGAACTGCAACTCGATAATAGCGGCACGCAACATTTTTGTCTGTTCGGCAAGATCGGTATAGGTATTAAATACAACGTTTCGTGCGTAATTCTGAATCACCTGTTCTACTGAAGGCATTTCAGTAGAATCAGGCGACACTGCCAGCAAGCGTGGTATAGAAAAATTGCTATTCCCATCTGTATTCTCTGCACGAATTGAAATAAAAAAACCTGCTCCCTCGGGCAAAGTCGTGCTAAATCGACTACTAACGTCTAAATCAAACTGACCAAAGGGCGATCCATCACTTAAATTAGAAGCAATTAAAGTATAGTTGTCAGCTCCTGAAACTTCGTCCCAATACAAGCTAGCCTGTGGACCATTTGTAGTGACATACAGTTTTGGTATTTCTGGTATCTCAGCATGAGATATAGCTGAAAACATTACAGCCGCCCCGCCTATTAAAATCAACTTTACCCAGGTTTCCATAAATCAATATCCTCTTTAACGTATTATAAATCTATTGGTGAAATAATAATCATTCTCATATACCAATGGTAGATTGCTGTTAGCATAAGGCAGGACTCATCCGACAAAGTACGCGCCTTACTGTGAAAAATAAGGTTGAAATTGTCTCCAAATTTTAACCATGAGGTTTTTTAATATCCTCACCAGTTTGCCGTATCACAGCCTTTGACATAGTTAGTCATTTTTATCAAAGCATGCCTATTCTGGTTCTGTCGAACCAAGCAATTATTGCTAATTTTTACGCAGTAGAATCATTGTGTTGTCTGAAAAATAACTTAATACGACAACGCTTACTCAAGCTAAAAAATCTCCGAAAAAAATTGGGCTGATTCATTCTAAAAACAAAAAGAACTCAATGCAGAGACTTCACACTGAGTTCTTTTTGCTTCAAGCTAAATTATGCCGCTACAGTGAAAAAGTCAGCGAGATTAGCGATCACATCATCGGCCGCAACCCCAACTAACTGGATGGAATTTCCGTCCCCCAAATCAACCATGGTTCCAAAATCTCCACTATCTTCCTCATTAACATAGCTTTCCAAACGGGATGAAAAATCGCTGATACTCTCAATACCCGTGTCGTTAATGTTAGCTGCAATTACAAACTGATCTGTTTCTGCATTGAACCTGTTCACCGTGTCGTTACCGTCATCTCCCCTATAGAAAAACTCATTTGAACGCCCCTCTCTCGAACCAGAGCCATAAATAACATCGTCACCAGCTCCACCAGAAATTTGGTTGTCGCCTGAGCCGCCACTAATCCAATCGTTACCATCGTTACCCAGGATAACGTCATTGTCTTCACCACCAAAAATGACATCCGTTCCGTCGCCGCCAATGATTAGATCATTGCCATTAGAGCCATACAGCGCATTCGTGCCGGTAACGCCATAGATAGTATCATCGCCCTCCCCACCGAAGAGCTGATCACTTCCTTCTCCACCCCACAGAAAATCATTGCCTTCACCGCCGTCTAGCCAATCATTACCAGATCCCCCATAAAGCAGATCATCGCCGGCCTCACCGAATGCCAGGTCGTTACCTGCTTCTAAATAAGCAACATCGTTACCGTCCCCCATATAAGCAACATCATTCTGGTAGCCTGCTCTAACTCCATCATCACCAGCACCAGCAAATATAATTGATGAACCGGAAGTCCAAATTACTTCAGCTTCATCCGTACCATAAACCAAACCGGTGCCCCGCATAATTTCAGTCATATTTAACTCCATATTTAATAAATAATTATTAATTTGTGCTCCAAAAGAGCGCTTCTCCAATTCCTGTAACTACCACTTAACGAAGACTAGATGCTTGCCTAATACATCAAACAAATTTAGAAGCAAGCAAACCTCCTCACAGGAATGAGAATTATAATCATTTTCATTTTTATTTCAACAGTAATATTTTTATAAGAACCTGTTCAAAGTCTCCTAGTTATGAAAAGCTTGGAAGATGAGAAGAGGGTATCCAAGTGATACCAGGCCGGAGAAATTCAAGGTTATCAGGCCGTTGCTGGAGAGTGCCCGCAAAAGGACAGCACCACACGTCAAGTAGATCTGTACGAGGTATTCTGTGCGGTGCTGTATCTGCTGCGGACGAGCTGCCAGTGGCGCGGCCCGCGAGAAACGGGGGCGCAACGCCTGCAGCACGTTCTTGATTGGGGACGCACAGAGCATGAAGAACACGGACACGGCAGGCCAGAAGGACTATGACACGGGTAAGAATGGTTCCGGGCATCAAGCGCCGCATCGCGGTGGCCGTAACCACAGCCGAGGTGGCAGACCGAAAAGGAGTACTACGGGCGCTGCGCCGCTGTAAACCTAAGCTTGGGCGAGTGCAAAGCCTGCTGTGCGACAACGGCTATGTGGGCCAGCCCTTTGCACAGGGTGTGCGCGAAATCCCGGGTGCGCATGTGCAAGTACAGATTGCCAAACGCTGCGAACTATACACATTCAAGGTCATGCCCAAGCGATGGATCGTCGAGTGTAGTCTCGCGCGGCTGGAAAAGAATAGAAAATTGTGGAAAACTGCGAGCGAATGATCAACACCCGCTTGCAGCTCATGCACTTGGCATTTCCGGTAGTCCTGCTAAAAAGACTTTGAACAGGTTCTTAGAGTTCCGAATTTTTAGAGGCGCCCTCTACCAATTACGGGGGGTGCCGGTATCCAGGTGAATAAAATCAGATTTCGGGTAATAACCTACTCCGCCTACATTTAAGGAAATCGCCACTTTTCGGAGAGTAGCAAGCGGCACGCCGGGCAGGCGAACATCGATTGCCTTGCCCTGCATATGCAGACTTTTGGTCGCAACGCCGTTGCTGTTTGCCGAAAGCATGGCATTGGTAGCAGGTGACCGATACCCGGAAATAATGTGGAAGGGTTGGACACGCCCCATGCGGTAACGCAAATACTCCATTAGGTCCAATAATCTTGGATCTATAGCATGCTGTTCACCAGAACGATGATCACGTAGCACCCTGTCAATGGATTGCAGGGCGTCGGGGATATAGCGCCCTTGTACCCAGTAAGTCGCCTTGACGCGCTCGCCAGTATGTAAATTAAGCATGTCCAAGCGTTTTTCGCTTCTTTGCGAAATAATGTTGGCGTGTGCAGCAGGAAAAGCCAACAAAGCACAGGCACCAAGTCCCGCGCGCAAAAATTGACGGCGTGTTGTCATACCAGGTATCAAATCATGCATGCATTTTCTCCATTAGTTGAAATAGGTTCCCTTCAGTAAGTAAGATAGTCAGTACGAACGTGGCCGTCTCAACCTAACCAGTGCGCAAGGGTCAATGCCCGCTTGTCACGCCCATAAATATCGGAAAAGAAACGAACATTGCCTTGCGCATCAGTCCAGGCAGTCAGATACACAACATAGATTGGCAATCGTTCCGGCAGATGTACCGTGTAAGGCCTGCCGCTGCTAAGTTTATCCTGAAAGCCGCTTTTTTTCATGGACTGCCGCAAGGAAAATTCGGCAAGCTCCATCGGTTTTTCCAGCCGAATGCAGCCTGAGCTGAAAGTACGAATATCCCTTTTAAATAGCGACTTCGAGGGCGTATCGTGAAGATAAATGCTAAATGGATTGGAAAACATGAATTTTATGCTGCCCAGCGCATTTTTCTTACCCGGCATCTGCCGAAGAGCGTAAGGAAGCTTATTGCCAATTGCATGCCAGTCAACCATATCCGGATCAATTTCGAATTCATGCGTATGGTCAGCATAGACCTTTATACCTTGAGAAACGAAAAAATCAGGATTTTGTTTTTGCTTTGGCAACAAATCTTTATTTGCAATACTGCTCGGAACATTCCAGTATGGATTAAGCACAACATGGGAAATATTGCTGTTAAAGCTGGGTGTTGATCGATAATCTCGTCCGACCACAATACGCATTTCCAAGGGCTGCTTGCCTGGCTCAACTGCGACCAGATTAAATCCTGCAATGTTGACCAGTATATACCTATCACTCAGATTCCGTGGCAGCCAGCGCAGACGCTCCATATTGATACGCAACCGCTGGATATATTCTTGAGGTGACAGATTCATAGCCTGCCGGGTGTGCCTACCGATGACGCCATCCGCATTCAGTCCATGCTGTTGTTGAAATGCTTTGACTGCATTTTCCAGTGTTTCGTCATAAAATGGACTGTCGCTGAAGGGAATGGCATAGTCTGGATTATCAAACAAGACACGAGTCTGCTCAATACGTTGCCGAATGAGCGGTATCGCTGAATGGGTAGTATTGGGTCGAATCGATGCGCTGGTTTCGGGAATGGGCAGCCACTTTTCTTCACTGCCGGCTAGTGTCCGGAATTTTGTCAGTAATTTTTTGAGGGCATGATATTGCGGAATATCTGGCGCCAGACTCTCAAGTGCCTGCTGCAAATTATCTGACGCGAGCGCCTGCTGCAAAAAACTGGCTGCATCAAAAATCGGTTGCGTAATATGCCAGTCAGGATCGACGGCGCTTGCCTGCAACCGCCCACTACTGATATCTCGGATCAGTGACAGCAACGCCTGGGTAGCGCATAATTCCAACTCAAGCGAGACAGGATTATTGTTTTCATGCCGAAATTGCCGAAGACTCTCGAAATCATAATCCGCAACCACCAATCCTTCTTCATCAGCACGGCCAATAAATGCCAGCGCAACATCAACCCTGGGCAACAGCTGATCCGATTCCGACCATACCGGCTGGTAATCGCGCAGACCATAGAAACGCTTGAGGGTCGCCAAACCGGTCTTTTGGTGCAGATCACTGGCACCATCCATCAGGTGTTCGTACAGGGACTGAGAATTCACCACGGATGAATGAACATGAGCATGGATATGCAACGAGACCAACATGCCAGCAAAACAAATTAACGTTCGTGCGGTCAAAACTGCTTTAGCGGAAGCGGGCAAAGCACTCAAATAACAAAACAAGACTTTCTCCATTTTTATTTTTTTGATAATGATTGCTTTTTATCATAGGTTGCCTGTACCACAAAACAAAAATACATGTATTTTTAGCTTTATACTTCCATTTTTGCTGGAATTTGTCGTCTCAACCCCATTAATTATCCTTCCGAATCATTTGTAATGCCTTTTATCCCCGTCTTACTCTGGACTGATGCGCTGGTTTATCTACTGGTAGCCACCGGTATTGGCTCCACGATTTACGTCCGGCGACATGCGCATTTGCGAGCACCTTGGCGTCGAGTAACACATAGCGCAAGCGGAATGTCTGCGCTAACCGTTTTAGCATGTTTCATCGTAATTGGTTTACTGGATACCGTTCATTTCCGCCCACTGCTACCAGACTCTCCACATCAAAGTGTCCAGAAAATCTACAGTACCGAGGTTCTTAGTCTACTGGATGTATGGTTGAAACCATTACGCGAGCAGGTGGAAAAAACCTATTCAGCCCCGCTATCGGCTCATCTTTATGCCAAGGAAACCATTGAAACAGCCGATGGCGGTCAAGTTCGAGAATTTCCTCGATTGATATACGGGGGCGCACAATTGCAGGATCCGGAATCGGAATTGCTCGCGGATGTCTGGTCGCGTGCACTGCTAGGTGCTGGGAGCGGATTGATATTGTGGATAGTTGCTATGCTGGCGCTAGTTAACTGGCTGGCGAAGCGCCGTGCCACAGCGTTTGCGCTCATGCATCGCTCCATATGGCAAAGAACAACCGAAGTTCCGTGGAACGCCATTCTATTAACACTGGCGTTGATACTGATACTCAGCGGCGCGATGACAGCGCTGGCCTCTCATTACCATGTACTCGGCACCGACAAGGTCGGGCAGGATGTGCTCTACCATGCACTTAAAAGTATTCGCGTTGGTCTGGTTATCGGCACACTGACGACATTGATCATGCTGCCTTTTGCGCTGTTGCTCGGTGTTGCTGCCGGTTATTTTCGTGGTTTTGCCGATGATGTTATTCAATACACCTATACGACTCTCAGCTCCATTCCAAGCGTGTTATTAATCGCCGCAGCCGTGCTCATGATGCAGGTTTATATTGAAACGCACGCTGATCTATTCGAAACAGTTGCTGCCAGAGCCGATCTACGACTTTTGTTTTTGTGCATCATCTTAGGAATCACCAGCTGGACAGGATTGTGCCGATTGTTGCGTGGAGAAGCCCTCAAGCTACGTGAAATGGAATATATTCAGGCAGCACATGCGTTTGGTGTTTCCCATTGGCGTATCATCAGCCGCCATATTCTGCCAAATGTCATGCATATCGTACTGATTGTGACCGTTATGGATTTCAGCGGACTGGTGCTGGCAGAAGCAGTATTATCCTACGTTGGCGTGGGGGTCGATCCATCAATGATCAGTTTTGGCACCATGATCAATGCTTCCCGGTTGGAAATGGCACGCGAACCCATGGTGTGGTGGACACTTTTTGCAGCATTTATATTCATGTTTGCATTGGTTCTAAGCGCCAATCTATTTGCCGATTCAGTACAAAACGCGTTTAATCCACGTGTCAAAACCCTGCAGATAAACCATGACGACAGCAACGAACCAGGAGCTGAATCACAAATCGATAGCCAAGTCCTAACCTCACCCAAAGCGGAAAAACGCACATGACGGCTTTACTGACCATCGAAGGCATGACCACACGCCTACGCGTTGGTGAGCGAACCATTTATGCCGTAGACGGCTTATCTCTGGAAATAGAATGTGGACAAACCTTTGCGCTACTGGGTGAGTCCGGTTGCGGCAAATCCATGACTGCCCTGTCCATCATGCGCCTGCTGCCGGATGCCGGAGAGGTCACACAAGGCAGCGTTCGCCTGCATGCACAAGATTTGCTGACTCTGCCGGAATCAGCCATGCGCGAGTTGCGTGGCAATCGTATTGCCATGGTTTTCCAGGAGCCAATGCTCAGTCTTAATCCAGTGATGACAGTTGGCGCACAAATTGCAGAGGTCTTGCAGCGGCACACATCGATGAATAAACCGGCGATACAATCCCGCATGATCGAGCTGCTGCAGAATGTCAGCATACCCGATCCGGCGCAACGGCTGACGGAATATCCATTCCAGTTTTCCGGCGGCATGAAGCAACGCGTCATGATTGCCATGGCGCTGGCGGCACGTCCTGAGTTACTGATTGCCGATGAACCGACTACAGCACTGGACGTCACCATTCAGGCGCAAGTACTCGATCTCATGCGCGTCCTGCAGCAGCAAACCGGAATGGCTATTCTGCTGATTACCCACGATCTAGGCGTAGTGGCAGAAATGGCGCACCAGATCGGCGTGATGTACGCTGGCGAAATGGTTGAATGCACCAGTCGTGAAAAATTTTTCCAGCAGCCCGCTCACCCCTATTCACAAAAATTATTCGCAGCACTGCCCTCGCGGCAAAAACGCGACCGCGCGCTGGCCGTCATCGGCGGAGAAATTCCGGCGCTATCGAAATCATTCACCGGCTGCCGTTTCGCTGATCGCTGCGAACAAGCATGGTCGGTATGTCATGCCTCCATTCCGCCGTGGGTAAAAATTGCGCCCGGGCATCAGGTTCGCTGTCACCTCTACACCGCTCAAAATACTTCGAAAACAAAACCTGCAGTAACGCCATCAGAAAGAATCATTGCTCATTCTCCGCATAATAATAATACGGATCACCAGAATGATGCATTGCTGGAAGTACATGACCTGAAAATACATTTTCCAATTCGCCGCGGATTGCTGAAACGGGTTACCGGTCATGTCAAGGCAGTCGATGGGGTCTCACTCAGAATTGCACCTGGCCGAACCCTCGCGCTGGTAGGCGAATCGGGTTGCGGCAAAACCACTGTCGGCAAAGGCATTATGCAGCTCGTCGAAATAACGGCGGGCAGTGTTTATTTGAATGGTGAGGCACTGAGCGAGCTCAGGCGCAAACAATTGCTGGCAAAAAGAGCGCTTTTCCAGATTGTTTTTCAGGACCCCTATTCCTCACTCAATCCACGGATGCGCATTGCTGAAATTATTGAAGAAGGCATCCGTGCGCTCCAGCCAGCACAGTCCAGGCAGAAGAACAAGGATATATCGGTACGATACACAGAAGTGGACGCTTTGCTGCAGCAAGTTGGTCTACCCGCAGACGTCAAATGGCGTTATCCTCATGAATTTTCCGGTGGACAACGTCAGCGTATTGCCATCGCACGTGCCTTAGCGGTTAATCCACAGTTGCTGATCTGCGATGAACCGACCAGTGCACTCGATGTTTCCGTACAGGCGCAAATCCTGAATCTACTGAAATCTCTGCAACACAAACGTGGACTAGCCTATCTTTTCATTACCCACAACATTGCCGTCGTAGACTATCTTGCCGATGAAATGGCAGTGATGTATCTGGGCAGAATCGTTGAAAGTGGACCCGCGCAGGAAGTGCTCGATCATCCTAAACACCCCTACACACAGGCATTGTTGTCCGCCATTCCTGTTACAGATCTGGATGCCAAGCGCGACGTTATCCGCCTGGAGGGAGAACCACCGTCGCCAGCAAACACACCAACTGGCTGTCATTTTCATCCCCGTTGTCCCCATGTCATGCCGATTTGCCGTGAGGTTTATCCATCGACCAGTCGCTTCGGTTCTGCACATGCGACCCGCTGTCATCTCTATAATTCGGATTTCTAAAAATTTGAGGACCAGCCATGTCAATTGAACATGAGGTGAAACGTCGTCGTACGTTTGCCATCATTTCCCATCCAGATGCGGGTAAAACCACATTGACGGAAAAACTGCTGCTCTATGCAGGCGCAATCCATATCGCAGGTAGTGTCAAGGCACGCAAGGCAAGCCGCCATGCTACTTCGGACTGGATGGAAATCGAGAAACAGCGTGGTATTTCGGTTGCAAGCTCGGTTATGCAAATGGAATATCGCGACTGTGTGATTAACCTGCTCGATACACCCGGTCACCAGGATTTTTCCGAGGATACCTATAGGGTATTAACCGCTGTTGATGCCGCGCTAATGGTGATCGATGCCGCTAATGGAGTAGAAGCGCAAACCATGCGACTGCTGCAGGTTTGTCGCGCGCGCAATACACCGATTATCACCTTTATCAACAAAATGGACCGGGAAGTACGAGAACCATTTGATTTGTTGAATGAGATCGAACGCACATTGGGCATGGAAACCATTCCCTTTACCTGGCCGATTGGCATGGGCAAGCTGTTTCATGGCGCCTATGACCTGAGAGAGCAGCATATGCGGGTTTTTCGCCCGGGTGAGGATCGCGCTGGTCAGGAAAAAATCGAAATCGTTACTGACTTGGAAAGCCCTGCGGCACAGGAGCGTTTCAATCTTGGCCTGAATCATGCTTGGCAGGAAATCCAGCTGCTTCAAGAAGCTTCTCCGGAATTTAATCGTGATGAATTTCTAAGCGGGAAACAAACCCCTGTTTTCTTTGGATCCGCCATCAATAATTTTGGTGTACAGGAAGTACTGGATACGCTGGTCGATCTCGCGCCAGCGCCTAATCCACGTCTCGCAATTCAGCGCAAAGTATTGCCGACCGAGCAAAAATTTTCTGGATTGGTCTTCAAAATTCAAGCAAACATGAATCCTGCCCATCGCGACCGTATCGCCTTTGTGCGCATTTGTTCAGGAGAATTCAAACGCGGAATGAATCTTAAAGTCGTGCGCAGCGGCAAAGATATCCGTACCAGCACGGTCGTTTCCTTTCTCTCGCAGCGGCGCGAATTACTGGAGACCGCTTTTGCAGGTGACATCATCGGCATTCCCAATCATGGTACGTTGCAGCTGGGTGACACATTGACAGAAGGCGATAATCTGCAATTTACCGGCCTGCCGTTCTTCGCACCGGAAATCTTCAGAACAGTTGAAATTGCCGATCCATTACGTAGCAAACAACTCAATCTGGGACTTACTCAGCTTGGTGAGGAAGGCGCGATCCAGGTATTTCGTCCGCATATTGGCAGCATGCTACTGCTCGGCGCGGTCGGCGCACTACAGTTTGAAGTGGTAGCGCACCGCCTGGAGCATGAATATGGCGTGGCGGCACGAATTATACCGGCAAAGTATCAGCTCGCACGATGGATTACGGCCGATGATCCACGTGAGTTGCAACGCTTCATCACTGCCAACGATTATCGCATTGCCTACGATGCGGTTGGCGCACCCACCTTCCTCGCTACTTTTGCTGCCGAAATCAGCGTGGCCGAAGAAAACTGGCCTACTATCCATTTTCATAAAATGCGCGAACACGCGGGATTGATGTTTCAGACGGCAGCATGCTGAAAACTACAGTTACAAGATAAATTATCTGAGCACCTCTAAAAACTCAGAGATTTAAACAAGACCAACCACAAAATAAGAAATGTTCTTACACATTAACTATAAAATATATAAGAACATTTCTTATAAGTGGCGCAGTATTGTGACGAAATGTTGACTTTTAGAGGTGCCCTAAAGCCCCCTGACTCTATGGAACTTAAGGATAGATTATGCGGTTACAGATTCTTTCAATTGATGGTTTGTGCCGGATAGCGTTGCAGCAAAAGTAGTGTTGATCTTTTTAGGATCAGTCGAGTGGGATATTTGATTGTAGAAGGCATTATAGTGCGGGTGAGATTGGTAACTGTTGATAACATCCGCGTGCGCCAGTTGGATTCGCCAACAAAGGCGATATTGCCCCGAGTCTGATAATGCCCAGCCCGAGAAAACCTGGCGCACACCCGGAATTGTCGCTAAAGTTTTACGTGCCTGTTCAGTCAGCGTATCAAGCTGCTGAATATAACGACTCTCGACATTACAAATAATGATTTGTTCTACAGGCTGCCAAGGACGGCACTGAATCAAAACTTCAGCTGCGCGGCCCGCTGATCCCCAGAGATGCATATACAATTTGATTTTTTCTTGGAGGCTTTCTTTAACACCGCACAATGATTCGATATAGCCCTTTTTGTTGCTTTTTTGAATATTTAAACGAATTACTGCGGCAGCGATATCGGAAAGTTCCGTGTAACAGTTAATTTTAGCAACACCATTTAAAATCAGCTTATGGTACTGCTCTTCAACTAATCCACTTCCGCCATGCAGCACCAGCGGAATGTCGAGTTCATCGTTAATGCGCTTCAGGCGTTTGAAGTCTAATTTAGTGCTGCGACTGGGCTGGCGGCCATGGATTGTACCAACGGAAACAGCAAGGAAATCAATTTTGGTGCGCTCAACATACACTTTAGCTTCTTCTGAAGAGGTATAGACGACTTCTCCCAGATTATTGATTGCATTTTCTCCCTCCACACCACCTACAAAACCGAGTATCCCTTCAACTGCTGTCCCGCAGGCATGCGCTACTTCTGTAACACGACTGGTTTGAGTGATATTGACTGGAAATGTTTCTGAAGAAACATCCAGCATGACACTGTTGCAACCAAGATTAATCGCTTGAACGATGGATTCATGCTTCTTTGCATGATCAAAATGGATAGCAACCGGCACTTTGGCGTGATGCGCAGCTCGTTCGACAGCCGGCATAATCAGACCAAAATCATGTTGATGGAAGAGCGGCTCAGAAAGATTGAGAATAACTGGTGAACGACAGAGCTCGGCTGTCATGATAATAGCTTCCAAGAAGTCCAAGCTTACCAGTCCAAAACCACCAATTGCGTAGTTATTTTGATAAGCATGCTTCAACATATCGCGCATATCTACAAGTGGCATTTTTATCCTCTGAAATTTAGGGGTGTGAATAAAAATTAGCTCAACGCATGATTCCTTCAAGTGCCTGATCCAAATCATCCAGAGCCGACCCCATGATAAGGCCTGCGCAGCTATGGTATAGCCACAATTCACAAGAAACGGGCAGGTGTAAACTATGTCGCCCACGAATCTGAAACTCGCGCCATGCCAGAATGGGCTGATCATCTGTATTACTATCTACACATAGCCACATGGCCTTGTCTAGAATGACTTCTAATCCACGATGCTGCTGTAATGTAACTCGCAGTGGACAGCCTAAGCGTAGCAGCGCAAGTCGCCCGCGGTTATAACAAGCCGATTCCATCGTTTTGGGAAAAACTCGCCAAGGGAGAGTCAGCGTTTCCATCGCTATCAAGATATTGTAATTTTTATTTTTTATTTTTTGTTTTGGGCTCAATATCCGAGGCACTTTCAAGAAAAACGCGACTCGCCAAAATATCTTCCGCTTCTAATGTGATGAGATCAGTTTTGGATAGTGATTTCTTTGTTCCGGAAAATAGTCGATTTGCTTGCCGCAACCGAGCACGATCAAGCGCGTTACGAACCGAGCGCGCATTGGCAAAATGCTCTGACTTCATACGCAGGCGAATATATTTCCCGAACGCCTCTTCCCCGGCTGTACTGAAGCTGTAATTCTGGCTTGCTAGCATTAACTTGGCGATCGCGACCAACTCATCTGCACCATAATCCGGAAAATCTATGTGGTGCGCTATACGCGAGCGCATGCCGGGATTGCTATGAAAGAATTTATCCATGCGATCTTTATACCCCGCCAGAATAACGACCAAATCTTCACGGTTATTTTCCATCGTTTGCAGCAGAATTTCTATTGATTCTGCGCCATAATCACGTTCGTTCTCCGGCTTATAAAGGTAATAGGCCTCATCGATGAAAAGAACTCCCCCCATCGCTTTTTTAATTACTTCTTTTGTTTTTGGTGCGGTATGTCCAATATATTGGCCGACCAAGTCATCTCGAGTTACCGAAACCAGATGCCCTTCACGTACATAGCCCAAGCGGTGTAAGATTTCTGCCATACGCAGAGCTACCGTCGTTTTTCCCGTACCAGGATTCCCAGTAAAACACATGTGCAGACTGGGTGCACCTGCAGATAATTCTAGTTTTTTGCGAACGCGATCGACCAGCAACAATGCTGCGGTTTCACGAATGCGAGTTTTCACAGGGATTAAACCAATCAACTCCCGATCTAGCTTATCCAGCACTTCCTGGATATTAGACGCTTGGAACTCTGCATCCAAATCAATCGATGTATCTTGAGTCGATGTTAAGTTTTTAGTTTGCTTAGACATGTCTGATCATCTCTATAGGATAGATACTGGCAGTATATATCTATTGTATTAATTTAATAATTAGGACTTTTTGTTGAATGCAAAGAAATTTATTATGCGGCTACTTTTGCGTAGTTAATTATTCCTCTCTTCTTAAGGAAGAGAGGAATGGCTTGCCGCTAGTAGCGTTCAGCTTCCGGTTTGTCGGTTGCATAGGAGTGAATAGTATAACTAACGCTCCGTCCCGCACCCTCTTGGCGTACTAAACGAAAACCCGGTTCTTTCTCCGGCCGATTGACTATATATGACATTGTTGGACTCTCAACGCCGCGTTCTGAGTTAAACGCAGTTACACGGATATAGTGATTTGGAAAAGTTTTGCGGCAGCTATTAATTTCCATCAAAATTCCTGCCGGATCTTTCAAGTCAAACATAGGATTACCAAACATTTCCCAGTACGTGTTACGTGGATGAGGATCGTCCGTATATTCAATTCCGATTGCCCAGCCATTGTTCAACGCATACTTGAGCTGTGTTGAAATTTGCTTGTCAGTCAACGGAGGCAGGAAAGAAAACTGCCCCTGTGTAAGTACGCTACCGATATTGGTCATCATAATTGTTTCTCCTAAAATGGTTAAACGCTTGCAGTCGTGGATGGCACAAAGTCAGCGGTATCCGTAGAATCATAGTTAAAGGTGACATCTTTCCACGTATCCAACGCTTGTTTGAGCGGCGTACACCACTTGGCGGCATCGGCAAGAATTTGCGGCCCTTCTTTGACGTAATCTCGGCCTTCATTACGAGCAAGAACCATCGCTTCGAGTGCGACACGGTTTGCTACTGCCCCAGCCTGAATGCCTTGAGGGTGTCCAATGGTACCGCCACCGAACTGCAGTATCACATCTTCGCCGAGATAATCGATCAACTGATGCATCTGGCCTGCATGAATACCCCCTGAAGCAACCGGCATACATTTATTCAATGATGCCCAGTCTTGATCAAAGAACAATCCATGTTCCAGACTTTTGTCAGTATGTGTTTCGCGCAAGGTGTCGTAAAAGCCCTTGATCATCAGCGGATCACCTTCGAGCTTGCCCACAACGGTGCCTGCATGAATATGATCGACACCCGCCATACGCATCCATTTACAAATCACACGGAAGTTCATGCCGTGATTTTTTTGGCGCGAATAGGTCGAATTACCTGCGCGATGCAGATGCAATATCATGTCGTTCCTACGTGCCCACTTTGCCATCGACTGAATCGCGGTGTAGCCGACCACCAGATCGATCATGACAATGACTGAACCCAGAGATTTTGCAAACTCCGCTCTTTCATACATGTCTTCCATCGTGCCGGCCGTAACATTCAGATAATGCCCTTTGACTTCACCCGTGGCCGCAGATGCTTTATTCACTGCTTCCATGCAATACAGAAAACGATCGCGCCAATGCATAAAAGGCTGTGAATTAATATTCTCATCATCTTTCATGAAATCCAGGCCGCCTTTAAGCCCTTCATAAACTACACGACCGTAGTTCCTGCCCGAGAGACCCAGTTTTGGTTTAGTGGTGGCGCCAAGTAATGGGCGGCCAAATTTATCCAAGCGTTCACGCTCAACCACGATACCGGTTGCAGGACCCTGGAAAGTTTTGAGGTAAGCTACTGGAATACGCATATCTTCAAGGCGCAGTGCTTTGACTGCTTTGAAGCCAAATACGTTACCAATAATGGAAGCGGTTAAGTTTGCGATTGAGCCTTCTTCGAATAAATCGATATCATAAGCAATATAGGCAAAGTATTGTGCTTCGTTGTCAGTACCTGGCCCCGTGTTTGGCACCAGCTCGGACTTATATGCTTTGGCACGATAAAGTTCACAAGCGGTTAGCCGATCAGTCCAGACAACGGTCCAGGTCGCGGTGGAAGATTCGCCTGCAACTGCAGCAGCTGCCTCTTCATGATCTACGCCTGGCTGCGGAGTAATCCGGAACATGGCAATAACATCGGTGTCCTTTGGTTTGTAATCGGGTTCCCAATAGCCCATTTTTTTGTACGGAATGACGCCGGATTTGTAACGTTCTTTACCTTCTTTAATGGTTTCTGAAGTCATAATTTTCTCCAAGTTATTGAAAAACCCGCGCCGTAAACTTTAGTTAGGAAGTAGATATCAGCGGGTGAAAATATAGTAGAATTTTTGAACCATAAATAACAATCAAATGTTTCTATTGTTTAGATAGACTTCTATCTATGATAGATTCTTTATTGGCCAATAATAAAAGGAGAGACTCATGCGTCACAGCACTTTGCGACAACTTGAGGTTTTTGAAGCGATTGCTCGCTTGAAAAGCTTTACTCGTGCCGCCGAAGAGTTATTCTTGACACAGCCGACGGTATCGATGCAAATTAAGAAGCTGACAGATGATATTGGACTACCTTTGTTTGAACAAATTGGTAAAAAAATCTATCTGACCGATGCTGGAAAAGAGCTATATCAAACCTGCCTGGGAGTTTTTGAGCATTTTTCCCGTTTTGAAATGATCGCGTCGGATATGAAAGGCTTGAAATCAGGAAAACTGCGGCTTGCGGTGATCACTACCGCGAAATATTTTACGCCACGTTTATTGGGCATGTTTTGCCAGGAATATCCCGGCATAGACGTTGCACTGATAGTGACGAATCGCGAGCGGGTTCTGGAAAGATTAAGCAGTAATCAAGACGATCTATATATCTTGGGGCAAGTCCCGGATGCTGTTGATGCCGTAGCGGAAGTATTTTTGGACAACCCGTTGGTTGTGCTGGCATCCGCCGATCACCCATTGTCTCGCGAAAAAAAGATCAGCATTGAGCGCATCTGCGATGAACGCTTTGTCATGCGTGAACCGGGCTCTGGAACGAGAATGGCAACAGAGCGATTTTTTCTAGAACATGGCTATAAATTGAAGGTCCGCATGGAATTGGGCAGCAACGAAGCGATTAAGCAGGCTATTATCGGCAGATTGGGTATCGCTGTCTTATCTCGGCATACCTTAGCACTTGATGCGCCGATGGGGCAACTTGCGATACTTGATGTTGAAGGATTCCCCATTGAACGACATTGGTACTTTGCGTATCCATCCGGCAAGCAGTTGTCGATTGTAACGCAGACGTTTCTAGAGTATTTGCGGCAGGCATCCAATTACCTAGATGATTTATCATGCCGCCAAGCAATTTCCGGGCATTGCCCATTACTAAAAAGCCATGTCGCAATTAGCCGTTGAAACTACCTTAGCCTTCCATAAGATCAGATAAAACAAGCTGTTGGTATGATATCTTGGCCGAGGCGATCAATCATTCTGCGCCGGTCCAAACAGCTTTCGAGCAATCCTGAACAAGTGACGTTTCCCCTTTAAGGATTCAAGAAAGAACGTCTCATCTGCTTCGACGGCACCACTCATTTGCGCTAGTTGTTGGATAGCCGGCAAGCTCAAAAAATGATGCTGCCGAAATTAGCGTGGCCGAAGAAAACTGGTCTGCTATCCATTTTCATAAAATGTGCGGACACACGGGATTGATGTTTCAGGCGGCAGCATGCTGAAAACTACAGTTACTAGGTTTTTGATCCTTTCGCGTTTGTCGTCTGAACCAGGTCGATCTTTTCTGTTCATGTCCTGAATGCGTCGACATCCCTCCTTGCGCATCTTTGATGTGAAGGAAAGAATGAAGCAGAGTCGGCACTTTTTGCTGCTGATTGGATACAAATTTTACGAATTTCGGATGGCTTTCTGGTCAGGTTGACGACCAAACCGTTTCTCGGTACATTCGGTTCTTATGAAAAAGGGCCTTTATTTTTCCTATACGCCACCGATATTTCTTATAGGAGGTTTTTTACTCCCGTCAAATATATATTGTGTCAACATTTTGTATTCACGCCTGGTCTTGCTTAGAACTCTGAATTTTTAGAGATGCCTCCATCCGTAGCATCATTTTTGAAAGAACAATAATAGCGCTAAAGTTCCACGACCAGTTACCGTTAAACAATGCATTACTCTGGCATCTATTACCAAAAGGAATATAACCTTGAAAATCAATCATACCACTCGCGATCGGGCAAGCATCGTTGCTGGCAATGAAACTAAAAAAACAGATCACTCTGCTCCGGCCAGACAATCAGCTACCAAGACAGAGACTAACGTACATGTCGGTACAAATGGCACATTTGCACAAGCGCTTAATAACAGTAGCGAAGTTATCGACACGGCCAAAATTTCAGAAATCAAACTTGCCATTAGCGAAGGTCGCTTCAAAGTCAACCCTGAAGTCGTAGCTGACCGCCTGCTTGAATCGGTCAGGGAGCTAATTCTGGCAAGACAGGAAACATCCAGCAAGTGATACTTGCTATTGATCCGCAATGAAAACAGAAGAATTAAATGGCATTCTGCAGCTTGAGCTTGAGTATGCCGAAACCTTTGTTGCCCTGCTCAAGCGCGAGCAGGGCGCTCTGATCAACGGAGATATTGAAGTACTTACCTTGTTGAGCATAAAGAAAATATCGATCGTCAACCAACTGATGCAATTGCATGAAGAGCGCAGCCAGTTATTGACTGCCAGCAATTCTCAGATTGAAACGGCGGAATTTAATGTCTTACTGCCACCTACGACCAATATTGCCCAACAATGCCAAGCCTTGCTCCAATCAGCCAAACAGTTGAACCAGACAAACGAAACTATCCTCGCCCATTGGCTGAGGCAGACCAGACAATCATTACAGGCACTTCGTGGTGCGGCCGGTCAGGCTGAGCTATACAATCCAAAGGGACTGACCGTCTGATCTCCTGCTGATAAAGCTTCATAAGTATTATCTCCCCAACTTTTCTTCATATTGTCTTACCCGGGCGGACAGCGATTCCTCGCCTCCCAACCCAATTCCCGGGAGTCTGTCGGACTTAAGCAATCGTAGCGAGCCAAGTGGAAGGACGAGAGCAGATTTTCTCAATTTTTAGGCGCATAGCGAGACTCTGTAACGAGAAATTGAGAAAACCTGAGCCGTTATCCCACTGGCACAGTAGGCTAGTCTTAAATTCGACAGGTACCTAGTAGATGGCGGTGCAATGTGGGAGAATTAGTTAAATTTGGTAACCCTCCGATGGTCAGTATCGTCGCTCATGAGTTGCCGGCACCGGCTTATGCGGTACATTACTGCGTATGGTTTGTCGCCAGCGTAGCGATGCTATTGCATTGCGTAAACTCGTTGCAGTAGTCCGACGATGTTGCGCGGCTCGGGCTCATGATCAGTGCTGCAATAGGTCATAATCACCGTATCTCTCAATCTCTCCTGTCACCTAAGCGGAACGTTCGCTGACAATTCCAACACATCTATGAAGGAAGTGAGCGCAATCCAGCAGAGTAACAGACAGACTTTTTGACAGGTTCTTACGAATGTCTTACAGAAATAAAAGAGGAAAATCCATAAGGGCGCCTCTAAAAATTCAGAGCTCTAAACAAAGCTAGTCTCGAATAAAAATATTGACGCAGCATATGATTGATATGTAAGGAAACATTTTTTATAAGCAGCACAGCATTGTGACGAGACGGGGTAAACAGGCAATCCCCGAAGGAGATGCTCGCAAATGTGGATTTTTAGAGGTACCCATAACATGGTATGCCAATACTATTGCAAGTATGCACCAAGCTAATAACAGAATGAAATTCCTGAGAAAACCAAAGGAAAGTCGTCGTTGATAACACAGCCACTTCTGACACCACACCAAGGCCAGTACTTCGCCTGGCTGCTGACTCGACGTGCGGCCGGCGGCACGGTGGAATCGTTGGCGTCCACTCTGGTGGACTCACAGGTCGATCTCAACCCCCACCAGGTCGAGGCCGCATTGTTCGCCTGCACGAACCCACTTTCTCGCGGCGTGATCCTGGCCGACGAGGTTGGACTCGGAAAGACGATTGAAGCGGGTCTTGTCATCTCACAGCGCTGGGCCGAGCGCCGTCGCCGCCTGCTGATCATCGTCCCTGCTAACTTGCGCAAGCAATGGCACCAGGAACTGCAGGATAAATTCAATCTGCAGAGCCTGATTCTTGAAACCAAAAACTACAACACGATCCGTAAACAGGAAAGCCAGAACCCCTTTTTGATGCCCGGTTTGCCACAAACGGGGCCTATCATTTGCTCGTACCAGTTTGCAAAGGCCAAGGCTGCCGACATTAAGGACATCAACTGGGATCTGGTCGTGCTCGACGAGGCGCACCGGCTACGCAATGTTTACAAGACAAGCAACGTCATCGCCAAAACGATCAAGGAAGCCCTCGCGCATGTTCATTCAAAGGTGCTTCTGACAGCAACGCCGCTACAGAACTCCTTGCTCGAACTATATGGGTTAGCGAGCATGATTGACGACCGTGTGTTCGGTGATCTCGATAGCTTTCGTGCTCAATTCACCCAAACAAACAGAGAGCAGGCCTTTGCCGCACTGCGCTCTCGTATTGCGCCAATCTGCAAACGCACCTTGCGTCGGCAAGTGCAGCAGTACGTTCCCTACACGGCCCGCCGCGCCATCGTTGAAGAATTTACACCGTCGACCGAGGAGCGCGAACTGTCTGCCCTCGTCGCAGATTATCTGCGTCGCCCGAATCTAAAAGCGTTGCCGGATGGGCAGCGACAACTGATCTCGTTGGTGTTGTGGAAGTTGCTCGCCTCTTCAACCCACGCAATCGCTGGCGCATTGGAAACGATGGCCAAGCGACTGCAAGGGGTGCTCGATGACACCACGAATATTCCCGACCTCGCCGAAGCGTTGGACGAGGACTATGAGTCGCTCGATGCGATTGCAGAAGAGCGCGCCGACGAGTGGAATGATCAGGATTCCGGCAGCGCACCCCCGGCGAGGAATGAGCGCGATGCCGTAGCCCAGGAAATTGAGGAGCTTCGGCACTTCAAATCACTGGCGACCGACATCCGCGACAACGCTAAGGGCAAAGCACTTTTGACGGCCCTGGAGCGCGCATTTGCTGAACTGGATCGGTTGGGCGCACCCAAGAAGGCAATTATTTTCACGGAGTCCCGGCGCACGCAAGAGTACCTGTTGTCGCTGCTGGCTGACACGCACCACGGCGAGGGCATCGTCCTCTTCAACGGCACGAACAGTGATGCTCGAGCTCAGGCGGTCTACAAGGATTGGCTGGTGCGGCATAAGGGAACCGACAAAATCTCTGGCTCCAAGACGGCTGATACGCGTGCTGCCTTGGTCGAGCATTTTCAGGAGCGCGGCACCGTCATGATCGCGACCGAGGCGGGCGCGGAAGGCATCAACCTCCAGTTCTGCTCCTTGGTCATTAACTACGATCTGCCCTGGAATCCGCAGCGGATCGAACAACGTATTGGTCGCTGCCATCGGTACGGGCAGAAGTTCGATGTCGTGGTGGTCAATTTTGTCGACCGCAGCAATGAGGCCGATGCGCGTGTGTACGAATTGCTGGCGCAGAAATTCCAGCTCTTTGAAGGCGTTTTTGGTGCCAGCGATGAAGTGCTGGGCGCAATCGGCTCCGGCGTGGACTTCGAGCGACGCATCGCTGACATCTACCAAAACTGTCGCGACCCTGAAGCCATCAAGAGCAGTTTCGAGCAATTGCAGCTCGACCTGTCCGGTGAGATCAATGAAGCAATGGTCAAGACCCGCCAGCTTCTACTGGAGAATTTCGACGAAGAAGTGCAGGACAAACTTCGTATTCGTGCCGGCGACAGCAGCAAAGCACGGAACCGATACGAGCGGATGCTGATGGATTTGACCAGGGCAGAGCTTGGCCAGTATCAAAATTGCGCTGATTTCGATGCCGATGGATTCAGATTGCGGCAATCGCCCTGCGCAGGCCTTGAGGGGGTTGCGCCTGCTGCCATCCCTTTGGGGTGCTATGAACTGCCTCGTCGCAGCGGTGATTCTCACCTTTATCGAATCGGCCACCCGCTGGCCGAATGGGTTATTGCACAAGCCAAATCCCGCGACTTGCCAAATGCTCGGCTGGTTTTCGATTACGAAGCTCACGGCACGCAGGTCAGCACGCTCAAAGCTCATCGGGGACAAACCGGATGGCTGACGGTCAACCTGATTTCCGTTGATGCACTTGGCCAGCAGGAGCAGCATCTGATCGTCGCCGCCGCCACCGACCAAGGCTTGCTACTTTCCGAGGGTGATCCGGAAAAATTGCTGCGCTTGCCCGCACACCAAAAAGCGGCTGGCCTTCTTTCGACAATGGACGGCACGCTCGCAGCGGATCTGGACGGCCGGAAGGTGCAAGTCCTGCGCGAGATCAATCAACGCAATCTCGGCTACTTTGAGCAGGAAGTTGAAAAGCTCGACGCGTGGACCGACGATTTGAAGCTGGGGCTGGAGCAGTCAATTAAAGAGATTGATCGAGAAATCAAAGAAATTCGCAGAACAGCGGCCACGGCCCCAACGCTTGATGAAAAGCTGAACTGGCAAAAGCGCCAGCGTGAACTTGAGGGCAAACGCAGCAATCTACGCCGTGAACTCTTTAGTCGGCAGGATGAAATTGAGGCTCAGCGCAACGACCTCATCACCCAGCTTGAAGTCCAGCTGCAGCAGCAGGTTGAGGAACAAACGCTCTTCACCATCGAATGGGAGTTGGTGTGATGGCGGCGCTCGAACCTCAATACATGACCATTCTGAAGAAGGTGCTGGCGGATCGGTTCGTCCCGTTCCTGCCGCCACTGCTGGATGCCAAGAAGTCAGCCGCAGACCAATCTGCCAAGCAGCTTTCACGGGCGTTTAGCGCCTTCGCCTTGCATAAGTTGCTTGATCTGACTCCCCAAATTGCTGCTGCCGCCGTGGTGGATGATTTTCAGGACAAAGGCATTGACGCCATCTATTACGACGCCAAGTCTGAAACGCTCTATCTGGTGCAAACCAAGCTGAAAGAGTCGGAGCAATTCAAGCAGGAAGATGTGCTGCCATTTTGTGAAGGTGTGCGCCTCCTGCTCAAGCAGGACTTCGCGGCATTCAATGCCAATGTCCAGAACCGCAAAACCGATCTCGAGGCCGCGCTCGACTCGTGCAGTCACATCAAACTCGTGGTTCCTTATACGGGCGACGGCGTTTCCAAAACTGCTAGCGATGCCTTGCAAGCACTGCTCGATGACGAAGACCTCGACGAAGAGCGGCTGGCGAAGCAGGTGGAGTACTACACGGCGGCCGAAATCACCCGCGACCTGCTCGCCGAGCAAGCGTACCAGCCGGTGCATACCGATATCACGCTGCACAAATACGAGAAAATCGAAACACCGCGCACCACCTACTACGGTGTGGCACGTCTGACTGATCTGGTCGCGCTGCATCAGAACCACGGCAAGGCGCTGTACGAGCGCAACATCCGCTACTTTCTGGGCAGCAGCAAGTCCGACGTTAACAAGGCCATCAAGGCGACCTTGCACGACAAGCCCGAGGACTTTTTTTACCTCAACAACGGCGTCACGGCGGTCTGTGATCTGATCGATCCGAAGGCGAGTAAAAGCGGCGTCAAAAAGTTCAAGGTTCGTGGCCTGTCCATCATCAACGGAGCGCAAACGGTGGCGTCGGCCGCCGAGTTTGTACGCCAGCATCCGGGCAAGAGTATCGATGATGCGAAAGTCATGCTCACCTTGATCAAGGCTCCGGCTGATGGGCCGTTTGGCAAGCGAGTAACCAAGGCTCGCAACCATCAAAACCCCGTGCAAATGGCCAACTTCGCGTCGCTTGATGAGAACCAAGAGCGCCTGCGGCAAGAGGTTGCGCACCTTGGCTTCGACTATCACTACCGCCCCGAAGTTGTAGCAGCGACTGGTGCCAAGGCCATTACGCTCGACGAAGCACTGCGAGCGCTGGCGTTGCAGCAGAACGATCCGCGCTACGTAGTTTGGTTAAAGAGCGAACCTGCAAGACTTGCCAATCCAGACTCGTCCGAATATCAGGCACTGTTTCCTGCTGCGTTGACGGGCGCGATGCTGATCAATGCGGTCTTGTGTCATCGCGCCATTCGCCCCCTCGTATTGGGCTACGAGCAAACTGCTCCCGTGCGCAGTCAGGAGCGCTTGGTTTACCGCCACGGTGTCTATGTCATCACAGCGGCCATGATGAAGCGCTTGCGTAATCGACTTGGCGCGGCAAACGTCATTGACCCGGCCACGATTCCGGCGCTGATTAGCCAACCACTTGACCAGCTCCGACAAGAGATGTTTGACCTCGCGGGGCAACGTCTGCATTTCGAAGGGCCGCTGGCCTACTTCCGTAACCAAAGCCACGTCACAGCCTTCTTGGCCGACTTGCTAGAAAAACATTTCGCGCTGGCTGCTGATCCGGCGATAGTCCCTCTGCGCAATATTCACAGCGCGGCGGATGCTTACCCACGAAAGCGCCTGATTGATTTTTTAGCGAGCCGCGCGCCGCAATTATGAGAAACAGATTATGAGCAAACAAAAACTAGAACTCACGTGGATCGGCAAGGAGAAGCGCCCCAAGCTGGAGCCGCGCATCCTGGTCGAAGACCCGGATAAGTCCTATCACGCCAAGCATCGGGTGTCGGACAACGATATCTTTGATAACCGGTTGATCTTCGGCGACAACCTGCTGGCGCTGAAGGCACTGGAGCAGGAATTTACCGGTAAGGTGAAATGCGTTTTCATCGATCCACCCTACAACACCGGCAGTGCATTCACCCATTACGATGATGGACTGGAGCATTCGATCTGGCTTGGATTGATGCGTGACCGGCTGGAGATTATTCGACGCTTACTTTCCGAAGATGGCTCGCTATGGATCACGATTGATGACAATGAAGCGCATTATCTCAAGGTTCTATGCGATGAGATTTTTGGTAGAAGAAACTTTATTGCTTCTTCAATTTGGCAGCATAGCGTTCAGGGAAAAGGATATAGCGGTAAGTTTTCAGTTCATCACAACTACGTTTTGGCGTATAAAAAATCAGATAGTTTTCTTTTGAAAGACTTGCCACGCACTGAAGAACACAACGTCAATTATTCAAATCCAGATAATGACCCGAGAGGCTTATGGAGAGCAGGAGATGTTAGGAACTCTCTTGTGCGTCCGAATTTGATGTATGACATTGAAACTCCAGGCGGAAAGCTAATTAAGCATCCGCCTAAAGGATGGAGATTCAGTAAGGACACATTTGAGCGCGAGCTAGCGGAGGGGAAAATTAAATTCTCTGCTGACGAGTCGCGAATTATTCGAAAAATATATCTTGCTGATCAAGAAGGGCGGGTTCCAGAAACCTTGTGGCTTTCAACAGACGTTGGCACTACTCGCGAGGCGAGTGGCGAGGTAAGAGGGTTCGTTGATGTAGAGTATTTTGATACTCCCAAGCCAGAAAGGCTCATTCAAAGGGTATTAGCGCTATCGACTCAGCCCGGAGATTGGGTCATAGACTCTTTTGCTGGTTCTGGAACAACTGGCGCAGTCGCCCATAAAATGGGTCGCCGCTGGATCATGGTCGAGTTGGGAGAGCACTGCCACACCCACATCATTCCACGCCTGAAAAAAGTCATCGACGGTGAGGACAAAGGCGGCATAACCGAGGCTGTGAACTGGCAAGGCGGCGGCGGCTTCCGCTACTACAAGCTCGCCCCAAGCCTGATCATTAACGATCGCTGGGGCAACCCTGTCGTTAATCCCGATTACAACGCCGCGCACTTGGCTGAGGCTCTCTGCAAGATTGAGGGGTTTACCTATGCACCGTCTGAGGTCCAATGGTGGCAGCACGGAAACTCCAGCGAGCGTGATTTCATTTACGTTACAACACAGAACCTCTCTTCTGAACAATTGCAAACACTCTCCGACGAAGTTGGCACCGACCAGAGCTTGCTGGTGTGCTGCGCCGCGTTTCATAGTGTAACTGCAGCCAAAGCATCTGAGCGCTGGCCAAACCTGACGCTGAAGAAGATCCCCAAGATGGTGTTGGCCCGTTGCGAGTGGGGTCACGACGACTATAGCTTGAACGTCGCAAACCTGCCGATGGCTCAGATTGAGAAATCAGAACTCACTGCTGATGCCAGTACCAATAAACCTTCGAAGATCAAGAAGGCCGCACCCGGACAGGGCGGACTGCTTGGGGAGGACGAATAATGAACGCACGCGTCCTGAATGCAGTTGTCGGCCGATTGTCTCTTCGGCCTCCACAGGCGGAATCTCTCTCGAAATTGGTGCGTGCGCTTGAGGCCGCCCCAGATCTGCTCGGTCATGAGCAGGATGTGGCGGCGATTCTCTCCACCCTGAAGGCTGAGTTCCCAACACTGGAGGACTTCGAGCGGGAGTTTCCGTCGTTGTGCTTCGCGCTCGCCACCGGCGTCGGTAAGACCCGCCTGATGGGCGCGTTCATCGCGTACCTGCATCTGGCGCACGGCATCAATAACTTCTTCGTACTGGCCCCCAACCTGACAATCTACAACAAGCTGATCACCGACTTCACGCGCAGCGCGTCGAAATACGTGTTCAAGGGCATTGCCGAGTTTGCGCAGCAGTCCCCGCTGATCATCACCGGCGACAACTACGACCTGACTGGCGCGGCTGTTCAAGATCAGATGATGGGCTTCGCCCATGACGTGCGCATCAACATTTTTAACATCTCCAAAATCAACTCCGAGGTGCGGGGCGGCAAGGAACCACGCATTAAACGGATGAAAGAGGTGCTGGGAGACAGCTACTTCAATCATTTGGCAAACCTGTCAGATCTCGTGTTGTTGATGGACGAATCGCACCGTTATCGCGCCAGCGCTGGCGTGCGCTCCATCAATGAGCTGAAGCCGCTGTTCGGCCTCGAGGTGACGGCGACACCGTTTGTGGAATCCACGCGCGGCCCCGTGCCGTTCAAAAACGTGGTGATGGACTACCCGTTAGCGCGGGCAATGGAAGATGGTTTCGTCAAAGAGCCTGCCGTCGTTACCCAGCGCAACTTCGACGCCAAGGCGCACACGCCGGAGGAGATCGAAAAGATCAAACTGGAGGATGGTGTGCGCCTGCACGAGACCACCAAGGTCGAATTGTTGACCTATGCCCGCGAGAACGGCGTCAAGGTGGAGAAGCCTTTCATTCTTGTGATCGCACGCGATACCACTCACGCTGGGCAACTTTTGACGCTTCTGGAATCGGAAGCCTTCTTTGATGCGCGTTATCAGGGCAAGGTGATTCAGGTCGACTCCAGCCGCACGGGTGCGGAAGAGGAAAAGATGATCACGCGCCTGCTCGCAGTAGAAAGCGTGGACGAGCCAACCGAGATCGTGATTCACGTCAATATGCTCAAGGAAGGCTGGGACGTGACCAACCTCTACACCATCGTGCCGCTGCGTGCTGCCAATGCCCGCACGCTGATCGAGCAGTCCATCGGTCGTGGCCTGCGTCTACCTTACGGCAAGCGAACCGGTGTGGCGGCGGTGGATCGCCTGAACATCGTCGCACACGACAAGTTTCAGGAAATCATCGACGAGGCGAACCGTGGCGACTCGCCCATTCGTCTGAAGCAAGTCATCCTCGATGCGCCAAGCGCTGACGATAAAAAAGTCAGCGTGCAAGTTGGCTCGGGCGCATTGACGCGTCTGGGCCTGACCGATGCGCCCGTGGTGGCCGGTGCTCCGACCAACGCCGGTACGGCTCCGACGGCCCCGGCACCCGCCCCCGTCTTCACCACGGAAGCGGAGCGACAGGCAGCTCGCGTCGTGATGGAGGTGATTGGAAAGTACGAAGTCAGACGCGATCTGGTGCCCACCAGCAGCGCACTGCTCACCCCCAAGGTTCAATCAGCCATCCTGGCCGAAGTCACTGAGCGCTTGAAGCCGATGCAAGGCAACTTGCTGGCGGGCGTCGATGACGGGCAGCCGAAGCTTGATCTGTCAGCCGTGGTGGCAAAAACGACGGAGATTGTCGTTCAGCAGACCATCGACATTCCCCGCATCGCCGTGGTGCCGACCGGTGAAGTCACCACTGGCTTTCATCCGTTCAAGCTTGATGTGGCCCAGTTGCACCTGCAGCCGGGTGAGCGCGAGATCATCATTCACAACCTGCACACCAACGAGCAAGACACGCTGGCATCCGAGGTCGGTCTTAAAGAGCAACGGCCAGAAGACTACATCGTCCACGCACTGGTGGACTTTGATGACATCGACTACTTCACCCATGCCGATCTGCTGTACGACCTCGCGGGGCAAATGGTTCAGCATCTGCTGGGGTATCTGTCCGAGATTGAGGCGCGCAGCGTGCTGGATCGGGATCGTCGCCTGATCGCCCGCGAGATTCACGCGCAGATGATGGCGCACTTTTGGGAAGAAGCGACCGAGTACGAAGTGCAGGTCAGTCGAGGCTTTACCGAACTGAAGTCCTGCAACTACACGGCCACGGCAGGACAGACGGCGCACCATTTCCGTGAAACGTTGATCGAAACCGGGCGTATCAAGCAGATGCTATTCGGCGGTTTCTCGCGGTGCCTGTATCCGCTGCAGAAATTTGACTCTGACACCGAGCGCCGCTTTGCCATCATCCTGGAGCGCGATACCTTGAAGTGGTTCAAACCCGCCAAGGGACAGTTCCAAATCTATTACAAGCTGGGCACGGAGCAGCCGGAGTACATCCCTGACTTCGTGGCAGAAACGAACTCGATGATATTCATGGTGGAAACCAAGGCGAGAGTCGACATCAACACCCAAGAGGTTCAGGCCAAGGCTGCTGCCGCTGCACGCTGGTGCAAGCACGCTTCGGATCACGCAGCAACCGTCGGCACCAAGTCGTGGCGGTACTTGCTGGTGCCACACGACGAGATCAACGAGGCCAGACGACTCGCGGATTTCCTGCAGTTCGAAATTGAGCGTAGTGGCAGGAGTCTGGGCAGATAAAGGGCACCTCTAAAAATCTACATTTGCGAGCACCCCCTTCGGAGATTGCGTGTTTACCCCATCTCATCATAATACTGTGTTGCTTATAAAAAATATTCCCTATTTATCAATTATATGCTGCATAAATATTTTTTATTCGAGCCTAGCCTTGTTTAGAACTCTGAATTTTTAGAGGTGCTCTATAAGGAAATAAGCGTAGCGCACTCTGTTTTTGCATGCCGTGAATTACCCTGCCCTATTGCAGCCAGATGCTAAAATATTGGCACTATGGTCAGTATCGTTGTTCGTGAATTTCCTGTCCCGGCTTTTGCCGCATTGCATGCACATGGTTTGTCGCCTGTGCTAGCGCGGGTGCTGGCTGCCCGTGGGATTGGAGGACCGGCTGAACTTGATACCGCACTGGCGAGAGTAACGCCCTTTACTTGTTTAAAAAACAGTCAGCGTATCGCACAGTTGCTTGCGGATGCCATCGCCGCCCAAAAAAAGCTTCTCATTGTCGCCGATTACGATGCCGATGGCGCGACCGCCTGCGCCGTGGCATTGCGTGCGCTGCGCCAGTTTGGTGCGGTGGTCGATTATCTGGTACCCAATCGTTTTGAATATGGTTATGGGCTGACACCTGAAATCGTCGAGCTGGCAGCAAACTGTGCGAGCCGGCCGGACATCCTGATCACAGTCGATAACGGTATCGCCAGCGTAGAAGGAGTTGCCGCTGCCAAAGCGCTGGGCATGGACGTTTATATCACCGACCATCATCTGCCGGGAGCACATTTGCCTGAAGCGGCAGTAATCGTCAATCCCAATCAGCCAGGTTGCGATTTTCCCGACAAACAGCTTGCCGGAGTGGGTGTGATCTTTTACGTGATGCTTGCGTTACGTGCCGAATTACGCAACCGGGGACAGTTTGCCGCAGATGATAAAGAACCAAACCTTGCCAATTTGCTTGATCTGGTGGCACTGGGAACGGTAGCTGATGTCGTCAGACTCAACGGTGTCAACCAGATTCTGGTGCAGCAGGGTTTGCGGCGTATTCGCAAAGGGCAGTGTTGTCCTGGTATCCGCGCATTATGTCAGGTTGCCAAGCGCGATCTGTCACGTGTTACGACCTATGAGCTGGGTTTCATGCTTGCGCCTCGATTAAATGCTGCCGGCAGACTGGAAGACATGTCCCAGGGAATAGAATGCTTGATGGTGGCGGATGAATCCACCGCAATGCAACTTGCCGTGCAACTGGACGAACTGAACCAGCAGCGCCGTGAAATCGAGATCGGCATGCGCGCAGAAGCCTTGAGCAAGCTCGCTGATATTGACCTGCAACAACTGGCGGCAGCCCCACCGGGTGATGATCAACCGATGAACTATAGCCTGTGCCTGTATCATCCGGATTGGCATCAGGGCGTTATTGGCCTGATTGCCTCGCGTCTCAAAGATCAGCTTCACCGGCCCGTACTGGTTTTTGCACGGGGAAATACTGGTGATATCAAGGGTTCTGGTAGATCAATTCCTGGGTTCAATCTACGCGATGCGCTCGACTTGGTTGCCAAGCGCCATCCAGGACTGCTGACCAAATTTGGTGGCCATGCGATGGCTGCGGGACTGACATTGGCAGAACAGAATTTCGAATTATTTCGTGCCGGATTCGAGCAGGTTGCGCAGGACTGGTTGACTCCGGCCGATCTGGAGCGTGTCATTGAAACCGATGGTGAACTGAAACCTGAGGAAATGACGCTCGCGTTGGCACACGATCTGGCGCAGCATGCGTGGGGACAGGGATTTTCCGAACCCAGTTTCAATGGCTGCTTCCAGGTGGAAAGCCAACGTGTCGTCGGGGAAAAGCATTCAAAACTAAAACTAAGGAAACCAGGTGTCCGGCAGACACATGATGCCATGCTTTTTTTTCATGCAGATGCGCTGCCACCAATCATTCAGACAGTCTACCGTCTACAAGTCAATGAATATAACGGCGAGACCCGTCTACAGTTATTGTTGGCGCACTGGTACGAGGTTGCGTCAGAACTTACCGAATCCCTTTCTGTTCATAATTAATGCCTAACAATCTGACTGCGGAAACCGCTGTGATCTCTCGTGACTTGTCGCGTACCAGTTTTACCTTTCAGGGGTCGAGTGATGCCTATACGCTGGCCAGGTTGGCACGCACCAGCCAGGCTGATAAACCCTTCACTATAGTAACTACCAGTGCGTTGGACGCGCAAAGACTGCTGGAAGAAATTCCTTTCTTTGCGCCCGAACAGCGGGTGAATCTGCTGCCGGATTGGGAAACCCTGCCTTACGATAATTTTTCACCGCATCAGGATCTGATTTCCGAACGACTGGCGACGTTTTACCAGATAACTCACCATACCTGTGACGTGCTGATTGTGCCGGTAACAACCGCACTCTATACCATGCCACCAAGGGAATACCTTGCAGCGTATTCTTTCTTTATCAAAAAAGGTAGCGTGCTGGATTTGACCGCGTTTCGCAGTCAAATGACGCTGGCAGGCTATACTCATACCTCACAAGTCGTCTCGCCCGGAGAGTATTGCATTCGCGGCGGATTGATTGATTTGTTTCCAATGGGCAGCCCATTGCCGTATCGCATCGATCTGTTTGATGATGAAATCGAAACTATCCGCACCTTTGATGCCGATACTCAGCGCAGCGTATACCCGGTCAAGGAAATCCGTTTGCTGCCAGCGCGTGAATTCCCATTGGATGAGGCTGGGCGCAGCCGTTTTCGCGTCAATTACCGGGAGAAATTTGAGGGCGATCCTACCCGCAGCAAGCTCTATCAGGAGATCAGCAAAGGCAATACGCCCGCCGGAATTGAATATTATCTGCCACTATTCTTCGAGCAGACCGCCACCCTCTTCGATTATTTACCGTCTGGCAGTCCAGTTTGCCTACATGGAGACGTCAGGCAGGCCATCGAACAGTTCTGGCGCGATACGCGCTCGCGTTATGACCTGATGCGCCACGATATCGAACGACCATTGTTGCCTCCCACGGAACTGTTTCTAACAACTGACAGATTTTATGGTTTCCTGAAACAGCACCAAAAGATCGTCTTGCAAAACAGCTTTGCAGAAGCACAGGAAGAACCGTTAGCCAGCGCGTTGCCTGCCATTCAGGTAGAGCGACGCGCTGCCAACCCGATTGAGAAACTGACCGCTTTTATTACCACCTTTAGCGCCACGGGCGGACGGGTATTGCTGCTGGCAGAAAGCATGGGACGTCGTGAGCTAATGCTTGAGTATCTGCGCGGGCATGGTCTGGATCTGCCGTTATGCGAAGATTTCGCTTCATTTGTCAACGATACAGCACCCTGCATGCTTGGTATCGCCCCGCTGCACAACGGATTTATTCTGACAGCGGAAAAGCTGGCACTGCTGACGGAAAACGAGCTTTATTCCTCGCATGTACAGAACCGGCGCACCCGGGATGCGCGCAAGGCTATCTCAACTGATGCGATTCTGCGGGATTTATCGGAAATCAAACCTGGCGATCCGGTAGTGCATGAGCAGCACGGCATTGGACGCTATCTGGGACTGGTCAACATGGAACCCGGTGACGAAGAAAGCGAGTTTCTCGCACTGGAGTATCAGGGTGGTGATAAATTGTATGTACCGGTGACGCAACTGCACCTGATTGGCCGTTATAGCGGCGCTGCACCAGAAAATGCCCCTTTGCACAAACTCGGCAGCGGCCAGTGGGAAAAAGCTAAGCGTAAAGCCATGCGCCAGGCGCATGACACCGCAGCGGAGCTGCTTGATCTTTACGCGCATCGGGCGGCGCGGCAGGGTTTTGCATTCAGACTGAATCAGCATGATTACGAAGTGTTCGCCGACGGTTTCGGCTTCGAGGAAACACCTGATCAGGCTGCTGCGATTGACTCGGTTCTCCAGGACATGCAATCCGGCAAACCGATGGATCGCCTGATCTGCGGCGATGTAGGGTTTGGGAAAACCGAGGTAGCGCTGCGCGCAGCGTTTATGGCGGTGGCCAACGGCAAGCAGGTAGCAATACTGGTACCCACGACCCTGCTCGCCGAGCAGCATTTTCAGAACTTTTCGGATCGTTTCGGCCTGGTTGCCGAGCAATGGCCGGTCAGGATTGCTGAATTATCCCGTTTTCGTTCTGCTCGCGAGCAAGCGGAAGCGCTGCGCGAGATGGCAAACGGGACGGTTGATATCGTCATCGGCACGCACAAACTGATTCAGGACAAGGTGGTATTCAAGAATCTCGGTCTGGTCATCATCGATGAAGAACACCGCTTTGGTGTGCGCCACAAGGAGCAGTTGAAAAAATTGCGCGCCGAAGTGGATGTGCTGACGTTAACCGCGACACCGATTCCACGCACACTAGCGATGTCGCTGGAAGGCTTGCGCGATTTTTCAATTATTGCAACCGCGCCGCAAAGACGACTGGCGATTAAAACTTTTGTACATACCTTTTCCGAAGGCATCATCCGGGAAGCCTGCCTACGTGAACTGAAACGTGGCGGACAGATTTACTTCCTGTACAACGAGGTCAGCACCATCGAGCACATGTATACCCGCTTGAGCCGCCTGCTGCCCGAAGCACGTATCCATATTGCCCATGGCCAGATGCGCGAAAGCGAGCTCGAACATGTCATGCGCGATTTTTACCAGCAGCGCTTCAACCTGCTGCTGTGCACCACCATCATCGAAACCGGCATCGACATCCCCAGTGTCAACACCATCATTATTCACCGTGCGGACAAATTTGGCCTGGCGCAACTGCACCAACTGCGCGGCCGGGTAGGACGCTCGCATCATCAGGCGTATGCCTATCTGCTGACTCCAGACAAAGCCGCGCTGACTACACAGGCGATCAAGCGGCTGGAAGCGATCCAGGCGATGGAAGAATTAGGATCAGGATTTTATCTGGCGATGCATGACCTGGAAATTCGCGGCGCAGGTGCGGTGCTGGGTGAATCGCAAAGTGGCGAGATGCAGGAAATTGGATTCAGTTTATATAATTCCCTGCTGGACGCCGCAATCAAGTCATTGCAGGCCGGGCAATCTGCACAGGACGAGGTTCCGCTGGAAATTACTGCCGAAATCAAGTTGCATGTGCCCACCTTACTGCCAGCCGATTATTGCGGTGATATTCATGAGCGGTTGGTGCTCTATAAACGCATGGCAAGCTGCACGAATGACGAGCAGTTTGATGACATCCAGCGCGAACTGATTGATCGATTCGGCCTGCTGCCGAATCCTGTCAGGGCACTGCTAGATTGTCATCGCTTACGAATCAAGGCAAAGAAGCTGGGCATCATCCGCATCGATGCAAGTGCCGAGCAAATTCAACTACAGTTTATGCCGAACCCACCGGTAGAGGCAACCCAAATCCTGAAGCTCGTAAATAACAGTAAAATCTATGCTTTATCTGGCCCTGATCGCCTCAGAATTAATGTGAAAATTGCCGCAATCAACGAACGCATCGGTGAAATCAATAAAGTATTTGCTGTGTTGACAGAAAAATAATAAATATTCACCGTATTTTTTCCAAAGAAAATTGCAGGTACTTTAACGATCAATATGGCAGCCCTCGAGATATCCGTCGATGATTTGCAGCTCGGCATGTATGTCAGCCAGCTGGATCGCCCTTGGCTGGGCACACCCTATTTGCTTGAAGGGGTTATGATTCAGTCACAGGAGGATATCGATCAGCTTGCGCAGCTTTGCCAGACGGTTTTTGTGGATGAGACGACCATTCCTGCTTCTTTCAAACCGAAACGTATCATTCTCGTTAAAGCCAGCTCCCATACTCCAGAAGTATTAACGTCAAAAAAAACTGCTAGTGATCAGATAACACCTGGCGAGCTGGAAAAAATCGAGCGCACACCATTTCATGGCAATCAACGCTATACCGATATTCATCCAGTTGATCGCGAATTGCCGGTCGCCCGACAGGCACTGGAGGTCAGCATCTCCATGCTGGAGGAGATTCATGGGCATATCGAACACGGTGTCAAGCTGGATTATCGCCACGCCAAGGAAGTAGTCGAGTCACTGCGTGAAAGTGTAGTGCGAAATCCGGATGCGCTACTGCTACTGTCACGATTGAGAAAAACCCGGCATGAGCTGTATGAAAAATCGGTGCGTTCTTCGGTTTATCTGCTGGCACTGGGTCGTCACCTCGGCTTGCCACGCGAAGAACTCTCGGCACTGGGAATGGGCGGCTTATTGATGGATGTAGGACAAGCGCAGCTGCCAGTAGAAATTCAAAAAAAAACCGGCAAATTGAGTACTGCCGAGCACGAGATTTTCAAGCGTCATGTTGCGTACGGGGAAACTTCTGTGGCGACGACACTAGACATATCTGAAGCCGTGCTGGCAATTGTTGCTCAGCACCATGAACGCGAGAATGGTAGTGGCTATCCTCGGGGGTTATTCGCCAATCAGCTCCATCCCTATGCGAGAATGGCGGCAGTCATTGACAGCTACGAAAGCCTGATCGAACCGGCGCGTGATATGCCGGCCTTCAGGCCATTTGAGGCGCTAAGAGAATTACAGACGAATTCCAGGGGTGGACTCAACAGCACGCTAGTGGAGCAGTTCTGCCAGTTTATCGGTGTTTTTCCGATCGGCAGTCTAGTTGAACTCAACACCGGTGAGGTGGCCATCGTGCTGGCACATAATCGCACACAGCGTTTCCGTCCAAAAATCATGGTGATTCTCGATGCCAAGAAAAAGCCCCATGAGTCACCTCGCCAGCTGGATCTGCGGCTTTCCGAAACCAGCGTTACCGGAATCGAGTATGAAATTAAACGGGACCTGGCGTTGGGTGCTTTCGGAATTGATGTCTCCCGTTATTATTTAGGTTAGACAGGCATCGAACTACCTTTTCCCTTATGCCCATACTCTCGTACCTGGATTTTCTACAAGCAGCCAATCACATCCTGCTCGAACCGCAGCGCGTGCCTGGGCATAGCGCCATGTTACTGGTCGAATTCGAACGCCTACCCGAATTGGATGGTGTATTGGGCTATCGCGTAGTCGATGATCTTGTCAGTCAGGCAGCCCGTACAATTCGCCAGGCACTCAATCCCGCAGATATCATTGGTGCAATCGGGCGGCATCAGATTGCCTGCTTGCTGGCAAATCTCTTGACGGATGAGCATGCACGGCTCGCGGCTTACAAAATTCAGAGAACGCTCGCGCAGCCTGTCTCCATGAATGGGCACCGAATCAATCTGTTCTGCCGTATCGGGATTGCAGTCAGGAATCCATGCAACCATTGCACCGATCAACTGATGCGCACCGCTAACCTTGCTCTGCATGGTGCCCGTGCCGAGCATGAATCTATTAAATTACTGATAGAACAAAGTAAAGATTCTCAGCCTGTAGGCATTGATCTATTGTCTGATCTGGAAGAAGCGATAGAGACTGGCGAAATTTTTATGGTATATCAGCCAAAATTTGATATTGCCAGCGGCAGAATTACCTCCACGGAATCGTTGCTGCGCTGGACGCATCCGCAACAGGGCGCGATACGGCCGGACAAACTGATCCAGCTGGTGGAAAGCACTCCCTTGATGACCAAGCTGACACTATGGATCATGAATACCGCACTGCGACAGTGTGCTGAATATCGTCGTGCCGGGCTGGACGCCGGGGTATCGATCAATTTTTCAGCCGAGGATCTGCGTGATCCAGAGTTAACTGAGCTAGTCATGCAAAGTCTTGCACTGTGGCAAATTCCCGCCGAAGTCGTCACCATTGAGCTGACTGAGACAGCGGTCATGGAAAATGATGCTCATGCGCTGCAGGTGCTGGAACGGTTCAAAGAGATCGGACTTAAATTGTCGATGGATGATTTCGGCACTGGTTATTCCTCAATGGCACGGCTGCTGCAGGTTCCGCTTGATGAAATCAAGATCGATATGCTGTTCGTCAAGAACATGCTGAATTCACGCATGCATGAACGTATCGTCGATACCATGATTAATCTTGGGCATCAGCTTGGCTTGCGCGTGGTTGCGGAAGGAGTCGAGGATGAAGCAACCTTTGCTCGCCTGCAGGAATTGGGCTGCGATACCGTACAGAGTTACCTGATCGGGCGCGGCATGTTGTTACCGGAGCTGATTCAGCTTGCCCGCAACCAGACTGCACTCCCAACTACTATCGAGAAACGAGTATCCTCAAGTGGTTGAGCAACCACCCCCTCTTTCTATTTTCTGGTTCAGAAGAGATTTACGTTTGCAGGACAATACCGCCTTGACCAAGGCGCTCGCGGCAGGCAAACCGGTATTACCTGTTTTCATTTTTGATTCCCATATTTTGACCGGCTTGCCGCGAAATGATGCGCGGGTCACATTTATTTTCGACACCCTACAAACCCTGAATGCACAACTGGCAGAAAAATTTGCTAGTGGCGTTGCCTTTTTTTATGGCAAACCACTGGCGATTTTCGAGCAACTGTTACATACATACCGTATCGATGCCGTCTACGCTAACCGGGATTATGAACCTTACGCGCGGGAGCGCGATGCCACGGTGCATCAGCTGTTACAAGCCCATGGTATAAGGTTTTTCACCTATAAAGATCATGTTCTGTTTGAGACAGATGAAATTGTCAAGCCGGATAATCAGCCGTATGTGGTCTATACACCTTACCAGAAGCGTTGGAAAACCCGCTGGCAGGAAATGGCCAGTCATTCGGAGCAAATAGAACCAAATTGGGAAAATCTGGCGAAAGATTGGTCGTTGC
The DNA here is from genome assembly GCF_900103035.1 of Nitrosomonas mobilis. Taxonomy (GTDB): domain Bacteria; phylum Pseudomonadota; class Gammaproteobacteria; order Burkholderiales; family Nitrosomonadaceae; genus Nitrosomonas; species Nitrosomonas mobilis. The sequence continues at coordinate 52,660 of NZ_FMWO01000059.1, forward strand.
CTAGTCAATCACTCCCTCAGTTGACAATGGCACAGATCGGCTTTGAGCGTTCCACGCTCACTGTTGCAGATTATCGTATCGATGCGCAGTTTTTACAGACTTATGGCGAAAACCGTGATTTTCCGGCACGGACACATGCCTCCCGTCTGGGGCCGTATCTGCGTTTTGGCACAGTCAGCATCCGCCAAATCATGCGGCAAAGTATCCAGGCAGAAGCAGAAATATTTATCAATGAGTTGATTTGGAGAGAATTTTTTAGTCAGATTCTGTGGCATTTTCCGCATACGGTTAGCCGAAGTTTTAAACTACGTTACGACCAAATCAAATGGCGCAACAATGAGAACGAATTTACACGCTGGTGTGCCGGTATGACTGGCTATCCGCTGGTGGATGCCGGTATGCGGCAGCTCAATGCCACTGGCCACCTACATAATCGTGTACGTATGGTGGCTGGAAGTTTTTTATGCAAACATCTCCTGATCGATTGGCGCTGGGGGGAAGCCTATTTTGCACAGAAACTACTCGATTTCGAACTGGCAAGCAATGTCGGTAACTGGCAGTGGGTCGCAGGGTGCGGCGTGGATGCGGCGCCCTATTTCCGAATATTCAATCCCAGCACTCAAATCGAAAGATTCGACCCTGACTGGCGCTACATTGAGCAGTGGGTTGAAGAGGTTCATCAGTTAGCCTATCCACAGCCCATCGTCGAGCACAACTTTGCACGCCAACGCTGCCTGGAAGTTTATAAAAGAGCGCTGGGCGCATCCTGATCCGTATCCGGTTTTCCATGGACGACTTGAGCGGCTTGTCTGCGCTTTGAGAGCCTGTCCAACTCAAAGTGAATAAAGGCCAGTGCGGTAAGGGTAGGCGAGAAAAAATTCAGGATTGGAACAAATTGTACCAGCCCGGTTAGCAATCCCAATCCCCAGCGTGCCGGGCGATCCGCTGCCAACAGTTCGTCAAGCTCCTTCTCATCTGCATGCTCGGCCAGCGCATCGTAGCAAAACAACCGTTGATTCATATAGGCGGCTGCCAGCAAAGGTACTAACAGGCCGATACCAATAAACCATAGCGGCAGAGTAACGACCCAAATCAGGATAAATATCACAAAAGTTGACACGACCGTGCGTAAACTGCCAATAACCGTACCGCCGTGTGCGCGTACGATATCCGGGTGATAGCGTTTGGCGACGAAATTGACTAGCCCTGGCATCGCGAACAAGGCGGTCAGGATCATACTAGTGACGATAACCAAAATGGTAAAAATCAATACATTGATGACAGATTCAACGCCATCAGCAATTGCCTGTAGACGAGATGCCTCCAGCCAGTTTCGCAATTCAGCAACCGGCAGATTCGCCATGATCCAGCCAGATGCAGGTGTCCAGAAATAAGTGCCAACCATCCACCAGAAAATACCAGCTACTAATAATGGCCAGATCCATAACCAGAATATACGTAGGTGCAAAAGATTGACGGTTGCGCGCGCAAGCGCATTAACAATGCCGGACATCGAATTTTTCCTTGAATAAATATATAGGTTAACTGTAAATTAGAGCTTGTATTTTAAAAAGCGTCTCAAACTTTTATCAGCTAATATAGCTTAAAACTCTGTTCTAAAATGATACAGAATCAAGTACGCGCCCTTCCATTATTAAGAGGCATGTCAAATGAAAAGCATAACCTGGTTGTATCTTTCCCTGATTCTGGCTGGCACCATCTATCATGATATTTTATGGGCAAGTCGCGGGCATCATCATGTCGGCAGTCACCGGACTCATTTTGGTGGAGGCTATGGCATCGGCAGCCATTACTCAGGTAGTCGGCATGCCCACTCAGGGAGACGTACCAGTTTTTATGGTGGAATTTCCTTTGGTAGCGGATATGCAGGTTTCGGTCGGGGCTACCCAGCTTATGGCTCCTATTACCGCCGCCCCTATTATCGCGGTAGCTATTTCAACAGTGGTTTTTATGGGCCCGTCTGGCCGGCACCTTTCTACCCCTACGCTTATCCACAAGTAATAACCGTGCCGGCAACACCACCGGTTTATATCCAGCAGCCGCCCGTTATTCTACCGTCTCCACCTGCGGTTGTTACCCGGTCAAATTACTGGCATTATTGTGAACAACCTGCTGGTTATTATCCCCAAGTCAAGAACTGTCCGGGCGGCTGGATCAAGATTCCACCCCACTACGACGAATAACATAGGAGTACAGTCTGATGAAAAATGCTTCCCGGTTGTCTATTTTATCGCTAACAATAGCGTTGGCCAGTTGTGTGCATACTCCGTCCGGACCAAGCGTCATGGTTTTACCGGGTAACGGTAAAAATTTCGATCAGTTTCGCACTGATGATTTTATGTGCCGACAATTTGCCAGCCAACAGACTGATTACAATACGCCCAGAAAAGCGGCCATATCAAGTGGCACCGAAACTGCGGCAATAGGTGCTGCTCTCGGCGCCATTGCCGGTGCTGCGCTGGGTGGCGGCCGAGGTGCCGCGATCGGCGCAGGGACGGGTCTACTGGGTGGTGGGCTGGCAGGTAGCGGAAGCGCACAGACTTCCAGCTCGATCAGCCAGGAACGTTATGATATTTCCTATATTCAGTGCATGTATGCCAATGGGCATCAGGTACCAGTTTCGGCACGATTCCAAGGGCTGGGCGGTACCGGCTATCAGATGCCTGCTCAACAACCTTCCAATAGATACATTCCGCCTCCACCAAAGGGCAACCCACCGCCACCCCCGCCTTATTAATTAATAAGCCAGGCAGGGTAGCCGTTGATCGGAGTTGCAATCAATTGGTACTGCACATCACCATGTATATCGGGGTCAATCACAAATAGATAGTTTTTAACCAGTCATAAAGGACATACCTTCTAAACATCATTTACCAGTTGCACTCAATACTCCGAACCGGGAATTTTCTGTTAGATCGCCTGGTAAAGTATCGGTCGGTGGCATCACCTATATTCCTACGGATGAGGGCTGGTTATACTTGGCTGGAATAAAAGATCTATTTAATGGCGAACTGGTGGGCTATGCCATGAATGAGAGAATGACAGGAAGCCTGGTTATACAGGCATTATTTCGTGCAACTGCAAGTAAACATCCGGATAAGAGGCTAATTTTTCACTCAGATCGAGGTGGCCAATCTCAATCATGGCATCGATGGCTTCAAGCGCTACGTTGCTCCGGCGATTGTCGCCCGCAACATCCACCTCATCGGCGATATTCTGTGGCAGCAAGATGTGGAACGTGAACGCAAGGCCAACACGCAACATTCGAAGTACCGACAAATGGCCTGAAAGACCACTTCATTCTTGCCGGAAAAATACGACCAGAGGCTTTTTTACGCCAACCGCTGCACAACATTTCACTCGCGCTGCTTAAAAAAACAGGCAGTCCTTTCGTGAAAAAGGAGGTTTTCTAGTAGGCACTAAATATTGAACCACAATAGCGAGCTTTTTTTCTGCTGGATTTGAGAATATCAGCGTTGCAGCGCCTGTAGTGGCGGAACATGATCGTAACCATGCGCGAGCGCCACTTCCTCGTAAGTAACCAGCCCCCTATGCACATTCAGTCCGCGTCGGAGATGCTCATCTTTGCGCAATGCTTCGAGGTTGTCATCCGCCAGCCGCAGCACAAATGGTAGAGTTGCCTGATTGAGGGCAAAAGCCGACGTTCTGGCGACAGCACCAGGCATGTTGGTCACGCAGTAATGCACGATGTTTTCTTCGATGAAAGTCGGATGATCGTGTGTCGTAGGGTGTGAGGTCTCGAAACACCCACCTTGATCGATGGCAACATCGACTACGACTGAACCAGGTTGCATCTGCCGCAGGTGTTCGCGAGTCACGAGCTTAGGTGCCGCTGCACCAGGAATGAGTACACTCCCGATGGCCAGATCAGCATCGACCAGTTGCCGACGAATGCTGTCGGGGCTGGAATATACGGTTTCAATCTGACTACCGAACAGTTCATCCAGATGCCCAAGCGCTTCCAGATTCCGATCCAGCACGATTACACGCGCGCCAAACCCAACAGCAACACGTGCCGCGTTGTAGCCGACGACACCGCCACCGATGATAACGATTTTCCCAGGTGCGACTCCGGGAACACCTCCTAACAGGACGCCGCTCCCACCAGTAGATTTTTCCAGGCAATGCGCACCAATCTGAATCGACAGGCGGCCGGCAACCTCGGACATTGGTGCAAGCAGCGGTAATCTGCCGCGTAAATCGGTAACGGTTTCATAGGCAATGCAGCTCGCACCGGATGCCACCAGATCGCGGGTCTGTTCCGGGTCGGGCGCAAGATGCAAATAGGCAAACAGAATCTGCCCACGCTGCAGCATCTTGCATTCATTAGCCTGCGGTTCCTTGACTTTGACGATCATGTTCGCATCGGCATAGATTGCTTCTGCGTCATTCACAATGCGAGCGCCCGCCTGCTGATAGTCCTGATCATGCAGATTGATACTGGTACCTGCATCGTGTTCGACCCACACCTCATGCCCGCGTTTGACCAGTTCCACAACAGCAGCAGGGACCAATCCTATCCGATATTCATGATTCTTGATTTCCTTCGGCACGCCAATGCGCATTCCTGACTCCGCTATTACAGGCCATTATCCAAACCAAAAACAATTGTGCTGTGAACGGCATGCCGGATATTGGTCACAGCATGTAAATCTGAAGTTCAGCCACATCAATAGTTACGAAAGACCACACCTTCAAATTACCTCGGCCTTTTCAATGATGACATCTTCCATCGGTACGTCCTGATGACCAGCTCTGTTTCCTGTTTTTACTTTCCTGATCGCGTCGACCACTTCCTGTCCATCAGTGACCTTACCGAACACGCAATAACCATAACCCTGTGCAGAGGGATTAGTATGGTCCAGAAAGTGATTGTTGGCCACATTGATGAAAAATTGTGCTGTAGCCGAGTGAGGGTCGCTGGTACGTGCCATCGCGATGGCATAGGTCTCGTTGTGCAAGCCGTTGGCAGCTTCATTCTGAACGGGTGCCAGGGTATCTTTTTCTTTCATCCCGGGCGCAAAACCTCCGCCTTGGATCATGAAACCATCGATGACCCGATGAAACAGCGTATTCTCATAATGACCATTTTCAACGTAATTCAAAAAATTTTTGACCGTGACCGGTGCTTTTTCATGATTGAGCTCTAGCGTAATGACACCATGATTTGTATGTAATTTGATCATTCTTTATCCTGAAATATATGAGTTTAGGGCATTTTTAATCGGAGCCGGTATCTGTGGCGAGCAATCTGACTCTTTCAATAACGACAGCGCTACGTGGTGCGTCACTGACAAAAGGACCTTGTGCGCCGGTAGAGGTCAGCGCAATTTTATTGACTACGCTCATCCCGGATATCACCTTGCCAAAGACGGTATACCCGTAACCGTGCTGCGTTGGTGCGGTGTAATCGAGAAAACCGTTATCCGCAACATTGATGAAAAACTGTGATGTTGCGGAATGCGGCTCGCTGGTACGCGCCATCGCAATAGTGCCCAGCTTGTTTTTCAGACCGTTCGCAGCCTCATTCTCGACAGGCTGCTGCGTGGGTTTCTGGACGAAATTCTGATCGAATCCGCCCCCCTGTATCATGAAGCCGGCGATCACCCGATGAAAAATAGTACCGTTGTAGAAACCATCTTTTACATAGGTCAGGAAGTTTTCAACTGTTTTGGGTGCCTTCTCCGGGTAGAGTTCCAGCTGAATGGATCCATGGTTCGTTTGAATTTCTACTTTGGGATTGGCTGCGAGAGTATGGCTGCCAACTATCAGCAGCAACCATAGTGTCAAATGAAAACCGATTTTTTTACCGATGATTGCAGGCGAAACAACCTGCCATCTGGGGAGCAAATTATTCATTATGTTATACTCAAAAAGTTTTTTCTGAATGCCACAAGTGATCTAAAACACGTGATGGTAAGCGATTAGCGAGCTTTTGTGTTTTTTGCGCAAGCTTCTGCACAATCATCGACAAGCGCCGCCAGAAATTTTACCAACAATCTAATCATACCGATAAATTCATCAATTTACATGTCAGCCTCGAAACCAAAGATTTATAACACGCTTGCCAGAACCAAGCAGGAATTTGTACCTATGACTCCAGGGGAAGTCAAACTGTATGTTTGCGGCATGACGGTCTATGATTACTGCCATCTCGGCCATGCACGGGTGTTGGTAGTGTTTGACAGCGTGGTACGCTGGTTGCAAACATTGGGATTTAAAGTGATTTACGTACGCAACATCACGGATATCGATGACAAGATCATTCAGCGCGCGTTGATTAATGGGGAATCAATCAAAACCCTGACCGATCGCTATATTCAGGCCATGCAGGAGGATGCCGCAGCGCTGGGTGTGATGCCGCCCTCTCATGAGCCGCGCGCTACCGAATGCATCGATACGATGATCGCGATGATTAGTGCGTTGCTGGCAAAGAATCTTGCTTACACAGCGGATAATAATGACGTGTATTACGCGGTACATAATTTCCCGCATTACGGCAAGCTATCGGGTAAATCACTGGAAGATTTGCGCGCGGGTGAGCGGGTTGAAATCGATGGCAACAAACGTGACCCGCTCGATTTTGTTTTGTGGAAAGCGGCCAAACCGGATGAACCCTATTGGGACTCGCCATGGGGGAAAGGTCGTCCAGGCTGGCATATCGAATGTTCAGCGATGAGCGAACATTATCTGGGTGCGCAATTCGACATTCATGGCGGTGGTCAAGATTTGCAGTTTCCCCATCATGAGAACGAAATTGCCCAAAGTGAAGGGATGCACGGTCATCAGCATGTCAATTACTGGATGCACAATGGCTTTGTGCGGGTAGATAACGAGAAAATGTCCAAATCGCTCGGTAATTTCTTCACGGTGCGTGAGGTATTGACGCGCTACCAACCAGAAGTTGTCCGTTTCTTCATTCTGCGTGCGCATTACCGCAGTCCACTTAATTACTCGGACGCACATCTGGATGATGCCAAAAATGCGCTGGAAAGGCTCTATACAGTGCTCAGAAATCACGACGGCACCACGATAGCAATAGACTGGGAGCAAGATCCGTACGCATTACGCTTCATGACGGCAATGAACGATGATTTCAATACACCGGAAGCGATTGCCGTACTGTTCGACCTGGCTAGTGAAGCAAATCGGACAGGTGATACCCGCTATGCCGCGTTACTCAAATCTTTGGCTGGAGTGCTCGGCTTGATGCAGCAGTCTCCCCAAAGTTTTTTTCAGTATCTGACGGATTCACAAACAAACGAACTGACGGAAGTGCTCATTGAACAGTTGATTCAGCAACGCCTGCAAGCCCGTCAAGAAAAAGATTTCGCCAAAGCAGACTCCCTGCGCCAGCAGTTAAGTGAAAATGGCATCATACTCGAAGATGGCTCCCAAGGTACGGTTTGGCGAAGAGCCTGATCTGGAACCATCAATAACATCGTGATGAAGCGTAACTTTGACGAAATCGTGGAAAATGTCTCTCAAGATATTATCAGGCCGAGAAAACGACGAACCTGATAAAAATTACGCTCAGATTTCATCGCACAGCACCTAACTAATAAAGTCAGATTATACGAAATATATTTCCCGGCTAATCTTCTCCAGAACTTTCAGAGGCTCTGCTGCCCGCGTAATTGGTCGTCCGATTACAAGATAATCAGCGCCATTCTGCACCGCTTGACGCGGCGTCGCGACCCTCGCCTGATCATTATAGCCACTGTCAGCCAGTCGAATTCCCGGGGTAACCAACAAAAACTCTTCTATTAAACCTGATGACCGTAGTTGTGCAGCTTCCAATGCCGAGCAAACCACTCCATCAAGCCCGCACTGCTGCGTTAACAGAGCGAGCCGCTGAACAATATGCGCCGGAGTATCAAATAAACCAACCTCATCAAGATCTTCACGCTGCAGACTGGTTAATAGCGTAACTGCGATCAGTTTAGTATTTTTTTGATGCAAAGATTCACGACAGGCCAGCAACATTTTCTTACCGCCCAGTGCGTGAACATTAATCATCCATACACCAAGTGCGGCTGCGGCTGTACATGCAGAAGCCGCTGTATTCGGAATATCGTGAAATTTCAGATCGAGAAATATCTCGAAGTCCAAGCGCATCAATTTCTCAATCAATTGCGGACCGGCACGAGTAAATAGTTCTTTCCCGACCTTGATACGGCAAAGGCTGCGATCCAGTCGCCTCGCAAGTTCCAATGCTTCTACTTGATCCGGGAAATCAAGCGCTACAATGATACGAGGGTCACACAAACTTATTTCCGACTTTGAAATTTTTGCACCAGACAGGAAAAATAGCCAAAAATGCCGCCAAGAAAAAAACAGATAAACAAAATGACAACCATCGGTAATTCCCATTCGATACCAAAATAATAACGTATGGTTGTCATATCTGAGTTTTTTACCGCAAAACTGAGTAACAGAAAAAAAATGGTCACGCGCAGCAAAGTAAGCAGTATATGTGTCATTTTTATGAAATCCATATCGACCAGATCAATTCATTAATCTTGTTATCCACTTAAATCAATTGTACGGTGACATAATTAAGACTTCGTTACAATAAAGGTCGATACTGGACGATTTGATCCGCACTTTTTCCTAAATTCTTACTTTCTATTTTTACTGACAGCTGCATCAATTAGTTCACGCATTCTTTTTCCAGCTTTGAAGTGCGGAACATATTTTGCGGGTACCTGAACTTTCTCGCCAGATTTAGGATTCCGACCAATGCGTGCTGGTCGGAAGTTTAGATCAAAGCTACCAAATCCTCGAATCTCGATACGCTCCCCCCTAGAGAGACTAGCAGCCATCGCATCGAGCATAATTTTGACAATTAATTCGGCATCTTTTGCTAAAAGCTGTGGAAAGCGTTCAGCCAATCTGGATACCAGTTGAGATTTTGTCATGATGCACCCTTACTGTTCTTCAGAACTTTTGCTGTCACTCGCCTCAGAAGCTTTACTATCGATCTTGGCCCTCAACAATGCACCAAGATTCGTTGTGCCTGCATTAGCTGGGGCAGGCGACGAAGCAACTACCTTCACGGCTTTTTCTTCTTCTTCTTTTAATTTTGATTTAACTGACAAACTGATATTACGGGTTTTGCGATCAACATTGATGATTTTAGCTTCAATCTCATCACCTTCCTTAAGCTGCAAGCGAATATCCTCGACTTTGTCGTGCGATAATTCGGATGCACGCAGATAGCCTTCCACTTCTTCAGTCAGCGTAATGACTGCACCCTTGGCATCTACTGATTTTACGATACCCTTAACCAGGCTATTTTTATCATTTGACGCCACATAAACTGTAAAAGGATCGCCTTCCAATTGTTTAATGCCTAAAGAAATTCGCTCTTTCTCGACATCAATTGATAATACGACCGCTTCGACTTCGTCTCCTTTCTTAAATTCCAGGATCGCTTTTTCGCCAGGCTCTATCCAGGAGAGATCAGATAAGTGTACCAGTCCATCAATATTGCCAGGCAAGCCAATAAACAGACCAAAATCTGTAATCGATCTAATCTGTCCGCTCACTTTGTCTCCCTTCTCGTGACTCAGCGCGAATTCATCCCATGGATTAGGTTTGCATTGCTTCATACCCAGAGAGATCCTTCGGCGATCTTCATCAATTTCAAGAATCATTACCTCAACTTCATCACCAAGCTGAACAATCTTGGATGGATAAATATTTTTATTCGTCCAGTCCATCTCTGAAACATGCACCAATCCTTCTATTCCCTGCTCTATCTCGACAAAAACACCATAATCCGTCATATTGGTTACTTTGCCAAACAGACGAGTACCATGTGGATAACGGCGTGACAGACCAACCCATGGATCTTCCGTCAACTGTTTCATCCCAAGGGAAACACGATTTTTCTCTTTATCAAATTTCAGTATTTTGGCGGTTACTTCATCCCCGACATTAATGACTTCACTGGGATGTTTAACACGTCGCCACGCGAGATCGGTTATATGTAGCAGCCCATCAATACCACCCAGGTCTACAAATGCACCGTAATCAGTAATATTTTTAACGATTCCCTGTACCGTTGCTCCTTCCTGCAAACTTGACAACAACGCCTCACGATCCGCGCCCAAGGTTGCTTCGAGAACAGCTCGCCGTGAAACTACTACATTATTACGCTTACGATCAAGCTTGATAACCTTAAACTCCATTTCTTTGTTTTCGTAAGGAGTCATATCCTTGACAGGTCGAACATCTACCAGAGACCCCGGCAGAAATGCACGGATACTGTTAACAGTCGCAGTCAAACCACCCTTAACCTTACCGTTAACCATGCCGGTCACAATCCTGCCCTCCTCCATGGCTGATTCCAGATCGTACCAAGCACTTAAGCGCTTGGCTTTGTCTCGTGACAATCGGGTCTCTCCATAACCATTTTCCAATGCTTCAATTGCAACGCTGACAAATTCCCCTACCTTCGCCTCAATTTCGCCTTTGTCATTTTTGAACTCCTCAATCGGAATGTAACTCTCTGATTTCAAGCCGGCATTAACCACCACGAAATTAAAATCAATACGGATAATTTCAGCGGTTATTACCTCCCCAACCCGCATTTCTTTTTGTGAGAGGCTTTCTTCGAAGAGTTGCGCAAAACTTTCCATGGAACTCGTTACATTGGTAGCAGTAGTCATTATTAAAAAAATACCCGATCGTAAAATAAATATCCCAAAAAAAAAACTTAATCAGGACAGGTTAGTTGAAAAAACAGCTAACTGCAAATAAGTGCAGTGTTCTGTACTTGTGAAACAACATCTTGCCAAAGCATTACTTTACTGGATTTGTACGTGCCCTGGCGTGCAATTCTGCTGCAGCGTAGCTATCCAACACTTGCTTGACCGCCTCATCTATTGACAGGCTGGATGTATCCAAGAGTTGCGCATCTATATGTTGCTTCAACGGCGACAGTGCCCGGTCACTATCACGCTGATCGCGCTCCCGCAACATTTGCAGCAGATTAGGCATACTAGCATTAATCCCTTTTTCCTTCAACTGCTTATAGCGTCGATTTGCACGCTCTTCAACGCTTGCCGTCAGATAGATTTTAAGCGCTGCATCAGGAAAAACCACCGATCCCATGTCACGCCCGTCGGTAACCAGTCCCGGTAACCTGCAGAAATCCCGTTGTCGCTGCAGCAATGCCGCCCGCAAGGCCGGGAAATGAGCAATTCTGGAAGCAAATTCGCCACAGGACTCGGCACGTATTGCACTGTCAACATTCTGTCCATCCAGCCAGACAAGAGAATTCTCGAAAGAAAAATTTATTTTTCCGGCAATTTCTGCCAGCTGCATTTCATCGCTGGCATCTATGTTGTCTTGCAAGGCACGTAACGCTACCAGCCTGTAAAGTGCACCACTGTCCAGATAATGAAATCCAAGTTTTTGCGCTGCTAGGTACGCAACGGTTCCCTTGCCAGAAGCGGAAGGGCCATCGATTGTAATGATAGGAATAGCATGGTTATTCATATTCAGGCTGGCTCAGTTTAGACTGCTTGTCTGACAAGCTCTAAGCATCTAACGGGTTAATATGGAAAACTTCTCGAAATAATCCGGAAAGGTTTTGGCTACACAGCCAGGGTCAAGGATACGCACTGGCGCGGCCAGTGAAATCAGGGAAAAACTCATTGCCATGCGGTGATCATCGTAGGTTTCAATAGCGGCGTTAGCCGTAAACGGTCCATCAGGCGGGGTAATGCGTATAAAATCCTCACCCGACTCGATTCTTGCGCCCAATTTGCTCAGTTCAGTCGACATTGCGGCGATCCGGTCAGTTTCCTTCACTCGCCAGCTACCGATATTTCTCAGTGTGGTGGTACCTTGCGCAAACATGGCTGTTATCGCTAACGTCATTGCTGCATCAGGAATATGATTACAGTCCATGTCGATCGCCATCAACTGTTTACCGACAGCAGACCGACGTGGCGAACTGCATTCAATCCAGTCATCGCCCATTTTGACACATGCACCCATTTTTTCGAGGGCATCAACAAAACGGATATCTCCCTGTTGACTCGTATGCCCCACCCCCTCCACACGAACAGGTCCGCCTGCAATTGCACCGGCTGCGAGAAAATAGGATGCCGAAGATGCGTCTCCTTCAACCCAAATATTGCCAGGGCTGTGATAAACCTGCTCACCAGTCATACTAAAATGCTGCCAAGATTCATGCTCGACGTGCACACCAAAACGCGCCATTTGCTGTAAAGTCAGCGCAACATAGGGTTGTGAAATCAGCAAGCCATCAACCGTAACCACCATTGGTTTTCCTGTTAGCGGAAGCGCCATAAGCAAACCACTGAGAAATTGACTGGAGATATCCCCTTTGATAGCAACTGCACCGGACTGGATGTTTGCAGGGTTAATTTTGAGTGGCGGAAAACCGGATTGCCCTGCATAATCTATGTTGGCTCCGATTTGGCGCAGCGCATTCACTAGGTCATCAATAGGGCGCTCATGCATACGCGGCACACCAGCCAAATAATAGCGCCCATGCATAAGTGCCAGCACTGCTGTCAGTGGTCGAAAGGCTGTGCCTGCATTGCCCAGAAAAAGCCGGGCCTCCTTGACTGAAAATTTCCCCTGGCAACCAGTCACTTCAATATTACTATCTTCAGAAAATTGTATACTGATACCCAGCGTCCTCAAGGCAGCCAGCATTTGACTGGTATCATCCGATTGAAGCAATCCTGAAATAGTGGTTACGCCCTCAGCCAAAGCTGATAACAGCAATATCCTGTTGGAAATACTTTTCGATCCGGGCAAACGGATTACTCCGTGCACTTTGTCGATTAGAGGAAGATCAAGCCAGTTCATGGGGTGTTCACCAACATTAAAAAATTACTCGGAAGCCTCACACTATTTATGGTATTTCTGCAAAAACCTGGAACAACTTTTTTAGCTATGTAATGTCTATCATCACTTGTACAGATCACATACAATATACTTCTTTCAGAAAAACACCATTTAGTAAATTTTATTTTTAATAACAACGAGGCCAATTAATGGAAGACTCTCATTTAAGCACACTAATTTATTCAATTCTGGCGCTCCCGGTCGTATTCGGGATACTTTACTGGGTCAAAATTCGCAGGGATATTCGTCGCAATGAATCGGGTGAAGTCGAATACACGAGTGTTGCACAGGCTATTGGTTTCCTGGTAGTTGAGGGTTTAACAGTGGTGGCCAGTCTGGCCATTATGATCGCCGCAGTATCAGGAATTGTCCGATATATTATAATCACTTATGCTTAATCGAATGAGGAAGCTCATCAAAACCAACCTCTTTGCCGCAATATTCAAATTTCAAATATAACCTGATCAGGAAGCAGCAGCTTTTCCAGATTTACCCTTGGAAACAGCTGCTTTCTCCTTATTTTTCTTCTGCTCAAATTCAAACCCAATTTTGCCGCCAGGCACTACTACCAAATAAGCTGAAAATGGGCGACCTTTTTTTGAAATAAATTTATTCAACAAGTCTGTTTTTCCAGTTCGCAACAACTTAGTAACTTGCTCTGGCTCTATTGGGCGATTCAAGATAATTTTACCGGTTTTGAAGCTACAAGCAGGCTCCGCACCTACTGCTTTTTCGCAGACATAAAACATTTTATGCTCGTAGACGGCATGCCCGCACTGCGGGCATTCACCCAAAGACGACTGCCCAGAAAAATCGATATCCTCCTGCGCCTGATCCGCTTCATTACCAAAATCGAATTTCATCTCGTCATCATCATTCAGCCTGATCATAGCATTGAACAGACGCCCCATTTTGCTGCGAAAACCAGATAAAGGGCCGATCGCTTTCGTCGCAATCAAGGTTTCCATTTCTTCCACTTCAAATTGCCGTCCTGCCAGGATTTTCCATAACGCAAAATCACATTGCTGGCATTGAAATTTTTTGTAGTTTTCCTGTATTACACCGCCACAGCGTGGACATGGTGTTTTAAGCTCAGCAAAATCACCGCTGATCGTCTTGCCACGATGACTTTTAGCCTGCTCGACGATATGCTGTGTCATGGCGGCAATCTTAGCCATGAATGCCTCGCGTTTAAGCCGACCCTGCTCGATTTGACGTAACTGGAACTCCCAGTCACCTGTCAGCTCGGGCGAAGTCAACTCAGGTATCTTTAACCCACGCAGCAAAGTCACCAGTGAAAACGCTTTGGCAGTTGGTTGAAGTTCTCGTCCTAATCGTTGCACGTAGTTTTCAAAAATCAACCCTTCGATAATCGCCGCACGCGTTGCTGGCGTACCTAATCCTTTGTTGCTCATTGCCGCACGCAATTCTTCGTCCTCCACCAGCTTACCCGCGCCCTCCATCGCTGACAGCAGCGTAGATTCGTTAAATCGTGCGGGTGGTCGAGTTTGATTGGCGATCACCTCAACTTTTTCCGTAAATACGGGCTTATCCAGCGCAACTGCTATCAACACTGGAGTAACCTTATTTTCCTGGTCAAGTTGACTGCTGTCCTGTTTGCCATACACAGCTTGCCATCCAGCGTGAATCAACACTTTACCCTCAGTCTTAAACGGCTCCTCCTGCACGCGTGTGATCCGCGTAGTGATCAGAAATTCTGCCGCCGGATAAAAAATTGCCAGAAAGCGCTTGACAACTAGATCATAAAGTTTGGACTCAGCTTCGTTGAGTTTTTTTGCTGAAAATGTAGTCGGAATAATGGCGAAGTGATCAGACACCTTGGCGTTATTGAAAATCCGCTTATTGGGTTTGACCCAATCCGCAGTCAAGATATGCTGTGCAAACTGACCATAATCCGATGATGCCAGCATTTGTAGTGTTTCTTTGACGGTTTGCTGATAATCTTCAGGCAATGCGCGCGAATCTGTGCGCGGATAAGTCAAAACCTTATGCTTTTCGTAGAGCGCCTGGGCAAGTCCAAGCGTTGCCTTGGCAGAAAATCCGAAGCGGCTATTTGCTTCTCTTTGCAAACTGGTCAGATCATAAAGCAGCGGGCAATTCTCTTTGGTTGGCTTGCTCTCTTCCGAAACCAGGCCAGGCTGTTCCTGGCATTTGTCACGAATTGCCTCAGCCTTGACTAACTCCCAAATCCGGTCTGCCCTGCCATCAACCTCATTTTTAAGTTTGGTAAAATTTTCATTAAACCATTTTCCTGTATACGTACCATTTTCCGTCGCAAAGGTCGCATGAACCTCCCAGTAATCTCTGGCGATAAATTTCTTGATGGCTTCTTCCCGTTCGACCAGAATAGCCAGCGTGGGCGTTTGCACCCGCCCAACCGTAGTTTTATGAAAACCTCCCTCCTGAGAGTTGAAAGCGGTCATCACGCGGGTACCATTAATGCCAACCAACCAGTCAGATTCCGAACGACTGACCGCAGCATCCGCCAGTGGCAAAACCTCGCTATCATCCAGCAAATGGCCAAATGCATCGCGAATGGCAGCAGGCGTCATCGATTGCAGCCACAATCGCTTGATTGATTTCTTGCTATTTGCGTGCTGGACGATATAGCGAAAAATGAGCTCGCCTTCTCGGCCCGCGTCACAGGCATTGATTAACGTCTCCACATCCTTACGTTTAATCAGTTTGCACAGCAGCTTCAGACGAGCAGATGTCTTCTCAATCGGCGCCACGTCAAAATGTGGCGGAATAACGGGTAAATTATCAAAACTCCACTTACCTCGCTTGACTTCATACTCCTCGGGCACAACCAACTCCAACAAATGCCCGACAGCAGAAGATAGAACGTACTCATCACTCTCGTAATAATCACCTTCCTTGGTGAAGTTACCAAGGGCTCGTGCAATATCATTTGCGACAGACGGTTTCTCAGCGATGATCAGTTTTTTGCTCATAAATTGCTTTCAGGTTACTCGAAGAAGCTTCATACCACAAAAAGCTATTATGCGAAAGCCATATTAGTGCCGTGAGTGAGAATCGCTGACAACAAAAAGTTTCTCTACGAGAGTATGTTCTGATAATTGATTTTGCATCCACAGATCAAACAAGACAACCAGTTTTATTTTCTCCAGACTGGCGCAGTCGCCGTCCATCTCGATGACACGCTCGATCAACAGCTCACGCTGCAATGGATTGATGACACCTGCCTGCTCCAGAAACAGAATAAATCCGCGTCCCTCAGTATCGATGACTTCCATTTCTTCTGCTGAAAAATGGCGAAATGATCGGCTTTCAATCATTGTGGCCGGGTAGCGATTGACATCACTTTCGGAAAGTTCGGAGAGCCAGTCAAGCGCAAGCGTTATTTCATCGTCTTCAAAACCGGCCATCGTCAGTTTACGGGTTAATGTGGCTGGATCCGGGCAATTACCGGCCTCAAAATAGTTTTCAAACAAATATACAAGAATATCGAACATAGCGTACTCTACGGTTTTTATTGACTGCAGGATACCTCTGCGGCCAGCTACCAAGCTTTCTGTCGAATGCTTGCTGACGCGATTGTTAGTTCGTACATGATAGCATCAACTGATACGCTGATAACGCCCTCCCGGCAAACTTCCTATTTTGCCTTCCAGCTCCAGCGTCAACAGCATGGCTGATACCGCCTCTGCCGCCAGGCCGCTACGCTCGCACAGTGTGTCGATATCTGCCGCATCGTGCCCCAGATAAGTCAACAATGTAGCATCACTATGCTCATGCACAGCCGCTACATTTTCCTGCTGAAGATCAACTCGCACCCCATCAGAGTGCTGCTCGGAAAAACCGTTTAATTCATCCAGAATATCCTGAATACTCTCGACTAATTTAGCACCTTGCTTGATCAGAGAATGACAGCCTTTTGACAATGGCGAGTGAATCGAACCAGGAATAGCCATGACCTCGCGCCCCTGTTCCAGCGCCAGTCTGGCGGTAATAAGCGACCCGCTGTACAGTGTGGCTTCAACAACCAGACAAGCCTGACTCAGGCCACTAATAATACGGTTGCGTCGCGGAAAATTACTTCCTACTGCAGGAGTACCCAACGGAAACTCTGAAATCAGCGCGCCCACTTTTGCCAATTGATGCGCCAGCACATGATTTCTGGCTGGATAAACAATATCTAGGCCTGTTCCAACTACGGCCATGCTGGAGCCAACTCCCCGCAAGCCACCTTCATGTACTGCCGCATCGATCCCCTGTGCCAGACCACTCACAACGCAAAATCCTGCATGGCTGGCAGCCTCTGCAAATGCCCTGGCGTTGGCTAGCCCTTGCGGGGTGGCATTACGACTACCCACCATAGCAAGCGCTGGCAGCGCAAGCAGATGGCGCTGCCCCTTGAAATAGAGAATTGGCGGAGGATCAGGGATATTGAGGAGTGCAACAGGGTAGTCAGGATCAACCAGCGTAATCAGACTGTTAACAGGATCGGACAGCCAGTCAACAGTTCTGACCAGATTGTTTTCATCTACCTCTCGCTGAAAAATACGAGTAGCAATCGGTTTTTTGACCACGCGCTCAAGCGAATGAATGCTGGCGGCAAAAATCTCGTCAGGGCCACCAAAAGCGGCAAGCAATTTCCGGATCGCACTACCACCCAATCCTTTAATCAAGCCAAGACGAAGCCAGAACTCGGTATCCCGATCAATCGACATAGAATGCAACTACCTCACAATAAACAGCTTGACCAGGTCAACGCCCTTCAATTAACGAAACGCAAGCCGAAAAAAGAAGCGAGTATAAAAGCTTCAGTCTTGTCTGTCAGGGTGCTTTAACTGCGTCAAGCACCTTGATTGCCCGACGACTCTGTACTACTAGCGCATAGGCAACGCGGTCAAATACGCGAAAAACAAAAACCAGACCGATACGTTCATCTGGCGCATCCACCCATTTACCTTCATGCGAACGAATCTGTGTCTTCCGATATACCGCGAGCACATGCCCCGGTTCAATGGCGTCCAGACGCCCTTTATTCAGGACAACAATTGCATTTTCTCCTATTTCATTGACTCCGTCATAAACGGAGATGATGCGCCCGGTTATGCTGAAATCTGGCGAGTGTGGAAAGTAATCATCAATGGTAGAAGCGACAGTCGGAACCAGGCGATCCCCTCTCAGAATTTCACGTACTGAATGGGTAACAACGCCCGAACTGATTCTTGCGAAATCCGTTATTTCGACATCACCCAGATAGCTTGCCTCATAGCCAAGAATATGATCCGCAGCATCGGGATCGAGCAACGCCTTACCACTACGAAACACCTGCCACTTTTGCCCCTGATCAGTAGGCATGTCCAGCACATACACCTTGTCACCCGTACTGAAAATCACACGCTCATCACTGGCACCAAGAATCGCTGGCATTTGATCCAGCGCATTACGTTCAACCACCAGCGGCTTACTCAGAAACGGTTCTATCCGGTCGGCAGGAATGCTCGGTATCGCCTGCGCAGAGAGTGATTCTGGTCGTGCCCGGGGAGACAGTCTGATCGTATCCTTTTCTCCGGAAATCCGCAGACGCATACCTTGTGCGGTTTTCTCTATCACAATGATGTCCCCAGGATAAATCCGGTGCGGATTGGCAATGTCATGACGGTTCATCTGCCAGATATCCGGCCAACGCCACGGGTCCTGCAAATACCGTGCTGCAATTCCCCAGAGAGTATCCCCTTTCGTCACAACGTAACGCATTGGCGCATTATCCCTCAATTTGATTTCACTGGCATTAGCGAGCGAAAGGGAAACCAGACTAGTGAACAAAATCGCAGTTATAATGGTCAATATACGCATAGAAATTCTCAATTTTATAAAAACACATCGAAGCGATACTGCTGGATCCGATTAGGTTAAAAAGGCAACGCCGCGCAAAACTACGCATACTTGTCACAAGTTCCGGACAGAAGTCACAGCATTGATTGGCAATTCATAGTAAAGCATCTGTTTTGTTTCAAATTCCTGAATTATGCATATTCACCATGGCAATTCTGCAAATACTCCAATATCCCGATGAACGACTACATCGAGTCGCCTGTGCCGTTCCTCAAATCACTGCGGAAATTATCGGTCTGGCCAATGATATGGCTGAAACCATGTATGCCGCTGCTGGCATCGGATTAGCCGCCACTCAGGTAAACGTTCACCAGCGCGTGATCGTCATTGATATTTCGGAAGCACACAACGATCTATTGGTTTTGATTAACCCGGAGATTACTGCCAGTGGCGGCATATCCTCATTTCAGGAAGGTTGTTTATCCGTACCGGGCATTTTTGACACAGTTTCGCGTGCCGAACAGGTTACGGTCCAGGCAACCGGGCTGGATGGTAAATCTTTTACGCTGGATGCAGCTGGACTGCTGGCGGTCTGCATCCAGCACGAAATGGATCATTTGCTGGGCAAGGTTTTTGTCGAGTATCTATCCCCGCTCAAGCAGTCGCGTATTCTGCGTAAATTGAAAAAACAGGCTCGCAAGCAAATTGCCTGACTTTTTTGTGTCACCTGGTAGGAGCATCCCTACTCCAAATCTCACTTGCCGTAACCCATGAAAATTCTCTTTGCTGGTACCCCGATATTTGCCGCAACGGCTCTGGATGCGATGCTGGCAGCCAGCTTCCCTGTGGATCTAGTGCTCACTCAGCCTGACCGCGCTGCCGGGCGCGGCCTGAAAATGCAAGCCAGCGCGGTCAAGCAGCTGGCGCAACAACATAACCTGCCGCTATTACAGCCGTTATCTCTTAAGTCAGCCGAACTTGAAGCGCAATTGCACGCAGCTACTCCGGATGTCATGATTGTCGCGGCTTATGGCCTGATTCTGCCAGCAACCCTGTTACAGATTCCACGATATGGATGCATCAATATCCACGCATCCCTACTGCCACGCTGGCGTGGCGCAGCTCCGATCCAGCGCGCAATCCTTGCGGGAGATCAGGAAACAGGCATTACCATCATGCAGATGGATAACGGACTCGACACAGGCGCCATTTTGTCACGGCATCCCATATCAATTGCGCCCAATGAAACGACCGCGACCTTGCATGATAAACTGGCTATACTAGGTGGAACCAGCATCGTAGCAACGTTGCAGGACTTGGTCGGTGGAAAACTCACTCTTACACCGCAAGCCGAGACGAGCGCCAGTTATGCGGCTAAAATCAGTAAGTCGGAAGCAGCAATCGACTGGACGCTGAACGCCTCACATATCGAGCGTAAAATTCGGGCATTTAATCCCTACCCTGGTGCATTTAGCAGCTTGGCCGGTAATCCAATCAAAATCTGGCAGACCAGCGTAGTTGATCCAGACAGTTTTTCGGGTATGCCCGGCAAAATAATACATGTGGCAAGCGACGGCATCGCCGTGGCATGTGGGCACGGCACACTACGGATAGAGATCTTGCAACCCGCCGGAGGAAAGAAACTGACTGCCGCCCAGTTCATGGCAGGTCATGCCTTCTCGATTGGTGACCGTTTCGTCAGCGCTGATAAGCAGGTTTAATCGGCGCTGTGACCACCCGTACCTGCCAGCAAATATGATCAAAACACAACTACTAGCGGCTCAGGCTGTGAGCGATGTCATGACTGGCACCAATCTAACTGATGTGCTAAACATGACCTGGCAGAGTAACGCAATGTTAACCGGGCAACAGCGTGGCGCAATTCAGGATTTGACCTATGGAGTATTGCGTCATTATGCACAACTTGTCGCCGTATTACACTCCCTGCTGAATAAACCACTGCAAGATGAACGCCTTCATTATCTGTTATTAGTCAGTTTGTATCAGCTCAGTCATAGCAAAACTGCCAGCCATGCAATCGTCAACCATGCTGTCTCCGCCTCACGCAAACTTGCTGATCACACAAAAATAGCCGGTCTGATCAATGCAGTATTGCGTAATTTCATCCGCCAACAGGCTTTACTGATGGAACAGGCTACGCAGAATGAGGCCACCAGGTTTTCCTATCCGCAGTGGTGGATTGACACACTAAGGGAACAATACCCTCAGCAATACCAAAGCATTCTGCTAGCCGGTAACCAGCGTCCACCGATGACAGTGCGGGTCAATCAGCGCCAGATCGACTTGCGCGGCTATCAAACCATGCTCGCCGCACACGGGATGGATGCCAAAGTACTATGGAATGACGCCCTGATAATTGCCAAACCAGTTTCCGTGGAAAAACTGCCGGGGTTCGCTGATGGTTTGATCAGCGTGCAAGATGCCGGCGCACAGTTGGCAGCGCCACTACTGGCAGTCAGCAATGGTATGCGCGTCCTGGATGCCTGCGCCGCACCAGGTGGCAAAAGTACACATTTGTTAGAATTGGCGGATATTGAATTGACGATTCTGGATAACAATGTCAATCGCCTGCAAAAGGTCAAGGAAAATCTAGCACGACTAAAGCTGTCCGCTCATCGGATCGTTGACGGAGATGCCCGTCATCCCGCTCAATGGTGGGATGGGCAGTTGTTCGACCGCATCATGGTAGACGCCCCCTGTTCAGCATCCGGCGTAGTCAGTCGCCATCCGGATATCAAGTGGCGCAGAAAACCAGAAGATATCAGCCATTTTGCACAAACCCAACGCACCATTCTCGAAGGGATGTGGCCTTTACTGAAACCCGGCGCCAGACTGCTCTATATTACCTGCTCAATTTTTCAGGAGGAAAATGATTTACTCGTCAAAAAATTTCTATTGAATCATCCGGAGGCGAAGCTGTTGCCTGCCGCTCATCTGCAGCTCAATGGCCGGCAGTTGTTGCCTGATGACCACCATGACGGTTTCTTTTATGCAATTTTACAAAAACATTAAGTCAGCTGCTCTGACAAAAAACGGGTTTATGCAGTTGGCGATACTATGGATACTGGCTCTGGTCGCATTACCACTGCTCGCCGATTCTGGCGGCAATATCCAGATAAAATCCTTCGACTTCAGAAAATCTACTGAAGGTTTTCGTATCGATGTACTGGCCGATATCACCTTGAACCAGACGCTGGAAGATGCCTTAAAAAAAGGGGTTGAACTGGTTTTTATGGTAAATGCATCGATTATGAAACCACGCTGGTACTGGCTGGATGAAGAGGTTGCCCGCTGCAGGGCGCGTTTCAGGCTAAGTTATCATGCATTAACTCGTCAGTATCGCTTACTGCAGAATGAGCAACTGCATAGCTTCGCTTCGCTGAATATCGCGTTAAAAACGCTGGGACGCCAGGTTGATCTGCCGTTTAAGGAATACACACCGCTACTCCCAAACCGCGAGTACTATCTGACTTTACAAATCTCGCTGGATGTATCGCGCCTCCCCAAACCTTTCCAGATGGAGTGGTTTGACTCGGAAGACTGGAATCTCGTTTCTGAAAGAGTCATTCGCCTGATTATGCCCACGCCCGAGTCTGGTTACCTCATTACCCATTAGCACGACCCCATGAAATTTGTCATTGCTCTGGTCACCGGATTAAGCATTATCATACTGTATCTACTGGCAACTGCGGGCGCCAACACGGAATTTTTTGAGCGCCGCTACCGCTGGTTAATTGTTTTTATTGTTGGTTTCTTAATCTTTTTGATTGGCGTGGTAGTATTCCTGCTCTGGCGGCTACGGCGCAGACTCAAAACGGGTATTTTTGGCTCCAGACTGGCGGTAAGACTACTGATCGTTTTTTCGCTAATGGCGATTCTGCCCGGCGCACTGATTTATAGTGTTTCTGTACAGTTTTTGGAGAAAAGCATTGAATCCTGGTTCGATGTCAAGGTCGATCGGGCGCTGGAAGGCGGTCTCACGCTAGGACAAACCGTGCTGGATAACCTTCTGGAAGAACTCCAGAAAAAATCTCAGGCCGCAGCACTTTCGTTATCAGAATCCACCAATTCTCCCCTTACGATATTGAATCGACTTCTGATCCAGTCGCAGATCCAGGAGGCAACGTTGTTCAACCAGGATGGCAAAATCGTTGCCTTTACCAGCATGGATGATGACGTGCTATTTCCCGAGATGCCCAATACAGAAGCGATGCGTAATATCCGCATGCAGAAGAATTATCGCGCGGTGGAATCCTTTGACAACAACGTGCTATATCTGCGTGTCCTAGTGCCAGTCAATGTTCTCAGCCCGGATGAGGATATTCGTGTGCTGCAGGTATTACAACGCGTACCGCAGTCTCTGGCGGACAGTGCCGAACAGGTACAAGCAGGTTTTAGTGACTATCAAGAACTGATGCTGTCTCGTCAGGGATTGACCAGGCTATACAGTGTCACTCTTACCTTGGCATTATTTCTGGCGTTATTCTCAGCAATTGCTGCCGCTTTTGTCATCAGCGAAAAATTAAGTGCGCCGCTTGGACAGCTGGCGGACGGCACTCGTGCCGTCGCTCAAGGAGATTTCAGCAGACGCCACCAGGTTCAAAGCAAGGATGAGTTTGGCGTGTTGACAGAGTCGTTTAATCTGATGACCGAGCAACTGGTCGTTGCGCGCAACGTTGCGCAGCGCAATCAGCAGGAAGTTGAAAATGCACGGGCTTATCTGGAAAACATTCTGGCAAACCTATCATCGGGGGTCATCGTTTTTGATGAAAATTTGCGTATGCGCGCTATCAATCAGAGTGCCGAGCAAATCCTACAGATTCCACTCGCAAAATTTGAGGGACTTACAGTTGAAGAATGTGTTATCCAGGAACCCAGATTAAAACTCCTTGCCGAGGAAATTCAAATTGGATTTGCCTCGGAAGAAACAGGTGAATGGCAACGCCAGGTTATGCACTCAACCGCTAATAAAGAACAAATATTGCTGCTACGTGGCTCACGTCTGCCGCAAACCTCGTCTCGGGGCGGTGTCGTGGTGTTTGATGACATCACCAGTTTGTTGCAAGTGCAACGAACGGTTGCCTGGGGAGAAGTCGCACGACGCCTTGCCCATGAAATTAAAAATCCCCTGACCCCCATCCAGCTCTCAGCAGAACGGCTGCAGCACAAACTACTGAACAAACTAGACGAAACCGATGCCAGAATTCTGAAACGCGCCACTACTACTATCGTTGACCAGGTCGAAGCGCTAAAGAAAATGGTCAATGAATTCAGGGATTACGCACGAACACCGGAACTTGAATTCTATCAGATCGACCTCAACCGATTAATCAGGGAGGTACTGGCACTCTATCAAACGACTACTACCCATCCTGAAAATGGCACCAGCTGCCCACAAATCGAAATGCAGCTTGCGGCAGATATTTCGCCCATTAAAGGTGATCCGGCCAGATTACGCCAAGTGTTGCACAATCTTTTACAAAATTCACAGGATGCTCTGAGTACAATCAGTGACCCCAGGATATGGGTACGCACAGAATCCAGCAAAAACAACATCCTACTGAGTATCACCGATAACGGAATTGGGCTCTCTGAATCTGTTAAGGCAAATATCTTTGAACCCTATATCACCACAAAACCCAAAGGAACCGGACTCGGTCTGCCTATTGTTAAAAAAATCGTCGATGAGCACAGTGGCACCATCCTGATCAAAAATATCCAACCTCACGGTGCACAAGTATTAATTACCTTTCCTGCCATGATGGCCGAAAATTCTCAATTTCCGGAAATCCCGACCTAATTGCTGTCGAGCCTGCGCAGAAATTTACCGTAGACAATGATAAAATCGAGGTCAGATTTTCTTCCTGGGCTCGATACATGTCGGTTACATTACAAGACTTGACAATTAATGGCTAACAATACCATTCTCGTAGTGGATGATGAGCTGGGTATTCGCGAATTGTTATCCGAAATTCTCGGTGATGAAGGGTATACCGTCATGCTTGCTGAAAACGCCGAAGAGGCCAGAGCCTGTCGCAATCAATTACGCCCCGATCTGGTACTACTGGATATATGGATGCCCGATACTGATGGCATTACACTGCTTAAGGAATGGGCAAACAATGGCTCTCTCACTATGCCCGTCGTCATCATGTCAGGCCATGGCACGATCGAAACTGCCGTCGAGGCAACCCGGATTGGCGCGGTCGGCTATCTGGAAAAACCAATTCCGCTGCAAAAATTACTCAGCACCGTGGGGCAGGTATTACGTGGCGCGCAACACCCTTCATTTTCAACTTTCTCCCTGACAAATCTTGGTCGCAGTAATTTGATCATGGAACTCAGAAGGAAACTGGAGCAAGTACAAAATCTTAAAATACCGGTATTGCTGACAGGGGAACCAGGAGTCGGATTTGAATATTGCGCGCGCTTTCTGCACCGCATCAATACCACCTGGGTGGAACCGGAGCTTCCCGCATTGTTGGCTGAACGTCCATTGGAACCATTGGAAAAAGCCCGAGGTGGGTTGATTTTTCTCGGTGAAATAGGCGATCTAAATAAACTCGAACAAAAGGGCCTGCTGCTGATTCTGGGAAAACTGGAACACTATAACGTACGGCTGGTTTGTGCCACCGCGCGCCCACTAGCTGAACTAACCGCTCAAGGACTGTTCCATCCCAAACTATTCGAAATATTAAGCAGCCTGACAATTTCCATCCCCCCCCTGAGGCTGCACCGGGAAGACATACCAGAAATTGCTAATCAACTACTCTCTGCGCTGATCGAATCAGGCGAAGTGCCTGTGCTGCAATTCAATACGGCCGCACTGAATGCCCTGCGCAATTATGATTGGCCAGGTAACCTCGCACAATTAACTAGCATCGTACATTCCCTGGCAGTTACCTGCACGCAAAATGAAATTTCCGCGGATACTGTTCAGCAGGCTTTAGCCTTTTCTCCCCAAGAAACCGGCGTTGTCTCAGATATTCCCTTAAATATCACATTACGAGAAGCACGCGATATATTTGAAAAAACCTATTTTGAGAAACTGATTGAGCAGGAAGGTGGCAACATGACGCGCGTAGCTGAACGCGCCGGACTGGAAAGAACTCATCTTTATCGCAAGATCAAAACACTTGGCATTAAAACCAGAAGCCAGCTACAGTAACTCCTCTTCTCACGGTTATTCTATGCGTTGTTTGGCTGAATAACCTTATCAACCAATGTTATGAATAAAACACCATTCAACAAATTCCATCAGGAACAGGTAATCTACCTCACCAGAATTTCGGTTGGATTGCTCTAATCTTTACCTTCTCAAATCGCAGCATCCATACACACCCTTTATACAATGTCAGACGGGTGGTAGCATTGCTTTTTTTACGAAATTCGAGGAAACCGATGGCCGGTCATAGCAAGTGGGCGAATATAAAGCATAAAAAAGCTGCGCAAGATGCCAAGCGTGGAAAAATCTTTACCCGTCTGATCAAAGAGATTACGATCGCTGCGCGACTCGGTGGCGGAGATATCGGCAGCAATCCGCGATTACGACTGGCAGTAGACAAAGCCTACGAGCACAATATGCCCAAGGACAACGTCGAACGAGCAATCAAGCGTGGTTGCGGCGAACTCGAGGGTGTCAATTATGAAGAAATTCGTTATGAAGGCTATGGAATCGCCGGTGCGGCGGTCATTGTGGATTGCATGACGGATAATCGTGTCAGGACTGTGGCAGACGTGCGCCACGCCTTTACCAAGCATGGCGGCAATCTTGGCACGGATGGCTCGGTCGGCTATTTGTTCAAACACTGTGGTCAGCTTTTGTTCGCACCGGACACGGATGAGTCAAAATTGTTCTATATTGCACTCGACGCTGGTGCGGAAGATGTCATCACCCACGATGATAGCAGCATCGAAGTGGTAACCGATCCAAACATATTTACTGCCGTCAAGGAAAGGATCGAACACGCAGGTCTCAAGGCAGAGCTGACAGAGGTCACCTGGAAACCTGACATTGAAATTACATTGACTGGCGATAACGCGGCCAAAATGCAGAAACTGCTGGATGCTCTTGAAGATATTGATGACGTTCAGAATGTTTATACTAACGCCGTAATAGACGACGAAATAACCTGATCGGAGCGAATATTCGTATCCTTGGTATTGATCCTGGTTTGCGCATTACGGGTTTTGGCGTAATCGATCACGTTGACAGACGCCTCGTCTACATCAGCAGTGGCTGCGTGACGACCACGGGCACTGCGCTGCCACAACGCTTGAAAGTCATTCTCGACGGACTGGATGAAATCATTCGGGAGCAGTCTCCTGAACAGGTCGCGATCGAGCAGGTCTTTGTCAATATCAACCCCCAGTCAACTTTGTTGCTTGGCCAGGCGCGTGGAGCAGCAATCTGTGCCGCGGTACAGCACGAATTGTCCGTAGCAGAATATACTGCCCTGCAAATCAAACAGGCAGTCGTTGGTAATGGCCATGCCCACAAGGAGCAAGTGCAGGAAATGGTAATGCGTCTACTGGAACTGACCGGACGACCACGCCCGGATGCGGCTGATGCCCTGGCATGCGCGATTTGCCATGCTCATAGCAGTACAAGCCGTTTCAGCGACTCACTGACGCCCCAAACTTCTCGATTGAGACGAGGCAGACGCTCATGATTGGACGTATTAGCGGATTATTGCTGGAGAAACATCCGCCGCTGGTGCTGGTGGAGGCACAAGGGGTGGGCTATGAGATCAATGTACCAATGAGTACATTTTGCCAGTTGCCTCCAATTGGTGAAAGACTCACGTTACAGACCCATTTGATCGTGCGTGAAGACGCCCATGTGTTATTTGGGTTTGTGACCGAAGGTGAGCGCGCCTTGTTCCGCCAGCTGACCAAAATAACCGGTGTCGGCGCCAGAACCGCGCTCGCTATTTTGTCCGGGATGAGTGTTACGGATCTGTGTCAGGCAGTCGCCCTGCAAGATGGTGCGTGGCTAACTAAAATTCCTGGTATTGGCAAGAAAACCGCAGAGCGTTTATTACTCGAGCTGCGTGACAAGCTTGATTCAACCCTGATTCAACCAGGCGCAACGTCGATTTCGCAAGGTATTGACAAGGACATTCTTAATGCCCTGTTATCACTGGGCTATAATGCCCGGGAAGCAAGCTTGGCAGTTAAACAGTTACCTGACGCTATCGCGGTGTCCGATGGCATCATGCAAGCGCTGCAGTATCTATCCAAACCTAAGTAACGCAACTAAGTAATGCCACCTGACCATGATCGAACCGGATAGAATCATTACTGCTTCCACCCTCTCCCCTCGTGAAGAAGCGCTGGAACGCGCCTTGCGTCCCAACCAGCTCGATGAGTATGTCGGGCAGGAGAAAATACGCGAGCAATTGCAAATTTTCATTGCAGCTGCGCGGCAACGCCAGGAAGCGCTTGATCATGTGTTGCTGTTTGGTCCACCCGGTCTGGGAAAAACCACGCTCGCCCATATTATTGCACGTGAAATGGGTGTCAATCTGCGGCACACCTCCGGCCCGGTACTGGAACGAGCCGGTGATCTGGCCGCACTACTCACCAATCTGCAGCCCAACGATGTGCTGTTCATCGATGAAATTCACCGGCTATCCCCTGTTGTTGAGGAAATTCTCTATCCGGCAATGGAAGATTATCAGCTCGACATCATGATTGGTGAAGGCCCTGCGGCGCGATCGGTCAAGATTGACTTACCGCCTTTTACCCTGATAGGCGCAACGACCCGTGCGGGCATGTTGACCAATCCGTTACGTGATCGCTTTGGCATCGTTTCGCGATTAGAATTTTATGCAGCTGACGAGCTTACCAGAATTGTAGCTCGTTCAGCCAGACTGCTGGAAGTCACCACAGCAGATGACGGCGCAATGGAAATTGCCCGACGCTCACGTGGTACGCCGCGCATTGCCAATCGCTTGCTTCGTCGCGTGCGCGATTTCGCACAGATCAAGGCAGACGGCATCATCGACCGTCAGGTGGCTGACGCCGCACTCCGCATGCTCGATGTGGACGCAATCGGCCTGGATGTACTTGACAGAAAACTGTTACTGGCAGTCATGGAAAAATTTGACGGCGGTCCGGTTGGTGTCGACAATCTCGCCTCTGCCATCAGTGAGGAACGTGACACCATTGAAGAAGTACTGGAACCTTACCTGATCCAGCAGGGATTTCTGCAACGCACCCCTCGTGGCCGGGTCGCAACAGCCGCCACCTATCAACATTTCAACCTGGTTCCGGCGGCGCATCCCCGGCAATTGAGCCTCTTTGATCATGATCTTCCTGCTGATGCGACTGCTACTGACGAATCCTCTATTCAGCCGACTCCAGACAGACAGGAATAGCCGTATTACTGTCTGTTGATTCCAGCCACTCTGCGGGATATTATGATCACCACTGGCATTCAAATAATGCAGAAACACCATAAGCCCTATTTATCTGTTTGTTCAACATTGTTCCATGGAGAGCGTAAATGAATACCATCGTTACTGTCGTCAATGGTTCCCGGGCCCGTTTTTTTTCATTACAACCGGCAGAAACGCCTGTTTATGAATCCAGCCCACGCCTGGTTGAGCATGAAAATCTGGTCAACCCGGAAAATGAATCCGCAGATAAAGCCCTGTGGTCGGATAACAGTAGCGGCAATCGCAGCAGCGCAGGGGGTGGTGCACATGGCTATGACGATCACCGTGAACAGCATCGCGCAGAATATGAGCGCCGCTTCTCACAATCAATTGCAGCGAAAGCCATCAAACTCGCGCACAAACAACAGGCGAAATCGATTGTAGTGGTTGCCGACAGCCATATGCTTGGATTGCTACGCAATGGTCTGGAAAACAGCAATGGTTTTTCCATCAAGGAACTCGCCAAAGATTACAGCAAGCTTTCAATATCGGATCTACATGCGCAACTGGCAAGCCACCATCTAATACCGGCGCAGCGCAAACCCGGCCAATAATGGGAACGAAGAACCAAGCGATGCTGTTTCGTGACCGGGAAGATGCTGCCCGGCAACTAGCTGCAAAGCTTGGCAAACTAAAAGATCAACATCCTCTGGTACTGGCAATCCCGCGCGGAGGAGTACCAATGGGACGCAGCATCGCTGACGCGATTAATGGAGAATTCGACATCGTACTGGTTCGCAAACTCCGTGCTCCCGGCCACCCGGAATTTGCTGTTGGCGCAGTGGACGAACACGGCACCATGCAGGTTGCCGACTATGCCGCAGCAGTGGGAGCAGATGATGATTATCTGCTCCGTGAAAAAGAAACTCAAATGAGTGTCATACGTGAACGGCGCAAGATCTATACACCGCACCGGTCATCTATCAATCCAGCAGGCCGCACTATCGTCGTCGTCGATGATGGTCTGGCAACTGGTGCCACCATGATGGCGGCGCTCAACATGCTACGCCAAAGTAACCCCCCCCGCCTGATCTGTGCGATACCCGTTGCAGCACCGGATTCGCTACGCAAAGTCGAAGCGTTGGTGGATGAAGTGATCTGTCTGTCTACACCAGAAAATTTTCAGGCAGTTGGACAGTTCTACCAGAATTTTTCCCAAGTAGAAGATGAAGAAGTCATCGCGGCTCTGGAGCACATCTGAAATGGCTGCGTCAAATTTGGTTATTGGAATCTCTTGTTTTTCCAGGAAATATCAAAAAAATAATTGACATGATGCTCTGAACAGGTTGGGAAAATCATTCTGTGCTATCCGGTATAACTCGCAAGATATTAGTGCTGCGACCTATAAAACCGATGCGTACAGTCAGCGAGAAATCGGCGAGCTCTATCGATGACACCCAACGACGATTGGAGTTATTCTGTGCAAAAATAAAGAGCAAAGATTCTTTATTCTGGGCCTGACACCATTTTCCGTTGATTTTACCCATCCTTGGATCACCCGAACGATGACACAAGGATGAGGGCCGGATGTCTAAAGCTGGAGGTATGAATGACTGACGAACCAAAACCACATACCAGCCCGTCTAATTTAGAAAAATAACAATTGAATGTCAAACCACCATTATTTGGTAAACGCGTTGGCAACAATTTCAGGAGCGACTAATTATCCCGTTTGCAGGAAATAAAAATTGATTTGATTTAAGTACCCGCAATCGTCATGCGATCAATCAACAACGCGCCACACTGCCGGGAGCCGCGAACAATTATTTCATCGCCCACTGCGACGATACCACGGTACATGGTTTGCAGATTGCCAGCAATGGTAATTTCCTCAACGGGAAAGCAGATTTCTCCCTGCTCCACCCAGAATCCGGCAGCACCCTGCGAATAATCACCGGTTACCAGATTGACACCATGACCAAGTAGTTCGGTAACCAGCAATCCTTTGCCCATTCTTCTAAGTAATGCATCGAAAGGCAGTGGCGCATCATTTTTCAAGATCAGATTATGATTGCCACCAGCATTGCCAGTTGAGTGCATACCCAGTTTTCGTGCGGCATAGCTCCCCAGGAAATAACCCTGAACGATGCCATTTTCTACAATCTTGCGAGCATGTGTGGCCACACCTTCGTCGTCGAAAGAATGGCTCGCCAGCCCCTTAACCAGATGAGGCGACTCATCAATCTGAATATTGTCCGGAAAAACTTGCTTGCCGATACTGTCGAGCAAAAAAGAAGATTTGCGGTATAGACTGGCGCCACTGATAGCCTGAACAAAATAGCCGAGCAGACTTGGGGCAATTGATGCATCAAATAATACGGATGCCTCACAAGTTGAAATTTTTCGGGCGCCCAATCGTGCGAGACTGCGCTGACCAGCCTTCTGACCAATCGCGTCGATACGCTCAAGATCATCCCTGGCACGCGCCACGCTATACCAGTAATCACGTTGCATGCCGCTTTCGTCACCAGCGATGACGGCGCAGCCAATACTGTGACTGGTTGACGGATACCCGCCAATAAAACCAAGGCTATTGGCATAAATAAATTGTGCCGCACTGACAGATACGCTCGCCCCTTCGGAATTGATGATGCGCTTGTCGATTGCCAGAGCTGCCGCTTCACATTGTTTGGCCAGCTCAATGGCTTGTTCGACAGGTAATGACCAAGGGTGATACAAACCAAGATCAGGAAAATTCGTTGCCAGCAAACTGGCTTCCGCCAACCCGGCGAAGCTATCTGCTGCCGTATAGCGTGCAATAGCCAGTGCAGCGGCAACAGTTTCTTCGATGGCTCTAGGTGAGAAATCGCTGCTGCTGGCATTGCCGCGATTCTGTCCGATGTAGACCGTTACGGAAAGCCCTTTATCGCGTGTATATTCAATGGTCTCCACTTCACCCATACGCGCTGTAACATTTTGTCCGCTACCTTCAGAAATATGTGTTTCACAGGCATTTGCCCCGCCTTTCCTGGCAAGCGTCAGAATGGTAGTGGCGATGTCCTGTAAAATTTCAGTGCTGCAAGCAAAAATTTGCGGAGACTCGGTTCTGTCAATTGAATTATTCATGGAGTTGGGAATAGGCAGCCAGTTTGGATGACAATTACAAGCGATGTTGCTTCAAAGCGGGTTATGATAACAGTTTCTCGAATACTGGCGCTGTGTCTACTCATCAAAAGCATAAAAATCAACTGCAACCAGATCAGGACGCATCTGTCGATAGCAATATTGATTCTGCCCCAAGCAAGACGCGCATCAAGCAGCAAATGCATGCCTTGCAGGCGTTAGGGGAACAATTGGTTCAGTTGGATGCGGAAAAACTGCGACAGCTTGATTTACCTGACAGCCTGATGGGAGCATTGCTGGAAGCCCGACATATCAGCAAACATGGCGCGCGCAGGCGTCAAATGCAATTTATTGGCAAGTGCATGCGTGCGATTGACCCATCGCCGGTTCAAAAAAAACTGGACGAATGGCAGCGGTCCGGCATCAGTCATACTGCCTGGTTGCATCGCCTCGAAAAATGGCGCGAGCGGTTATTGAGTGATGAAACTGCGCTGACTGAATTTGCTGAAGCCTATCCGCAAGCGGATATTCAGCAGTTGCGCACTGTGCTGCGCAATGTGCAACACGAACAACTTACCAACAAACCCCCCAAAAATTTCCGTTTATTATTTAAACTGTTACGCGAAATCATTCCACAAAAAACCGGGGCGCCCTCCGTCCAGGATTTTGAAAAATAATCATTTTTAGGAGGATATACCAGATGCAATTGAAGCTATTTGTAGTTGTGCTGTGCTTGATAGCATTACCCATACCATCAAAACTGAGTGCGCAGACACCAGACGTCACGCAATGTAAAGGATGTTTGTGCCCAGGTGATCCGTGCCGCTTATGTCCGTTGCCACTTAACACCGCTGATCCAGTGCCGGATGATGAACCGCAGACCTGCCGCCGCATCCGCGAAACTGTTCCACCTATTTCGGATTTGCCTGGCAGCAATGAATATTTTACCAGCCTGGACAAGGCAACATTGGCGTGTATCCGTAATGGCGGGGATGTTCTTAAAAATTCCAGTCGTTCATCATTATTCCCGGCGCGCTTTTATTGCAAACCAGGTCTGGTTGAACACTAGGCTATTCAGCCTTTATTGTTTATCTTCCGATGAAAATCGTCACACTAAACCTGAATGGCTTACGCTCAGCGACCAGCAAAGGTTTTTTTGAGTGGCTGCCCCGACAAAATGCCGATATCGTTTGTGTGCAGGAACTGAAAGCACAATTAAGGGATTTAACCGAGACAATGCGTGCACCGGATAATTATCACGGGTATTTTCATTGTGCTGACAAAAAAGGATATAGCGGTGTCGGACTTTATTCCCGCCGGGAACCGGATAATCTCATTGAAGGTATTGGCATTCCCGAGATTGATCTGGAAGGACGTTTTATAAGAGCGGATTTTGCAAATCTGACCGTCATTTCGCTTTATTTGCCATCCGGTTCCAGTGGTGAGCATCGCCAGGAAATGAAATATTTTTTCATGGAACGCTTTTTCCCGGTTTTGCAAACATTAGCCGAAAGCGGGCGTGATGTAGTGTTATGTGGTGACTGGAATATTGCCCACCAGATTATCGACATTAAAAACTGGCGTTCCAACCAGAAAAACTCGGGATTTTTACCAGAAGAGCGCGCCTGGCTATCAACGTTATTTGATCAATTAAAATTTGTGGATGTGTTTCGCAAAATCAACCGCGAGCCGGAGCAATACACTTGGTGGTCAAATCGTGGGCAGGCGTGGCTCAAAAATGTTGGCTGGCGCATCGATTATCAGATTGCCACGCCAGCGCTGGCTGATACCGCCAGATCTGTGTCAATCTACAAGAACGAGCGGTTTTCCGATCACTCACCATTGATCATCGACTACGACTACGACTACGACTACGACTACGACTACGACTACTCGTTATGATATCCACTGGCTGGGGACAGGTATGGCGCATTTATCTGCACCCGCGGGTACTCGGCATGCTGATGCTCGGTTTTTCGGCCGGACTGCCGCTACTGCTGATACTGGGAACGCTTTCTTTCTGGCTACGTGAAGCAGGCATCGATCGTGCCACCATTGGCTACTTTAGCTGGATTGGTCTCGCTTACGGATTCAAGTGGGCATGGGCACCGCTGGTAGACAGAATGCCGTTACCTTTGCTATCCCGCTGGCTCGGGCGGCGACGCGCGTGGTTACTGTTATCCCAGTTAGCAATTGCCACTGCATTGATCGGCATGGCCAATACCAATCCGGCAGAACAATTATCCCACATGATCTTCTTTGCACTTGCGGTAGCCTTTGCTTCGGCAACCCAAGATATCGCCCTAGATGCTTACCGCATCGAGGCCGTCGCAATGCAGTTGCAAGGAGCGATGGCAGCGACTTATCAGGCAGGTTACCGCATGGCAATGATCATGGCCTCGGCTGGTGCGCTATGGTTGGCGGCTGCATTCGACCCGACCCCTGGTAGTTATGATTACAATTCCTGGCAAACGGCCTATTATTTTATGGCGGCCTGCATGTCGGTCGGGATAGTTACCACCTTGATCATTCGTGAACCGGAAGTTTCCAGCAATCTGGAGTTGAATGCGGAAAATGAAAGACTAGGGCGTGAAATTGTATTACGCTGGCACATCAACGCGCGTTTCTCGGACATGCTGATCTGGCTCTATGGCGCAGTGGTCGCTCCTTTTCGGGACTTCATCACACGCTTTGGTCTGCATGCCTTGCTGATTCTATCGCTGATTGCGGTATACCGGATTTCGGATGTCGTCATGGGAGTGATGAGCAATCCTTTTTATGTGGACATGGGTTACAGCAAGGATGAAGTAGCGACAGTCTCCAAAGTCTATGGCGTAATCATGACGATACTGGGTGCGGTGGTGGGCGGTGTACTAACCGCAAAAACAGGTATCATCCGCACCCTGTTTCTGGGTGCGGTTTTGTCCGCCGCGACGAATCTGCTGTTCGTATGGCTGGCAAGCAGAGGGCATGATATTAGCGGACTGGTATTTGTTATTTCGGCCGACAATCTTTCTGCAGGTATTGCTTCATCGGCATTTGTTGCCTACTTGTCGAGCCTGACGCACACCGCCTATTCCGCAACGCAATATGCCATGTTCAGCTCAGTAATGCTGCTGCTGCCCAAATTCATTGCTGGATTCAGCGGGGAATTTGTCGATGCCTACGGCTATGCCATATTCTTCACCGGTACAGCACTGTTGGGCATACCGGTGCTGTTTCTAGTATGGAAAGTCGGGCAACTGAGTTTTGAACCGGCGGAAACTAAAATCAGAACACCTGAACACGTCAAGTAACCAGTTTCCAGTTAAGACAATCACCTGCACCCAGCGGTACTAACTTGCTGTCTGCGAACTCAAGCTGTTCTGGAATTTTCCAAGGCTGCCTGATGAGCGTAATGTAATCCCGATTACGTGGCAAACGATAAAAATCCGCACCATGAAAACTGGCGAAAGCCTCCAGCCTATCCAACCGGCCAGTCTGCTCAAAAACCGAGGCATAAAATTCGATCGCCGCATGCGCGCTGTAGATACCAGCGCAGCCGCAGGCCGATTCCTTGAGAGGGACTGGATGTGGCGCACTATCGGTCCCCAGAAAAAATCTGGGGTTGCCGCTAGTCGCTGCTTCAATGAGCGCCTGACGATGAATTTCCCGTTTCAATACCGGCAAGCAATAATGGTGTGGTCGTAATCCACCGACTAGCAGGGCGTTGCGGTTTAGCAGCAAATGATGTGGGGTAATGGTTGCAGCAATTTTCCCGGATGTGGTCTGTACAAAATCGACTGCTTCGCGGGTGGTGATATGCTCGAATACGATGCGCAGCCCCGGAAAGCGCTGCGTGAGCGGCAACAATACACGGTCAATGAAGATTTTTTCCCGGTCGAAGATATCAATTACCGGATCGACAACCTCCCCATGCACAAGCAGTGGCATATCAAGCGCTTCCATTTTTGCCAGCGTGGTATAGCAGCGGGAAATATCGGTCACACCAGCAGTGGAGTGCGTAGTGGCTCCAGCAGGATAAAGTTTGACGGCATGGATAAAGCCATTGTTTCTGGCGCAGACGATTTCATCTGGTGATGTCGTATCCGTTAGATAAAGCGTCATCAGCGGCTCGAATTCCATCTCATCCGGGACTGCTGCGAGTATGCGTTCGCGATAAGCCGCTGCCTGTTCGGTATTGATAACCGGAGGATTGAGATTGGGCATGATGATCGCCCGCGCAAAACAGCGTGCGGTATCCGACAATACCGATTGCATTGCAGCACCATCGCGCAAATGCAGATGCCAATCGTCTGGCCGAGTGAATGAGATTACCTGCTGCTCAGTGGGGTTAAATTGAGTATTCATAATGCCGCTTTCTGCTTCTCCAGTGCAATTGCATATAATTTCTTGCGGTTCTCACCGGTAATTTCTGCCGTTAACTGCACAGCATGCTTAAGAGACAGGTCCTTCTGCAGAATGGCGAGTATCTGCTCTGCTTGTGGGTTTAAAAATTCAGTTTGCAAGGGTGGTTCGATGGCTGCCAATAACAGAACGAACTCTCCACGTAAACGATTAGCATCGGCCTGTAACCAGGTTATCGCATCACCTAATGCACAAGTGTGTATTGTCTCAAAAACTTTGGTCAGCTCACGTGCAAAAGTAACATCACGTTCCGTACCAAAAGTGCGAGCCATGTCTGCCACAGTTTCGAGTATGCGATGTGGCGCTTCATAAAAAACCAGAATACAGGCATATAGCGATTTCAGTGCGGCCAACCTGCGTTGGCGCTCCGCAGATTTTACTGGGAGAAATCCATAGAAAAAGAAATGAGGTGCCAGCAGACCCGATGCAGATAGCGCACTGATAGCCGCATTGGCGCCGGGTATCGGTACAACATTAAATCCCTGTTCACGCACGCCGCGAACCAGTTTTGCGCCAGGATCAGATATTGCCGGAGTACCGGCATCCGTAATCAAGGCAACAGATTGGTTATTATTCAAAAATGAAATGATCTTACCAACAGCACTATTTTCATTATGCTGATGAACCGGGATCACGCGAGTTGTAATCCCATGACGTGACAGCAATTTGTGAGCAGTCTGGACATGTTCGGCTGCGATCACTTCCACTCCGGACAATATGCTGAGCGCGCGCAAGGTAATATCACTTAAATTACCAATCGGCGTAGCCACAACATATAATATCCCTTTGATTTCTTTCTGCACAATCGGTAATTTCACCATGAAAAATTTACTGAGATGTTGTCTGCTATGGTTAATATCATCGACTGGTTTTCTACCTGCTTTTGCCAATCAGCCCGATGAAGGATTGTTGTCAAATACCGTCCTGCACACCCAAACCAGGCATATTGCACTTCTCCTCCCGCTTGATTCCCCTTCGCTGAGACAAGCCGCGTTTGCGGTACAAAAAGGCTTCGAAAATGCTGCCCAGCTTGAACCGGGTTTCATCCTGGAAATGGTTTCTTATCCAACTGACGGCAATGAACCAAGCGTTCTGTCAGCCTATCAACAAGCGATTGATAATGGAGCTAAAATGGTGATCGGCCCTCTTACGCGAGACGGTGTAGATGCACTGATATCGAGCCATCTGACTTCCCTGCCAACATTGGCTCTGAATTATCCAACGAAAAAAATGATCGGTTTGTCGACCCAACTCTTTTTTCTTGGTATCAGTGTTGAATTAGAAGCACAGAATGTTGCCCGGATGGCAGCAGCCAGTGGCCGGCATCATGCTGTCATTCTAGCGGATCGCAGCAAATTATCAAAAAGGCTGAAAGTGGCTTTTGCGGATGCCTGGCTACGAATTAATCCGGATTTTTCTGCGGAAGACGTGGAAATCGGTTTTCGCGACAAACTCTCCATACTTTCCGGACGCAGCCACAATCAGGATAATATCATTTTCCTTGCACTCAACTCCCTTAATAGTGGGGCTGTGCGGTCATTCATTCATCAAAGTATCCCGATTTATGCCACTTCCCTTGTATTTAGCAGCAAAGATCCAACTCATACTGATGAACTAGAAGCAGTCCGCTTTACCGACATGCCATGGTTGGTACAGCCAGAACTTGCTTCGAACCAGCATTATCATTCACCTGACATGCCAACCGATATCAATTTGCAAAGATTCTATGCGCTAGGAATTGATGCTTTCCGATTGGCGCATAAAATTTCCTGATTAGTTACTTCTCTCAGAAATCTTGTAAAATCTACAAATTGCGAAGAAACGTAGCAAAATCAGAGGAGGATGGCAATGGCGATGAATAAAATTCAGTTTCAGGCAGGCCTGTCACTGCATGAATTTCTGCATCAATATGGCACGGAAGCACAATGTGAAGCAGCATTGTTTGCTGCGAGGTGGCCACATGGCTGGAGATGCCTGCGCTGCGATGGGGAGCGATATTCCTGTACCCATAACGGCCGCAAGCTATGGGAATGCCTGGATTGTGGCTACCAATGTTCTTCAATTGTCGGCACCGTGTTTGAAAATACTAAATTACCGCTAAGAACCTGGTTTCTGGCCATTTACTTGATGACGCAAAGCAAGAATGCGGTCAGTGCATTGGAACTCAAACGTCAGCTGGGGGTAAGTTACAAAACGGCATGGTCGATCAAGCATAAGCTGTTACAGACCATGCTGCTGCGCGAAGAGCAACGCCGTCTGGATGGACGCGTGGAGGTTGACGATGCTTATCTGGGAGGTGAAAGGCCGGGAAAGCGCGGGCGGGGCGCGGCAAGTAAGACGCCATTTGTAGCGGCAATACAAACAAACAGCGAGGGGAAGCCACTTTATATACGCTTGACCCCCGTAGCGGGTTTTACATATGAAGCGCTCAAACAGTGGTCGGCTGAATGTCTGTCATCTACTGCACGAGTCGTATCTGATGGTTTGGGGTGTTTCGGGGCGGTTACGCATACAGCCGCGCAGCATGAGCGCCATATTGTGGGAAGTGGCAAATCTGCTGTGCAGCGTGCCGAGTTTCGCTGGGTCAATACGCTTCTTGGCAATCTCAAGACTGCCTTCAGCGGAACCTACCATGCATTCAATCACGCCAAGTATGCACAGCGCTATCTTGCAGAATTCTCCTATCGCTTCAATCGCCGTTTTGATTT
>NZ_FMWO01000060.1 GCF_900103035.1 Nitrosomonas mobilis
TACGCACATGCCTATTGCCGAATTTCAAGCTATCTGCAATCCATGGCCAACAAGGGATATAACCCACTTGTCGCTATTCAAATAGCGTTGGCCGGTGAAGCTCATAAAGTATGGGGTGAGTAGTTACGGATCGTGAAGAACTGTTGGCATTCTATGATTTCCCAGCAGCACATTGGCAGAGCCTGAGAACAACAAATCCGATTGAATCGACCTTTGGTACGATACGTCATCGGACAAAACGAT
This sequence comes from Nitrosomonas mobilis, assembly GCF_900103035.1. Lineage (GTDB taxonomy): Bacteria > Pseudomonadota > Gammaproteobacteria > Burkholderiales > Nitrosomonadaceae > Nitrosomonas > Nitrosomonas mobilis. The sequence continues at coordinate 244 of NZ_FMWO01000060.1, forward strand.
CAAAAGGATGCCTGACTCGTGAAGGCATGCTGCACATGATATTCAAACTATCGGAATGTGCAGAAAAAAAACTGGCGAAAGCAACGTGGATTTGAACACCTTGCCAGAGTCATTACGGGAGTGAAATTTAAAGATGGAATCGAGGTGACAGCAGACATTCAGGCCACCGCTTGATTAAATGGCTAAACACCAGATTTGACAATAACTCTTTTTACTCCTTATCTGCACCTAACGTAATACATATGACATTATTGAGATTTTATGTGGGTGACAAGTTACTCTCAAAGATAATTACGACATCCGCTTCAGAAGCTTTATTTGAATCTGATGTGGAGCGGCAGCTTTAGGGTTGTATTGTCCGGATTGAATGGTTTGGTAATCTGGCCGCTGTGCAATCGGTCAATGCAGTTGATTAGGCGGACGCATAAATGCGCCGCTGTTTTAGACGTTATGTGCAATAGGAGCGAGACATAGCTTTGAATTTAAGTAAACTACATAGTTTTAAATGGACTTCAGGTTCTTTGGGAAATGTATTAGTTCATAATTTTTCAGGTACAGCGAATTCAATTCTTAACAAAGCATTTGAAAGTTATCTTGAGGCTAATTCACAAGAGTTCGTCAGAATATTAATCACAGCCGTATGTCAACTAGATTCACAAAATACAGGTGAATACTCCGCTGATCGCATAACCTATGAACAATCAAAACAGCTTAGTGATGAAGAGCTAAATGATTTCGCGGAAAAGTTTCTTGAAAAGAATATATATTTAAAAAACGATCAAAGTAAAAGTAGCCGGAAAGAGACAAAAACGGAAAATGGCGAAGAAAGAACAACTATCGAGTATGAGAAACGTAAAGATGCAAATAAATCGGATGGTGAGTCCTATTGTGATTTCCTAAAAAGATTAATGCATCATAATTTTGAAAAAACAAGAAAACTGTTGGATAGTCTAGTGCCAAAGAATAATATTTTTTCAAATTCAGTACGGGATCTTATTAACCAAAATAGAGAGCTTTCTGACAGCTTAGGTAGTTCGATAAATCGGTTTGAATCTATCAGCCCTGTACAATTGCCAATAATTTCTGAAAACCCAGCGTATGAAACTAAACTTCAACTTAGAGCGTTAGGTGAAGAGTTCAGTAAAACATCAAGTCTTATCAAGAATATAAATGATCTAGGGTTACAAATGGCCTTCGAAATGGCTAGCAGCTCAAAAACAACAAAATTACATAACACTATAATGATAAGTATTGGTTTAGCCACCTTAGTCTTTAGTGCGGTGATGTCATATATGACATATGTATCATCTAACGAATCATCCAGGATAACCCAAGAATTATTAATTAGCTCAAGTGCCAAGAGCATGGCAATAGCAGAAGAGCAACAACAACTAAGCAAAGAGATCTATAACCAGCTCAAAAATATCGCAAGTAGAATTACAATTATGGATCCGACGCAAGGCAGTCTTGATAAGAACGTGGATCTGCTTAATTTGGAAACCAGTAGGTTAACAGAAGAACTCAAGAAAAATCACATAACAAAGGGTTCCACTGGGCTACCTAATGCTGCGTTTCTCGTGCCTCGCGACGCAGCATTAGGTAGCCAGTGAATCCAAGCGTTCGGCTCATAAGCGCTGAGATATAATGAAAGATGTACAAAAACTAGTTTCAAAGACTGCATTTTGGTTTGCCAGTATCATAATTTCATTTATCATGAGTCTGTTGGCAGGATTTTCCAAAGATTGGACTGAAAAATCTGGAGTTATTGTCAAATCTGGTGTTTAGCCATTTAATCAAGCGGTGGCCTGAATGTCTGCTGTCACCTCGATTCCATCTTTAAATTTCACTCCCGTAATGACTCTGGCAAGGTGTTCAAATCCACGTTGCTTTCGCCAGTTTTTTTCTGCACATTCCGATAGTTTGAATATGGGGTACCGTAAGGATTCCTTCGTAAATGAGTAACATCTCTCAAACTTACTTAATAGATAGTAGGGTTATTCTGCATAAAGGTACGTAACGCACCATAGGATTTCAAGAATCCATTTTTCAGCACCGTGGTGGATTTTTATCAATTTTTTTCGCAATCTTGGGCGCAGAGAGCGGTAAATTCACTTAAGACTCTGTCTTTGACTCGCGCAGCCTGCATTGCACAAACGTTCATTTGCGCAACAATCATGGGGCTACCATCCAATAAGGCATTGCGGCTTGCATAAATATATTGCATAATCATATCTATTTGCAACAGGTTTCTGCAACTATGCTTATCGGTTACGCGCGTGTTTCAACCCAAGACCAAGATACCGATGCACAAATTGCTGCATTAAAATCTTCCGGGTGCGAATTGATCTTCTAGGAAAAAGCATCTGGTGGCCGTTGGGACAGGCCAGAATTACATCGATTGCTAGAGCAACTACGTAAAGGTGATGTCTTGGTGGTCTGGAAACTTGACCGTCTGTCACGTTCCTTAAAAGATGTGTTGCTCCTGATGGAGAAAGTTGAACAGGCCGGTGCCGGTTTTCGTAGTCTAACCGAAGTGATTGATACCACCTCTCCGGGCGGTCGAATGATGATGCAAATGGTAGGGACTTTTGCAGAGTTCGAGCGTGCAATGCTGCGTGAGCGCACACAAAATGGTCTTGATGCGGCACGAAAGCAAGGCCGTATTGGTGGTCGCCGCCCAAAACTCAAGCCGCATCAGCAAAAGGAAATTGTTAGCTTGGTCAACTCTGGGCAGAAAAACGCAGCGGACGCTGCCAGATTATTTAATGTTCATCCTGCTACCATCTCGCGCCTTCTCCAGCGCGACAAAATTCCTTAATGGGGTTTTACGTTGCTACCTAGGGGGCCCCGCTTCAGAAAACGGAAAAAATCGTACGCTAGTGCGTGTGTCGAGGTTGGCACCCAGCGGTACAGCGTAGGAACGGAAACGCCGCTGGCCAGCAGCTTCTTGGCGGATTCGATCTTGCTCTAGTTCATTGACGCCCTGCTTTCCCTATCTACCGACAAGTCAAGTTGGGCGTATTTCGAGTAACGCAGTTCTCGGTTAGCCTTATACCCAGGGCCAATCTTTACACAAAGGATATTTGCCGGGTCCACCACACTTGAATCATCAAGTAATCGCCAGATACCCTCTGCATATTTCTCCACCATTAGAGCGGCCAACTCCGGTGACTCAAGCCCACAGCGGAGTGATGGAAAAGCTGCTGTGGTACGTAATGGCTATCAACCAAAAATGGAAAACAATCGTCAAAACTTGATTTATTCAATAACGCCAAGTCAACGAGAGGAAATGACAGCTAATCCATCTTCCTCCGCGTTGCGCACAGTTTATTAAGCAGCGTAATAGCGGAGTACTGCTTTTTATTTTTGCGCCCCTTGCCTGCTTGATCATGTATTTCAGTAATTTTCAATACAGACTCTTGCGTGTCAGCATGAGCGGTATATGCATCGTAACTTAGGTTGCTACTAAAATCTATCCAATCAATCGGTAGCGAGAACTCGATCCCGTGATGAATACGCTGCGTACCGAAGCCAGGCGGTAGAACCACTTTCTTGAGTGTATTGACCGACTCAGCTAGTGCAATATATTCAGATTGAGAGATGCCCTCATACATCAAGATGTTATCTTTACTAGTCTTATTTACAGGGACGAGAAAAAGGTAAGGTTTATCATTGGTAATTTGTAGCAAGAAATAGTTGCCGGTTTCTCCATCAACCGACTCCCCTCTGGTCTTGATTTGAAATACCAACTTTCCTGGTAAAGTCTGCGCTGTGACACGTAAAATATCAAGCTCAGACGATAAAGACTTATCCATATATGAAGCTAAAAGACGAGGATCATCTTCATTGCTCATGGCAAAAGTCGGCACAATATCTGTCAGCGTGAAAAAAATTACAAGGATTACGAGCTTAATCATAACCGAAAGAATGTCCGTTTTTGGTGAAGCATTTCTGTGATATCACTCATATCCTGAAGCGGGTCAAACAGCACTCTTATTCTTCCTGCGGGGTCAACCAAAAAGGCTGTACTACTATGGTCTACCTGATAATTAATTTTATTTCCCGCATTTTTGGTGTAAAAAATAGCTTCCGCACCAAATGCAGTCTTAAAACGCTCCAGCGCTTCACCTTCCAGGCGCAAATAAGAGAGATTAAGGTCGAACTTTTTTGTATAATTAGACAAGAACGCTTCGGTATCCCTGTCTGGATCAATTGTTACGAAGGTTCCACCTAATTTAATGCGCTCTTTTGCAGCGACTTGCATGAGCCTGGAGAAATTTACCAGCGACAAAGGACAAACATCCTTGCAATGCGCAAATCCAAACATAATCAGCTGCCATTGATTTTTGTCATTATTGCTCGCTTGGTTTAAGTAATTAATTAATTCTTTTTCCAAGGGAACAGGCTTTGCCAACACAATGGTCAATGCTGCAGCATTGGGCTGGACAAACAAAAATAGCATCCCGATTATGACTAGAACATAATAGCTATGCGAAATTGCCTGCTTCATTTTATATGCTCATTCTTTTAAGTAACTGTGTGGTCGTCATACGTAGCCGCCCTTTATGCTTCCTGATCAGTATGCACTATGTGGTGCACAAGAAAGCATAAGAGCGGCAACTTACCTGGTGATTGGAATTAACGAATAGAGCCAGCAACAAACAAACCATGCGGCATTACGAGACCGTCATTAGGTCCAAACGTCTTCACGACGGTATCCGTCATAGTGTCGATTTTGATGATGTACCCTGAGACCCAGCTTGCCATCAACACATACCGGTTATCGGGTGTTGGACTGAGTGTGTGTGCCACAGCAAACCCATTAGGAAGTCCGGCACCAGGTTTTAACCTTTTGATAAAGATTGGGTTATAACGGTCACTGATATCAAAAATTGAAACATATCCATCATCACCAAACGTATGATCAATCGTGTCTTCTTCTGCGATATAAAGTTTATTGCCGACAACCGCAATGTCGGTTGCAGAACGAAAAACACCTGCGCCGTCAGCATGATCAGTGTAATTAATGATCTTTGTTGCAGTTCCTTCCCAAGCATCAATCAACCACACGCTTGGAGGAATAATCGCGTTGGTCGCGGATGGCGTCAAAGAAGTTTTATCGAATTGCATTGAAGCGGTGAGTGCATAACGCTCATCCAACCAAAATACATAATGAGAAAACGCTGCGTGCTCTTCCTCAGTGCCCAGCATAATCTGGTCTATAGCTTTAAGTTTGCCATTTCTTTTGTTGACTTTATATCGATCGATAACGCTGTTATCAAAAAAATAACCACTACCAAGTCCAATTGTGCCTGACTTGTTGAACATGATGCCATGAGTTTGCTCTGTATAACCCGGTATGACGATCGGGTCGACCTCAGCAAATTCATTTGTACGGCGATTAATCACGCGGATTTTATCTGACGTCCATTCAGTAAAATAGACAAAGTTTGAATGCGGCAATATTGTGGGGCCGTGAGTTTGGGCTGACGAGCGCAATAACCAGTCTGGCGTCGCCTGGGCATCGTTGACTGATTCTACAAAAGGCAATTCAGCCGGAGTACCAGACATTTCTACAACGAGAAGCTTTTCCAATACTAATTTTGCAATGCCCTTCTTCCACTTTATGTTTTTTATTTTTAAAGCAGCGATATATCCGGGATGATCGTCTGTATTATCTGTCGTTACATACAATCTATTGCCTCCTGGCATGATCATGGCGTGCTGTAATGGCAGATCACCCGGCCAACCTTCGATAGTGATAGGATCGATTATTACAACTTTGTCCTTCTCGTAATTGATAAGGTATATGTTACGGGTGTGGTAATCGATAGCGGTTAAGATGGGCCGTGGAAAGTCATGGTGAAGTGCATCTTGATACTGCCCCTGGTCTTCGTTTTCAAAATATTCATCTTGCAGTTCATCTTGGAGCTCTACCGCAAATGCAGGATTTCCCAGCATAAGAAGCAGACATATTAGCGACAATATAATGTTGTAGTCAGATTTGTACATTGCAGGTAAACCTCTTGTATATATTGGTAATTAATTGTTATTAAATGAAAGTCTTAATATCTTTAACTGTGATGCCTTCAACGTTAAGTTCTGGGATATTTGTATCATAAGCGTTCATAGCTACTGTAAGCTATTGTTCTATATGTTTAATTATTCTATGCTTGTACGGTACCCATTAATACTCCCGGCACCAAGCTCAGAAACACAGTTTTAACTAGTATCATTGTTACCATCCCCAAGTTCAATATTACATTTTAGAAAACATCCTACTACCTAATATCTATGCAACCCTTTAATTACTATAATAATTACGTTAATCTCGAACATACCCCCCTACACGATTAATTTACTAGTACTCCCCCACTTATATTCACCACTAGAAAATCAGGGGTTCCAATTGCCGCTTGCGTTTACCGCGGAGTTACATTGACTTGCAACATTACCAACAGCTTCTAGGGAAGCTGCATCAGAATAGTTCCTAGCTATTTATTGCTATGTTTTTCTGTATAGAGCTGACGTTATCTCTAAAATAGCCACCAAACACGCCAAATTTTTACTCCTGAAAATTAGTGTCGCCTGTACCAGAAACTTGAAAGTCGGATTCATGATTAGCGCCGCACTTATTACCGTCATTGTGACCAGCGTCTCAGAGAGAGACGCCAAGGTTAGCTTCAAGTCTCTTTGCGCCCCCGGTTAGCATAGCCACAAACGAAAAACCACTTATAGTTGCGGTACTCAAAACGTACCGGGCTGTTAACTGCAAAGGATGAGGCCGAACCTAGACCATTGAGGTGGACCAAACTTCAATCGCCCCCAGAATTAGTGGGAGAAACGAACCGGGCGCTTTCGCGCGACCCCTATATTACTGCTGCTTATATTGAAGCTATAATCAATAAGAGAAATTGCTTTTAATTAATACCCTTATGCTCAGGAATAAGCACACCAAATGATGAATAGGAAGTTTGAGCATCAATTAATGTGCTGCGGTATCGAGGTTCGCAGTGGTTATATATGCGGAGGACGATTCTGACAGGGTCTGCTTTGTTTGTAGAAAACCACTTCTGGGGACAGGCATCCTAATTAATAAGAATATATGACATAGGACTAATACTACCACAAAAGTAAAAGCATTAAAATTCAATTTAAATGATATTTTATGAGGTATTACAACATTAATATCAATTGGTTATTCTAAATAGCTACCACATAAAACCTCATTTTTCTATAGTTTGTGTCGCTTAACAAGTCTCAGCCAATGAATTAAGAGTAATCCGTTCTTGGTTGCTATAACGCAATCCATATTTATCTTTGATACGTTCCCAACGCTTCCCATACTCGCACCAAAATGATTCCTGATTAGCAACGAACGTCAGCCATTCGAATAGAGTGCAAGGGCTGCGGAGTGGTCGAAGCAGCGGCGACCAGCAATCGTTCGTGCAGTGAGCAAAGATCAAAACGCCGGTTGAATCGGTAACTGAAGGCGGCAAGATAGCGAGCGGCATACTTGCGGAAGTTGAAAGCATGGTAACAACCCGACAAGCTGGTCTTGAGATTGCCGAGGATAGTGTTGATCCACCGGAACTCGGGAGTCTCCTTTGGTTTGCGTCCGGCGATAACTGTAAAATGGTGGCTACAGCCAATTTTGGTGACGGCACCAAAGCAGGCCAAGGCATCCGAGAACACCGTGCTGCCGGGTGCCAGACAATCCTTTGCCCAGGCTGAAATTGCCTTTAGCGTAAATCCCGAGACTGGGGTAAGCCTCACGCGCAAAGGGTGATCATCCTCAGTCAGAGACACAGCGGCAACAATGGGTACCTTATTCTCTGAACCTCTGCCCGCTTTTCCTCCCGCACGCTCTCCACCAAGATAAGCATCATCGACCTGGATTCTGCCATCAAGGACATAGCGCTCATCACGATTAGCCATCGCCTGCATCAGTTTGTGATGTATCAACCATGCCGTAGGATAGCTCACTCCCAGCTGGCGCTTGAGCGCCAGGGATGATAAACCGGTCTTGGCCTGACTAACCAGATAAATTGCCAAAAACCAGACGGTCAACGGTAGTTTAGTGCCCTGAAAAACTGTCCCGGCAATCAATGAGGTCTGATGTCGGCAGGCTCTGCATTGAAAAATCTTGCGTATACCATCACGTATAACATAGTAAGCAGTACCGTTACAGCGTGGACAGTGAAACCCATAACAGCCATGACTTTTATGTCGCAACAAACTCGTCAGACACATCTTGCTGACGTTCGTTGCTAATCAGGAATTGCTTTGGCACGAATGCTACCACGTCACCACTATCGGGCCTCGCCCAGCACGTCGGCTGCGGCAAGCTGAAGAATCCTTCTAGTCAGGACCGTTGTTGGTCGCCTGAGATAACGGTTCTCTTGTCCATTGCGGCCTTTTTTCGCGTTTCCTCTCTTGCGGCAAGCCTTCGCAGTGGTAAGATGGTAATAGATTACTTACTTTTGGAAGAGCAAACAATGAGCGGACACCCTAAGCACTTACCGGCCGATAAGCGACGTGCGGCCACAGTCGAGGCAGTGGTCAGTCTGGCCGCCGAGCAAAACCCCAGCGACATCACGACAATGGCCATCGCGCAGCGTATGGGGCTGACCCAAGGGGCACTGTTTCGTCACTTTCCGACCAAGGATGCCATTCTGCAGGCGGTGGTATCCTGGATCACAGAGCGCCTGCTGACCCGGGTGGACAAGGCTGCAGAAAGTACCACGTCTCCGGTTGCAGCCTTGGAGGCGGTCTTCATGACGCATATCGATTTCGTGTCCGAGCACCCAGGTGTGCCGAGGATGCTCTTCGGCGAATTGCAGCGACCGGGAGAAACCCTTCCCAAGCGAATGGTGCAGACCTTGATTCATCACTACGGAGAGCGGCTGCATCGCCTGCTCGAAGCCGGCAAGGTGCAGGGTGAGCTGGATGCGGGACTGGATGTGGACGCCGCCGCTGTCTTGTTCATCGGCGCCATCCAAGGGTTGGTAATGCAGTCGCTGCTAGCAGGCGATGTGGCGCGCATCCGCCGTGACGCGCCGGGAGTGTTCGCCATCTACCACTGTGGTATCCGCCACTCGGAGGCCAGGTAATGAAGATCAATGGTCTTTCTAACAAAGTCAAACGTACCCTCGCTGTTGCCGCCATCGTCGCGATTGTAAGTGGTTCCGGCTTCTTCTTCTGGATGCAGCGCGCAGGTACTGACGACGGCCAGCTGCGCTTGTACGGCAATGTTGACATTCGCGAGGTGCAGCTGGCCTTCCGCCAGCCTGGGCGCGTGACTAAAATGGTTTTCGATGAGGGCGATGCCGTACGCGCCGGCGAACGCATGGCCGTGCTTGATGCGCAACCCTATCGAGAAGCCCTTGCGGCGGCACAGGCCCAAGTGCAAGTAGCACAGGCGGAACTGGCCAAGCTGCGCCACGGCTTGCGGCCGCAGGAAATCACGCAGGCGCGAGAGACGCTCAAGCAGGCACAAGCGCTCGCCACCGAGGCTAAGCGTAACTTTCAACGCCAGAGCCGCCTGTCGGAATCGGGCTTCAGCAGCAAGCGTACGTTTGATGCCGCCCGCACGGCACGAGACCAGGCAGTTGCTGGCGTCGAAGCAGCCAAGGCAGCTTTGTCGCAGGCATCCGAAGGCTTTCGCAAGGAAGACATTGTCGCCGCAGAGGCTCGCGTTGCGGCCGCGCAGGCTGCCGCAACGCGAGCTACTACAGCCTTGGCGGATACCGAATTGATGGCACCTAATAACGGAACCGTCATCGCACGAGTACGTGAGCCTGGCAGCATGGTTGCAAGCCATAGCACGGTCTACAGCCTGAGCCTGGACAAGCCGGTTTACGTGCGCGCCTACACGGGTGAGTCGGATTTGGGGCGCATTGCACCCGGCACTGTGGTGCGCGTCAAGAGCGATTCATCGGAGAAGGTCTATCGCGGCCAGATCGGCTTCATATCGCCACGGGCCGAATTCACACCCAAGACGGTGGAGACGACGGATCTGCGTACCGATCTGGTGTACCGTCTGCGTATCGTCATCGACGAAGCTGACAGCGACGGTGCCTTGCGCCAAGGTATGCCGGTGACGATCGAGGTCGAAGCGAAAGCCGGCACCGGTATCCCGGCGGAGGAGCGTTGAAATGCAGGCAAGCCTTGCCATCACTGCCGTGCCTACTGGTGCGGGCGAAAACACCGCCGTCATCATCGAAGGTGTGGACAAGCATTTCGGCAACGTACAAGCCCTGCAGAGCTTGAGCGCGCGCATCCACTATGGGCGGCTGACGGGCCTGGTCGGCCCCGACGGCGCTGGCAAGACGACGCTGATGCGCATCCTGACCGGCCTTCTGGTACCCAATACTGGTCGCGTCACCTTGGCCGGCTTTGACGTGGTTAAGGATAACGATGCCATTCACGTGGCCAGCGGCTACATGCCGCAGCGCTTTGGTTTGTATGAAGACTTGTCGGTGATGGAGAACATGCGCCTGTATGCACAGTTGCGCGGCATGGATGCAGACCGCAATGCCGACCTGTTTGCCGAACTGCTCGATTTCACGCGGCTCGGGCCTTTCACCAAGCGCCTCGCCGGCAAGCTCTCCGGCGGCATGAAGCAGAAGCTGGGCCTTGCCTGTGCGCTCATGGCGCGGCCCAAGGTGCTGCTGCTGGACGAGCCTGGCGTGGGTGTCGACCCGGTCAGCCGCCAGGACTTGTGGCGCATGGTGCAGGTGCTCACTGACGAGGGCATGGCCGTGGTTTGGTCCACCGCCTACCTCGACGAGGCCGAGCGCTGTGAAAGCGTGCTGTTGCTGAACCAAGGGAAGCTTCTGTTCGATGGTCCTCCACAAGATCTGACTGCACAGCTAGAGGGCCGCAGTTTTCGACTCGAAGATATCGGTACCCAGCGCCGATCAATCCTTACCGAAGCGCTCGATCTTGACAGTGTAAGCGATGGAGTGATCCAGGGTGCCGGTGTACGCGTGGTGTTGCGCGTGGGTGCGAGCACGGAGCAGATCCAGGCCCTGGCCGATCAGGCGCAGGTGCGGCTGGCGCCGGTACCCGCGCGCTTTGAAGATGCTTTCATCGATCTCCTCGGCGGTGGTCCTGGCGGCAGTTCAACCCTGGCTGAACGTCTGCCGCCGATTGAGCTCGGTTCGGACATTGCCGTGTCGTGCCACAGCCTGACCAAGCGCTTCGGCGACTTTACCGCCACCGACAATGTCAGCTTCGAGGTGCGGAAGGGTGAAATCTTCGGCCTGCTCGGCCCCAACGGCGCCGGCAAATCCACCACCTTCAAGATGCTATGCGGTCTGCTTAAACCGACCGCCGGCGAGGCGCACGTGGTAGGACACGATCTGCGCCGAGCCACCGGCGTGGCCAAGAGCCGACTTGGCTACATGGCACAGAAGTTCTCGCTCTATGGCCTGCTCTCGGTGCGGCAGAACCTGGAGTTCTCGGCTGGGGTGTACCAATTGGAAGGAAATACGCGGCGCGAGCGCATCGCCGGAATGATCGAAACCTTCGACCTTGGTAAATGGCTATCCGCCACCCCGGACTCCCTGCCATTGGGGCACAAGCAGCGCTTGGCGCTGGCCTGCGCGCTGATGCATCGCCCTCCGGTACTGTTTCTGGACGAACCCACTTCGGGCGTGGATCCTATCACTCGACGTGAGTTTTGGATCCACATCAACGGTCTGGCGCGCAAGGGCGTCACCATCATGGTTACCACCCACTTCATGGACGAGGCCGAATACTGCGACCGCATAGCCATACTCTCGCGTGCGCAACTGATTGCGCTGGACACACCCGATGCGCTCAAACGTTCGGCGATCAGTCCCGAACGGGCCGACCCGACCATGGAGGACGCCTTCATTCACTTGGTAGAGTCGGCAGACCGCGAGATGAAGGCCACCACATGAACGGCACCACAAAGCACAAGGGCGGGAGTGGACTACTGCAGACCGACTTGCGCCGTTTTGACCTGCGGCGCCTGATGGCCCTGATCACCAAGGAAAGCCACCAGGCGCTGCGCGACCCCTCGACACTGCTGATCGCGCTCGTGCTGCCGGTGGTATTGCTGCTGCTGTTCGCCTATGCGGTGTCGCTGGATGCGAAGGATGTCCGCATCGGCGTAGTTCTGGAGTCGCCCGGCGCATCGGCACAGTCGCTGGCCGCAGCATTTTCGGGCACCCGCTTCCTGAATACGCACTTCGCTTATGACCGGCGTGATGTAGCCGATCAGCTGGTTTCCGGTGACCTGCGCGGTTACGTGGTGATTCCTCAGGATTTCGAGCAGCGTCTGGCCCAGCGTGGCAACGAGCCGCTGGTGCAGATTATCACCGACGGCTCCTATCCCAATACCGCCAACTACGTCGAAAACTACGCTCGTGGCGTGGTGCAGTCCTGGCGTGCCGGACTGGACGTCGCAGCACCAGCGCAGTCCATCGTCCTGGTGCCACGCTACTGGTTCAACCCCGAGCTGGAAAGCCGCCGCGCACTGATCCCCGGTGCCATCGCCATCGTTATGACCATCATCGGCACTATGCTGACCGCACTGGTGGTGGCGCGCGAATGGGAGCGCGGCACCATGGAGGCGGTGCTGTCCACGCCCGCCTCGGTGGCCGAGATCCTGATCGGTAAGCTGCTTCCCTACTTCGTGCTTGGCATGCTGTCCACACTGGGCGCGACGGCGCTGGCGGTGTTCGTGTTCGACGTGCCGCTACGCGGCTCGCTCGCGGCCCTGCTGCTGCTATCAGGCGTGTTCATGGTGCCCGCGCTGGGCCAGGGGCTGCTAATCTCCTCGCTCGCACGCAACCAGTTTCTCGCAGCGCAGATTGCCTTGTTCTCCGGCTTCTTGCCGTCCTTCATGCTCTCGGGCTTCCTGTACGAGATCGACGCTATGCCGGCGCCGATCCGCGCCATTACCCTGCTGATTCCGGCGCGTTACTTCGTCGAGTCTCTTAAGACGGTGTTTCTGGCCGGCGATATCTGGGCGGTCTTCATTCCCAACCTGCTGGCGATGGCGGCGATCGGGACGTTGTTCTTCATGCTGGCCAAGCGCGCCACGCGCAAAAATCTGGAATAGTGTCGTGCTCGTATCCTCCTTCAGCTTCACCCGCTTGCGGGCCCAATTCATCAAGGAAGTACTTAGTGTCCTGCGCGACCCACGCAGCCGCATGGTGGTATTTGTGCCGCCCATCTTGCAACTTCTGGTCTTCGCCTTTGCCGCAACGCTAGAAGTGCGCAATGTCGATATCGCAGTGTACAATCAAGACGCGGGGCGCTGGTCACACGAACTGATACAGCGCCTAAACAGTGCCCACTTCATCACCCGCGTGCGACACGTGGACAGCCAGCGGCACCTGCACGAGTTGATTGATCGAGGCGAGGTGATCGCGGCACTCGCCATTCCGGTGGATTTCTCACGCACGATTGCCGCTGGCGATAGCGGCCTTGCACAGGTACTGGTCGATGGCCGACGCAGCAACTCCGGCCAGATCACCGTCGCCTACCTCTCCACCATCGCAGCCGATGTCGGTGCCGAGGTCACACCTGACACGCAAGCGCCAGTACCCGTCGTGGTGCGCCATTGGTTCAACCCGAATCTGATCTATCGCTGGTTCATCGTGCCGGGCCTCACCGGTATCCTGGCGTTATTCAGCGCGCTCTTAATCACCTCGCTGTCAATCGCCCGCGAGCGCGAGCTGGGCACCTTTGACCAGCTACTGGTATCGCCCACTTCGACGCCGGAAATCATCATTTCCAAATCGCTGCCCGCACTGGCGATCGGCACCTTGCTGGGTCTTTTCATGGTCGGCACAGGCGTGTTCCTGTTCGGCATCCCCTTTACCGGCTCGTTCGGCCTGCTGTTCGCCAGTCTGGTGTTGTTCATCCTGTCGGTGGTTGGCATCGGCCTGATGATTTCCGCGGTCAGCATGACGCAACAACAAGCCATCCTGGGTGCGTTTGCCATTGGCGTGCCAGCAGTGCTGATGTCCGGCTTTGCCACGCCAGTAGAGAACATGCCTGTTGTCTTGCAATGGCTGGCCCAGGCCATTCCGCTGACCCACTTCCTCATCATCGTCGAAGGCAGTTTTCTCAAGACCATGCCGCCCGGTGACATTCTCGCCAGCCTGTGGCCGCTGGCGGTCATCGCCCTCGCCACGCTAACGATGGCCACCGTATTCGTCCGAGGACGCCTGCAATGAATTCCAAGGTCCGCCCCTTCTTCGCGTAACCGTCATCGGCCTGGCCCCTGGGCGGGTGACGGTTGCGCTGGCCCAACCCTGTGTGCTGCCTGACTACCTGTGCGACCGTGGGCCCCGACTACCGCAATCCACCGTCGGTTGGCGCCGGTAGCGGCTGGAGCTTGCCTTTTTGACAAGTGAATCTCAACCCGCAGACTTGAGCCACTGATGGTCTGCACTGGGCGAACCGACTAGGTCATCTGATCAATAGTTTTACGGAAGTGTACTAATGAATTAAACAACCCGGCGGGTTTGAATTACGGACTGAAAGTCCGTATACGCGTCGACTAAACGACGCGTCTTATTTCGGCTTCATTTTTAAATTATCGTTTGGATTTGGCATCAAAATGATGTTCTAGGTAAACCGTACCACTTCCATATCTATAATCTATAAAATCCATGCCGCATCTTCTGTGTAACATATTCTCGCAGCTAAAGCTGACCGGCTAAAGACGGTGGTCTTAATCTTATAATGGTGACATAGCCTAGAAAAAGGTAACCACTGGTATGGTATTCGCGGAGCGCGGTTCGGGATAGAAGAAAAAACAGGTATGGTAGAGTTCACTGGAAAAACGCGTTCATATTAGGGATTAATGGTTCATGTTTTTGGACGGCTTGCAGCGGACCATGTTTTTTTGGAATAAATTGAGAATTAGCTCTTAATTCACATTTAGGAGAAAATGTAACATTTAGATCAGAATGGCGAGGCTTAAACTGTTATCATCTATAGCTTCCTATAATTAACTGATACGAGGTCCAATTTGAAATATATCCATTTCGTTATTGTGCTTATGGCAGTTGCGTTAGTTGCATGCGACTCAAAAAAACATCCCATGGACAAACCGCCTCCTTCTGCTTTTATCGAGCGTGAGTCTGCTCCAGATATGGACAAGCTTGATGAGGCTGGCTCAGATACTTCTTCATCCGAAGAAAATTAACGCTTTCGAGTTTGCGTAATAGCCGAAATACTCGGGCTGGCAAAAACGCAAACTCGGATATGACTGTTTCTTGGCACGGTATATTTCCAGGAGACGGTCATAAAGCGGTTCTTTCATTAATGCGACATAATCAGTTCAGCACCACCCTGTTGCTTTACACAGCCCTAGAACAAGAAGCCTCAGAATCATGCCCGATGCCGTCAGAAAGCCGTAACCGCGCTGACGCTCACACACCCAACATCGATATTCCGATGCGGCCAAAACCGCAGGTATAGATAGTCCACGAGATAAAATAATACTTCCGCCTATAATCGCCGCTATGCCAATATACATACCAGTTGTGCAAATACCACACGAGAATTTGCTAGTCGAAAGCCCATCATCCTTCTTTACCCGGCAAAACTGTGCTATTTCGGCCTCAAGAGCACTCAGATCGTGCCCTGAGAACCTGGCTTCAGGCTCTCAGGAGCATATGCCATAAATCCCTGGGCATCATTGGCACCATCGGGCTCTGCGGCCATCAAGCCGCCGGATACCTATCCAGCCTCCATGGCTTTCTTAACTTCTTCACCGATGGCTCTGGCTTCTTTTAATTTTGCTTTTAGCGCATTTGTCATAATACGCCCTTAAGCATGCAAAAAACTAATAATAACTTCCCCAGTAAGGTTCTGTCACAAATATTCGTAAAGTATAAACAGTACGGGAAATAATGATTGGGGATGAAGAGTTTTCTGACAGGTGCTAAATTAGACTGACAAAAAAATTGTAATTAATGTGTGTAATGTAAATCTGAGGTGGAGAGGAAATATTAATATTTCCTCTCCACCTGATTGCCGATAAATTGAGTTATCAGAGCATGTTGTCGCGTGTCAGGGTGAACGTACCGTTTTGTTCACCATTGACCGTGTATTCATATTCTCCAGCGGGCAAACCAAAGACATTCAGTGGAACAATCGTCTGGAAAGGAACTAAGGATTGTGTACAAGCCACAGTGCCATTGTCTGGTACTGTGCTGATGGCGCTGACCACAACCTCAAAGCGATTACCGTCCAAACGCCGATCTACTCTTCCAAGTGCTTGACAACCATCAGAAAATTGGCCGTTTATTTTTAAAAATACCTGAATCGGCGATGTATCTGTGATAATAACTTCCACACCGTCATTTTCTAAAAAATACACTCCCACAGCTGGTTTTACCTTGAATTTTTCCAGAATCCAGGTATTGGTTGCAGGATCGTGCCAGAATACGCCATCCTGAAACAAGCTGGCTTGCCGATCTGTATCTACGCGAGGAATGGTCAGGATGCCATCACGGTACACAGGGTAGTCACTACCTGCTTCAGAATCGCCGAACGAGCCTTCCATACTTTTCTGGACGCTTGCAACACGTGTATCTTGCCGCCACTTCTCGGCTTCTTCTGCCGTTATTTCTACAAAAATGCCATTGTTTACTTCAAGTATCGCGATAATCTCGCCATTTAATCCGAGCGTATCCGCTAACGTGTCTTTGCTCTGCCCTGAAGTAGGCTCACCGACCGAAACCTTGCCTGCGTTATCTGAATCGGGCGGATCGATCAAACCGGTGTCCGGCTTGAACATAATGAGGTAGATATCATTTATTGATGCCTGAGTGGAAGCAGAATATACCGATCCAGCTGACAAACAAATGAGAGACATTGTCATTACAAAAGTTCTAAAAATTTTACTTTTCATTTTTGGCGGATTCAACTTTGAAGTGCAACTTTTGTAAGGAAGTTTACAGATTCCGCAACACATACGGCAGGATGCCACCATGGTAATAGTAATCGACTTCGATGTCAGTATCGATACGGCAGCGCAGGGAGACTTCCTGACGGGGTTGGTCGGGTTTGCGAATCACCAGTATGATGGTTTTCTGCGGCTGGAGATCGTCGAGGCCGAGCAGGTCGAAATGCTCGTCGCCAGTGAGGCCAAGCGATTGCACGCTGTCATCTTCCATGAATTGCAATGGCAGCACACCCATGCCGACGAGGTTACTGCGGTGGATACGTTCGTAACTCTCTGCAATAACGGCGCCCACCCCCAATAGCTGCGTGCCCTTGGCTGCCCAGTCACGGCTGGAACCAGTGCCATATTCCTTGCCGGCGAAAACTAACGTGGGGATGTCGTGTGCGAGATACTGCATCGCAGCATCGAAAATGCTCATCTGCCTGCCATTGTCTGCTCCCTCTCCTCGATAAATGGTCACACCACCTTCTTTGCCCGGTACCATCAGGTTTTTGATACGTATATTAGCGAAGGTGCCGCGCATCATGACGTGATGATTGCCGCGACGTGCGCCGTAGCTGTTGAAGTCTTCGCGCCTGACACCATGTTCCAGCAGATAGCGGCCAGCCGGGGAGCTTTCCTTGATCGCGCCGGCCGGGCTGATATGGTCGGTAGTAACCGAATCACCGAAGATGGCGAGTGCGCGCGCTTCCCGGATTGCATCATGCCGTGTGGTGGAATCAATTTGTAACAAAAATTTCTCAAAAAATGGTGGTTCGGCGATGTAGGTGGATTTCGGCCAGTCGTACAGTTTCCCGGTTGCGGCAGTAATTTCGTTCCACAGTGGAAGATCCTTCGTAAAGTCACTGTACAGACGGCGAAAGGTTTCGGCCTGGGTGGCATGGTGCATCATTTCCGCAATTTCTGCACTAGTCGGCCAGATATCACGCAGCCAGACGGGTTGACCATTCTTGCCGATTACCAGTGGCTCACGAGTCAAGTCTTTCAGGACGGTACCAGCGATGGCGTACGCCACTACCAGTGGTGGGGAAGCAAGAAAATTGGCACGAATGTTAGCATGGATACGCGCTTCGAAATTTCGGTTGCCGGAAAGTACCGCCGCACAGATCAGATCCTCCTTGACGACGGTTTCCTCGATGGTTTCCAGTAACGGTCCGGAATTGCCAATGCAGGTGGTGCAGCCATAACCGGCCAGGTTAAATCCGAGCTGTTCCAGATAGGGCATCAGCCCTGCTGCGGTCAGATAGTCGGTGACTACGCGCGACCCCGGTGCAAGTGAGGTCTTGATGTGTTGTTTGACGGTTAACCCTTTTTCTACGGCTTTTTTGGCAAGCAGGCCAGCGGCGATCAGCACGGCAGGGTTGGAAGTGTTGGTACAGGAAGTGATTGCCGCAATCAGGATATCACCGTGATGCAATTCAATTTTGCCTCGCGGGCTGACGTGATCCGCTTCGACTCGTTCCTCGGTAGGACGATCATTCGCCATCTCGACCACATTACGTTCGCTGCCGCAGGGCAAGTTATAGCCATTCTGATTCGTATAGGGCGTGGGGCAGAGAGTTTCAGTCGATTGCTGATCGTCACGCGTCAGATAAGTACGCTGTAACAACTCTGCGCTCTTGCCGTAACCGTTTTCTGAAACCGGCTTGACAAACAATTCGCTGAAAACAGATTTGAGATCTTTGAGCGTGATGCGATCCTGCGGACGTCTCGGTCCGGCAAGCGAGGGTTCGACTGACCCGAGATCAAACGACAGTTCCTGGCTGTAATCGATCTCGCCGAAACGCGGCATGCCAAATAATTGCTGTATCTCGAAATAGTGCTTGAACGCATCGATTTCTGCTTCGGTGCGGCCGGTTTGTCTGAAATATTGCAATGTCATGTCATCCACCGGAAAAAACCCCATGGTCGCGCCGTATTCTGGCGCCATATTAGCGATAGTGGCACGATCCGGTAGACTGAGCGAGGCTGCGCCTTCGCCGAAGAATTCAACAAATTTGCCAACGACATTGGCCTTGCGCAGCATCTGTGTAATGGTCAACACCAGATCGGTGGCAGTCAGTCCCTCCTGCAAGTGACCGGTGAGATGAACACCGACCACATCAGGTGTCAAGAAATACACCGGTTGATTGAGCATGCCTGCTTCGGCCTCGATACCACCCACCCCCCAGCCGACCACGCCAATACTGTTGATCATGGTGGTGTGAGAGTCGGTGCCAACCAGCGTGTCCGGATAAATCAATCCGTTTTTCTGATGCACACCGCACGCGAGGTATTCGAGATTGATCTGATGGACGATACCGATACCGGGCGGTACGACACGGAAGGTGTCGAACGCCTGCATGCCCCATTTAATAAACTGATATCGTTCATGATTGCGCTGGAATTCAATCTCCATGTTGCGCCGCAAGGCGTCCTTGTCTCCATAATGATCGATCTGTACGGAGTGGTCGACCACCAGATCGACCGGTACCATCGGCTCGATTGCTTCTGGATTCTTACCCAATCGTTTCGCGGCGCTACGCATCGCAGCGAGATCAACCAATAGCGGCACACCGGTAAAATCCTGCAATACAATACGTGCCACCACAAACGGGATTTCATGCGTGCGTGGCGCGTGCGGCTGCCAGGCAGCGAGCTGTTCAACATGTACCTGTTTTATTTTTTTATCGTCATAATTGCGCAGTACGGATTCGAGTACGATACGGATCGAGACCGGCAAGCGCGAGATGTTTCCGAGACCGGCTTTTTCGAGTGCAGGTAAGGCGTAATACTGCAGAGTAGTATTATCAGGGAGAGTAAGCTGCTTGAGTGAATCAAATAAATTGTGGGGCATCATTATTCCTTGAACTAAAATTATTTGTGCGGTAACTGTTTATAGCATGCGGGATTGAGTTTATCATTGCGCACTACCGCATCCAAATACTTGCAGCGAAATGGCCGGGTAACAATTTTTTCAACGCCTCTGAAAGGAAAATGATGAGCATCGAACAGTTGAATAACCAGCATGGAATTGCTGGCCAGGTAACATTTGAAACTGGCGAGGGTGGGTTACCCTTTATTCGCGTCAGGAATGACAAAGCAACCGCACTGATTTCAATCTATGGCGGACAAGTGCTGGCATTCCACCCAAAGCATACAGATAGCGATCTGCTTTTTCTGAGTAAACGGGCCTATTATCAATCAGGCAAGGCGATTAAGGGTGGCGTGCCGATATGCTGGCCTTGGTTCGGACCAGATCCTGAAGGACTCAACCGCCCTGCACATGGGTTTATGCGTAACCGGTTGTGGGAAGTCGTGGAAACTGCCTCGACAACAGAAGGAGATATTTGTGTAGTTCTGGGGCTATCCGATACTCCGGAAACCCAGGCCATCTGGCCTCGCACATTTGTACTGCGCTTGGAGATCACCATTGGTGAATCGCTTAATCTGGCACTGGTTACGCGCAACCCCGGCTCACAGGAATTTGCCATCACTCAGGCTTTTCATACCTATTTTAGCGTCGACGATATCAGTCAAGTGAAGGTATCGGGGCTGGAAAATACGCAGTATATTGACAAGGTAAACGATAATCAGCAAGTAAACCAATCTGGCGCGGTTACCATCCATTCGGAAACAGACCGGATCTATCTGAATATCGGTAATGAACTTGTCATCCACGATGAGGCAATGAAACGTCGAATCCACATCATATCGAAAGGTAATCGGACGGCCGTCGTTTGGAACCCGTGGGCAAAGATCTCGGCGGAAATGGCTGACTTACAGGATGATGATTATCTGCGCTTTATCTGTGTCGAAACAACCAATGCTGCAACCGATTTTATTAACATTCAGCCCGGCAGTGAATTCCGCTTAGTAGCAAATTATCGAGTCGAGCAGGATTAGCGGAAACTATCCGAAATTCAAAATGAAAAGAATGAGTCATCCCGTGTAGCTGCCCGCACCAGGTCGCTACACATTGACTTGCTGTAACATAACATTAAAAACCGTGCCTTGCCTCACCTTACTGAATACGAGTATCTTGCCTCCCAATTCAGTAATATATTCACGGCTTTCGAAAACACCCACACCCATTCCAGCAGTCTTGGTCGATTCAAAGGGTTTGAACAGTTTTTCTTGGATAAATTGCTCGGACATGCCATGCCCGGTATCCCTGATTTCAATCATCACCCAGTTATCCTTCAGCAGAAGTTTTACCTGAACCTGACCGTCTCGGGGAGTGGCTTCGATGGCATTCTGCACCAAGTGACTCAATACGCGCCTCAACCGTGATGAATCAGCTTTAACCAGTAAATTTCTGTCCAGAATTTCTAGTTTGGGTACCGGTTCGTAGAATAATTTACTGTCGACGACCTGTTGTAATACCTCCTCGAGTAACACCAGTTTTGTATTTTCCTCTTTGCCAGCACTACTGAGCTTTTCGAGCAAGCGCTTCATCTTGTTTACCGATAATGACAACGTTTCCAGCATATCCTGCTGAAACTCCGGGTTATTCTTATGTTTCTCAGCATTTGTCACCAGAAGTGATAACTGCGCAATCAGATTCTTGATATCGTGTACGATAAAGGTTGACATGCGGTTGAAAGATTCGAACTGTCGCGCCATGGATAATGCCTGTGCTGTTTCGTGCTGGGCGAGATAGCTGGCTGCCTGGCTGGCTGAAACTTTCAGGAGATCTCTGACTTCCCAGTTGAAGTTTATTTTGCTTCTTGGCTCGGTCAACACCACGAAACCGATCAAATTCGCGTGCAGCATCAGGGGAACCACCCATCGCGCCTTGGGAATGGTGGGGAGCCAGTCAGGCAGGACCATCGCTGCATATTGTTGCGGCTCGGAATCATGCTGGTACAGATCGACTACCCAGGAATGCTGCTTCAGGAACACGCAAAAAGGAGTACCCGCATCAACAGCCTCATGAATGACATCAGGAATATTCCAGCGTGCGATTGGTTGATATGAGCCTTGCTCAGACAGATACCATAGTCCGCCAGCGGGGCTTTCGACAAGCTGCGCGAGCGACCTGATTACTCTGATTCTCAGCTCCGTTTCCTGCTCAGAGAGCGTATGGGTAAAACGCAACCATTCTTCACGATAATCATAGCTATAACTGAAAAAATGCTTGCTAATAAATATCTTCAGCCAGGCGCGTGCTGTTCCGGAAAACAGCAGAATAACCAGCAGCACAGCTGCACCAAACAGGAAAATCAGTTGAAAAACTGTTCCCCAGCTCCCGCCCGAGTACCGTATGTAATAACCTGCTGCGGACATTAGCAACAGATAAATCGCCGCCCCGAATAAGGCCGAGGAATAAAACATGATTTTTCTGGAAACGGCAATACCAACCGCCCATTTTGGATTACGCGCGGCAGAAATAGCGATTAACGGCACAACCAGAGCGTTGACCCAACCACGTGCCGCCCAGATATCCGTATTGATCTTTTTGAACAGCAGCGCATCGCTGTATAGATAAAAATCATAAACAAAAATTGTGCCGAGCCCCAGACAAATGAATTTGATTCCCCAACGCTGCTCCTGTGGTGCATTGCGGTAGTACTGCTCGACGAGAATCATGCCTATGATGGCCATCATCACTCCGATCAGAAAATTATTATTCAATACGCTGTCATGACCCCAATCATCTGAATGAGTCTGGCCAAAAAATATAACGTATATCAGACTGGCGAGATAGAACAGACCTACGGCAATTATGGAAGATCTGATGTGTGGCAAATCAGCTTTGGTTTCGTGTGGTTGAAAAGGATTCAGCACGACGAACAGGAAAGTGGTCAACGTGCCGTGACGCAGAATCTCCAATACCCCCACCAGTAAAGGATTGGTGTCCTGCCAATAAGCTAGCCCCGCTATCGTTGCAGCCCAGACCGAAGCTGTCAAGGAAGCAATAGCAAGCAGCAAGCCATATAGACGCCCTCGCCAGCTGGTTAATAACAGAATGAACAGAAACAGAAAGGCAAGCGACGCCGGCATGTAACTGGCAACATTCAACCCTGTCAGCATAACGAATGGATTACTCAGACCTGTTAATGAACCTGCTGCCCTGATCTGGCTGCCTCACCGACTGCCCTTGCTCAACAGCACAACACCGACAGTGTCAATTAAAATAATCAGATCGAGAAATAGGCTATGGTTTTTGACATAATATAAATCGTACTGCAGTTTCTCGATGGCATCTTCCACCGAAGCGCCGTAAGGGTAGCGAACTTGAGCCCAGCCGGTAATACCCGGTTTGATGCTATGCCGCATGTTGTAGTAAGGAACTTGGGCTGTGAGTAGATCAACAAAATAAGGGCGTTCTGGCCGGGGGCCAACAAAACTCATTTCCCCTTTGAGTACGTTGATGATTTGTGGCAGCTCATCAATTCTCAGTTTGCGGATCAGCCCACCTACCCTGGTGACGCGTGGATCATCGGTCGTCGCCCAGCGTGGTTTTCCTCCTTTCTCTGCGTCATTGAACATGCTGCGAAATTTTATAACCATATAGGTTTTGCCACCCTTCCCGACACGCTCCTGGTGGTAAAATAACGGGCGGCCATCTTCAATCAGGATCAATAGCGCAGTCAGCAGCATGATCGGAAGCATCACTATCAACAGCAGCAAGCTCACAACCAAATCAAATATCCGTTTAATAATGGTTCGAAGCGTGCCCTGATTAAAACCACTGCCAAAAACCAGCCAGCTTGGATAAAGTGAATCCATACGTAAATGGCCAGATTCCCGTTCGAAGAAACCAGTAATATCTGTTACCTTGATGCCGCAAATTTTGCATTCCAGCAACTCCTGAATAGGAAAAGTACCTCCTCGACGCTCTTGAGTCGCCACAATGATCTCACTTACCGCGTACTGATTAACCAACGATAATAGCGTAGAAATTTTGGGGATAATCGTCGCCGCTGGAACGCTGCGCTCTTCAGCAGCAAACGGAACAAAACCCACAATCTTGATATTTTGTAGCGTCGCACTTTCCTCTACCAAATCAAGCAACTCTTTTGCAGAGGTTCCCGCTCCCAGTATCAGTGCTCTGGAACGCAAATGGTCCAGACCAGACCACCGAAAAATGATTGTTCGCTCCAGCAGTATCAGCAACAATGCCAGCAACATGACTATCGCCAGCAAGCCACGCCCAAAATAAATATCCGGAAACAGATAGAATATCAGTGTCATAATGGCGAAACCCATTGCCAGAGACGGCAATAACTTGAGCAAGATACTTTCAGAATCCTGTTTGGCATCCGACTGGTACATCCCTAACGCCGCCATGCAGACCATGACTACCACCATAAACAGAACCGCACCAGGTAACTGGTCAAACACCAGCTCTGCAACAGATCCGCCCCATTGCACAAAGCGAATGCCAGCACCGGCAAAAAAAACCAACAACAGCAGAATTGCCTCAATAGCGGCAAGCAATAACGATATTCTGGAAATATAATGATTGGAGATTCGGATCAAAACACGTGCCCCGTCAAGGAATGACTAAAAACCAAGTAAAATATTTTAGCGACAAATGCTAACAAAAATTTACTATAGCAGGTATTTTGACGTAAAAATCAGTTGTGCTTATGCTTTTGGAGCAAATCCATGATATACCTGCTCGGTATGGCATAACTGATTCCGCTGGGATTACTTAACACAGATTCTTTTTTGTTCTTTACAAAAACCATGTTGATCACGCCATAAACCACACCAGTTTTCTGGTCGTACAATGGGCTTCCACTGTTGCCGGGATAAGCAGTACCATCAAGCTGAAATACCTTGTAGGCAGATCGTTGTAATTGGCGAATTTTACTTGCGTCAAGCTGCCTAGCGTTAAATGCAGGCAGAATGATAGGTGTGATTGAGGCAATGCTAGCCCGGTGTGTCACCGGATAGAAACCCAATACCATCCCAATGGGAAAACCGGTAAATGCCAGCACCTGACCTTCACGGGCAGCGGCTGAATCCCCCAGTTTCATCGTCGGCAGTGGCGTTCCTTCAATCTGTAACAGGGCGATATCGTGCTCTTTCTCCAGAGCAACCATTTTTGCAGCTCTTAATTCAGGTTTATCACCACTGCCCGTCATAACAACCAGTGATTCCTTATGTACATCGGATGACAATTCAGGAACCACGTGCGCATTCGTTATTATATGCAACCCATCGTCCACCACAAAACCTGTCCCCATAAAATTCAACGGTGGAGAGCGCGTTTTCTGATAAGTGCCAATGCCTACTATCGCTGGCTTGATTCGCTGTATTGTATCGGCAAGGTCAGCATGTACTGGCTTAACCACGATTAACATTACCCAGGCGACTAATACACCACGCAAAGCAACCGAACTCGAACCAAGCCATTGCCGGTTGAACTTCATCGGTTTTATCATTAAATCTGCCTGTTAAAAAAAGAAACTGTCATGAATTGGTGGGAATAAAACTGTTTGAATAGTAGATCAACAATTTCTTGAGAGCTTCTTCTACTACACTTCCGTATGTAAAAAAATCTGGTAGGCGGTATTGGAATCGAACCAATGACTTCCACCGTGTGAAGGTGACACTCTACCGCTGAGTTAACCGCCTTTGTTGCCTCTGAACGACAAGATTAGACCATAGCCTGTTTGCTCAGGTCAATCACTATTCTACTAATGTGCAGAGAACAACCAAGTAAATCCTTGCTCCATTTTAAAATCATCATTAGGATTTCCAAGGCATAGTTTTGACAGCGCGATTGGGTTGTTCTATCTAACCCGGACTGACTCCACCCCCCACTGCAACCAGATAATCGCCAACCCGTCCGAACTGTCTCGACTGAATTCACCAGGTTGACTATCAGGGAAGCCAGAATCGACAAAGAAACTGAACAGACCACCACCTGGCATCATGAAATTCAGCAAAACATTCAGGGTGCCGATCGCCGAGTTTCGCACAACCATTGACACTCGACCCGGAACTTGTCAGGGGATAGAAGTTTTATCGCCAGTCTCGCACTGACGATGGAATTTTAATATCGCTCCATTCTTGCACATAAACCCGCTTCTTTAATGCAAGCGTTTGTAATATATAAATAAAATTTAGCCTGCTCCGTAGAATACAACGTACTTCCATAGCCTTTAACCTGAATTAACCGAAATTAATCAACAATCAAAATCACGATAAGTATTACTTTTATGAGCCATTTATTTTTTTGTATCCGCGAATTAAAAGGTATTCTATGTCACCAGCAATTATGTCAACATAATGTTTTATATTAAAATCCGAAGTGCTTGACAGGAAGCCTATATGACTGGAATATCGTCAAACCAGAAACCAGAAACCAGAATGGCGACACGGTCGCACTCCGCATGTTGACACTGTTTAAGGGACTGAATGTTCATTATCTGACCCATATTACGGGCTTGGTTTTTATTGTGCTGTTGTTGACAGGTTTATTCATGTTGCATACTGAGGCGCAGCACGCGCGTCAACATTCAGCACACATGAAAATCATCATGCAGATTTATCATTATATTGGACAGCTGAGTGTCGATGCTGCGCCACAGCGCATCGATGAGGTTGGGCTATCATACACAAAATGGCAGGAGAGCCTGAATCAGCTCAGTCATCATGCAAGGTTACTGCAACGAGGAGGTCAGTTCCTGGGAAGTGAGATAAAACCAGTAATCGAATTGCTGCCTGCTGATGTATTTGACTCTTTTGATCAGCCATGGCAAGTGACTAAAATCAATCTTCAATCAGCTCTGGCAAACCGTGACCTCCTGATCGCCATGGTCGAGCTTAAAATACATATTTTTGCTATCCATCACAGACTGCAAAACAAGCTGCAATCATTATCCGTTAAGTTGGCGCAGGCAGGATGGAACGCTGATCAAATCGGAACGATCGACACCATCAGCACCTTGGCGTCAGCAATGGCTGCTGCTATCCCACTGACTTCGGCAGTCGATTTTGATCACATGGATCGGACTAATCCGCTGAATACATCATTCAGCAGGCTAGCAACCATGCGCGACAAACTGAAAGAAAGCATAGAATTACTGCGCGTATCAACAGCAAACAACCTGCTGGATCAGCCAATACCTGCCAACATGACTCTGCATATCGAGTCAGCCCTGAATGATGCAGCAGAATTGCTGCAGCTATCAAACAAAATCACCCCTGATGCCGCGGGTACTTGGCAGCATTTCCAGGCATCGCTGACAGCCAGTCGGCAAATGGTTGAACCGCTCAGCCATATTGAACAGGGTGTAACAGCATATTTTCAAGATTTGCAAACCCGGCAAACGATATTGATCCTAGCATCGTTAATTCTGGCGGCCATTGCGGCATTCCTGTTTATCTACAGTTTCTCCAATAATCTGCGCAAGAAGCTATTACGAGGAAAACATGATGTCGAGCATACACAGCAAGCCATTCTGCGACTGCTCAACGAAATGGAGAAACCCGCCAATGGCGATCTGACCGCTCGCATGTCGGTAACGGAGAATATGACCGGTACCATTGCTGATGCCATCAACCTGACTATTGAGGAATTGCAAGCTCTGGTCAAGAAAGTGGACTACGCCAGCACGCATGTGATCAATACTTCCACACAAGCCGAAAAAATTTCATCAGGACTGCTTACCGTAGCCCAGGCACAATCACAGAAAATCGAGGAAAGTACGATTACCGTGCTGAGTATTGCCGAATCACTGGAAACCGTGTCCAGATCCGCCAATGCGTGTGCCGAAGTTTCAAAACAATCGCTGAAGGCCGCCGAAAGCGGAGCGCATGCGGTTCAGGATGCCATCAATGGCATGAATGAAATTCGTACTTATATTCAGGAAACGGCCAAACGCATCAAACGCCTTGGCGAAAGTTCCCAGGAAATTGGCGAGATCGTCACACTCATTTCGGATATTACAGAACAAACCAATGTGCTGGCATTAAATGCCGCCATTCAGGCTGCCTCGGCAGGAGAAGCTGGCAAAGGTTTCTCGGTGATCGCACAGGAAATACAGCGCCTGGCGGAACACTCAGCCGAGGCTACCAAGCAAATCAGCACACTGGTTCGTAATATCCGCGGAGATACCCAGGATACCATTATCGCGATGGAACGCAGTACGACAGGTGTTGTAGAGGGTACCAGGCGCGCAAATGCGACCGGGGATGCACTGGAAGAGATAGAAACCGTTTCGAAGCAATTGGCGCAACTGGTAGCCGAGATTTCAGCGGCAACACGCAGCCAAACTCTGGTTACCAGCAAAATTGCCAAAAGCATGGAAGATATTCTGGCCATTACACGCCAGACAACCGAAGGAACCGCCAGCAATGCCGACTCCATCAAGCGGATCGCTGACCATGCAACCAGACTGAAAGCATCTATTTCCCGTTTTAAGGTGTAGAGAGTTGGCGCGGGCAGGCTACACAACTAATTCCAAAATACTTTGTTTATCCATAGACTTATAAAGGCTGTTTCATGAATACTGAAACCAGAATCAATATTTCGAGTGTAGTCGGTATCCGAGAAGCTATCGAACAGATTTTTACGCTGATTATTCGACACCTTGACGCCTTCCGCGATAATCCGGAAGATTTACAGCAGATTGAAAATTGCCACTATTACACCCATCAGCTAAACGGCATGCTGGAAATGCTGGGGCTAAATGGCATATTATTCGTAACCAATAATTTGGAATCCCTGTTGAAATCCTTGTATCAGCAGGAACTCGAACCTATTCCACAAACCTTGGAGACTGCCAGACAAGCCATTCGTCTGGTCTATCGTCATCTTGATAGTCTGGTAGATGGTGAAGCGGATAATCCGGCGAAGTTCTTCCTGATTTATCAAAAGATCATGCAGGCGCGAGGAGTCGAGGCAATTTCAGAGGCCGATCTGTTCTTTCCCAATATGCGCGAAGAACCACCTTTACCACCTGTGCAATATCCACTTGATACTCAAGCCAGGCTAACCGCTGCCCGCCATGCTCGTGCCCAGTTTCAAAGCGGCTTACTTGGCTGGCTGAAAGACGCGAATAATCGGCAAAATCTGCAAAAAATGGTCGATGCAGTCCGTTCGATTGAAAAGCTTCCCGCATCTCATGAACAGAGAATTTTCTGGTGGATATCCTCTGGATTTTTAGATAGCCTGCTGTTGAGTGAACAAAGCATAAATCAAACTACGCGCCGCCTGTGTGGAAAAATCGAGCAGGAAATTAGACATCTTGATAAAGAAAATCATCAAATCGTCGATCAGTTGACGCGTGAACTGCTCTACCGGGTAGCGCGCAGCGAACCTGTCAGCGAGCGCATCCAGGAAATCAGTCAAGTCTATGATTGGCAAGCGCTACTAACATCGTTTGACCACCCTCTCCAGTTGGATCAAATGCTGCAGGATGAAGATGCTCAGGCACCGGAGCTTGATGCCATGCAGCATCTGTTGCAAACGATCAATGATGACTGGCGTGAATTTAGCGCAGGAAAACAGCAATATCTGGCTGATTTGTTAATGTCGATTGACAAACTCAAGCTGCATTGCCAAAAGACAAATTGCCCGTCACTGGAAAAACTAATTGGCGTCCTGCATGGGGCATTTTCCTATGTACGTATCCGACCACAAAGTATGAATGGCAATATCGCGCTCGATATTGCCTCATCTCTACTGTTAATCGAGAATGCGTTGGAAAACTTTCATCAATTGGCGCCCGAGTTCCCGAATCAGGTGGAAGCACTGGCCACTCGTATCCGCGCAGTCATTACTGGTAAAGAAGAAACCAC
This sequence comes from Nitrosomonas mobilis, assembly GCF_900103035.1. Lineage (GTDB taxonomy): Bacteria > Pseudomonadota > Gammaproteobacteria > Burkholderiales > Nitrosomonadaceae > Nitrosomonas > Nitrosomonas mobilis. Next base: position 29,951 of record NZ_FMWO01000060.1, read on the forward strand.
TCATTTACCCGATTTACCGGGGCCTGACCAGGCTGGGTATCATGTGCAGGAAAAAAAGCTGCAAAAACAGGTCGCACAGGAAATACTGACCAGTCTGGCGCAAATAGAAGATATTCTCGATCGATTCTTTTTTGAACCACAGATACGCAACGATCTACCTGCCCTGCCCGCTCTGTTCAAGCAGATCTCCGGTGTTCTCGATATGCTGGGACTGGATGATCAGGCGACCAGACTGCTGGGATTATGTCGTAGTCTGGCTGAGGACCTTACCGAATCAACCAGTCGAATTGATCCGGACAAACAGACCTTACTGGCAAATGCATTAAGCAGCTTCAGCTTTTATATTGAAGCACTGAAAAATTCACAGCCTGATTGTCAAAACATTGTAACGTCAGCAATCAGCATGTTTGACCAGGAGCAGATTGAATCATCTTCCTCACCGCACCAGCCTAACGCAGTGACTGACTATGCTACATCATTACCCAATCTGTCGCTGGAAACGGAAAGCAAGGAAATTGATCAGGAGCTGCTGGCGATTTTCCTTGAGGAAGCAGATGACGTACTGACAACCATTAACGAACATCTACAACTCTGTCAGACTGATCCAGCCGATATGGCATCGCTGACGACTATCCGCCGTGGGTTCCATACACTGAAGGGAAGCGGTCGCATGGTACAGCTGCGTGAACTCAGCGAGGTTGCCTGGCGAGTTGAGCAGCTGCTTAATCGGTGGCTGAGTGAACAAAAACCCGCTAATTCCGCCTTGCTCGAATTGCTGAACGACTGCCATCTGAAATTTAGTGGTTGGTGCGCCAGTCTCAGAAAAAACGGCTCTGCCGAGATCGAAGCAAACCGCTTCACCGAGCGAATCAAAAACTTGATGTACGGCACAGATACGCAATTATCACCATCTATTGAAGCAACGTCTCCAGTACAACCTGTTGTTACAGCTGAACCTGATTCCGAGCCTGAGTCTGAATTAGAATTTGTTTTTGAACCGACACCCATCGACGCGCTATCCAAAATACAAGATAACGCAGCGGATGAAACATGCGTCATGATTGGCGATATTCCGGTAGCACGTGATCTGTTCGCCATTTTCAGCAAAGAAGCACGTGAACGGGTTATGACACTCAAAAGCGAAACTGCTGTTATTGAGGATGATCATAACTCCCCTGTTTCGCATGAAGCTATGCTGGCTGCACATACGCTTGCCAGCGCTTCACATTCTCTCGGATTGAATGATATTTCCCGCCTGGCAAAAGTGACGGAACAATGGTTAAGTCATTTACTGGAGACTACCAGTAAACTTGATGGCCAGACACGACCACTGATAGCACAAGCGGTGAAACTACTCGATACCATGGTTGAATCAGCTTGCCAGCAGCAATTACCGGCAAAAAATATTGTGCAGACGAGTGAAGTACTAATACAGCAATTAGCTAATCGTCTGGATGCACTTGAGCAATCTGGCATGGCAGCAGAATTAGCTTTGGAAGAATCCGAATTCGAGACCCAAGACCAGCCAGGCAACCAGCTTGAATTTGTATTGCCTGAGCCGATGATTGAGTCAGAGTCGTTGGCATTCTCGCCATTGACTGCGGGCGACACTGCTATCGAGGATCATGAGTTGCTAGGCGTGTTTCTGGAAGAAGCTGAAGAATTACTTCCGGAAATTGGCAGTAACCTGCGTGCCTGGCGCAGTCAGCCTGTTCACTCTGGCCAGTCTACCGCGTGCCGGGCGTTGCTGCGTGCATTGCATACATTCAAAGGCAGCGCCAGAATGACCGGATTATTGCAACTGGGTGAGCAGGCGCATCAGATGGAAACTGCGATCGAGAACCGGCAGAATCAAGCGACTGATACTGCATTTTATGACATGCTCGACAGTCAGTTTGACGCCATTCTGGAAAAAATTGAACCGTTACGCCACTCCTATCTCGAGATATCTTCATTCGAACCGCTGCCGACAGAAAACCAGGATGTTGAAACAGCAGATAAGCAGACGCCCTCATTTGATATGTCGACGCTTACAACAGAAGCTGAAGCACCCGTCCAGAAAACCATATTGCGCGTTGATGCGGAACTGATCGACCGGCTCGTCAGTGATTCCGGTGAGTCGAGCATTGCCCGCTCACAAGTCGAGGCGCAGCTGGCTGAATTCAAGCAGTATCTGCTGGATCTGGATGAAAGCGTCGATCGCATGCGCGGACAGCTTCGTGAAATGGAGCTGCTGGCAGAAACACGCATAGCTTCTGGAGCAGCTGGCGTACCTTCATCGACAGCTACATCGGCTGATTTCGATCCACTCGAACTGGACCAGTTTACTCGCTCCCAGGAATTACCCCGTCTGATGGCGGAATGCATGGATGACGTAGTCACCATTCATAAAAGCCTGCGGGAAATTCAACGTAATGCCGAAGCTGCCGTCAATCAGCAGGCACGGTTAAATCGCCAGCTACAGCAAGATCTGGTAAATATCCGTACAGTACCGTTCAAATATTTCTCGGAGCGACTGCACCATATCGCCCGACAAGTCTCTCGCGATGCTCATAAAAAAACCGTGTTGACGATTGATGGAGATCAAATTGAAATTGACCGCAGCATTGCAGACAAGATCATTTCTCCGCTCGAACATTTACTGCGTAACGCCATCGTGCATGGCATCGAATCTTCGGAGCAGAGACTAAATGCAGGCAAACCAGAAACAGGCAGTATCACCCTCGCCGTTCGCCAGCAGGGCAACGAAATTCATATCACACTGGAAGACGATGGTGCCGGCCTGGATCAGGGTCGCATTCGTGAAAAAGCTCGGCAGCTTGGATTGATTGAAGAGACCGATAATCTGGATGAATCCCAGCTGCAGTCCTTGATCTTCCGCCACGGGCTTTCGACCTTGGATGAAGTGACCGACATTGCCGGACGCGGAATTGGTCTGGATGTCGTCAATAACAAAATGACAGAAATCGGTGGCAGTATCGCGGTCGCATCCTCCCTGGGCCAGGGCACAACCTTTACATTGCGCCTGCCCATAACATTGGCAGTGTTGCCGGCTTTGATGGTCAAAACGGCTGAAAACCGCTATGCCATTCCAACTTCAATTGTTGCCAGTGTTCAGGTATTGAACGCCGAAGCTCTCGGTGCAGCTTACGAGGCACGTCAGATCACGCATGAAGGACAAGATTTCCCGTTAGTCTATCTGGCGCATCTGCTGGAAGAAACGAACCAGGCACCCGAAATCGAACGGCATAACCGGGTACTGTTGCTGCAAACCGGACAGGAGCGGCTGGCAATTCATACCGATGTCTTGATTGGTCAATGCGAAGTGATAATCAAGAACGCTGGCCAGCAACTGATGCGCGCACCCGGCGTGGAAGGCGCCACTATCATGGGGGATGGCAGCATCGTGCTGATTATCAATCCCCTTAAATTGTTGCAACGTGACCAGACCAAAGCGTTGCTGTCTGGTACTGCCACATCACTGCTACACTCTGTGGATACAGTCCGACCCGCCAGCACGACACCCGTGGTGATGATCGTCGATGATTCTCTGACTGTACGCAAGGTTACCAGCCGTTTGCTAGAACGGCAGGGTTATGAAATCCTGATTGCAAAGGACGGTGTCGGGGCATTGGAACTGCTGCGGGAAACGGTACCCGCCGTCATGCTAGTCGATATTGAAATGCCACACATGGATGGTTTTGAACTGATCCGGACGGTGCGTAACAACCCGGATCTGCAGCACATCCCCGTCATCATCATCTCATCGCGCACGGCGGACAAGCATCGTGAGCTTGCCAGAGAACTGGGTGTGAACGAATTCATGGGCAAGCCCTATCTGGAAGAAGAGCTGATCAGCCATATTGAGCGGCTTGTAAAAGCGGACTATTAGTTTCACTATGGGCATGGTTTATTCAATATCATGCCCGGAGATGTATTGGCCTTGAGCGTCAGCTATCAGCACCGCAGGCAACCAAGCTTTCAACCAGTGCTGTAGTCGGCACGTTATCCACCAGAGCTGACCGGCCGATCTGGTCGAGCAGAATGAAACGGATATTGCCGCTTTCCACCTTTTTATCCAACTGCATCAGTTCCAGATAGCGTTGTGTCGTCATGCGCGGTCCTCCAAGTGGCAGGCCAGCCTGTCGATACAAGTGCCGGATACGCTCAACCTCCTGTGAGGAGATGCGCTGCAGCCGACAGGAAAGATCTGCTGCCATCATCGTACCTGCCGCCACGGCTTCACCGTGCAACCAGACACCATAACCCATCGCGTTTTCGATCGCATGACCAAAGGTATGTCCCAGATTCAGCAAGGCACGCATTCCGCTTTCACGCTCATCCAGCGAAACGATTTCCGCCTTGATTTCACAGCTGCGACGAATAGCATGCCTCAACGCCGGTTTTTCCCTTGCCAGTAACGCCTGGATATGCTGAGTCAGCCAGTCGAAAAACGCCAAATCATGAATGAGGCCGTATTTAATGACTTCCGCCAGCCCCGCGCGCAGTTCCCTGTCCGCCAGGGTATCCAGCGTATCGCTGTCTGCCAGCACCAGCCGTGGCTGATAGAAAGCGCCAATCATGTTTTTGCCCAGCGGATGGTTGATACCGGTTTTTCCGCCTACGGATGAGTCCACCTGCGCAAGCAGGGTAGTTGGTATCTGGATAAAAGGCACGCCACGCAGATAGATGGCTGCAGCAAAACCAGTCAAATCGCCAACCACTCCTCCTCCCAGCGCAATCAGGGGGGTTTTACGTTCGCAACGATGTTCGAGCAATGCAGTAAAAATCTGCTGCAAGTTTTCCTGGTTTTTATATTGTTCGCCATCCGGCAGAATAATGGCAAAGGATTCGATCCCCCTATCAGCCAGAGTTGTTTGTAAGACCTGAAGATACAGCGGGGCAACCGTGGTATTCGTCACGATTGCCGCCCGCCCTGCGGGAAAATGAGGTGCCAGTAGATCTCCCTGCGTCAGCAGACCCTGCCCGATATGGATTGGGTAGCTGCGGTTTTCAGTCGGATTATCCAGCTCGACAGTGACCGTTTCAATTTTGTTCATGGAACTACCTTACTGATAATATAACGAAATTTTCCAGATTTTTCAGCCGCGATTTTAGCAATCTGCTCTACTTCGATACTAACATCCCGACCTAACCTGGATTGGAATCCGGCGATGATTCTCTCTCTATCGACCTCATTCAACGCACCATCTGCCACGACCATGATGTGCGTCAGATCGAGGCTTTCCTGAATGATCTTGAAAGCTTTGATGTGCGGCATTTCACGCAGAATATAGATCAGGGCAAGCCCATGCATCACGGTACCATCACGCGCTACAACGAAATCGGTGCTGCGCCCCTGTATCTCACGCAATAATGGCAGCCCACGGCCACAGGAGCAAGTCTTGTCATCAAGTACACCGATATCACCGGTACGATAGCGGATGAACGGAAAATCACTCGTTGCCAAATGGGTAACGACGATCTCCCCTGCTTCGCCCGTTGGCAAAACCCTGCCACCAGTATCGACGATCTCAACTATGATATCTTCCGCTGTAATGTGCATTCCGCCTGCGGGGCATTCATGGGCGATGAAACCGGCATCGCGCCCGCCATAACCATTGGCAACCGGACAGCCGAAAGTTTTGCTGATCTGCTTGCGCTGATTATCATACAGACGCTCGGAAGTCACAAACGCCACGCGAATACCCAGATCATTCAGTACAATTCCGGCCCTGTCCGCATGAGCGGCAATGTGCGAAATCGCAGAAGGATAGCCAAACAACATTTTGGGCCGAATGCGCCGTATTGTTTCAATGAACCCCGCCACTTTGGTATCCGACATTTCGAACGCCGGCAGCAACGTGGTACGAAACAGGCGATCACGCCACACACGCAAACCACCCTGCGCATTCAGCTCGATCGGAGAACCCCAAACGACGATCTCGGGATCACCAATATCCACCCCCCACCAGCGTGTCGCGCGCCATTTTGCCGCGATGTCGTGACTCACTCGCTCCCTACCGATATAGAAAACCAAAGGCTCACCGCTGGACCCACCGGTATTGAAGCGAGCAAGTCCCTTTGCATTGGTAGATTTTAGTGCTTCTAGGTACGTGCGTATCACTTGTTTATCAAGTAATGGCAGAACCTCCAATTCACTTAATACCGTAATTTTTTCTGGAGCAAAATTTATGCGAGCAAAAAGATCTCGATAAAATGGAACATACTTTTGTGCATGTACCAACAATCTACGCAAGCGATCCAGCTGCAGTTGCGTTATCTCTGGAGAAGAAAGCCATTGGGTGCGCTCCAGCGCTTCGCGAATACTGACACTGGTATGTCTCTTGATGCGTTCATGCAATGGAAATAACACACCAGATACCCATTGACCATAAACATCAGATGAAGATTTAAAATGACTGGATTTCATAGCGTGCATTAACGGTGTTGCGATGTCACTGTATCAGTCACATGCTTGTTTAGCACATCCTGGTAAACAGCAAAAAGCTTGCCACATACCTGTGGCCACGCATACTGACACACCAGTTCCAATCCATTCTCGCCAAATTGCCGAGTCATATCAGCATTCTCCAGCAAGACCAGCATTGCGCTCGCCATCGCATCGGGATCTTGCGGTGGCACCAGTAAAGCATGATGGCCATGCTCGACCAGAAAAGGCACCCCACCAACATTGGTACTGACTACTGGCACATTACTGGCCAGCGCCTCCAGAACAGAGTTAGGCATATTATCAATCAGACTGGAATTAACCATCAGATCCGCCTGTTGATAAAGTGCTGCCATAGCCTCATTTTCCAAGCGCCCGGTAAACCTTACCCTATCGAGCAAATCCAGCTCGGCGACCAGTTTTTCCAATGAATCCCGTTCAGGCCCCGATCCTGCAATCGTCAGATTAGCAGCCGGTATTTTTGAGCTTACCCGAAGAAAGGCGCGAATTGCAGTTGCCACATCGTAAATGGGTTCGAGGTTTCGTGTAACGATAATATGTGGGGCTGTATTTTTTTTCACTGATCTACTGCGCCAACTGAATCGCTCCAGATTGATGATATTGGGGACAATTTTTGCCTCGACACCAAACTCCTCAAAAACGTGTCTAAGAAAACCGGAAGGTACTATGATTGCCTGAGTCCTCTTTAAGCTTGGTTTTACCCACAACCATGATCTGGAAAGAAAATTTGCTGCTTCTCCTCCCCGGTAGTTAATGACGACCGGTTTGCCTCTTAACCATGCAATCCAGATAGCAGGCGCAGCGTAAAGATGCCATGACCAGCCTGAATTCGCCATGATATGAAACAGATCAACGGTTTGTGATGCCTGCCAAAGATGCGCCAGATAAGGTAACAAACGAAAGAGCGCGCGAACCCCTTTTATTTTTCCAGCCCAGGCTGGTGTATAGGGTGCATTGACCTGTATTAGTGTAACCAGCGCTCCTGCTGTGCCTAACAATTCTGCTAACTGTCTGGTCTGGTTAGCCATACCCCCGGATGGGGGCGGTAATGGCCCAACAAGGCCAATGCGCAATCCAGAAAACAGGAAAGCATCGGTTGAGGTTGTATCAGCATCCGTCATCGGAGCAGCAAATTTCTCATTCATACGAAGCCTTAGCGTATTTACTGCTGTCCAAGCAGCTCCTGATAAACTGGCCGATACCCCGCCACGCTGCGCACCCAGTTGCGTTCAGTCTCGACATATTCACGCCCGGCCTGGCGAAGTGCCGGCCAACGTGCCGGCGCTCGCAGCAACGCGCTGACTTTCTCGGCAAGTGAATGTGGATCGCTGGTTTTGAATAACACGCCATTATGGCCATCGCGGATCAATTCACGATGTCCACCGACATCGGAAGCGGCAAGCAACTTTCCTTGCGCCATGGCTTCCAGTGGTTTTAAGGGAGTAACCAGATCGGTCAGACGCATGGAAAGACGCGGATAAACGAGTACATCAATGATGCTGTAGTAACGCTGGACTTGTTCGTGCGGCACACGCCCGGTAAAAATCACCTTGTCTGCAATCCTCAACTCATTGGCCAATTGCCGCAATTCAGCCTCCTGTGGCCCGCCGCCTACCAGCAGCAGACGTAAATCCGCATTATCTGCAAGCATCAATGGCAATGCCTGCAACAACACTGTCAATCCTTCATAAGCATAGAATGAGCCGATAAAACCGATAACCTGCCGGTTTCTTAACCCCAACCCATTCCTGAGTTCGTCATCGGTGGTCTGAATCATCGTAAAATTTTCCAGATCAACCGCATTAGGGATTACCGTAACTTTTCCGGGTGCAATCTGCCGTGCGATAATGTCCCCACGCAAGCCCTCGCAGATGGTGGTGATGGCATCAGCGTGATGTAATGCATGACTTTCCAATGCACGCGTCAATCGATAGCGAATACCCCATTCTGTGCTTGTACCATGATCAACGGCGGCATCTTCCCAGAAGGCACGCACTTCATATACCAGCGGGATCCGCAGTTTGCGCGCCACCCGCAGTGCGGCGACTGCATTCAATGAGGGCGAATGGGCATGCAGGATATCCGGCTTGACTTGGGGAACGATTGTAAACAAACGTCGTGCCAGGCTGTTGATCACCGCCACTTGATTCAACACCGGGAATCTGTTCAGGTAACTACCATCTTTTGGTGTACGAAAGAATTTCCAGTCATCCACCGTTTCTTCCAATTGCTCGCCACTTGCCTGCTTTTCGCCTGTCACATGAAAAGTCTCCCATCCCATGGCACGTTGCGCCTTCAGTATCGACAGAGTGCGGAAAGTATAGCCACTATGCAGCGGCAGGGAATGATCAAGTATGTGCAGGATGCGCATCAATCTGAAATTATGGGTGAATTAAAGTTATGGAGAGCCGCCGATAATAGCTGAAATTATATAGGCAACATGTTACCGCATCATTCGGTGAAGCATAGATGGAAACTACAGCTTTTAAACCTGCCTTTTCGCGAGCGTTGCCATCAGGCGCATGTCTTTTCCAACCTGGCGCCAATCGAGATTTTGCAGTTCGATGCGATCAGATAAATGAATCAACTCACCGAGCGCGAGCATACCCCTTGCCTGATCACCCAACAGCATCGGTGCAAGATAAAGAATCATTTCATCTACCAGACCACATGCTGCGAGCGCACCATTCAACGTTGCACCCGCTTCAATCAGCAATTCGTTGATTTCCAGCTTGGCAAGGCTGGTCATGACGGCATATAAATCGACCTTACCAGCTTGCTCCGGCACCACCATGACATCTGCCCCCGCCTGTTGCAAGGATTGTATTTTCCGCTGATCGGTTGTCGTGGTGAAAACCCAGGTCTGCCCACCTTCCTCTGCCAGGATTTTTGCTTGCAAAGGTAGGCCGAGAGAGGTATCGAGCACCACTCGCACCGGTTGTCGGCTAGTTTCAACGTGCCGCACGTTCAGCTGCGCATCATCCGATAAAATCGTGCCGATCCCAGTCAGGATCGCGCAGGAACGCGCGCGCCATTGATGTGCATCCCGCCGGGCTGCCTCACCAGTGATCCATTTACTTTGTCCATTGCGCAACGCAGTTTTTCCGTCGAGACTGGCGGCAATCTTCATCCGCACCCAAGGACGGCCAAGCTGCATGCGGGTGATAAAACCAATATTCAATGCCTGTGCCTCGGCGGATAACAATCCAGTCTGTACCACTATTCCGGCTGCCCGTAGCTGCCTGATACCTTCGCCATTGACTTTGGAGTTGGGATCCAGCATAGCGATAATTACGCAGCTAACCCCAGCATCAATTAATGCCCGTGTACAGGGTGGCGTGCGCCCCTGATGGCTGCAAGGTTCCAAGGTCACATATACGGTCGCACCACTCGCAAGTGGGCCGGCTGCACGTAACGCATGAATTTCTGCATGTGGCTCTCCTGCACGCCTATGCCAGCCACTCCCCACCACCTGGCTATTCTTGACGACCACGCATCCTACGCGCGGATTGGGTGTGGTGGTATACAGCCCATACTCCGCCAGACGCAGTGCCTGTGCCATCCAGACATGATCAGCGGAACTAAATGACATACACACTCCGCCTCAACATTTTGCAGCTCTGAAATGGCGCAGCAAATATTTCTCTGTTTCGACAATCAGAAACAGTATCAAGCCGAACAGCAGAATTCTTGACCACGCTGCCAGATCAATGCTGGCTGTTGCAAATAACTGCTGCATGTAGCCATTGTAGGTAAGTAACAATTGCAGAACCAGCAATAGCACAATCGTCAGCAGTACATAAGGATTGCCAGTAAAATCTCGCCACTTGAGCACAGGTGCCAGCATATAACGGCAATTGAAGAGATAAAACATTTCACCGACGACAAGTGCGTTGACGGCTGTCGTACGACAAACTTCGAGGCTCGCCCCTGCAGCCTGCTGCCAATAATAAAGCCCCAGAGCGCCTACGGTAAGCAATATAGAAGCACATCCGATTTGCCACAGCATGAAGGTATCGAGAATGAAGCCTTTAGGGTCTCTTGGTGGGCGCTGCATAATCGCGGGTTCTGCCTGCTCGAAAGCCAAAGCCATCGATAAGGTTACCGCTGTCACCATATTGATCCACAATATCTGTACCGGCGTGATGGGTAGCACCATACCCAATAAAATGGCAATGCCCAGTATGGCTGCCTGCCCACCGCTGACAGCAAGCGTGTAGACGATGGTTTTGCGAATATTGTCGTAGACTCTGCGCCCTTCTTCCACCGCATAGGTGATAGACGCAAAATTATCATCGGTAATCACCATCTCTGCTGCCTCCTTGGCAACTTCGGTACCTTCCCTTCCCATGGCTACGCCGATATCCGCACGTCGCAGTGCAGGTGCATCGTTAACGCCATCGCCCGTCATGGCAACAATCTCACCATTAACCTGCATTGCTTCCACCAGGCGCAGCTTGTGTGCGGGACTCGCTCGTGCAAAGACATCGACAGTTTTGACTGCTTCTGTAAGCTGCTGATCATCGAGTGTGTCCAGTTCGCCACCTGTCAAGGCAGTCTGCCCATCACCGATACCCAGTTGCAGCCCAATGGCTTTGGCAGTCGCCACATGATCGCCCGTGATCATTTTTACCCGTATTCCCGCCGAACGGCATGCCGTTACTGCAGCAATCGATTCCTCACGTGGTGGATCAATAATACCAACCAGACCCAGCAGGACAAAACCGTCATTTGCATTTTCAAACACGAGCGCCGTCTGTGCCACCTCAACCTGTTTGACCGCCAATGCCAGTACCCGTTGCCCCTGTGCTGCAGTCTCATCCATAGTCACTTGCCAGAAATCTTCATCAAGCGGCTGTTCACCCGCAGCAGTCCGCTGACTCCCGCACCTGGTCAATACCGCTTCGAGCGCACCCTTCAAATAAATAAAACCATGCCCGGCGTGATCATGATGTAACGTTGCCATGAAACGGTGCTCGGACTCAAATAAAATGGTATCAATACGTGGATAGGCTTTCTGTTCAAAAATCGGATCAAGCCCCGCCTTCATCGCCAGCACCAGCAACGCGCCGTCTGTCGGGTCACCCTCAAGCGACCAGTTGTTGTGTTCCTCTTTCAGCCGTGCATCATTGCACAACAGCGCAACCCGGAATATATCAGCGAATTCTGGATGGTCTGTCACAAAAAATTCCTTATCCTGCAGCGTAAATCCACCGTGCAGCGCATAGCCTACGCCGCTGACAGCTAATTGATGCTCTGCAGAAACGATGCGTTGCACGGTCATCTCATTACGGGTTAACGTTCCGGTTTTGTCCGAACAGATAATGGTAACCGAGCCCAATGTTTCGACCGCCGGCAAGCGCCGGATGATGGCATGACGCTTTGCCATTGATCGCACTCCTAACGCCAGCGTAATAGTCATGATGGCGGGCAATCCCTCCGGAATCGCTGCAACGGCAATACTGACCGCAGCAGTAAAAATCTCGCCGGATGTATAGTCATGCAGCAGCAAACCGTATAGCAGCAGACTGACTGCCAGTACGATAATGACTACCGCCAGCCAGCGGCCAAACACTGCCATTTGCCGCAGTAAAGGAGTCTCCAGCACATCAACACGTCGCAACATGGCGTTGACATGCCCGATTTCGGTTGTGTCACCCGTTGCAACGACCACCCCCATCCCCTGGCCATAAGCTACGAGTGTACTGGAATATGCCATGCAGAAACGATCACCTAGCTCTGCGTTTTTTTCGACTGGCATTACATTTTTCTCCACCGCCTCAGATTCTCCAGTCAGTACCGCTTCCTCAATTCGCAGATTTTTGACGCTGACCAAACGAAGATCTGCCGGGACCTTATCACCGGATTGCAGCATAACCACATCACCCGGCACCAATTCCTCCGCAGCAATCTGTCTGCGACGGCCCTCCCGTAGTACGGTTGCTTCAAGCGACAACATCTTGCGGATGGCATCCAGTGCCTGTTCTGCTTTGCCTTCCTGAACGAAGCCAGTCAAGGCATTGATTACGACGACACCGATAATCACTGCTGTATCAATCCATTGTTGCAAGAAAGCCGTTACCAGCGCTGCAGCAAATAATACATAGATCAGAACATTATGAAACTGCAACAGAAAACGCATCCAGGCACTATGAGTTTTGGGGGAACGCAAGCGGTTGGTGCCATAGCGTCGCTGGCGTATCTCCACTTCCTGCTGTGTCAATCCCTGTGGAGTCGATTGCAGAAAAACCATCACCTTCTCGCTTGTCTGGTAATGCCAGGCAGTGACTTTCTGCCCGGCATCCAAGTCATTTTCCCCCATGAATCATGACTCCTTTTCAATTAATTCAGTATTCATGCTACGATTTTAGCCTGTTCACAATTTGTAGGAGCCCTAGATGAAGTTTTCGAAACAGATTACCGTGTTGTTCATCCTGTTTACATTATTGATTGCCAACTGGGCGGTTGCTAAAGGTCTGGTTCCCTATCCCGCCCAAGTCAACAACATCATGCGTTACCAACGGGTAGCACCCAATATAGCCACTTCTGGTGCGCTTGATAGCAGCGCCATTCAAGAGTTGGTCAAGCATGGTTTCCGTACGGTTATTGATGTGCGCGCCGAGCAGAAGAGCACGGATAGCGAAAGGCTGGCAATCAAAAAGACCGATATGGAATATTTCAATATTCCTGTTACGCGGGAGGGTATAGACGAATCACAACTGGCTGCTTTCAAGGAAGTCCTTGCGCAAGCAACCTCGCCGATTCTGCTGCATTGCAGCACCGGGAACCGCGCTGGGGCAATGTGGACGGTTTACCGGCTTAGTGAGGGAATACCGGCAGATCGTGCTTTCAAAGAAGGCCGTGCTGCTGGCATGAGTGAAGCCATGACAAAGATCATCAAAGAGAAATGGTGCCAGGATCGTGATGATTGTTAATCGTATAAATGGTTATAACTGAAGACTCAGTGAAAAATAATTGACCGGAATCACAAATACGCTTGGCAAACGGTTCTGCTGGGCTTATCTAAGCACGAACTTATTGGAACCTGAAGAACCGTCCAGGCAGAAAAAGCTTTCCTGGCAATGCTCCGATACGGGCTGGCGCAAACGCGGCACTTCACCACTGCCCAACCAGAAAACCAGATTTACAGGATTGGCGGTTTGTATCCAACAGTACAGGCAGCGCGCGAGCGATTCCTCGCCGCTGCTGCCGGTTTGTTCGGTATCGCGGAAAGTGTCGAAAGTAGAAACTACTGATACGCACCTGCCTCGCAGGTTTACATCCCACCCACAGAAAATGACCCCAAAAAAGAACTTCATGTAGATTTATTATGATGTGTCACAGACCTCGCAGCACAGACATCGTCGACAACGTCCATCTTTAGCCAGCGCCCCAAACACCTGCAAAGAAACTCGCCAGCAGTTAGATAAGTCAGAAATCAATCTGTAAACGTGTTTCAAGCATATTCAGATCGGCGTTATTGAAGCCAGCACTACGCTTATCTGCAACACCTGACGTGTTAATGTTCAATACATGGATAAAATTGGTCATCATGCGGATATTCGGGTAGGGATACCAGTTAAGAGCTATTTTGAAAGCACTCATCTTGCCGCCTCGGACGACACCATCATTTAGATCAATGAAATCATAGCCTGCCGCAATTTCCCAGGCACCCCAGCCACCATTCTTAAGATCCAGATTTCGATTAGGCACGATCCGATTCCAGGTGCCGGTTTTAGCACGGTAATTACGAGATTCACCGGTCAGAAAATAACTGGCGTACCCATATGCACCCCAAATTGACTCACCACCATAACCACTTCCAAAAATATCAGTCTGGATATATTCACTTTGCAGTGAGAATGGACCATATACCATAGTCATTTCTGCGCCATATCGATTATAGTTATTGATCTGGCGCGAGCCGGATTCGCCTTTTATACCGGTTGTCAGATTACCAGTATTCAGTATGTTGGTACGATCGACGTTGGTACCTGGAAATGCAGTAAATGACATACCGCCATTGTTGAATTGACCATCAGCTCTGAACTGGTTATTAACAGTAGTATGGCCTCCTGATCCGCCTATATGAAGAAACCTGGTGTTGCTTTCCCACCATGGTAAGAATGAGATTCTTCCGATCACCTCCCATCCCGTGTCTCCTGAACCATTGTTACGGCTATTATTGCCATTTGGATTAACTGAGGTTGCTGCAGTTGACCAACTGCCTATTGGTTCGGTTTGAAAAGCTATACCGGCTTGCCAGCGATCTTCGTTCCAGTTTGCTCCAATACCGGTTTTGTATGTATTGGGGTTGTCAACAAATGTATTGGCGATCATGTTTCGTTCGATAAAAGTCAGGAAACGGTTGCTGGTCGCTTCTTCCAAGCTGAAAGGTTCTTTAAACGAACCAATTTTCAATGAAAATGGATCATAATAGCTCCACCGCAGGAAAGCATCGGTGATGCCGGATGTAACAGACCCATTACCTCGACTGAAATCGAATTCAAATTTGTAATCCCAGACACGATAAATCTTACCAGCTACCCCTAGACGGGCGCGGCGAATATTGGCCCCACTATTCAATTCATTGGGCAAGGCAATGCCTGTTGCAGGCAGTACATCATTGGTGATGTTATATTGCGAATCAACTTGAAAGCGGCCATCGATAGCAGCAGTGAAATTTCCATCAGCAGATTCGAAATGTAATCCGGGGCCGTATTTCGGCTGAACTTTCTCAGTTTCTTCTTTTATACGATTTTCCAGTGATTCAATTTCTTTGGATTTTTGAGCAAGCTCTTCCTTAATGGTCGCTAACTCTGGCTGTCGAACAGTGCTCTGCTCTGATATTTGTGCTGGTGAATCTTCTGCTCTGACAAATGACCCCAAGCGTTGACGACCATGCCCGGGCTCGGAAAATATCTGATTTGTCTCGGGGTCAGTATAAAGATCCAGTGCCTGGGCAGATATCATTATCAAATTCAACACGAAGAAAAAAACAAAGGAGAGCGAAGCAGATTTTCTTTTCTCAGTTAAAAAAAAAACGTGTTAACAAAAATTTACCAAGATTCATGACATTTCCAGTTATTGAATTATTAATTGAGGAAGGAATCTTAATTTTCTTATGTTGCATTTTTATGACACTTCGTTTGCTAGACCAATGTCATTTCCAGAAGGCGAGCATGGCGGCCGACACCCCACGAATTACCGAGCGCGGTGTGTAGAGCGTGAAGAACACGGACACGGCAGGTCAGGTCAGGTCAGGAGGGTTATGACGCGGGTAAGAAGACTTCGGGCAAGCGCCAATCGCGGTGGACACGCAGGGGCTGCTGCACGCGGTGGCCCTAACCACAGCCAAGGTGACAGACCGGAAAGGAGTGCTACAGGCGCTGCGCCGCTGTAAACCTAAACTTGGGCAGGTGCAAACCCTGCTGTGCGACAGCGGCTATGTGGGCCAGCCCTTTGCACAGGGTGTGCGCGAATCCTGGTCGCGCATATGCAAATACAGATTGTCAAACGCAGCGAACTACACACCTTCAAGGTCATGCCTAAGCGATAGATCGTCGAGCATAGCTTCGTCTGGCTGGAAAAGAATAGAAAACTGCGAAAGAACCGTGAGCGAATGAACAACACCATTTGCAGTTCTTCCACTTGGCATTCCTGGCCTTTCTACTCAAAAGGTTTTTAACAGGTTCTTAAACTACCGGCGACCCGGCTTATATCGAGCACGCCCGCAAAGTCGCGGCGCGGGCGACAACCTTAAACACTGAAAGAGAGAAGAAAAATTGAGCCTGCGCGACCGTCTGGAACACCATCAAGTCATCATTTACTTCGCGGCCGTGGTGGTCGCGGTGGCTGTCGCGCTTCTGGTGCCGGGCACTGACGCGCTGGAAAGTGAGATTAACCCGGCGCTGGCCCTGATGCTTTTCGTCACTTTCTTACAGGTGCCGCTTGCCGATCTGGGCCGCGCCTTCATTCGCGTTCGCTTCCTGGGTGCGTTGATGGTGTCAAATTTCGTCGTCGTGCCGTTACTGGTCGCGCTCCTGGTGCAGTTCCTGCCGGCCGACCCAATGGTGCGGCTCGGCTTGCTCCTGGTACTGCTGATGCCCTGCATCGACTACGTAGTAACGTTCTCGCACATCGGCCGCGCCGATGCCCGGCTGCTGCTGGCTTCCACGCCAGTGCTGCTAGTCGCGCAAATGCTCCTGCTGCCGGTCTATCTCGGCGTGCTCCTGGGCGATGCCTCGACCGACCTGGTGCAGTTAGGGCCGTTCTTTCATGCTTTCGTGTGGCTGATCGCCGTTCCCCTGGTGTCGGCCGCCGTGGTGCGGGTATGGGCAGCACGAAGCAAGGCCGGGGCGCGCGTCGCGGCCGGCCTGGGCCTGCTGCCGGTGCCGGTAACCGCCCTGGTGCTGTTTATCGTCGTGGCAGCCGTAGTGCCGCAGCTAGGAGCCGCTATCGAGGCCGCCTTGCGCGTCCTGCCGCTCTATGTGGCCTTCGCCGTAGTCGCGCCCCTGATCGGTTGGACAGTCGCCCGCGTGGCTCGGCTGGAAGCGCCGGCCGGCCGCGCCGTGGCGTTCAGCTCGGCCACGCGCAATTCCCTGGTCGTGCTGCCGCTGGCCCTGGCGGTGCCGGGAGCCATCCCGGTGCTGCCGGCTATCATCGTGACGCAAACGATGATCGAATTGGTCGCCTCAGTGATCTACATGCGCCTGATGCCGAAGCTCGGTGCCGATTAGGCGAGCCACCCAAGCATGAGCGCATCGGACAGGCTCACGGAGTCGGTAACCGTGTATAGCAAGCCGACCGCGCCACCCCTGTTCTCATCCCGCGCAGCACGAAAGCAGCGGTACGTCCTTGCTGAGGTCGCTTCAGAAAACGGAAAAAATCGTACGCTAAGATTCAGAGAGCGGCCGTTACAACCGCTGCGAAAGCCTTGACGTACTTTAAATTCCGTTTTCTGAGACGACCCCTATTTTGGAATTCTATGTGTTGGTAAGATCATGTTGAAACAACAGAAGAGAAATTTATTGAGGCTGCCAAAGTAATCAAAGAGGAAGGCATTGATGCCTTTATTGGCTCTGGCAAAGATATGAAACATCAGACAAAGTAAGCGTTACAATTGTTCAACGTACTTTAATTTCCCTTTCGTCAAACATCCCCGCAATGGTTTCAATGTCGATCTGGTTGATCGGTTTAATCAGAAACTTCTCGTACAACTCTGGGTTATCGGCGTAAGACAGGGCTTGTAATTGATCGTTAAGGTCGGTAAATCGCGGCTCAAAACGCAAACCAAACCAGTGCAGAATTGCAAAGTTTGCCTTGTAAAGCTGTGCATATCGCCGGTAATCGCGGTCGGCACAATATCGGATGTGTTTCGATACCAGATATCGAAAACATGATGGGCTACGTATTCATGCGCACCGATTAGGTAGTCGTTAAGCGGTATGTGGTTGTACAACAGGGTATAGGCCACTACGCCTTATAAGGTTTTTAGTGACCAGTGATCGGATCAAAATCGTTGGCTTCAATAGCAGCGTACATAATGCTGCTGCATGAGTATGCGAATTTTTAATGACCACCGTGCTCGTGGTCATTATCTTGACTGTGACTGTGCCCGTGACTGTGACTGTGACTGTGACCTTGATCATGATCATGATCATGATCATGATCTTGCACAGACCTGATGAGACTTTGATATTGCTCAGGTGTCATGTGACTTAATTTTAGAACGAAAGCCACCATTCCCCAAATAGCTTGATCGTCATGACTGAGACCCCATGCTGGCATAGCAGTCATTTTTAATCCGTTTTTTATCACCCAGAAGTGCGCTCTGGCGCGTTCCAAGTGTTTGGCTGGATCATTGATAGGTGTGCGCTGGTGGAATATAGGCGCTTGAGGATACAGGCCGATTGAGAGTTCTGTCGGTTCGATACCAGGCGCTAAGTGGCATACCGTGCACATGGCGTCGTAGTGTTCGGCGCCTTGAGCAAGCATTTCCGCATCTTCCAGCGAAGGTACCGTTAAGTCCTTGGCACGCGATTCGATGGAGCTTTCGCGCACCCATTCGATTATTTTCTCGGTGATGCTCCAGTGTTTTTCTGTGGCTGCCATATTGTAAGCGCTTGGTCCAAAAGCGATGGTGGCCACTATGAGTGATGCCAATAAAAGACTAAGAATTATTTTCATTTCCAGGCCTTAAAAAAGTATTCGGTGCTTAGTTTCAACGCTGAGTGATTCCTGGTTCCATAGTACTTTTAATTTTAATGAGAATCAATTTGGGTATAGGGGGATTTACCACATAGCTGCCAAAAATGTCATCTTTATTTAGGCTATGTCTGCATTAAACGTTGGAACTACCTTTTTGTCGGGCTATGTCATCGTTAATTGTGGAATTTTAATATTATCTTAGTATCTAATGATTTACCTATGATTTTAATGGGAGATCATTATAAGAAATGCTGAATTTATGAAATTACTTACAGCCATGCGCGAATTAGATCATCATCAGCGGAAAGTGTTGAATACTGCATTGAATAGACAATCTGACGGACTTAGAGTGATTGAATTGATTGAAACTAGCTTTGATACTAAAAGCGCCTGTCCGCACTGTGCTAATGTAGAGCTATACTGTCACGGCTGGGTCAGCGGGTTACAACGTTATTATTGTAAGCACTGCCGCAAAACCTTCAATGCTCTCACAGGCACGCCGCTCGCTCATCTTCGCGATAAGTCAAAATGGCTGAACTACCTCGCCACAATGATGCAATCACTAACAGTGCGGCAATCCGCAGCCAATACCGACATACATCGGAACACCAGTTTCCGCTGGCGGCATCGTTTTTTGAGTTGGATTACTCAGGATCGTCCCGCTAAGCTTCACGGCATTACTGAAGCCGATGAAACGTATATACTCGAATCTAATAAAGGCAAGCGGGATCTTGGCCGTAAGGCACGTAAGCGTGGCGGTAGTGCCACACAACGAGGGATCTCTACAGAACAGGTCTGTGTGTTGGTAGCTCGTGATCGTTCGGGACAAACGTTGGACTTCGTCACCGGTAACGGACCGCTCACCAAGAAACTTCTTGTCGCCGCTCTAAAGCCGACGCTGGATACGGATGCTCTTCTGGTCAGTGATGCTAATCCGACCTACAAGACCTTTTGCATGGCAGAAGGCATCAGTCACGAAGTCGTCAATCTTAGCGAAGGTCAGCGGGTTCGTGGCGCTCATCATGTACAGAATGTTAATGCTTATCATAGCCGGCTTAAACGGTGGCTGGAGCGCTTTAACGGCGTGGCGACCAAATACTTGTCAAACTATCTGGGTTGGCAACGAGCTTTTGAACAGCACAGTCAAATCACACCAGAAACCTTGCTCAATTCTGCCTTGAGTGATTTCCAACAATTAACGGTGACATAGCCTTTCCTAACGATGACGCCGTGATCAAATTGTTCTATTTGGCGCTCAGCAATATAGTCAAAAGATGGTCTAGGCCAATAAGAGATTGGAAACCTGCACTAAACAGGTTTACTATTCAGTTTAACGAAAGAATGCCCAGGCAATATTAACCACCATTTACACAAAATCTAGGACGCCCTCCGTGATTTTAATCTCCATCTGCACAGATGGAGATTAAAATGAATACTGCCACTTCAGTTATTTTTCTTCACTAAAACTCGACGGTATTTTACAGCCTAGCGAATGCAGCAAACCTCTCCTTTATCTATCAGTATCATTCCTTCACCGTGGGCTGAATCACTTTCACCGCAGCTACATGACGAAGAAAGGGTGCTAGCGTGGATCGCCATTGATCTCGATACCCGGCTGTATTTTGCAACCGGCATTGTGGTGGTAACTTCCTGGCGACTTCTGGCGAAAATGGCTGGCGATGAGGGATGGCAAGCTTGGTATTTTCTGCATGATATGGCGCTAACGCAGCGTGATCATGCCGGTGTGGGATACTTGGAATTATTTGATGGCCACTCGCGTTTGGCGTATTGGCGTTATCGGCTGGGTAACGATCAGGCCGTCAGCCACTTAATCGAGAGTTTTACGCAGCAGCACGATCATCATGTAAACGGTAAAACATTCCCGCATGACGACGGACAAGCTTATTGCCCCCGCTGTAGAATTACGCTGGCAAGCGATCAAGAAGAATGTCCGGTTTGTGACAAGCAAACGCTTGCCCCCCCTTCAACCTGGACGTTACTTCGTTTATGGCGTTTTGCGAAACCTTACAAGGGACGCTTGTTGATAGGTTTCTTATTGACACTCTGCAGTACCGCAGCTACGCTGGTACCACCCTACTTGACCATGCCCCTGATGGATAATGTGCTGATCCCGTATCAAAATGGTCAACCGATCGATGTTGAGTTAGTAAAACTATATCTTTCCGGTTTGCTGGGTGCGGCACTGCTTGCCTGGGTATTGGGGTGGGCGCGAACATATATGCTGGCTCTTGTATCCGAGCGTATCGGCGCGGATTTGCGCACCACCACCTATGAACATTTGTTGAGTTTGTCGCAAGAATATTTTGGTGGCAAACGCACCGGTGACTTGATGGCACGTATAGGCGCTGAAACTGATCGCATCAATCTCTTCATTTCGCTTCATCTACTTGATTTTGCTACTGACGTCATCATGATCTGTATGACAGCTGTGATTCTGATGTCTATCAATCCATCACTGGCATTGGTTACCTTGGTTCCATTACCCATCATTGCATGGCTGATTCATCTGGTTAGGGATCGTCTGCGAATCGGGTTCGAAAAAGTGGATCGTATATGGGCCGAAGTGAACAATGTATTGGCGGACACCATTCCGGGCATCCGAGTAGTAAAAGCTTTTGCTCAGGAAAAAAGAGAGTCCGTTCGTTTTCATGCCGCCAATCAGCGGAATTTGCAAATCAATGATAGGGTTAACAGAGTCTGGTCACTATTCACCCCGACCGTGACATTACTGACGGAAGTGGGATTGCTGGTGGTATGGGTGTTTGGTATCTGGCAAATATCGAAGGATCAAATTACGGTTGGCGTACTGACGGCTTTTCTCGCTTATATTGGCCGTTTCTACATCCGACTTGATTCAATGAGCCGCATTGTGTCCGTGACACAGAAAGCTGCCGCCGGGACCAAACGCATCTTTGATATTCTAGATCATGTGTCCAGTGTTCCAGAATCACCCAACCCAGTTCATTTGCCCACCGTGCAAGGCGGGATTGAGTTGCGGGGTGTGGGTTTTCGTTATGGAACCAGAAGTATCACACGCAATATCAATCTGGTGATTCAACCAGGCGAAATGATCGGTTTGGTTGGACACAGCGGTTCAGGAAAAAGCACATTGGTAAATTTGATTTGCCGTTTCTATGATGTCACTGAAGGCGCAATTTTTGTTGATGGCCACGATATCCGCTCGCTACCGGTTGCTGAGTATCGCAAACACATTGGTTTGGTATTGCAAGAGCCTTTTTTGTTTTATGGCACTATTGCCGAAAATATTGCCTATGGCAAACCTGATGCAACACAATCCGACATTGTGACTGCTGCCCGAGCTGCACACGCGCATGAATTTATCTTGCGTCTGCCACATGGCTACGATTCGCTCGTTGGCGAACGGGGGCAAGCGCTATCCGGCGGTGAACGCCAGCGTATTTCCATTGCCCGTGCGCTGCTGATCAACCCGCGGATCTTGATATTGGATGAAGCAACCTCCTCGGTCGATACCACGACTGAAAAGGACATCCAAAAAGCACTGGATAATTTAGTGCGGGGACGCACCACAATTGCAATTGCCCATCGGCTATCAACTTTACGGGAAGCCAATCGATTGATTGTGCTTGATCGCGGCAGAATTGTTGAAATCGGCAATCATACTGAATTAATGTCGCGGGAAGGCTATTATTACCGGTTGTATCAGGCCCAGGCACGAAATGTCGATACTGAAGAGCGAGGATTAATTCCCGCGGTCGAACCGCACAGTGTTGCAGTGGATCATAAATGAACCAAGCACCTATCTTTCAATTAAAGCGCAACGCTTTCGGACGACTAATATTCAATGATCAATCGGGGATCTCGCAAGAAGGCGTCGTTCCCGTGAGGTCTTTTCCCATTACCCATCCTGATCAGGGTATTGCCTTGGTTGATTCGCATGGGCACGAATTGGTTTGGATAGAACGCTTGACGGACTTGCCCGATGATTATCGGCAACTTATCGAAGCTGAACTGGCCAGCCGCGAATTCATGCCTGAAATAAAACGCCTGTGTAAAGTATCAAACTTCATCACACCGAGCACCTGGCACGTTGAAACCGATCGTGGCGAGACTTCCTTCATTCTTAAGGGGGAGGAAGACATTCGCCGATTGGCGAATTCCTCCTTGATGATCACCGATAGTCATGGTATCCATTTTTTGGTCCGCGATCGCCTATCTCTTGATCGCCAGAGCCGTAAATTATTGGATCATTTTCTCTAAAAGAACTCCGACG
This sequence comes from Nitrosomonas mobilis, assembly GCF_900103035.1. GTDB lineage: Bacteria > Pseudomonadota > Gammaproteobacteria > Burkholderiales > Nitrosomonadaceae > Nitrosomonas > Nitrosomonas mobilis. The sequence goes on from NZ_FMWO01000060.1 coordinate 52,906, forward strand.
GCTGCGGAATCGACCATGCTGCATAGAACACAGACTTGCCGCGCCTGTCCGTTGCTCGCAATTTTTCAGCATTGCCATAATCGATTTGAGAATTATTTTTTTTGCTTGTAAACCAATTAGCTTACTCGGCGTTAATGATTTCGTGTTATTACTGTTATTACTCAACTTAGATGTATGCCTAATTTAAACAATTACCCAGCAAAAGATATAAAATTTATTGAAATTAGGCATCTGAATGGTCCTAATCTATGGACTTATTATCCTGCCTTGGAAGCGACGGTTGATATTGGTGATTTGGAAGATTTTCCATCCGACAGGATTCCGGGGTTTTATGAACGTTTATCAGAATGGCTTCCTTCGCTAATTGAACATCGCTGCAGTTATGGAGAACGTGGCGGTTTTCTGCGTCGAGTAAAGGAAGGTACCTGGCCATGCCATATTCTTGAGCATGTGTCGTTGGAATTGCAGAATTTAGCAGGTATGCGCGGTGGTTTTGGCAGAGCACGCGAAACCTCGGTGCGAGGTGTATACAAAGTCGCCTTAAGCGCATGGCATGAGGAGATTACGCGCGCTGCGTTGTATTCGGCGCGAGAGCTGATATTGGCCGCGATGAACTTTGAGCAGCTCCAGCATCCTGCTTATGATGTGGCTGGTACCATTAAAAATCTTCGGGATCTGGTGGATTTGCTCTGGCTTGGTCCATCGACAGCTTGCATCGTGGATGCTGCCGCCGCGCGTAATATCCCTGCTAAACGGCTCCTCACCAAAGGAAACTTAGTTCAACTAGGCTATGGTGCATGTTGCCGACACATCTGGACGGCAGAAACGGATCGAACCCCTGCCATCGCCGAAAGTATTTCGCGCGATAAAGATTTGACTAAAGCATTGCTGCGGTCGTGTGGCGTGCCTGTACCTGAAGGGTGCATGGTTGAAAGTGCTCAAGCAGCCTGGGAAGCGGCTAACAATATTGGCTTACCCGTCGTGGTCAAACCCCGTGATGGCAATCATGGACGCGGCGTATTCATTGAATTGAGCCATCAGAGTGAAGTTGAGTCAGCTTATGATGTCGCGTTGAAAGAAGGCACTGGCGTGCTGATTGAGCAGTATATTGCTGGTACAGAACATCGCCTGTTGGTTGTAGGTGGACAACTCGTAGCTGCTACCCGCGGTGATTCAGTATCAGTTACCGGAAACGGTACGTCAACTATCCTCGAATTAATTGAATCTCAGATTAATTCCGATCCTCGTCGTGGAACAACGGAAGATCATCCGTTGAATTTGATCCGCATCGATAGCGCAGCACGCATAGAAATTGCTCGCCAGGGTTATCTCAGTGATTCCATTGTTCCTGCTGGTGTCAGCGTCGTGATTCAACGCAGTGGAAATCATGCTTTTGACGTAACCGATCAGGTTCATCCGAGTACTGCGGCCATTGCCTCTTTGGCGGCTCGTGTAGTAGGTTTGGACATTGCTGGTATCGATCTGGTAACAAGCGATATTTCCCGTCCGTTGAACGAACAAGGCGGTGCCATCGTTGAAGTCAACGCAGGCCCAAGCTTATTGATGCATATCAAACCTGCTGTTGGGACTCCCAGGTCAGTGGGCAAAGCAATCGTCAATCATTTATTTCCGAATCGAGAAAATGGCCGTATTCCCATCGTCGGCATTACTGGCAGCTACGGTAAAACCTCTGTTGCTTATCTTGTTGCACGGCTGTTAATTCTTGCCGGCAAACAAATTGGCTTGGCCTGCAGTGACGGGCTTTACCTGAATTACCGGAAAATCGACAGGAATGACAGCGCTAACTGGTCTGCTGCAAATCGCACTTTGATGAATCCGACGGTTGAAGCAGCAGTATTCGAAAACGGTTTCGACACACTCCTGAATGAGGGCTTGGCCTATGATAGCTGTCAGGTGGGGGTGATCACCAATGTTGATCCAGCGCATCATTTTGGCCGGCACAGTGTTGAAACGCTGAAGCAGGTTTTCAATGTATTGCGCACCCAGGTCGATGTCGTAACGCCTACTGCAGCAGCCATTGATGATATCGAAGAGGATATCCAGCTACCCATCGGCGCTGCAGTTCTGAATGTGAAAGATGAAATGTTGGTTGAAATGTCGGGGTTGTGCCACGGCGAAGTGATTTTCTTCAGCATTGATCCCGATTTGCCAGTGATTGCTCAACATCGTACGAATGGAACTGGCCCCACTCAGGGCAAACGAGCTGTGATACTTCGTGAGAGTGTCGTTATGCTGGCGACAGGCTCCTGTGAATTACCGTTGATAAACCTGACTGAGATATTTTCGGATGATAATCAGCATGGTTCGGAAGAGATAGAAAATATCCTCGCCGCAATTAGTGCAGCCTGGGCACTCGGAATTGAGCCGGAACTAATACGAAGTGGCATCCAATCATCTGGGTTCACTCAAGAAAAATATAACCCTGGAAATCAGGATTTCCCAATCGGCCTACAAACTCAAGGAATCAAACTATGAAAGTATTACGTACTCGAGCATTACGTGGACCCAATATATGGAGCCAACGCACTTCGATTGAAGCCACTGTTCTTTGCAGCGAATTTGAAACGAATGTTTATACGATATCCGGTTTTGAGGCGGGATTGTGCAAGCGTTTCCCACAGATTTCTCTACATCAACTCAATGACCCGCATGAAGCCATCACCATTGCGCATGTGCTCGAATCCGTAACGCTCGAACTTCAGTTACAGGCTGGCTGTCCAATAAACTTTAGTCGGACAATTCATACGCCAGAAGCAAATACTTACCGGGTCATTGTCGAATATAGCGAAGAAAAAGTTGGCAAGCTTGCGTTTGAATTGGCTCAATCGCTGTTCACGACGATCGTTGAAAATACTACGTTTGATTTGGATGACGCGGTGCGTCGACTACGTGAGTTGAATGAAGATATTCGACTTGGGCCGAGCACATATTCAATTGTGCAGGCTGCTGTTGCGCGTGACATTCCATTCCGCCGTCTTACTGAAGGCAGTCTGGTGCAATTTGGCTGGGGCAGCAAACAACGTCGTATTCAAGCATCTGAAAGCGATATGACCAGCGCCGTTGCCGAAGCCATCGTGCAGGACAAGGAACTCACCAAAACATTACTGCACGCTGCAGGAATTCCCGTGCCCCAGGGCCGTCATGTAAACAACGCGGACGATGCGTGGACTGCAGCCTGCGAAATTGGCGCACCAGTCGTCGTGAAACCCCTCGATAGTAATCAAGGCAAAGGCGTAACAATGAACCTTATCGATGCCGAGCAGGTGAAGGCGGCTTATCAAATAGCAGCCGAGTTTAGCGAACATGTGCTGGTTGAACGATATCTTCCCGGTTATGATTTTCGTATGCTGGTGGTCGGCAACAAGCTGGTGGCCGCAGCGCGACGCGATCCGCCGCAAGTGATCGGCGACGGCGTACAGAGTATTCGCCAACTGGTCGATCAGATCAATCGCGATCCGATGCGAGGCGAAGGTCATGTCATGTCATTGACTAAAATTCCTCTGGACGAAATTTCGCTGACCTATTTAGGATCGCAGGGGCTTACTGCTGAGTCGATTCCTAAAAAAGGCGCTAGAGTAGTATTGCGCAGCAACGCCAATTTATCGACTGGTGGAACGGCAACCGATGTTACCGATGACGTTCATCCTGAATTGGCGGAGCGCGTGGTTGCAGTAGCCAAAGTCGTTGGTCTGGATATCTGCGGCATCGATATCGTGTGCGATAACGTGGCGCTTCCCATGGAAGCACAGGATGGTGGCATCATTGAGATCAACGCCGCGCCTGGCCTGCGCATGCACCTCCAACCGTCATTTGGGAAAGGACGTGCAGTAGGCGAAGCCATTATCGATAATATGTTTGTTCGGGGTGATAATGCGCGTATTCCGGTCGTCACAGTCACCGGCACGAACGGCAAGACCACCACAGCTCGCCTGATTGGTAATGTATTCGAGAAAGCCAAGAAACGGGTGGGGCTGGCATGCACCGATGGTATGTATATAAATAATCAATGCATTGATACCGATGATTGTAGCGGTCCAAAGAGCGCACGAAATATTCTGTTTCACCCGGATGTCGACGCAGCTGTGCTGGAAACCGCTCGTGGTGGGATGCTGCGTGAAGGCTTAGGGTTCGATCGCTGCGACGTGGCCGTAGTGACCAATATCGGCATGGGCGACCACCTCGGTATGGGGTATATCAATACCGCTGAAGAACTCGCTATCGTCAAGCGCGTCATCGTACAGAACGTGACACCCAAAACCGGTTACGCAGTGCTGAATGCGGCCGACCCATTGGTCGCTAGCATGGCTGACCATTGCCCTGGCTCAGTTATTTTCTTCGCACAAGATGCGCATCATCCGATACTGATCAAATATCGCGCACAGCACAAGCGCGTCATCTATGTCGAGAACTGCTGCATCGTCGCCGCCGGTGAACATGGCGAATACCGTATTCCCTTGAGCGAAATCCCACTGACCCAGAATGGCAGCATTTATTTCCAAATCGAAAATGCCATGGCCGCCATTGGTGCAGGCTGGGCAGTCGGTTTGGATTGGTTAGTGATTCGTGCCGGCGTGTCGAGCTTCGTTAGCGATGCTCAAGCCGCACCCGGCCGTTTCAATCTGTTCAATTACCGAAATGCCACATTGATTGCCGATTATGGTCATAATCCCGATGCCATACAAGCGCTGGTCAGTGCGATCAATAATATTCCATCCAAGAAACGCTCGGTTGTCATCAGTGCCGCTGGCGATCGCCGCGATGAAGATATTCGTCAGCAAACCAGAATTCTCGGTGATGCCTTCGATGAAATCGTGTTATACCAAGACAAATGCCAGCGCGGACGCGCAGATGGCGAAGTGCTGGCATTGTTGCGGGAAGGTTTAGGAAGCGCTAAGCGCACTCAGAAAGTCAGTGAGGTCGTTGGCGAAGATATCGCGATCGAGGTGGCATTGTCCAATTTGGAAGACGGCGAATTATGCTTAATCCTGGTTGATCAGGTGGAACAATCGCTCGGGCAAATCAATAACCGCATTGCTCTAGGCTGATCGCACCGACTTATTCCAATTCTCGGCAAATATATGCATGCAGTGTATAACTTTCTGTATTTAAAATATTATTATTGTTTCTGCCCGTAATTGGAATTGGATATTAGGATTTTCAGTCACCGTAAATGTATGATTGCTCCTCGATTTTTCACGGAGCGTTTTTTGCAGACTTTGCAACACCGTGCTCTCTAAACGTTGGATTTAGCAAGCTTGTCGACAGCCGGTTTTTCGTTGCAATCCGTGACGCTTTTAATCAACTCCTGCAACCGGCTGAGCGTATCTTCCCGGCTCTTGATCGGCTGCTTCTAACTGCGCCTTAATAATATTACACTCTCACTGCTGATACGGCAGTCCTGGCAGTCCTTTAACTACAAGAGTTTTTCCTTGTACTACTCGATGATATTTCTGCTCCCACCCGCTCCCTGAGAACGAGCGGCTTAAATACCGGTTTTTCTCAACGGAACTGTAAGTTGGCTGGATATGATCAAGTGAGCCAAAGTTTCTATCATGTTTAACTATTGCAGTACTTTATACCCGCTATCAGAGGAAATAATGTATCACTTGAAATTGGCCCAGCATTTAGAGATGAAGAATCAAATAACCGACTCTCAGAACTTGTTCAAAGTCTTTTGAGTAGAAGGGCCAGGAAAGCCAAGTGGATGAACTGCAAACTGGTGTTAATCATTCGCTCGCAGTTCTTCCACAGTCTTCTATTCTTTTCCAGCCAGGCGAAACTA
>NZ_FMWO01000047.1 GCF_900103035.1 Nitrosomonas mobilis
CATGCAACATTATCTTTACAACGTTACTCACGGTACGACGAAAATAATAGATATCAGCGCAATATTGAGAATGCGTAGAAAAGAACGCTTTGTGCGCACCTTCACCCTCGGTAAAATCAAAAATTTTCCTGATTAGTTACTTCTCTCAGAAATCTTGTAAAATCTACAAATTGCGAAGAAACGTAGCAAAATCAGAGGAGGATGGCAATGGCGATGAATAAAATTCAGTTTCAGGCAGGCCTGTCACTT
>NZ_FMWO01000062.1 GCF_900103035.1 Nitrosomonas mobilis
AAAATTTTTATATTTCCAGCTGCAAACATCTCTTGCAAGGCAAAATATTGCAATAGTGTACCGGGCGACCAGCGCTGGTATTCCGGATCGTGCCCTACGTATTCATATAAGGCGACGCCTTCCTGGATGGGGCAGAAAATATAGGCAATGGGATTTTTCTGGTAAAAAAGTATATACCCCCGTGCGCTGTCTGCTGTGGCGAGTGCAATTATGCTATCCCGAAAATCCTCGCCTGCTGGCAGGCCGCAATCCAGTAACCGCTCCTGATAGGTTTTTTGCGAAACTGCCAATGCCAACTGGTGAAACGCCTGCATTTCATCTGGTCGCTGGTATTCCCGCCAATCGATCTCTCCGCCACAGAATTCGGTAAATTTTTTAATTTTACGCATGAGAGTATTTCTAGATTTGGCGGAAAATTTTTTCAAATATGCATCAAATGTTCCCTCTAGCGCTACCCAATAACGTTGATAGCTTGTCGGGACATAGCGAATCGCTTCCGGCAGCAAACTTATTCTTGGCAAGGGTACTTCGATAGGATGAGAGCGCATCACGGCAACATCAGTCGAGTGCGAAAACCATTCCGCAAGTGCTGGCGGTATCGCTAAGTACGTTGGCAATTGAGTGAAATGCGTTTTTAGCACATACCCTGGTAATTTCCACGAGAGAAACTTCATCTCTCCCAGGCGGGCAGTGAAACGAACAGGCTGTTGAGTCCAGTTTTCCATCAGGCAATTCGTGCCAGTGCCTGCTCGGCATAACGCCAGGCGGTATGGCGTATACGGGAACGTAGCATCTCCGCTTCCTTTATTTCCGGAATAGTTGAGGTGTCTAGTGTGGAAAAAGTTGCTGTACAAAATTTATCCGTATGCCCGGCAAGAAAACCGCACAAACGCTGAAATCGATCGATGTTGCGTTTATCCGGCAAACAAGGCGTATCAGGGTTTCTGTTTTTGACCAGCTCAAAGCCATGCAGCACAATTACAAACGAAAACCAGCCTGCTTGCCACGCATCAAGCAGCGCAGTTTTCATTTCATTGAAAGAGCAAGCTGCCAGCTGAGCATGACGTTTATGGCCGGGGTAATCTTGGAAAAAAGAGACGGGAAATTCCCACACACCTTCTATTCTGGAGGGTTGTAACAAAGTTTGATTCAAGTCTATTTGACAGTCCTTCTCCAGATAACAGGGGTTGTAGCTGCTATCAAACGACAATCCGTTTTTTGCGGCTGCGCGCAAGGTATCCCGGTTTGCGCCATAACTGCCTGCCCGGAATGCGCGCAAATCTACTGCACCAGCGGCTTGCAGGCTGCGCATTCCTTTAGCGATCAATGCAGTTTGTTCATCCAGTGTGAACTGATGCATATATTGTTTAAAGTGGGTAGGGATAGTCGGATCATGGATTTCACTAAGCCATTCGGTATGCAGATGCAGTTGCACTTCCTGTCCATTGTGTTGAATGAGATTGACGATATCGGCAAGATGTTGATTGCCAGCACGATCTGCAAAAAGTGGCTCCAGAAAGAAGGTTGCTTTTAATCCATGTTGATTCAGTTGTTCGATCTGATAAGGCAGGCCAAAATCACCCGCTGCAGTTTTGCCATATATACATGCGGCAATTTCAGCTTCAAACTGTGTTTTATTTGCTGGTAGCGCTCGTACCGGCCAGCCATCGGAGTATGGCCATATTTCAGTATCGACTGTCAAAAAAACATTCAGCATGGGTATTGCTTTAACTGACGGTTACCTACGACCGGTCACCAACAAGGTAGAAGAATTGCAAGGCGGACTAGGCCACCTTGCGCAGATGTCCGGCAGATAACTCACTATCCTGACCAAAAGTATTGCGCAAAAAAGATTCAAACATCAATAGTGTCCAGATTGGCGCACTGAAATCACGGCGCCCGGATTGATGCTGATCGAGCATTTGTTTAATAAATGCCATGTTAAAGATACCCGTATCAGCAAGTGTGTTGCCCAGTAGTCCAGCGCGTACACGCTCACGCAATGGCCCACGAAACCAGCTGGCGAGCGGTACGGCGAAACCCATTTTATTGCGGTACAACACCGTCTGTGGTAAATACGCTTCCAGCGATTTTTTCAGAATATATTTGCCTTCCTGCTGACGCAACTTCAATGAGGGTGACAGTCCGGAGACCCATTCCACCAGTTCATGATCGAGCAGTGGCACACGCACTTCCAGTGAATGTGCCATGCTGGCGCGATCTACTTTGGTGAGGATGTCACCAGCCAGATAGGTTTTAATATCCAGATACTGCACCAATGACAATCCATCCTGTGTTGGACTGTTGGCTGCATAATCCCGTAATACTTCCACTGCCTGATAGCCTTGCAGGCTGCTGCGAAACGCGGGTGAAAACAGTTGCGCTCGCAGTTCATCCCCCAGAATGGATACGCTGTGGAAGTACCCCTCTACGGAATCGCGTGCAAGTGATTCAAACGTTGCCTTGGCACGCAGAAATCTTGGCGCCCAGTCGGCTTTGGGGTAAAGCTGTCCCAGCATTCCAAATAGTGGACGACGCAACCCGAGTGGAAGTTTCGTACGCAACTTTTCTTCCATCATATGCCATCGGTAGCGGCGATAACCCGCAAAATTTTCATCACCCCCATCGCCGGATAACACAACTGTCACATGTTTTTTAGCCAGCTCGCACACACGGTAGGTTGGAATGGCGGAGCTGTCCGCAAAAGGTTCGTCATAAAGCGCAGCCAGTCGATCAACCAGTTCGAAATCATCCTGCGCGACCTGTTCGACAAAATGCCGTGTTGAATAGCGTGTTGCTACCTGCTGCGCGTATGCTGACTCATCAAACGCAGGATCAGGAAAGGCGATCGAGCAGGTGTTGGTCGGCTGATTCGTTGTTTCAGCCATCATCGCCACGACTGCACTGGAATCCACGCCTCCGGAGAGAAAGGCGCCCAGTGGAACTTCGCTCATTAATTGACTGTTTACCGACTTGCGCAGTTGAGCAATGAGCGTCTCCTCGACTTCCTGCTCACTTTGTATTTCCTGACGAACAAATGGAACATCCCAGTACTGCTGAGGCTGTATGGTAGTTTGCCCTCGCGTCAGTTTCAGGAAATAACCTGGTTTAAGTTTGAAAGTGCCATTAAAAATTGTCCTGGGTTCAGGAATATAACCATAGGCAAAATATTCTTCGATTGCCTGATGGTCAAATGTTCTGTTCAATTCTGAACAGGCAAGCAATGCTTTGAGTTCTGAAGAAAACAAAAACAGGCCATTATTCAGTAAGGAATAGTAAAAAGGCTTGATACCCAGGCGATCACGCGCCATAAAAAGCGTTTGCCGGTTTCGATCCCACAGGGAAAATGCAAACATGCCATTGAAGCGATCAACACAACGCTCCCCCCACTGTTCCCAGGCATGTACGATGACTTCTGTATCGCAATGGGTACGAAATTGATGGCCGAGCGCAGTCAGTTCCGCTACCAAAGTCTGAAAATTATAGATTTCACCGTTAAATACGACGACAACACTGCCATCCTCATTGAACAGCGGTTGCTGACCGCCGGCGACATCCATGATCGACAAACGGCGATGTCCTAAACCTAGACCAGGTTCGATATGTATAGCGCCTTCATTAGGCCCGCGATGTATCTGAGTCTGGTTCATCCGTTCCAGTAATCCGCGGTTGATTTCACCACCACGCGTATCAAAAATTCCTACGATGCCACACATGTTTTCACCCTGTTAGAAATAAATTCCACCACTATTTCTGATTTTTTGCTGAATGTAGACCTTCCCTGATCGCTGGCATCATATCCGCAACAAACTGACGCATAGAGAAAATAGCTTCTTGTGGATCAATCTCATAATTAGCAGCAATAATGATTTCTGCACCATCATCTCCTTGCCCAAATAACTGGCTAATTGCCATTAAAAATTCAACCATATAGGGATTACTGGTTTCATAATCGCCAAGCCACCACCAGCGCCAGGTCAACAGTCTGTCAGTAGGCGTACGTAATTGATTCTGTGTGACGGTTAACTCAGTATTGTCCACGGATATATTTTGTTTGGAGTTACCTACATTACTCCAGCCGCTGTTACTATCAATCAGGATGTTGCCATAATTGATCAGCTCGCTGCCTTGTTTCTGGTTACGGTAATAAGTTACGTAGATGCTGACATGTTGGTCATTGTTGCTGTAATGCCCAATATATTGCACCGGTGTGCCCACATAAACCGGTGTCCAGTCAGACAATGGAGCTATTTCAGACCGCCATTTATCAGAATGATTAATAATATTAAGGGTTGGGATTGACTGCTGGTCAAGAGAAGTACTTAAGTGCTGCGCATATAACGGCCAGATTGCAGTAATGACCGTAATTAATCCGGCTATTCCCAACGTTGCCTTGCTCGATACGCTTGATTGAGAAGTGTCTGTTTGTCCAGTACGAATAGCCGGTTTAATCAGTTGCTGATCCTCGCGCCAGAATGAGCCTGCCCAGAATAACAGCAGCATTACTATTCCAAAAAAGATCCAGCCATAAATTAGATGATCTACTCCAACCGCTAAAGTCATGCCGCTGAGGTGACCTGTCATAACAATAAGATAGGCACGTAGACCGTTGGCGATGATCGGTACAATAATCGACAATACAATAAATATGATGCGCCTGCTCAGGCTCTGATAGGTAAGGTAGGCATAGAGTGTCCCTAATGTCACCGAGGCAATCAGATAACGCACGCCGCTGCAGGCTTCGACCACTGACCAGTTGCCGCTGGGGATGCTAAAAAAACTACCTTCGCGATAAACAGGAATGCCGGTTAGCTGAAGCGCGCCAACTGTAAAATCAGCGGTAAAGTCGATCAGCGGTGGGATGAGGGAGTCTCCAAACGGTACCGCGAATAACAAATAGGCGAGCGGGAAAATGGTTGCAACAAAAATTTTGCTGCCGAGCATTGCCCACACAATCACTGGCAGCATCGCAACCAGAACATATTGTTGCACAATCATAACACTGGCAAGCGTAGCCAGTAACCAGCCAAATCCTAATCCGACCAACAATAAAAGCGGCAGATAATCTGGTTGAACAGGTATGGTTTTCAGCGTCTCTCGTCTGTTCCAGATCATGTACAGACTGAACGGGATGATCAAGAAACCATGGGCATAAGTGTCAGAGCGCATCCAGATTTCCACGATCGACCAGGCCGTTTCATGATAAATAGCCAGAACCAGCGTGATAACTGCCAATGTCAGCAGGAGGCTAATACCTTTATTGGTTACCTCGTCATGCGCAACATTGGGGAATTCGATTTGTGTCGTCATGGTGAGCAGATTTCCAGAAATTCTATTAGCCAAATAAACAGAAACGGATTTTTATCGTCCAGCTTGAGTATCGCAAGTTGTTTCAAGGATAGTATCCAATCGCGACAGACTGTTATGCCAAGTATAATCTGCCATGATCCGGCTACGGGCAGCCCGGCCTAAAATCACCTCATTCCCATTCTCCAGAACCGATAATACCTGATCAGCGAATTCAGTCTCGTTATCCGCAACCAGTAACTCTTTTCCACGGGCCGCATTAATTCCTTCAAGTGCTTGCGAGGAAACGATAACCGGTTTTTGCATCGCCATTGCTTCTAGTACTTTGTTCTGGATGCCGCGGGCGATTCGCAGCGGCGCAACTGCTGCTGCTGCATGCTGCAAATAGGGCCGAATATCTGCGACCATGCCGGTAACACAAACACCTGGTAAGTTTGCTAACAGCTGTACGGCTTTGCCTGGTTTGGCGCCTACGATATAAAACCAGGTATCCGGCTTATACGCGCGAATGGCAGGAAGTACATGCCGAGCAAACCAGTCTACCGCATCAATATTTGCCCAGTAGTCCATTGCACCAGTAAAAACCAGTACTTTAGCTTCAACTGGATAAGGATTGGGATAATCTCGGCTGGGTGAAAAAAAATCGGTATCAACGCCGTTATTGAAGAAAGTCGTTTTTTGTGCACATTCCGGGGCAAGTTGACGAAATAACGATGCCTCCTTTTCGGAAACAAATGTTGCGTGATCAAATTCGCTAGCGATACGTCTTTCATAATTGAATAAACTGTCTGCTTCGCGGCGGTAAATCCAACTGAATGGCCACGGTTTTGATACAGCATATTGTCGCCATTTATCAGAATCGACATCGACAAAATCAATGATACGTCGGCCATGCTGATTGTGATCAACATATTGCGCCATGGCAGCAGAAAATATGACGCTGACCGACGTGGCTCGTTGTTCAAAAATTTGTGCCACCCATTGTTGTAATTTTGTATTGCGATAATAGGCCAATGTCAATGGATCATTACCCAGTAATGCAAACCCACTCCTGGCACGGGCAACCAGTGGATCAATCCCCACAATACAAGTGTCCTCGCAGTATGATCTGACTTTATCCACGTGCTGCCAGTCCTGCTCGTCATCAACAAATGTCCCGAGAAAAACCCGATAGCGCTGGCTTAGATGTTGCAAGAGGTGGAATGAGCGAATCTTGTCACCCTTGTTTGGCGGATAGGGAATACGATGTGTCAAATACAGCAGGCCTTGCATCACGATCAACCGAGATTTCTGTTGATGTGGGGACCAATCAGATTCGCCAAAGCTAGTGGCATTTTCTGCCAGGCTTGAATGAATAACCGATATCTCGGGTTTAACGGATTGATTTCTGGCATGGTTTGCTTGCGATGTAACTGATATTCATAATAAAGCTGCTCCGGTTCAAACCCCCAGTTTTTTTTAAAACTGTAAGAACCCGTACCTTGCTTGCTGCGTCCGAAATCAAAAATCCGATAACCACGCCCACAGGCGCTTCGCATCAATTCCCAGTACATGAAATCATTGGCCGCCAAGTCTCTGGCCGCGTCCGTTCCTCCGCCATAATATGGCAATACTTCATCACGAAAGTAGAAACTCATTACCGCACTTACCACTTTGTCAGCATGAGTGATAACCATTACTTCACAATCCTCTCCAAATATCTGTTTGAGCAGGCGGAAATATTTCCTGGAAAAAACTGGTGTGCCCAGACGATGCAAGCTGAAGGAATACGCTGTAAAAAAACGTTCCGTCGATGGTTCCACACAAGCCTGCAATCCATGTTTGATGCCTTTTCTCACCATTGCCCTCTGTTTGCGGGGAATCGCAAGCAAATTTTGCTCAACATCAGGATCCATCACTTTACGGAAAGTAACGTACATATCTTTGGTCGGCCAGCCCGGATGCTGCGGTTCGCGCAGGCGGTATTCCAGATAATCGACGTTGAGGTGGCTTGCCAGAGATTGGGCTGCCTGATCAAGTTTGCTGTGTGCGCTATCGGATACGGCTGCAATACCACCATACGCACAGAATGGCAGCGCACTGAGACTATGCCCAAAAAGCAGACTATTGATTTCTACCAGCGGCAATACGCCCTGGATCTGGCCATTCTCCTCAGCATAGAGGAACCAGGTTTTATGCCCGAATGCCTGTTCCATTATTTGTTGCCAACCAGCACGATGGAAAAATGTGGCCTGTGGGCAACGCACGACAAAATCATCCCAGGCGGGGTATTGCGCCTGCGTCAGTATGGAAACCTGAGACAAAATCTCTGGTAGCGATCTTTTTGTACCAGGCACAGATAGTTTGATCGCACTCATGCCGTATCCTTGAGAAAAATATGATCCATCCGCCCCCAGGCAAACTGTTGTGTCAATAAGCGTAGCCGATCCTCCATCCGCCCCAGGTTGACATAGTGCCGGAATCGCGTTTTAAAACCTATCCCTTTCACTCGCGGCTGGTCAGGATCAATCTCCCAAGGGTGAAAATAAAAGATGGCTGATTGTTGATCATTTTGATTAACGGTTTGCAAAAACCAGCGAGATAAAAAATAGGGCCAGAAACGGAAGTAGCCACCACCACCAACTGGAAAATTGCGTCCCAGCATGCGCACGGTAGTAACGGGTAATTCAAGCAATCGTCCAGATTGACTGGGATGAAAAGCAAACCGGGGTGCTTCAGGCATACCATAGTGATCGTGTATGACAGGGTAGATGCTGGAACTATATTGATAACCTGCCGCTTCAAGACAGTCCAGTGCCCATAGGTTTTGGTCATTGATCGAGAAGCTGGGTGCACGATAGCCAATGACTGCCACAGACCCGATATCCTCAAGCAGTTTTTTGCTGTGAGCAATATCATTCTGAAACTGCTTCTGGTCTAACTCGGTTACTCGATGGTGGGCATAACCATGACTCGCCAGTTCGTGTCCATTATCTACAATTCTTTTGGTCATCGCTGGATAGCGTTCTGCTATCCAGCCCAGCGTAAAAAAAGTTGCGTGTATCTGGCGTTCGTCCAGCAATGCCAGAATTCGGTCGATATTACGTTCCACTCGGCATGGCATTCTCTCCCAGCTAGATCTGGCAATAACAGGAGCAAAAGCCGATACCTGAAAATAATCTTCAACATCAATGGTCAGTGCGTTGATCATGATGGATTCTGTTGCAACTGGCATTAATCCAGTCGATCTGCTGAAGTTGAAATATCAAATTCTTTTTTGATATCCAACATAACTTCATGTGCTTCAGCTTTACCAAGAATTTGAAGGTCCTCCAGGCACCCCATGATGAGCAGACGATCGCAAAACTGATTGATTCTCCTGGGAATTCCGGCGGTAAATTCATGAATTACATCAAAAATCTCATTCTGAAATGCTGGATTCTCATTCCAGCCAACTTTTTGCAATCGGTGTTCAATATATGCCCGGGTTTCTGACTGATCAAGTGGCCCAAGATGATAGGTGGCAATCACTCTTTGCCTGAGCTGTTGCATGTGACTACCAAGCAGGGTTCTCCGGAATTCAGGCTGGCCCAGCAAAAATGTTTGCAGCAAGGGGCGATTTTGTGTTTGATAATTGGACAACATGCGTAATTCTTCGAGTGTTGATTGGCCAAGATTCTGTGCTTCATCAACGACTAACAATGCTCGTTTTCCCTCCCGCGCGCATTGATGTAAAAACTGTTCCAGCTCCAGCAACAATTCTGCTTTCGACAGATTGCGATACGGCAAACCAAATGCTGCTGCTACCATGCACAGCGCATCATCTGCATCTAGATTGGTGTTGGTCAGTTGCGCAACGACAATTTTTTCCTGCTCAAGATTCTGAAAAAGATGACGCATCAGCGTAGTTTTACCGGCCCCCACTTCGCCAGTAATAATAATAAAGCCATCTTCTTGCGACAAGCCATATTGCAAATAAGCTGCGGCACGTTTGTGTCCTTTGCTGTCAAAAAAGAAATTTGCATCGGGCTTAAGCTGAAATGGTTTGCCGGTAAAGCCGTAATAATCAAGATACATAGGGTTTGATCTTTTTAGAAATTCATGTTTAATGCGGCGGTAATAGCGTTCGCACTAAAATCATTGCTGAAATTATTAGTGTTTTTAGTTAACCGCCGCAGATGGCGATAGAGGAGGCTCGCATTTATTTTTTCAGACAGTTGCTTGTTAATCCCCAGCGTAGCAATAATATTGTCATTTGTTTGGCTGGTAGCGTTGAACTGAAATTGAGTGTAACCAAAATTAACATTTATATTGGTTCGTGGACCCAGGCGATGATTCCACAAAACATTGCCACCCGTTTGTCTCGTATCCCGGGTTAGTAATGCATTTTGTAATCCGATCAGATCTGCATCTTCCTGATCAGGGCTGAAGGATTTTCTAGATAACGTAAATACCCGAAAAATCAAAGAATTTTTTCGTCCATTCAGTGTTAGCGATGCTTGAAATCGCTTAAGTAAAAACAATCGATTGGTCAAGAAATTATTAGGGTCGGAGACATTCAATGGTAATCCCTGATTCAGTAGGTTCGTACTATCACCGAGACCCGGTAGCTGCCCTAGAGAACCTGCATCCAGGATTGCACCACCAAGCAATGATTGTTGACCAAACGTGGTAATATCTTCGACATAGCTGGCATTCCATAATGTACGGCGAGTCCGATGATCGAATGATCCGGAAAAAGTCTTTCCAAAGAAACGCTCACCAGCCGACGCGCTGAGGTTTGTTCTGCGGGTTGGCGCCCAGGAGAAGCCTGCTGTCCAGAAATGGCTGGATGGTTTCCCCCGAATTGATATGAAGCTGTTACGTTCATAGCCACCCGTGCCGATTAAGCTGAACTGAGATGTAACAACATATCTCAGCGTACCAGTTGTTCGCTCCAGTTCGATTTTTCCCAGATCCATGCCAGCGCGCTTACGGCTGATTTCTGTGTGAGTATAATTTATGCCCCAGCCAAGTGTTCTGAATGCCGATCCGCTATTTAGCGAGGCAATGAAAGCATCACTGGAATTATTGAAAAAATTACGTTGACTTGAGCTGACGCCACTACGGGCATAGCGAACCTCGCCAGAAGCCAGATTCTTGAAACGGTGGCGCGCATAGGGGCTGATGCTCCAAGTACGGATATTCCGCGTATTTCCACTCAGATTGGCGTTATCCGGCGCTTGTGAACCAAACAGGAAGGCATTCTGCTGTAAAATAGCAGCACGCCCATCCACAAAAAACAGATCTCGGAGTACTTCGGTAGTTCCGTTGCTGTTTAACTGATGCCGAATCAGGGTGCGCCCACTATTCGCAAAAAACAGATTGTTCAGGGTATAGTTGGCATTGGCGTTGAAGTGGCGCCCGTTACCAGTCAAACTCACACCGGGATTGATCTGTGTAATAAA
>NZ_FMWO01000063.1 GCF_900103035.1 Nitrosomonas mobilis
GCATTTTTTAATTGTGTTACCGCTTTATCAAAACTGTAGAAAGCTGACAATGAAGAGCCGATATCCTCTGCGACAAAGTGCGATTTGTTGACAATGAGTGAATCGGCAAAATCGAGTTCTTTGCCACTTACTGCCTTAGCTTCTTCATAATCGCACAGTGCAGACCAAATCACTTGGGAGTTCTCAAAGATAAAAGCGCCATCACTAATCAAGCCGCGCACAACAACACATACAGCGGCTTTGTCTAGGTTGTATCGTTTTCCAGTTAGTGTCCACACTGTCTCAGCTAAAACAACATCTGTAATCAATACAGAGCATTTATTTTTAATTAAGCTTTTTGCCTTTGCATGTTGAACTGCATCGTCTGCCAATAGATACCGAAGTAACACATTGGTATCTATTGAAATCATTCAAAATGGTTCTGTCTTGACTGACCATCGCTGACAGCATGGTTTACTTTGGTTCCCTTTAGTAGACCCGCTGCCACACCAACCTCTTTTTTAATGATATTGAATTGATTCCCATGACGGAAAATTTCCACTTCATCACCTGGCTGGATGCCTAGTTCTTCACAATCGGCAACAGGTAATGTAATTTGTCTTTTTGCACTTACTCTTGGCATCGTAAACCTCCGCAGTCTTTACTATTATCATGTTGTAAAGATACATTGTATTTTACTTATCGTCATTAGTAAAACTAAATTTTTAAGGCAATTGTAATGTGAATCTTCTTTCTTATTGTTTCTAAAATGGTTTGCAATATTTCAACCAAGGCAGTTTCTAACGTCGCGCGGTGGCGGCCTTTCAGTTCCCGCTTATAATCCCGTTTAAATTGGGCTATATGCATTCTGAGGTTGGAAATCGATAATTTCTCAGTCCAAAACGCCTGACTCAGCAAGTTCCAACAAGGTTGGAATATGCGGCCCGTACTCAACTGTCTCGGTAGTGCTCTTGGTTGGAATCTTCGCTTCAGAGGGCTTGGATAGTCTCACTCCGCTTCCCACTTTTCGGGCATGTTTCGCGTAAAGCGTTTTGGCCCGGATGATCTCGTAGCTATACCCGCGCCCCAACCGGTTCGACAGTTTGATCAGGCCATTCAGGCATTCGGTGTAGGCATTGGTGATCTGGCCCGGCGAATCCCAGTAGGCGAAGATGTCTTCGTAGTGTTTGTGTACCATTTTGGCAAGGTCGTGAAATTTCTCAAGCTCGCCTTCTGGCAGGGTGTTTTCCCATGCTTCGAAGGCATGCTGGGCAGATACCTTGTTGGGATCGTCGTAGATGCGGAAGAAGGCTTCCTTGAAGTCGTAGGCTTTGCCCAATTCAGGGATGGCTTGTCGAACCACTGCCAGCGCCTTCAGTTCATCAGCATTCAGGTTGCCAGGCCGCTTTAGGGTTAGCCAGCGAATCGACTTCTTCACATGGACGCGCTCTTCCTTGCTCAACGTCGCCTGGTACTTTTTGCGTTCTTCCTCCAGTGCTTCGGAGGCCATTTTGACGACGTGAAACTTGTCGATGACCAAACGGGCATTGGGCAGGTACTGGGCGAATGAACGCTTGAAGGGTCGCCACATATCCGTGCATACCCATTCCACCCGATCCCTGTCAGGCAGGTTCTTGAAGAACGGCTTCAGATGATCCTGCGTCCGAAGCTCCAGCATCTGATAAACATTGTTCGTGGCGAGGTTCGTGATGACGCAACGATACTTCCCAGCGATGCTTACCTCGTCGATCCCCATGATGACCGGGGTTTCGTATCGCACCGTTCGATCCAGTTCTTCAATCAGATCGTGGGCGATATTTTTGATGGTATTGACGGCAAGCCCGGTTTGGTCGGCCAGCGCATGAAACGTCATGTCCAGGCATCGTTCCCGAATGGCGTCGACCAGTCGCTTGGTTGCCCGCCGCTTCTCATCCAGAAACGTCAATTCAGGAGAGAACATCTTGCCGCAGCTATCGCATCGGAAGCGTGGCCGGAAGATTTCAAGGCGCACCGGCTGCATCTGCATCGGGGTGTCGGCAAAGATATTGGATCGCTTGCCATGCCGGTACATGGCTTTGGAGCAGTCGGGGCATGAAGGCAAATCACCGTCGAGCGCTTCGGCAACGACGGTGAGTCCGCGATTCTGCGCGAAGTAATCCACCGGCTTGACGCCGGGGAGGTTCAAGAGGTCAATCACTGGTGCTATCCAAGTCGATGTTTCGCTGCTTGCTGATCAGGTCGTAAATGACATCGGTCAGTGCGGCCATTGCTTGCCGGTCGGACTTCAGCACCAGCGTAGCGAGCTTCTGGTGACTGGTCAGAGCGCGAACCACGCCTTGCTGGACAGCCCCTGGCAGGTTGCCCTTCATGGCCTGATCCCGCGTATTGCTTTCAACCTGCGCCATCACCACATCGTTCTCACGAGCGATGGAGGCAATCTGATTCACGAAAGCAGCTTGGTCACGAAGCGGAGTCGCCTCACCAAACAAGTGATTGAGCTTGTCGATGATTTCCATAAGGAATCGAGGTGCATCACCTGCACCACTGCCACCGCCCGGCCCGATGGGCTTGAGCACAGGCGCATCGCCTTCTTCGCCGGGCGCGTCGTCCTTGCCCTTGATGTCAAAGCCGGTCAGTACCAAGCCTTTCAAATCCACGCTCTCGGGCGTTTCGCCGGACAGGCGCTTTTGCAGCAGTTTGGCAAAGGCGGCGAAGTTCTCCAGTTCAGGGTCGCCGAAGTCGATCAACTGGGCCACATAGGCATAGGTGCGGCAGAACCGGCCAAGGCCGGCCTTGAAGGCCATTAGGGTCTTGATCTGCTCTGCATGCTCCTGCCGGTGATGGTCAGCCGACTTCATGCCTGCCTGATCGCCTTGGCTGTGCGCCTTGTCGAATGCCGCCTCCCAGGTCGCAATAGCCTCACGCAGCATCTTCAGTCGTTGCTCGAACAGGCGCTTGGGGCCATCGGTCGCGGTATAGAGCGCCTTGTGCTGCGGCTCCTGAGCGTGCGTGATGTCGCGGATGGTCTTGAAACGGGCCTCCTTGAAGGCTTCCAGATCAGAGGCTTCGTACAAGCCTTGGCCGTCAAGCTGCTCCTTGATCTCATAGACCACATTCAGGTCTTGCACGTCGTCGATTTGTGCCCCGTCGTCGTACATGGCAAAGGCGCGACGAACGTTCTCCGGGTCATTCACGAAGTCGATGATGAAGACTTCATCCTTGCCCGGTGCCATCCGGTTGAGACGGGAGAAGGTCTGGACGATTTCGACATCGTTGGCGATCTTCTTGTCGACGTACTGAGCCACCAGCTTGGGCTGGTCGAAGCCGGTCTGGAACTTGTCGGCCACCAGCATCACGCGATACTCCGGGCGATCAAAGGCCAGACGCAAATCCTGCCCCTTAACCTCCGGGTTCATGCTTTCCTCGGTGAATTCCTCGTTCTCATCGACGATGAACACATCATCCTTGAATTGCTCGTCGTCGCCATGCATTACCTGCTTGCCGGTCATCTTGCCCGAGAAGGCAATCAGCGAATGGATGTAGCTGTATTCGGCATGCTGGGCGATATAGCGATCAAATGCCTTCTTGTAGCGGATCGCGGCGGCGCGGGAACTGGTCACGACCATTGCCTTGGCCTTGCCATCCAGCCGGTGCGCCACGTTCTTGCTGAAGTGCTCGATGATGAACTGCACCTTCTGCGTGACGTTGGTCGGGTGCAGTGACATCCATTGCGCCAAGGCTCGTTTGGCGGCTTTGCCGCTGACGCGCTTGTTATCCTCGATCTGTTTCGCGAGGTTGAAGGCGGTCTTATACGGCACATAGCCCTTCAGCACATCCAGGATGAAACCTTCCTCGATGGCTTGGCGCATTTTGTACTTGTGGAAGGCTTCCGGCAGGTTGTCCTTGGAAGGCGGCTGCGAGGGATCAGGAACGCGGCCAAACAGCATTAACGTGGAATGCTTAGGCGTGCCGGTGAAGGCGAAGTAGCTGATGTTGTCCGGACGCGCCCGCGACTTCTGAAGCTGCTCCAGCAGTTCTTCTACCGTCAGCGAAGCCATCTTGCCTTGGCCGCTCATTGCCAGCGCCGTCTGGAGCTTGGCTGCCGTGGTGCCGGTCTGGGAATTGTGTGCCTCATCGATGATGACCGCGAAGTTCTTCCCCTTGAGCGTCTTGTCCGTCACGATGGCTTCCATCGCATACGGGAAGGTCTGGATGGTCACAACAATGATGGGCGTTTCGGCCAGCAGGGCGTCGGCCAACTGCTGACTCTTCGACTTCGAGGATTTCTGCCGATCAATGGCTGCAATTACGCCAAACTGATGATCGATCTGTTTGACGGCATCCTGAAGCTGGCCATCCAGCACGTTTCGGTCGGTGACGATGATGACACTACTGAAGATCGAATCACCGTTGTCGCTGCGCAACTTTACGAGATCATGGGCTGTCCAGGAAATCGTGCTGGTCTTGCCGGAACCGGCGCTGTGGTCGGCCAGATAGACCATGCCGGGGCCGTTCTGCTTGGCATCGGCGATCATTTCATTGACCGCAGACCATTGGTGGAAACGCGGGAAGATCAGCGTCTCCTTCTTCGACCAGTTGCCTTTCAGGTCGACGACATTCTTTTTCTCGACATAGACGAAGCTGTGGAAGACGCGCAGCCAGGCATCCGGCTGGCAGACAGCTTCCCAGAAGTAAGCCACAGGGTATTCGCGGGTGCCATCAGCCTTCAACTCGCCTTCTGGGTTGCCCGCATGGCCATCATTGCCCTTGTTGAACGGCAGGAAGAAGGTGTTGTCTCCATCGAGCTTCGTCGCCATCTGGATTTCAGAATCCGACATGGCGAAATGGACAACAGCACCCCGCTTGAAGGTCAGCAGTGGCTCGCGGCGCTTGGTCTTGGGATCGTAGGGCAGCCGGTCAGTGCGGTACTGATCCATAGCCGCTTCTGCCGACTGGGTGAAGTCGGTTTTGAGTTCGACGGTTGCCACCGGAATGCCGTTGATAAACAGCACCAGATCAATCGCCAGCTTGCGCGACGGATGGTACTGAAGCTGCGGCACTACGCGCAGGATATTGGCGGCGTAGCGCTTGAGCACGTCAGCGTTGCGCTTGTCCTCCGGCGCGGCTTCCGAGAGGTCGATATGCCCACACCCGGCAATGGAGAAACCTTGGCGGAGCACCTGTACCGTGCCGTGCGTTTCCAGCGCCTTGGCCAGCCGATCCATCAGCACCTCAAGGGCGCGGTCGCCGTTGTCCTTTTTGAGCTTGGCCCACTTTTCACCTTGGCCGGAGGCTTCCAGCCAAGCAATCAAGTCCTCGGCATACAACGCCCGTTCGGTGTCGTACTTCGTGGTTTCGCCAACCTTCCAGCCCTGCGCCTCCAGTTTGGAAACGATGTAGTTTTCGAAGTGCTTTTCTTGGTGTGCGGTGTCGCTCATGCGGACTCCCGGAGATCGATTTGGCCAGTGACGGCAGCGGTAATGAAGGCAGCGCGGCGTTCTTTGAGGAGGTCGATGCTGCGCTGGGTTTTTTCGGTAAGAAGATCAATGCGCGAGGTTTCGCGGTCGAGAGTCGCAGCAATGCGCTTCTGTTCCGGTAATCCAGGCACCACTGTCTTGAGATTTACTAGCTCCGATGAGTTTATCGCTGGATAACTAAGGCCCTCGGAATGAGACTCAACGGCTTGGATGAGCAAGTCATTGAGCACCAGCCACTTTAGAAACTCGGGAGCTAGTTGCTCGCTGCGGGCTCGAAGAACTGCGAATCCTGTCGAATAAACGCAATCTGTGTGAGCCTCATCAACGGACGCCACGGCCTTCAAGTATGTCCTGACGGTAGACACAACTACATCGCCAAGTTTGGCCCTGCGACGTGCGCGGGAAGGCGCATCGCCAAACATCATAGACTCTGCTCTGGAAATGCCCCCATCGTGGCTAACGGCTGAAATATCAACGTAGCGAATCGGCATGTCCAGCGGCATGGACTCCGGAAGACTGTCGTCATTACAAGAGGCGATAATCTTCAAAGGTTTCACGTCCCAATGCTCCGGCACCTCCCCGATCCATTCCACGCCTGAATCCTTCATCTTCACATTCGGATCAAGCCCCTTGGTAACGGCATGCGTGATGAGCGCCTGCCGTTTTTCTTTCAGGAGTTCGATGAAGCGGGTTTTCTTGGTGATCAGGGCGTCGATGCGGGTGGTTTCGCGGTCAACGGCATTGGCAATGCCATTTCGCTCATTTTCAGGAGGCAAATTGACCGGCAAATCGCCAATTGCATCTTGACTCAATCCATAGCGAGTAATTCCAGGGGCTTCGACATAGAAGTGAGCTTGAGTTGGATTGGACTGAAGAATTCGATGAAGAAGCCGCGACGTGTCGAAATCCGCTCCTCGGATCATCGTTAGGTGGTATCCGCAAATAACACCCGGCAAGTCGTTCTTTACCAACGAGGGGATTCCAATATCGGATGGGTCTTCCGAATCCTTGGTAATGATCACATCCCCCTTGCGCAAGGAGAACTGTTCGATCTCAGTAGCACTTGCGGTTGCCTGCATAAACGGCAAATCCGGCGTGATGAATTCGTTGTAATAAACATCGGTGTAGTTGCACAGGCTGACAGCTTCTTGGCCCTCGTATGCCTTCTTGTCCACGTTGCTGTTTTTGAACGATGCAACGTGACGAAGGCGCTTCACCTCCCAATGCTCCGGCACCTGCCCAATCCATTCCACGCCGGAGTCCCGATAGGCCGGGTAAGGCTTGTAGTGGCTCATTCCTGATCTCCTTCAGATGCGCCCAATGAAGTGCGTTCCCGCGCATGCTCGATGGCACGGTGCAAGCGTTCCCGCAGCACCGCCACCGGGGGCAGTTCAACAAGGTATTCGGCCACCCGAATGGATGCCTCATCCAGTTGCAGGAGTTCAACCTGTTCGGCATCGGCACTGGCGCACAGGATCAAGCCAATAGGCGGCTCTTCTCCCGCAGCCCGTTCATGCTTGTCCAGCCAACGCAAGTAAAGCTCCATCTGCCCCTTGTGGTTGGGCTGGAAGGATTCCAGCTTGAGTTCGATGGCTACCAGGCGGCGCAGATGGCGGTGATAGAACAGGAGATCGAGGTAGAAATCGTCCTTACCGACGCTCATGCGCTTCTGGCGCTCAACGAAACAGAAGCCATTGCCCATTTCGAGCAGGAAGGATTCCATTTCTCGAAGAATGGCTGCTTCCAGGTCTTTCTCGCTGTACGCGCCAGACAGGCCAAGGAAATCGAGCAGATAGGGGTCACGGAACACCATATCCGGCGTCATTTGCCCATCGCGCAAGGTGGCCAGTTCCTGACGGACGACTTCCGGGCTGTTTTTCGACAGGGCTGTACGCTCGAACAGCATGCCACCAATCTTTTGCCGCAGGGTGCGAACGCTCCAGCGCTCCGCTCGGCACATTTCGGCGTAGAACTCGCGGGCGAGCGGGTCTTTCAGGGGTAGCAACAGCGTGAAATGGCTCCAGGTCAATTCTTGCAACAGCGTCGCAAGAATCCTCTCGTCTGGGAATTGCTCTGCAAACCGGGTCATGCGCGTCAGCGCTGAATAGCTGAAGCCTTTACCAAACTCGCGCACCAATTCTGCCGACAGTGTTGCAAGAATCTTCTGCCCATATTCGCCCCGGCCATCAGTCAAATTTTCCGTCAGGAGGCGCTTGCCGATCTGCCAATAGGTGATGGTAAGGCCAGCATTGACGGCATGGGCTACTTGGCGACGTGCATCTTCGATCAGCGCACGGATTTCGTGCAGAAGTGCATCTGAAGTAGCGACTGGTTGAATCATTGCAGCACCTCAGCAGGAAGAATGACGGCAACCCCAGCGATGTAATCGGTAGGCATGATGGCCTCTGCCTCATGGGCGATTGTCGTGGCAGTATGGTTGATCATGTGCGGGCCATCCTTACCGTTTTCATTGATGACCATGTGGCGCTCACCAGGCAAGGCAACAACCTCGATATAGCCGCCGACCAAATCCTGAAGCTGGCGCAGGCGGCTTTCTTCGTCTTCCGGCAACGAAATCGAATCGACCTCGCCATTGGGGAGGATCATGGATGCCTCGATGCTCATTCGGTCGCAACCTCAGCCAGCAGCGCCGCAATTTCCGACTCAACCTGCTTCAGTTCCGCATCGATGTCGTGCAGCTTGCGCGGCGGCACGTACTGGTAGAAGAATCGGTTGAAGTTGATCTCGTAGCCGACGCGACCGATTTCCTTGTCCTTGTCGTCGCGGAAGGTTTCGTCGATATAGGCATCCGGCAGATGCGGCAGGACTTCTCGGGCCAGGTAGTCGTGGATGTCTTCTGTCAGCGGCACGTTCTCGTAGTCGGTCAAATCAGGATCGGCGACAACTGCACCATCGGCATCGAGCACTGGTTCGCCCTGTGGATCGCGCACGCCGAAGGCGTTGCTCAATGCCTTGACGAAGGCTTTCCCCGCCTTGATGACCTTGCCAGAAGCCAGCGCAGAACGCACTGTTTCATCGGCAAAGGTTTCGGCCCAGCCAAAAGGATGCGTAGCGCCCATGTGCTGCTGCAATGCTCCCAGCCAGACTTGCTGATGCTCCGGCGAGAGCTTCTGCCAAGCCTTTTCGCCTTGCAGTTTGGACAGGCCTGCGTCATCAACAGCCAACGACATGCGCAGCGGGCGCAACACCTTGATACGGCGATAGCCGAAGGTGCGGTAATCGATCATCCGCGAGACATCGTTTGTCTCGGCAGCGGCATAGATGTCGACAATCTGGCGACGCTGCTCGTCATCCACGATCCGGCGCTTGTTGCCTTCGTTCTTGATCGACGACCAGAAGCCCGTAGCGTTGATGAGTTGGACGCGCTTCTCCCTGCGCCCATCTTTCTTGTTCGAGAGAATCCAGAGATAAGTACCGATGCCCGTGCGGAAGAAGATTTCCGTAGGTAGCGCCACGATGGCCTCAACCAGATCGTTCTCCAGCAGCCAACGGCGAATCTCTGATTCCCCTGAGCCAGCCCCGCCGTTGAACAATGGCGACCCTGATAGCACGATGGCGGCACGGCCACCACCGTTCTCGGGCAACTCCAGTTTGCTGGCCAGGTGCATAAGGAAAAGCATCGAACCATCATTGATCCGAGGCAGGCCAGGGCCAAAACGACCGTCGTACTTCTTTTCCTTGTGCTCGGTGTTTACGGCGTCAGAATCCTTTTCCCATTTCTTGCCGAAAGGAGGATTGGAGAGGCAGTAATGGAAGCGCTCGTTGGCGAACTGGTCATTGGAGAGCGTGCTGCCCAGACGGATGTTCTTCGACAGATCGCGGCCAGGATCGGATTCGAGGGTGCGCAGCAACATGCTGGTCAGGCAGACAGCATGGGTCTCCGGCTCAAGCTCTTGCCCGTGCGGAACAAGAACAGGTGGCACCTTAAAGCGATTGCCATACTCGGCAACGTGGTTCATAGCATCAGTCAAAAAGCCGCCAGTGCCACAAGTCGGGTCGTACAGGGTGCGGATCAGGCCGGGATTCGATTCAAACAGAGCGTCGTCAGGGTCGAGCAACAGGGCCGTGGCCAGATGCACGACATCGCGAGGCGTCATGAAGTCCTCAGCCCCTTCATTAACCTCGGCACCAAATCGGCGGATCAGATGCTCGTAGAGGTTGCTCATCACGCGATCCGGCACCGCCTCCGGATGCAGATCGATACCGGCGAAATTCTTGCAAATCTTGAAGAGGACACCGGCCTTGTCGAGACGAATGACGGTGTTCGTGAAGTCGAACTGCTCGAAGATGATGCGGGCGTTGTCCGAGAAGTGGGCGATGTAGTCTTGGAGGTTCTGGCGGGTCTTGGTGCTACCCAGTGTGGCCAGCGCGTATTCGGAGGTGTTGTAGAACGGGTAGCGTGTTGCTTGCCGGAGAACTAGGTCAATATCGATTCCGGCATCCTTGAAGGCTGCATGGCTTTCGCGGACACCTTCGCGGGTCGGCTCCAGTACGCATTCCAAACGGCGCAGCAGCGTGAACGGCAGGATGATCTTGCCGAAATCCGTGTGCTTGAAATCACCCCAAAGGTCTTCGGCGTTTTTCCAGATGAAATCCGCCAGCGATGCGCCCGAGCCTGTCTGTTCTGCCATGTGGTTCTCCAACCAAGTTTTGCACAAAACAGAATACCAGACTGACGGAAACTTTCAACCATGTTTTGCACAAAACGGAGAGTTATCACGTTTGGCGTAGCTTCGGGATTCCAACCTTATTATGCATATAGCCAAAATTTTAAAGTGATGGCGGAGTAAATGGGGCGTAAATAATATTGTGTAAATGATTGTTTAGCAGGAAACTGCTTATATACTTTTGGAGTAAAAATGAATACACGCAAATCCCTGCCGACCGGATTCCAGCGGGCGTGTATGGTACGAAATAAAGTTGGTAACAAAGTAATAAAGATGCGAACTAAAAAAATTTGAATGTCTACCATGCCAACCATAATCCCGTTCATCCCTCGCAGCACCTCGACCGCCCTGCCTCGCCTACAGCCAGCAGCGACCGCTCCTGTAGTTTTTCGATTGCCTTTATTACAACATCGCATCTCCGCCGGATTCCCCTCTCCAGCAGACGAGTACATAGAGAAAAGCCTCGATCTGAATACCTACCTGGTACGTAATAAGACAGCAACATTTTTCTTCCGCGTAATCGGTGATTCCATGACAGGTGCCAATATTCATGATGGCGATATGCTGGTGGTAGATCGCTCCATTGAGCCCAAGCACCGGCACATCGTGCTTGCCGTCATCAATAACGAATATACCGTTAAACGGCTCTATCATCAGGATGGCGTAATCGAGCTCCATGCTGAAAATGCTGCCTACCCACCTATCCGCTTCGGTGAGCATGATGAATTGCAGGTATGGGGCGTTGTGGTCGGGGCAGTATCACGCTTCGCTGTGTAGCCATGGCTGGAATCGGCGCGACCGCCTGCAACCAGATTTTTGCACTGGTTGACGTAAACAACTTTTATGTCAGTTGCGAACGGGTTTTCAATCCTGCCCTTGAAAATCAGCCTGTAGTCGTTCTTTCCAACAACGACGGTTGTGCGGTAGCGCGTTCCAATCAGGTCAAGGCGCTCGGCATCAAGATGGGCACGCCCTGGTTTAAATTTAAGGACCTGGCCAAGGAGCACAATATTATTGTGCTCTCGTCCAATTACACCCTCTACGGCGACATGTCGGATCGCGTCATGACGATATTGCGCGGCTACAGCCCGAATGTGGAAATCTACTCCATCGATGAAAGCTTCCTCAGTCTGAATGGCATGAGCAGTCTCTGGCCAGCCACGGTTGATATGGGTCAGTCGATTCGCTATCGAGTACGCAAATGGACTGGCTTACCGGTCTGCGTTGGGATCGGACCGTCCAAGACGCTTGCGAAGCTGGCTAACCATCTTGCCAAAACACGGCCAGAAATGGAGGGCGTTTGCGACCTGGTATCCATGCCGCAAGCAGAGCTTGACGCCTATCTGTCTACTACCGAAGTGGGTGAAGTGTGGGGGGTAGGACGCCGTATTGGCGCACACCTGGATGCAGCTGGTATCAAGACAGCGAAAGCGTTGCGTGATGCTCCGCTCTCGTGGCTGCGTGCAAAATTCGGAGTCGTGATGGAACGCACCGGCAATGAGTTACGCGGCACCTCATGTCTGGCGCTCGAAGAAATTGCCGCGCCCAGGAAACAAATTGTGTCCTCTCGATCTTTCGGACAATTGGTTCATACCCTGGCGGTACTGAGTGAATCGGTTACCAGCTATATGACAAGCGCAGCGGAAAAGCTGCGTCGGCAGCGCTCCGTATGTGAAGCAGTACAGGTGTTTATTGCGACCAACCCTTTCCGCGAGCAAGATGCGCAATACAGCAACAGCATCACCGTTCCTCTGCCTAACCCAAGTTGTGACACGCGCCTGCTGGTGCGTGCCGCACTATTCGGCCTTAAAAAAATCTACCGCCCCGGCCTTGCCTACAAAAAAGCCGGAGTGATGCTAACCGGCATCGGCGACGCAGCCGTGATTCAACGTTCCCTTCTCGTCCAGCATGGCGTCGGCGAGAAATCTGAAAAGCTGATGGAAGTGATGGATGCGTTGAACCGGAGATTTGGACGCAACACGATCGCCATCGCTTCTGCCGGGACCAATAGAGCATGGCGTATGCGCAGGGAATGCATGTCGCCCTGCTACACGACAAGCTGGAACGATGTGCCGATTGTCCATGCGCGTTAAGTAGGTTAAAAAGCCTGCCGTTCCTGGTGTCAATTGATCATTAAGCTTTCAAAGACAATTACTGCTCATCGTTCAGGCATCCTTCATTTTATGAAACTTATACCCGCCTTCGCGGCCTCTATTACCAGCTGTTAACCATATTTATAGCTGTGTTCCAGTCATCAGATGCCATGGCCGCTTTTATCGCTTCGTCCATGATCGCATAGTCTTTAGGCGTATATTCGTCCAGAGCCACTGGTGCTGTCAGCACTGGGTTGATTCGGGTGATCTGTTTTTTGAGCAAATTCTGCGTGATTCTTTCAAGGTTTTGTGACGTCAAATCCAGCGTCATATTCAACAGCGCCGTCGCCGGAACGCCTCCACTTGCAAACGGCCACATCCATGTCGTGACACCCCAGTTCAGTGGCTGGCCTACATCACCCGCTGCGATCCCTTCGGGTGAAATTCCTGTCCCGATCGAAATAACCTCGACATCGGTGATGCTGCTGGCGTGACCACCGGCCACAGCAACCTCGATCCCGTTTAGGACCGGATCATTGGCGAATGTGCCGCCATCCGCGAAATAGCCCAGTCCGCTGATTTCATGCGGCGGGAAATAGCATGGTGCAGCAGATGTCGACAGCGCCGCATCCAACAGCTTCACAGCGCCGAAATCCCCGCCAACCTTACAATTGTTAAACGTTTGCGGTACCCAGCGCGGAGGTGTCAGTGATGTGTCCTGCAGCTGCGCGGTATTCACCGCCAGCACTTTTTTGACATCGCCGAAGGTTTTCGTGCCAACATAATGTGTCAGGATTTTAACCAACCCCGTCGCATTGTACGCAGAACTAAATTTCCCCGGCCCTTCCAACTCGCCGCCAGCAGCCATCGCGGCATTTACTTGCGCGCGCCGATCCGCCTCGGTGAACCATCCGTTTTTGGTAAAGATCGTCGCGGCTTGATTTTTATAGATATTGACGACGTCATCAATGCACACACCATTTGCCAGTGCGATCGAGATCAACCCGCCGGTAGACGTCCCCGCAAACCCTTGAACATTATTCAACAGTTTGCCATCAGTCGCCTTGTCCAACGCCTGAATAAGCGAGCTGGAGATATACCCTCGCACGCCACCGCCATCACATGATAAAAGTTTGAAAGCCATGATCTAATTTCCTTTTTTGAAAAACCCTTCGCCGTGATCTTATCACGCGGTGAAGGGCTCCCAAAACGGCTCAGGCCAGTTCGGCTTCAAGTGTGCTGATAACTCTGTCAGATGCCCCGTAATAGCTGCCGCTGCCGCCATTGCTAGCGAAACCAGATGCGTGCGACCGCCACGGCCCTGACGACCCTCAAAATTGCGGTTGGACGTTGCCGCGCACCGTTCACCGGATTTCAACTGATCAGGGTTTATCTCCAGACACATCGAACATCCCGCCAGACGCTATTCAAAACCGGCCTCCTTAAAGTGAGGTGTATTGTCAAATCTGACGCCAATCAAGGAGAACACTTGATCCGGCCTGTGAAGGATTAGAATTAGTAGGAGCTAAAGAAATAAAAAGGGCAATGCGTATTTCTACGCACTGCCCTTTTTAGCCAAACCAGTTATTTTCGTTATTTATGAATCGTCGTTACCACTCGTTTTATTTGTGGTTGAAACTGATTTCATATCGGATTGCTCCGCTGCCATCGCGTGATGAAGAGCAGCTTGCTCCAAATATTCTTCCGCTGCTTTTTCGTATTTACGAATCTTGTAAATCACGTGCGATTTAATGTTCTTACCATTTATACCGAAATAACTGGTACGTGGTTTGTTTTTGAAGATTTCTTGTTGCTCGGTAATCTTGGCGTCCATTTCTGCTGCCATGGACTCAAATTTATTAGCCAGGACCTCATGATTTACATCATCAGATGCAACAGAATTCATAGATGCACCGAAGATCAGGAACATAAATAACGAAAAAACTAAAACATATTTTTTGGTCGTTGTTCTCATGATGGTTTCTCCTATAACTTCCCTTTGGAACCATTGTATGTCCGTCAACCTGATGAGTATATTGGGATAACTATTATTCTTCTCTAAGGGTAACCATTAGGAGGGTGCTACGCTAAAACTGGCGTTTTAATTTGAATTTGAGCCCAAGTGCATTTACATTTATTGTGAGTCCAAAAAAACGTTGAATGCAAGCGGCTGTTTTTAAACGTGAGCCGTTACAATTAGCACAGTAATTAAAAAAGCATCCTGATTAGCAACGAACGTCAGCAAGGTTTTTCAATGCAGAGCCTGCCGACATCAGACCTCATTGATTGCCGGGACAGTTTTTCAGGGCACTAAACTACCGCTGACCGTCTGGTTCTTGGCAATTTATCTGGTTAGTCAGGCCAAGACCGGTTTGTCGGGTTGTTACCATGCTTTCAACTTCCGCAAGTATGCCGCTCGCTATCTTGCCGCCTTCAGTTACCGATTCAACCGACGTTTTGATCTTTGCTCACTGCACGAACGATTGCTGATCGCCGCTGCTTCGACCACTCCGCAGCCCTTGCACTCTATTCGAATGGCTGACGTTCGTTGCTAATCAGGTAATTTTATTAATTCAGTAACGCCATTAACCGTGCTCAAAAAGGCAGAATAAAATCAAGCGAAAATAAAATCTGGTCTTTATTTCCAGCAAAAGGTCTATACGCAGGTGCGTGATAAGCATCTACTCGATCGTAGCGGATATTTGAACGAACGGTTAGCTCCCTTATTAAGTCCGATTTAAGTTTTAGCGTTTTGGCTGCTTTCCAGTTAATGCCCACGGTTGCTGAATAATAATCTGCGGGCATAATAGTCACCCGAGCAGGATCGCCCGCATAACTAACTGTCCTGCCATTAACTATATTGGTAGTAGCCGCTATGCGATAGGGTGATGGATTGCGGGAGCCATCTCTGTCACGAAACCATTCGCCGCGTACACCCATCGATACGTTATCCGCAACGTCATAATATAAATAGGCCATTAAAGTAATCCATTGCGTATCTTTGGTGACATTATTATATTTTGGATTGTTCAATAAAACGCCACCAGCATAGCCCCATACATGATGCAAAGCTAGCGAGGTTTTAGGATTAATTCTGTGTTTCAATACAATATTGTACGTTGCCCATGGTTCATTACTGTGTGTTGAAGTTTTACCATAACTACCAATAACTTTAAGCGAAGTTAAATTATTATCGCTGGTCCAATTAAAACCAGCCACTCCACTCCAGTTTTCCAGTTGTTTGTCCCAGCCGCCATCCCATCCACCGTTCGCGCTACCCGTAACCGCTGCGCCGATAACGGACCAGTTTTTATTAATCTTATATTCCGAAAGCAGACCAGTATGAGTAAAGGGCTCTCCCACATTCAGGTTATAAGCTCGCGTATAAAAGAAATTATCCGGTGCCGGTACCGTCTCATAACCCATAGGGCTATAGAAATGGCCCAATTTGATGTTAAGTCCGTTACCGACAGGGACATATGTCTCCAGATATGCTTGCGGAAGCGCAATTCCATAAGTTCGTGAAGAAGCACAGCACAGGTCAAGATCCCAATTACTTCTTTCTAAAGGCTCTCCGGAATGTACATCCAGCGTAGGCACACCAAAAGCCTGGGTAAAGACAGCATCTGTTCCAAACATAAAATCGAAGCGTCCGCCAAAATCCCAGATATTGCCTTCTGATACAACCGCTCGCTGCATAAACAAATTTAATTGATTCAACTGAAATTGGTTGGCTTGGTCCGCCATAATCACCGGACCATTAAATCCATTTTTCTGACTAGGATTAAAATTCACTCCTCCATTTACCCAACCGCCCAATGCTATCCGATTGTCTTTCAGTAGATGCTTCAGGTTACCTGCATAAAGCGTCAGGGAATACGTATTCAAAAAAAATAAGCTGCCTGCGATGGTACTTAAAATCCACCTTGGGTATTTCATTTCCAGGGCAGCAATAAAAATTTGTGCTTAAATAATTTTCATTGAAAAAAGGGGGCACCAACCTTTTTGTTGTCCACCATAAGGTTAAAGTCATCGGCTTTAGCCGCGAGAATATGCCACCCAGGAGAGGTGGCATGGGCTGTAGAAATGAGGGTCATACGGTTTATCAGATTGAATACTATTTTGTATGGGTAACGAAGTATCGTTATAAGCTTCTGATGTATATCCAGTGGAAAAAGTCATATGAAACAGGTCACCCTCTGATTGATGCAGAACACCGCCTGCTAGTCATGCTGTTTCGCAAGCTCGACGTGGCTATCAAGACTCGCGAGTCTGAGACAACGATTTCACCCATCGTTCAGGAAGTTAAGTTCCATTTTACCAGTGAAGAAAACCTTATGCATGAGACAAACTACTCTGGAATAGAAGGACATATAGCACTCCATGCCCAGCTACTAATGGAATTAAACAATCAGGAAAAGCATTGGAACAAGACAAGGTTGAGGAATGAATCGGCCCGATTTTTCCGGAGACTTTTTAGTTTGAGTCATACCGTCCTTTTTAGTCACCCCAGGTAAAAAGCGGCTCAACCACATGCTGAATCTGCGCATGTGCAATCAATCCAAAATACCGCGCATCAAAAGAATACGGGTTCACATCGGACATCAGCAGATATTCTGAATCATCCAGCATTTTTTGCTCCATCCGATATGGCGGCAATTCAAGGCCGCTTATCTGGGCACTATTAGGCAGTAAATCCTCATTCACTGTAATCCCGGCCGCTTCAATAGAAACCGTATCCCCACGCTGCGCAAAAACACGTTTCAGTAACATGCCATAACCACCCGGACAGTTACCTCTATCGATGGTCTGTCGCGCCATGGCTATATCAAAGACTTTGGCCTGTGGTGGACAGAAAGAAACATACGCACCCTTCCCTACCGGCGCATCGATGATCTTGTAAAAACCCACCGGAAAACTTGGCGTATGGTTGTAGTAGATACCAGCGGCACGACAAACCACAGCCGACAGAAATATACCCGCGCTCATAAACAAAACCAGCCCTGCGAGGGTGTTGAGCATTCTTTTCATGCTGCTCGGGCGATCTTGTCGCTAAACGCCGGCGCAGGAACAGCCGCGCGTGCAGAAAACACATCATCCTTAAAATACAACGGCTGCTTGCCATAGATGGCCGGATACCCGGCCACATAAATAATCATGTCACCCGGCTCAGTAATCAGTCCGTCATCGTCTTTTTTTGGCCCGGCCATACGTAAGCACTCATCCGGCGTTAATAATGCGCGTTGCGTCTCCTGCATCGTGCGGGTGACATTGCCATGCATCATCCCTACCCGCTTACCACTGGTGGTAATCTGCTCTTTGAAGATGGTGGTTTGTCCCGTGAGCTTGGATAAATGCTCGGCGGTTTCAATCCGGTTCGGGGGAAACGCATTCTGGATATGGCAATTGGACGTAATGGCTTCATCATGCCCATACCCCGTCTCACGGCTTTTAAGCTGGTTGATGTCCTGGCAGATCAAATAGGCTTTGATCCCGTAACCCGCAATGAAAGCCAGCGACTCCTGCAGGATTTCCAGCCTGCCAAGGCTGGGGAATTCATCAAGCATCAACAACAGCCGATGCTTGTAGTGCGCCACAGGCTGGCCGTCCTTGAATTCAAGCTTGTCCGCCAGGATGCGGACAATCATATTGGCCATAATGCGTACCAGTGGCCGCAAACGGGTCTTATCATTGGGATGCGTCACAATATACAAACTGACCGGCTGCGCGTAGTGCATCAAATCACGGATGGCAAAATCCGAGCGACTGACATTTTTGGCAACCAGAGGATCACGGTATAAGGATAGATAGGATTTAGCGGTCGATAGCACTGATCCGCCCTCTTCAGGAGGGCGATCCATCATATCCCGCGCGGTCGAGCCAATGACGGGATGATTGGCGCCATCAATATGCTCATAAGTCGCCATTTCCATCCATAATTCCGCCGCATCGCGCTCAGGATCAGACAGCCTGGCATCCACCAAAGGCAACGTGGCGACCGTGCCCTCATGCTTTGATCGATACAAGACATGCAGAATCACCCCAACCAGCAGCGACTGACTGGTTTTCTGCCAATGATCGTTTAACCCTTTCCCATCCGGATCTACAATTAACGTGGCAAGATTTTGTACATCGCCAACCTCTAAACCATCGTGCATTCTGATTTCATCCAGGGGATTCCAGCAGGCGCTCCCTGTGGAGGAAGCCGGTTCAAAACGAATGACTTTGTTACCCGCATATTGCTTTCGCCAACCCGCTGTGACGGACCACAATTCGCCCTTCAGATCAGTAATGACCGCACTTTGCCCCCATGAGAGCAAGGTCGGGATGACCAGCCCTACCCCTTTGCCCGAACGGGTCGGCGCGTAACATAGAACATGCTCAGCGCCGTTGTGTTTCAGGTAATGGGTCGTGCCCTTTTTATCCTGCCAGGCGCCAACGTAAACATAATCATCTTTGAGGGATTGCCTGGCAAAGCGGTTTTTAAAAAAAGACGGCTTGACCGGCAGCAACCTTGCCGCCCGGATGTCCTTAACATTGGCCCAACGGGCTGAGCCATGTAACCCGCTGTTCAGCCGCACCGAGTTGTCGGCAACCATTTTGACCACCAGCGTCACAATCAGTCCAATAGCAGAAAACACCATCCCTATATTCATCGACGTATCGAAGATACCGGGATACTGTGCATACCATTTGCTACCCCACTCAATAATCGACCAGGGCGGGTATAGCTGATTGAAATGCGCCCCTAGCTGAGGTTGGTATTGAAACCGATACGCAAAGTACTGTGTGGCAATCTGCACCCCGCCCAGCAGGAAGAAAACCGCCATGCACTGGATAAGCCGACGCTTCTTCTGGTCGTCATGCCCGGTTTGGGGACGACCGGTGGGTTGATTGGTGAAGCTCATCCTGACAGCCCTTTTCCAGCGGGATGGTTCCTTGCTTTGAGTGTTTTTGGTTTCAATGCGCTGGCTTTTTTGACCGTATCCATTTTTTCGCGATGACTGCGTCCTGGACCACGCGCCCTGTTTACGATAGCCAGTCGCCTTTGTTCCAGTGCCTCATCAACAAAGGTCACCTCCAGCGCCGTCTCAGCCGCGACCTGCACAACCTGCTCACGGAAAACATCGCTGCCGTTGATCGTCAGTTGATTGCCGTATTGTTTGATGGCGGCGGTCAAGATAGCCAGGATTTTATCTTTGGCCGTGCCTGCCTTCACCATCCACCCTTGTCCACCCTCACGAATAGCCGTTGACCCCATGTTGAAGATGATCGTGCCGGTTCGGGTAATGGTCTCGACCATTTCAGGATACTTCGCCGAACCATCCGTGGCCCTGCCCTGTGCGCCAGAAACATAATCCTCTGTCCGCCGGTCATCTTTTCTGGAACGCAAGACTGCCAATGCTGCCTGATTGCCGCGATTGGCTGCGTTGACCAACCAGCTTAACCAGTCCATTTTTCTATGCTGCGCTTTAGACGCCTGATAGGCTTGTTGATAGTCTTTCTTGATGGATTCAATACGCGCCCTGGCTTCCTGATGAACGGACGCATACATTAATTGCCTGGCCAGCTTGCCAGCCGTCACATTTTTGATCAGTAAGCGCTTTAACTTCGCTTTTTTCTTAACGGATTCGATGGCCTGATCTTTCTTATCCCGCAGTCTGATCCATTCATTCTTCCCATGGACGGCTGCGGCATGCTGCTCAGCCCGGTACTGCGCATAAAGTTCGGTTGTATCCAGCTTGCCAGGCAGCGGTTTTTTTTCATATTGCCTGGAGCATTTATTCTTTTCGTTTGTTTTGGTTGACTCATTACCGTCAATCGCTTCATAAGCGCCATATTTCTTAACCAGGTTGGATTTTGATAACGCACGATCCACCGAACTGGCTTTCACGCCCACCCCATTGTTTGAAACAAACACCAGACCACTGCCACGTTCTTTTAATTCCAGACCATGATCTGCCAAGAGCTGATGTAATGCAGACCAGCTTACCGTCGCGTGAATCTGTTCCAGGCATTCTTGTTTCATCCAGCCAATTAAACTTTCAGAGCCCGCTTTAAACGCGATATTGGATTCCTTGCCTTGTGCGCCTCGCTTTTGCGTGTCGTGGTTATCGGGAGTGAGTCCATATTCCTCTTCCAGTTTCTTACACAGGTCGCCGATGACCTTATAGTCGTAATGCGGATTGTGAATCGTGAACCGGGTGGGATGAATCTTATTGATAGCAATATGGATGTGTAAATGATCCGTGTCATGATGTACCGCACTCATACGCTGATGCTCACCAAATCCCAATCCCTCACACAGTTTATCTTCTACCGCTTGAAGGACATGGTCTGCTAAAACAGCATCCCGAAAACTGACAACCAGGTGATAGGTTTTATCTGATGTCGCCCGTTGATTCATCTGCTGCGTATTCAGCACTTCCGCAATCACACAATCCGGTCTATCCGAGTAACAGTTAACCGCGCGCACCAACCCAACACGCTCAGTCTTGCTTTGTGGATCACAGATGTAATTAACCAGAGTAGCAAAATTACTTTTTCTGACTGAATTAATTGGAATGTGTTTAGCAATCATGAAGACAGTAATTTTTCTATTTTTTTGATTTTATTACCTGCATCATCGTACCCGCCATTTTTGACCGGGTTAGCTCAATATCATTGAGCAATTTATTGATTGCTCGCTTATCAAAATTGGCAACCCGTCGATCATCACTTAACCATAGTTTTAACAGCCCACCCAATCTACCGAGATCACCATTGATCTTTGCCATTTCATTTACTTTCTCGTTATCGATAATGCTGGCAGGTTCGTAATTTATTCCCAGTTTTCTGAGATATTCAGAAATACTTAACCCGCAATCATTTGCTCTGGATTTAATGATTTTTTCATCTTCATGATCTACCGGTACCCGTAGATGAAGTTTATGTTTTCTTTTTTTCTTGTCTAGATTTTCTTGCATGGTTTTGTTTGGTTAACGCTAATTTATTCATTATATTTTATTAACCATTATTTAATCATTTATTGTGACTATTTTATTTATTTTTTGGCGTAATTTTATTACGTTTTGCCTTTAGTTTTTTGTTTAGTTTTGCTTCTAATTTTCTTCTGATTTTTATTATTATTTTTACTTATATCGTTGCGGTCATTTTTTTCTTATTCCTTGCATTTCGTTTCCATTGCATTCCGTTTCCTACTGCCCTTCCCTCCCGCTGCTTTTTTCGTTCTTGCCTCGCAGAGCAGGATATCGTTGAGCACACCGTGCGAATAAGATCAGGGTGAAATTTGATGACAGATTCATCTGTTAGCTAACTTCACATATCCTGCCCTGTTTTGTAATGATTAAGAAATGATTACCAATCGATTATGATCAATTAAGGATTAATTATGACGAAAAATTGACTCCATAATTACATTAGAATTGATCATAATCGTCCTTAATTGATCTTAATCACTCCTTAATCAATCCTTAATTACTGCTTAATTACTTCTTAATTACTTCTTAATTACTTCTTAATCATTCCTTAATCGAAATGTAATCATTATTGCATCATACTATTTTTATTAAACTATACGGAAATATGGAAAAAGATATTTTGAATAGGCTGGCAGAAGGAGCAGAAAAGAGCAGTTCTACCCGCGCTAAAAAGAACTTCTCTGTTGTTCTGGCGCTACGCGATCAGATCGAAGTGGCAATAGATAGCGGCTGGACTATTAAAGATATCTGGCAGCTATTTCAGGATGAAAAAAAGATCGATATCAGTTATCAGATATTTTTGAGATTAGTTAAAAAATACACCAGCTACGAATCAAAAAACCGGGTTAAAAAAGAAAATATTTTAATAAAAAATAATCTATTATCTGAACCGGAAGACAATATAAAAATTAAAACTCATTCAAGTAAGAAACAAGATCGTACCCTCCCCTCT
Source organism: Nitrosomonas mobilis (assembly GCF_900103035.1). Classification (GTDB taxonomy): domain Bacteria; phylum Pseudomonadota; class Gammaproteobacteria; order Burkholderiales; family Nitrosomonadaceae; genus Nitrosomonas; species Nitrosomonas mobilis. The sequence continues at coordinate 22,171 of NZ_FMWO01000063.1, forward strand.
GGTTCAGATGAATACGCTGGTTCCGACAACCCGAAAGGGTTCGAGTGGAGTAACGAATATAATATTGATGATCTAGTATGATCATTACTATCTAATCCATCATTACGCGTTATTAAATTCAAACTTTACTCTTCCAATTTCACACAACAATAAGGCGGTTACAGATGGCAAAAATACATATGATCCTGCAAGGTAAAGGGGGAGTCGGAAAATCTTTTATTGCATCGATCATGGCACAATATTATTACTCCAAGAGTAAAGCTGTTCTCTGTATCGACACCGATCCTGTCAATTCATCATTTCATAGTTTTAGAAAATTAAACGTGAAAAAACTGGATTTAATGAATGGCGATAATGTGGATCCCCGAAAATTTGATAATCTGATCGAGTTAATATCGAAAAGTAAATCTGATGTGATCATCGATAATGGTGCGAGCACATTTGTGGGTTTGTCACATTATTTGATCAGTAATCATGTTTCTGCACTGCTTCAGGAAGAAGGCCATGAATTGGTCATCCACACGGTGATTACCGGTGGGCAATCGCTGGCTGATACATTGAATGGGTTTGACAGGATAATGAAACAGTTTCCGGACGGCGTTTCATTTGTTGTATGGCTCAATCTGTTCTGGGGAAGGATAGAAATGAATGGTAAAAGCTTTGAGTCAATGAAAGCTTACCTGGATAACAAAAAGCGTATCTCCGCCATGATTACGATTCCAGAATACAAGCCGGAAACCTTCGGTCTTGATTTAAGAGAAATGTTGCAGGACAAATTGACGTTTGATGAGGCGATCGCCAAGCCGGAAATCATGATCATGGTTCGACAGCGGCTCAAAATAATTAAGGACGATCTATTTAAAAAATTAGAAAGCGTATCGTCCGTTCTGGCATGAATACAAGCGACAGCTTTGATGAAGTAGTCAAGGAGATTGCAGCCACTCATGGGATTGCTCTATCAAAAGATGATCCAATCATGATCATGCATACCTTGAATAAGCGTCTTATTGAGGATAGTAAATCTACGCAGCAGGATTTGCTGGATAATTTCAGGAGTCAAATGGAGGTGCTTTATAGCCAATGGGCTATTGAAGCCAAGCACCATTCCGACAGGATTCTGAACGCCTCTATTGTCTCAAGCAAGGCCGAGGTCGCGAGGGTCATGGAAGCGCAATCGAGAGTGATTATTGAGCAATGGAAGCATGAATTAAACGCTGGATTCAGCCAGGTACATCAGGCACTCCAGGCAGCTAAACAAACTGCGGTATTAAACGTCATCGCCGCACTCATTACGTCCGCCTCTGCTGTCATTGTTCTTTATATTTTTTTAACTATGTAAAATAGTATCAATCTATAAACAACCCGTTAATCCCCAAAAGCAGAACGTGATGGTAAGAAAAAATACTGAAAACAAGAATATTAATTTACAGAAGTTACTCGAAAGACAAAAAAAGCTAAATCAGAAGATTAGGCTTGAAAAGCAAAAAGCAAAAGAAAAAGAGAAGGAAAAAGTAACTCAGAAGTGCATGCTTACGGGTGCAATAATATTGGATTATATTGAGAACAATGGTGAGTTTTCAGAGCAGATTCTTCATATCCTGGGCTCACGTCTCGATTCAGAAAGCGAGAAAGAACTATTAGAAATTAAGTCGCAGCCGGAAACAGGTGGTACCAGTAAGAAAGAGACATAAAAAATCTGAATACCCCCGGTCAGGCAGTTTCAAGCACTCGTATTTCGATACGAAGCCCGGCGGCAGTCGCCATGTTCACCAGTGCATCAAGGCCGAATAGATCGATCTTGCCGCGCATCAGGTCCGAGACACGTGGTTGGGTCACCCCCAAGAGTTTGGCGGCCTGCGTCTGACTCATTTCAGTCCGGGTAAGGTGGTTTTTCAGCGCCTTCATCAGGACGGAACGCAGTTTCATGTTTTCCGCTTCCTCCGGGGTATCTTCGATGGCATCCCAGACACTGGAAAATCGTTCGTTACTCATTGGTCTAGCTCCTTCAATAAATCGCGGTAACGCCTGGTGGCCAGCCTCACGCCTGGCCGCGAGCGGAAAGGCTTGAAGGTCATCAAGAGAGCGGCCACGGAATTCGATCGGCTTGAAATCTCCCATACCCGGATTATACAAAATATTGTATATATCAGTAAATGATTTTTGAGAGCCCTTACAATTAAGGCTTAACGTTATTTGCCGTTAATCGTTTTTTAGCCCCCACACCGCTGAGCCCGCTCTTATAAATGAAATTCCTTTTTCTGCTGTGCCTGTTGTTCCCTGCCCTCGCCTTCTCACATGGCGGTGGCCTGGATAAGCAAGGTGGTCATTTCAATCGTAAGACCAACACTTACGAATGCCACAAGGAACCTTGTTTTTCAATCCAACAGCAATCAAAAGAAGCATACGAACAGGCAAAACCCGGCACATACAGCAGGGTCTATAACCGGAAAGATTGGCCGCACTGGATTGATTCAGATGGGGACTGTCAGAATACCAGGCAGGAATTATTGATTGCCACCAGCAAAGTGCCCGTTCAATTCAAAGATTATCGCCGTTGCACCGTCAGGCAAGGCAAATGGGTTGGCGTCTACACCGGACAAACATTTACCAGCGCATCAGACCTGGATATTGATCATGTTGTGCCTTTAGCTCATGCGCATCGGCATGGCGCTGACCAATGGACAAGAGCACAACGACGAGTATTTGCGAACGATTATGAAAATCTGCTTGTGGTGCATGACGCAACCAACCAGGCTAAATCAGACAAAGCGCCGCATGAATGGCTACCGCCTATGAAATCATTTTGGTGTGAGTATGGGAAGCGCTGGGAACGTATCAAAGATAAATATGAATTGCGTTATAGCAACCAAGAACGGACCACTCTGAATTCATTGGCTGAAACTTGTTAAGCGACACAGTGTTGTGGCGAAATGTGGATTTTTAGAGGTGCCCTTAATTGAATATGCGAGAAGATGAAATGTTTGATTACAGATATCACACAGGTGAATGATGAAAAAAAACATCGGGTTCTGGACTATCATAGTTCCTTTGTTAATAGTGCATGTAGGAATAGTAATATCGCTCATTCTGCCGTCTGGTGATTACAAAGATGCTCTTGAGTTTTGGGGAATCTTTATCCCAATGGGCATAGTAAGTTTACAAATTGGTTTTGCTGTAGTTGCTTTTTTAATATTCTGGTTGATCGATAGGATAGGTGTAATCATAAAAGATGTTACCAAACCAGAACCACATAGGGCTAAACCAAGTACTTATTACGACCATAGAGGGTATAAAAGGCAAGGAAGAAGTAAAGCAGATGAAAGCTGGTTTATTCTGTTAATCATCGGGTTTTTTACAGCGCCGTTCTGGCTATTTGGTATTGTGTATGTGGTTCTTTCTATTCTACAGCCCGTGTTACAGTCACTAGTCAAATTTATTATCTAATTTGCACTTTAGACGATGTGCCGATGTCCCACAGCGTGCGCACACCGGCGACTGAACAACTACAGATACTGCTTGACCAGATCATCCGGCATATCATAAAAGTATTGACCCGCCACGGCGAGCTCATTGAGTATAGGGTTACCTGGTCAATTCGCTCGACAGCGTGGACACTGGTTCAGTTATTGAGTCTGGTTACGGAAGAAGCTTTTCCTATCGATGTAGTGGCACCGTGGCGCGACAAACAACCACTGACCGGGGGTCTTTCTTGTGGCGCAGTGGCTGCGCATGGGATTCACCGGACTTGCTTTCAGGTACAGTTTGAACCGGAAGTCCTCGATATTCGCCTTCCCCAAACAGCGCGGTGATCCAAGATTACGGGTTCTGTCGCAAATATTCGTAAAGTGCAAGCCACACTCATCTACGGGCACAGTTATCCTGCTAAATCCATAAATTGCTTATAAGCGGGTATATTTTATCAGACAGTTGCCTCTTTCGGACCATATGTGCGGTTTCAATGCCATCGATAGTTGCTTGCGCTGAATGAAAGGCTTTGAATCCCATCATGGGGTTCGTGATTTTCTTGATAAAACGGTGGTCCTGCTCGATGATATTGTTCAAATACTTCACTTGGCATATTTCAATAAAACTCAATAAACCTGCCATCAATAGCAACATATTAATGCTCTCCAAACCCGCGTAGTTGGCGCCGCTTTTATCCATGGCAACTTTGTTAGGTAGGGTCGAATAGCGTAGAATTGGTTTGTAACCAAGGTGTGATCTGACAATGGTCATGGATTGGACTTGCAAAAATGAGTTGTGGTAACAGGCTTATAAAACCAAAAAGTAACAGTGTTATACGTTTCACTCAAGTTCCTCTGATCCGTCCCGAAATCAGCACCGGTCTAAAATGTAAAATTCCTGGCTCTGTTGCAAAAAATATCGTATTTCAGAGTATGCCTCTGATCTGTTTTATTATGTGCTATAAATATCGAATTGTCTTTCGATAAGACGGATTTTTTCTATTAATGCCTGACCATATTTCCATGCATCCATCTGTCCTTTTATTAACATATGCATGAGTTCAAATCCCTTAATTGTTGCGTAGACGGTCTTCATGGATTTAAAACCGCGCACAGGATTTATCAGCCGCTTGAGTTTTCCGTGATCGGCTTCAACAATGTTATTCAGGTGTTTTATTTGCCGGTGAACCGTATCTTTCTGGCACTTACCTTCTTCCTTTAGTTCATTGATGGCGGGGCCGAAAGTCGGCGCTTTGTCTGTATTGATGGTTTCTGGATGTGCCGATGGTTTAATAGATTTGAGCGCTTTGCCAAGGAACCGTTTCGCCGCTTTCTTGTTGCGGGTAGACGACAGATAGAAATCAATTGTGTTGCCGTGCTTATCAACAGCCCTGTATAAATAGGTCCACTTTCCTTTAACTTTCACATAGGTCTCATCTACCTGCCAGCTACAGCCCAATATTATAGCGCCCTGATAATGACGCCATTTGAAATCAGTCATCGAGAAATACCCTGAGAAAATTCAATAATGCACCAAGTTGATTGGTTTTTGCAACAGAGCCCGTCAAGCTACAAATACGGTCTCTCAATTTCCCAACTTAGGATGAACACGATGAAGAGAACACAGGAATCAATCCAATCATGGTAAACAGTGGAAGCGGACAACTAGCGAAGGTTTCAAGATAGCCGATGACACAATCACCCGAACTCGCTGGCGGCGAAGGTTTCACCTTTGAGGGCGATGCGGCTGCATTCTATCTCACCGCACTGCTAGCCGAGGCCTATGCACCCGGCATCGATGATCGAACCGTTGTTCGAGTTTCGGTTCAGCAACGCGATTTCGGTGAACCACTAGATGATGTAATCGTCGATTTTGAAGATACCTCAAAGAACCTCTCCAGACTTAGCCTCCAAGTAAAGCGTTCGCTCACGATCAGCAGTGCAAAAACGAACAAAGACTTTCGCGAAATCATCCGCGATAGTTGGGCAACCCTCAACAAGTCAGACTTTCGCTTCGACGTTGACCGCTACGGGGCCGCGGTTGGTACGGTCACTCCTGTCAAAGAGCGGGCATTAAAGACCCTTTGCGATTGGGCCCGCGAAAGCCTGACGGCGGAGCATTTCCACGCTCGCTTTGCGAATGGTGGTAGCGCCAGCAAAGACATCAAAACGGTTAATAAAGAAATTGTTAATCTACTGAAAGCAGCGAAGGGGGCACCGTGCACGAGTGAAGAAGAGCATCAGTTCCTTGCTCACTTCGTGCTCATACAATTCGACTTCCTCCGCGAAGGTGCCACTGATCCCTCTGATGCCATTAATCGTATTCAGGATTGCCTCGCGCCAGATGACGCAGCCAAGGCGCCGCTTGTCTGGTCGCGAGCAGTTCAGCTAGCCCGTTCATCAGCCGGTAAATCAGGTCAGTTTGATCGCATACGACTTGTTCGTTTGATCTCACCTGTCGCACGACTCCGCAGTGCGTCCTCACTACGCCTCGACCTCGACAAGTTAACGGAGCTAGCTAAGAGCTGCGCTAACCTCATTCCGGACGATATTGGGGGAACAAGGCTCGACCGTATTTCTCTCCTTAAGAGCATGGACGCAAAACTCACAACAGCCCGTGTCGTCCAGGTCCGCGGCCTGCCAGGAAGTGGCAAATCAGTCGTGGTGAGGCGAGCAGTGCAGCGTGCGCTGAGAAACGGGCCGATCATCTTCCTCAAAGCCGAACAGCTCGAAGGGACCAGCTGGATCAGCTATGCGACCTCGCAGGGTTTATCGGGTGCTCACCTAGAGCAACTTCTCGTAGAGATCGGCGCTGCCGGTACTCCGGTACTCTTTGTCGATGCGATCGACCGCATCGACAAAGAACACCAGCCCATCATCGTCGATGTGATCCACACCATTGTGAAATCACCACAGCTTGATAACTGGCGCATTGTCGTTTCCCTTCGCGACACCGGCATTGAGATGCTTCGCAATTGGTTGGGCGAATTCCTCGATGCCCTGAAGGTCGAAACGCTAAGCGTTGGTCAGTTGAGCGGCGATGAGGCCGAGTCGCTTGCAAAAGCCAAGCCACACCTGAGATCGCTTCTGTTTGGATCCGCTCAAGTGCAAGAAATAGTCCGACGGCCTTTTTTCGCGAAAGTGCTGAACCAGAGCTACATGGCCGACCCCAGCGCTTCGACATTCGCCCCCCAATCTGAAGTCGATTTGCTTGAGAATTGGTGGCGGCGGGGCGGCTACAATGAAACGGGTCAAAACGCACTTGAACGCCAGCGCGGACTACTCGACTTGGCAAGTGTTCGTGCCCGCCAGCTTAGCCAACCGATTGCCCTTGGCCAGTTAACTTCAGTTGCACACATCGATGACCTAAAATCAGACGGCATACTCCAAAATGCCCGTGAAGGGGTTTCCGTCAGCTTCGCCCACGATATCTTTTTCGAATGGGCCTTCTTTCATGTCTTAGCCGATCGCGGACTACAATGGATGGAGGTTATCAAGGCCTGCGGAGAGCCACCGGCAGTCGCGCGCGTCGTCGAACTCACCTCTCAATGGGAGTATACGCAGGGAACAAACTGGCCGGCTTACCTTGCCCAAACGGAGAATTCGGAATTTAGGTCACAATGGCTGCGAGCGTGGCTGGTTGGTCCCCTCGGAACTGCGAGATTCAAAGTTGATGAAGACCAATTCGCGTCGGCCGTCTTTGCCAACGACTTCAGACTTTTCAGGAAGATGCTCGTCTGGTTTCAGGCTGAGAAGACCACCCCGAATGAGAATATCCTTACCGGCGGTCTCCCACAAGAACAACGCCAACGGTTCGCTGATCTTCTCGGATGGCCTTCCGACTTCTCCGCGTGGCGTCGACTCATCAATTTTATACTACGGCGCGTTGGAGACATTCCGCAGCGGTTTTATCCAGATATCGTCTCCATCTTCAAGGTCTGGCAGAATGCCTTGGCCGACTTCCGCGACCCGACGTCTCATGCACTTTTGCAACAATGCGCTACTTGGCTCGCCGCCATCGACGCGATCAGTATCGCCGATAAACCTGACGAGAACTCTGCTTATTGGGGGGATGTTCCCGGCTTGGATGCTCTCAGAAAATCGCTGGGCCAGCTCCTCTTAAGATCGTCGAGAGCCGAGCCGTCCCTTGCAGCCGTCTATTTGCGACGGGTCACCAACTCGGAGCGCATCCGAGGCGATGCATTTCATGACATCATCGCCTACTCACCCGTCCTCGCCCAATCGCTACCCCAGTCAGTGGTCGAGCTTTCACTAGCGTTCCTGCTAGGGGAGCTTCCGAATGAGCAAGTTGCCCGAAAAAAACAGGAACTTCATGACACGGCTGAGTGGCGCAAAGCAGTTTTAGCAAAGCCGGAAGCCGAGCGGACGCATACAGAAAAAAAGGCGTTTTCGGGCGGACTATATCTGCGAACCGTCGGCGATTTCAACTACCACGACTGGGAAAGGCTTTCGATCCACGACGACTACCGAAGCTTCTGGCCCCCTTCGCCACTTCGAGAGCCATTTCATTCGCTTTCCCAATCATCTCCCGACCATGCACTGCGGCTCCTTCGAGAACTCTGCAATCATTCGATGACCGCATGGCGACAGCTGCATAATCACTCGTGCGACCGTGGAGGTACCCCTATACCGCTCGAACTCACCTTTCCCTGGGGTACCCAAATTTTCTGGGGCACCGATCGAGAGTATCTTTGGTTTCGATCAACGTGGGCGCCTGAGGCCATCGGCTGCGCATTTATGGCGCTCGAGGAGTGGTGCTTTGCCGAGCTTGAGCACGGCCGTCCCGTTGACGAGCTGATCCAGAAAATCGTCGAGGGAAACGAGTGCATCGCCATCCTAGGTATAGCGTCGATGCTCGCGCTTCACACCGAGACAGTGTCCGAAACAACATTACCGCTCTTCACCTCGCAGAGTCTGTTGGCCGCAGATCACAATCGAATGGCGCAAGACCTTTCGTCAGCGTCGAACCTGATCGGTTTCAGAAGTAGTACTGACAAACCCCACATTGAAGCAATCCAGACGGCAAATGCTAGGGCTACCCGCAAGACACAGCTTAGTTGGATGCTACCCAGGTTTGTCTTTGCGACGGAGCCGCTCCGCGATCGAGCACGCGAAGCGATCCTCAGTTTCAAGAACGATCTGCCCTTCCAGTACGAAGAACACCTCGACAATCTGGAGGTGCGGGAACACCTCACAAAGCAGGCACTCAAATATGCCGAGTTGGCAGACCTCGAAAACTATCAGGCCTACCGCACCGAAGAGGGTTCGGACCAAGTAGCGATTGTCCACGTCAGCCCATCTGCCGCGCAGCCTGAAAATATCTCTAGGGCCAAAAATGCTATTAAGTACCTTAAAATTAACGGAATTTGGACGTGGGCATCCAAATCATTCGAAGAAACGACATTGAACGACACCTATACGATCGAGGATGCCATCGTATTGTCCAAGGAAGCGGACGCCAGCGACTTATTCGACCACCCGAACAGCGAGAATGAAGAAGAGCAGTTGGGAATGCGTCGGGGTGCAGTCGCCGCCACAGCGGCCATAGCACTTAACTTTAGAGAAGGGTGTACACACGAAGACCTTGAGTGGGCTCGTGGTGTCCTAGGACGCGCAATCCGTCTGCCAGAAAAGTTCGATTCGATGTGGTTCCCTGGTTCCGTCGTCCCGTGGCACCAGGGGATCTATGTGGCACGGGGGCTCGCAGCGGATCTCCGGGAAGGTACAGCAGCGCGCAGCACGGCTAATGACCTCCTCTGGCTAATCGCGCACCCACTTGAAATTGTTGCGTTGACCGCACTCGAAGAGGCCTGCAAGCTTTGGCCTAATGACTCGAAGTTGACTTGGGCCGCGCTGATCTTGGCGTTTTCACTCTGCCACGTTCCTTCGCGGCCGCGTGACCAGCCCCGTCAACACGGTGAAGCACTCCATACATCAAATGAAGCACAAGCCGCTGTCAACTCGGCGCTTGCGTTCTATGAACATGAAAGCGAATGGGCGCCTCTCCCGTTGCCGCCTCCAGCCTGGGTGAAGGTCGAACCTGGGAAGGGCCGGCGTGGGTTTCAAAAATATGAAGATTACGACTTGGATGATGCAACCGACGCTGCTGAAGTATGGGGTGAACCGGATGTCTTCTGGCACTCAAAGCAGGCTGCAGAAGTCCTTCAGCGCATCCCCTTGGACGAGGTTCTAAACAGCAGTGCAAAGAGCGTGCTTCTCGACTTCCTTGCCAGTGTTCTCGACTGGACCAACCAGAAGAATGCACCACCGTGGGTGAAGCCCGGACGCCGCGATCGGTCGGAGACCCAAATCTTTGAGTGGACGCATACGCTCGGATCAAGGCTGGGATACATGGCTGGCCTTATGCCGCTTGCCGACTTTCAGGCGCGCTTTCTTGATCCGATTTTGGACCTCGAAGGCGACAATTGCTGGTCTCTTCTTTCGCCATTCTCGAGCACCTTTGTCTGCGCTTACGTGTACGATGCTCCGGTCGTTCCAGTCGACACAGTTGCGATACTCGATCTCTGTCTCGGACGGCTCCTCCAGGACCCTACCTTCAAGCGCGACACCTACCGGAGCGGAGAATTTTCAGGCTTCGGTAAACCCGAGCTTGTTCACACGTTGATGTTCGTCTCAGTCGAACGCGCGGATTTGGCCGCTCGCTATGTGAATGGCGACTGGTCTGAAATCACCCGCATCCTGCCCTTGATTGATCGTTTCATTCGCGCTGGCGGATGGGCTGCTTCAGTGATGAGCCCATTCTTGACGCTCTGTGAACGAGCTAGAGCGAACTACCCGGCCGAAGCCTTCGCAGAGCAGGTGCTCGCAATTATAGGCGACGGTCCCGGTGGCATTAAAGGTTGGCATGGAACATTCATCCCAGCACGCATTGCAGGGCTGGTGCAACACTTTGCACATCGTGACGCGCCGATGACGCTAACCCTGGCACAGAAATTCCTGCGAATCCTTGACATGCTAGTCGACATGGGAGACCGGCGAAGTGCGGCGCTTCAGCTTGGCGAGGCGTTCCGTGAGATTCGTTTGCCCGCTTAGTGAACCCCGCTTTACCTGCAGATTACCGTCCAGCAGAAAATGCAGGTCACTTCAACGATTTTCAGTTTAGAATAAATTTAGAATCTGAGCCTGCTCGATCCCCCATCCCAAACTGTTTTTACGAAATTTCCGATATCACACTAGTTAACATTTTTTTCTCAATTGATTCAGCAGGAACAATGACATGGAAACAAATACTCTTTGATTCACCGAATGGTATTTCGATCAAGCCTGTAAATTCAACAAGATTAGGGAATATAGTCAGCATGCAATTTAGTTTTGAACCCCATCTAGGGCAGGATAAAATGATAAAGGGCCCAATACAAACGAGGTCGCCTGGTGGTCCGTTTTTCATAACGCTTTTCGATGATAATGATAACTTTAATATCACATCGGCTAGCATAATTATGAGCGGAAATCATTATTACATGTCCGAACATGTTCCCGAACCATATAGTGGCCCCCGATTTTCAGACAATAAATTAAGGTGGTAACCTGCTGCAATTGAGGAGCAGGTTATGAGCGAAACGAAGCGCAAGAATTTTAGTGGCGAGTTCAAGGCCAAGGTGGCACTTGAAGCGGTCCGTGGCATCAAGACGGTTAACGAAATTGGCCAGGAGTTTGGGGTTCATCCGACGCAGGTTGGTATGTGGAAGAAGGAACTGCAAGAGCAGGCATCCAGCCTGTTTGATTCCAAGCGCGGCAATGCGAACTGGCGGGAGTTAACCGCTCCACGGTCTATGCGCCGCACATGGCCGAAAAACCGGATGTTTTTGGGTACTATGCCAGAGTGTATTCAAATGGTGATGCACTTGGCGAGAAGGACAATTTAATCTATTACTATGACGGCGGCCAAACAGGAACAGGCCCTGGAGAAAATCTATGGAAAATTAGTATTTTTTGCGGTTTCTATACAATCTATCAAATCATCAGTAGCGGCATTAATATCTTTAATCAAAATCTCAATATGAGAAGCTGAGTAAGGGTTTCGTTGCGTGATACGTTGGAATACGGTAGGGAAATCTGATTTATCGAAATGCTTGAGAGTAATTGCTTGCCTAATCTGGATCATCAAATCTCTTGAAATCCCAAGCTCTGCGAAGGGAGTGGCTTGTAGTTTTCTGCTGAGCCTGTCTATTCTAAGAGTGATATTGCTGTTAACTTTTCCATCAAAGATTACCGAGTTGTGGAAATCAACTGCGATACTTTCTATGGCTCTAATTTCTTCAAGTACATTATTAATTATTTCCCTTTTCTCTTTTCTTCTTTCTCTGCTAAGGGTGGCTTTATGTACAACGAACCACCCGCCTATTATTAACACCCCTGAGAACAGAGGTGGAACCAATGACCAGTAATTCTGGTAACAAAAAGGCATTATTGCGCTACTGCAGTTGCAGCTTCTTCCATGTATCCATGTATTTCTTCAATTAAACTCTTGTCTGTGGAGACGAACTCAAGTATTTCTGGTAAATCCTGGGTTGATGCAAACTGACTTGATCGCACCAATCCACCGAACGCCTCTTCTAGAAATGAAGAGTTGTAACCACGTACACCATCTAACTCTACCTTGACCTTTTCGCCTTTGTTTATGGCTTCGGACAGAGCAGGAATGAGAAATTCTTCTCTGAATTTTTGACCATTATATGGGCCATCGGTAAAATATCTTCCTGCAGGGTATCTGGAAAAATTTTTCTTTATATTAATAATTTTCATGAAACCACCTTGCTTAGCGTTACATTCCAGCAAATAATTGTTCCCAATATACTATCTTTTAGATCACAAGAGAAAGGTTTGGTTGCACCTGGGGTGAGTTTATACATCCCTCTATTGCTGTAAATGAAGACGCTACCTGCTTTGTTCTTGCTGGCAATTTCTATGATATTCGTAAGACCTTTCCCTCTGCCAGGCATCTTAGTGCTTGTAGCATTTAACTCAACAGATGAAACAATGCATTGGTGATCGCTAACCTTGCCAAGTGAAAGCATCTTATGAAATATTGATGGATGTTTCTTTGGCAATGATCTTGGTATACCTATCCCTAAATCACAAAAAACAACAGTGAGTTCTCCATCTCTTGCTTGAGAAAACATCCACCAATTGTTCTCGGAGGGTTTATGGTTTAGCCCATCTTTTCGGATCTCAGCGTAGGCATGATGAACCGTATTTGCCATCGCTTCTGCAAGTCCTTTAAATATTCCATTAATTAGGGGTTCGGCTAGCTGCCCCTCGTGTGGCTCAATTGCTGGCGCGCATTGTTGATTATCTACTACGATGCCATGCGCCACTTTCCAATTCAATACATCATCGTACTTATTGGCGTTTTTTGATTTTGGTTTTCGTATTCCACAAAGTTTATGAAGTTCGATCTGGATAAGTACTTCGAATGCTTTAGGATTCTTTGGTGGTATATACCTGAGCTTTGTTTTATTATTTATAAGCTGCTTTAAGTAAGATAATTCCGAATAAAATAACAGTGTTCCCGCAGCGATAAATCTATGGGTATTCGTAAAATCAATGGTTATTTTTCGTAAATTATTGTGTTTTACAAATATTCTCAATCTTTCAAGAAATTTTGTTAAATTTTTCCGGTTTTCATCTGCGCCTAAGTCAAAAATTTTAGGAGCAACAATAACCTTGCAAGTGCCTTTGTTTCCATCCAATAGAGAAGAAAGTCTTCTTTTGTTGTTATTCCTGCTACTTTCTTTGTGATTTTTTCTCTGGATTGCTCTAAGTCTACGTAGTAATTTTATCTTGCTGTGCTTCGATAATTTCTTCACAGTTGTTTTGTTAAAAAAGTAAAAAACTCTAACTCCTCTTCCGCTTTTTTTTTTAATTATGCCTGGGCCATAACCGCGGCGGCACTCTTTCATTGTCAGACAGTTTACACAGCCCACGTTTGTTTATTCTTACCTGTTTCTCCAGAGCTATGTTCGCGCTAATTGTTGGTTACTGTAAATAAACACAGGTTATCATTTATAAACAGTAACCAACAATTAACGATGACATAGCCTTATTAAATGTAGCGGCTATTTTCTTTCCCTCTTTAAAAAGTACAATACTTTCACCAACAATCTACTGCCCGGTCAGCAATTTTTTCCCATCCGGGCGCAGCTCACCTTTCGGTGAAAGGTGCCTATACAGGGTTTGCCGTGTAATACCGAGTTCCTGACACAAATCACTCACCTTCGTTTCTGGCTGACCCATTGCCGCCATAGCCCATCGAAGTTTGGGAGTAGTCATCTTAAACGGACGTCCACCTTTGCGGCCTCGAGCCCGCGCAGAATCAAGTCCCGCGATGGTGCGCTCTGAGATCAATTCACGTTCGAATTCAGCCAAGGCGGCAAATATTCCGAAAACCAGTTTCCCGGCAGCTCTGGTTGTATCAATGGCCGCGCCATGCCCGGTGAGCACTTTGAGTCCAACTCCTTTCGAGGTAAGGTCGTGCACCGTGTTGATCAAGTGCCGCAAGTTGCGCCCGAGGCGGTCCAGCTTCCACACCAGGAGCGTATCCCCTTCGCGTAGTGCTTTGAGGCACGCTGCGAGTCCTGGACGATCTTCGCGCTTACCGGAAGCTTTATCCTCATAGAGTTGAGAAGGATCAACACCCGCAGACAGCAGAGCATCTTTTTGTAAATCTGTCGACTGTGATCCGTCCACCTTTGAAACACGCATATAGCCAATCAGCACCTATTCCTCCTGTCACATATACGTTCGATTATGTGACAGTATGCACCGGAAAGTTTAGACCGTCAAAATTTGTCACTTAACCCGTAATTTATTCTAAGGAATGTAAAGGGTTCATACAGCTTGTAATGTTACAAAAATTCACGGGGAATCTCCTCCTTTGCAAACGTGGCACGCAAGAGATCCAAAGACTCGAGGTTTTGCCGCCAATTCCGTTTTCTGAGACAACCCCTTTAAGTGCAATGACGAATTTGTTTACCATGATCACCGCTTCTTTTTCTAATAAATGATACTGTTCATGTGTTATACAGCTAATGTTAGTTTATAGTTTTTTGCGTAATCTTCAATTTTTTCTGTTAGGGGTTGCTTCAGAAAACGAAAAAAATCGTACGCTAAGCGTGTGCCGAGGCTGGCACCCAGCGGTACAGCGTAGGAACGGACACGCCGAGGTTCTTGGCCACGTCTGTGGGGTCGTAAAAAAATTGGTAACTAAAAATCGCTACAGGGCAGGTACCTTCTGATAATAAAGTCGGTAACTATTAAAATCTGGCTCACACCACGTTTTCCTACATTAGTTTTTGAAGTAACGCCCTGCGTCACACGCCACTTTTTCGGCTTTCAGCGCGTCACCGCCTCCGCCTACAGTCACATGACAAAGTTTATCGGCAACAACGACAGAAACTCTGAGGCGTTGCAATGTTTTATCTCAAAACCGATTAAAGAAAATACGAGTTTCGGAAGCAGGCTACTCCCCAAAGAGGAGGCAATATAACAACTATCCTGAACGATGACAAATGGTTGATGGTTGATGGTTGATGGGCATATTCTCTGATCTATAAAGCGCCCTAGGGTGGTGCCACGTTTGCCGGAATACGCAAACGTCCCAGCCATAATTAAATCCGCATCCATCAATCCAGGAAAGCGTCATTTCCCAACTTGACAGACACCTTAATCGTATTGGGGCACATCAACCAATAAATCCGTTGAGATGGGGGATTGCGACCTCCCCGCAATACCTAGAGATCAACCAGATTTTCCGGTTACCCAAAAGAAGATGCCTGCGATAAAGCCGACCGAGAGCAAACCCAATAGTGAGTATTTAGTGCTTGGTTGGCGCAGCGATTTGAGAATGTTTGTCATTTAATTGGCATGCATAATAGCGAGTCGGTTACTCGGCGATCTGAAACGAGCAAGGTGAGCTTCAGACTCTCAAATGCTCAAATACTGGGGTATGGCGATCCTTGGGTCTGGCCCAAGGATCGCGAGACAAGGCTGTTCCAGGCGCGCATGGGAGGAACAGCCTTGCCGTTTACTCGGCAAGCGCCTTTATCACGTCTTCCGGAGAGTGAATGGTTCCGAGCGTTGTCGGACTGCCCCAACGAACGTGGAATTTATTCTCTTTGACCTGCGCCAGAGACAGCGCCAAATTATTGAATGCTGTCAGATCATCGGTCTCAAAATAGGTGATGAAATCGGTGTCATCCAAGCCAGTTGAGTGGTACAACTTACGCTTGACGTTCACGAGATAGGCTAAGGTAGGTGTCGTGTGAACTTCCATCTCTTTCAGACGCTCTTCCGGCGACATGTTCCACCATTCCGCGTTTTTCTTGACGGGGATTACGATCACATATCTTGGTGCCGGCCCGCTATAGGTAGCCGAACTAAGTCCCGCATTCAGCCCTGGAGACTTGTCTTTGCTGATGTAGTTTAAGGGCTTTGTTACACCGACAAGGGTCTCAAAAACATCGGCATTCTTCCCGACCGTTGTCGAGCGGAATTCGCGCATGAAGGTCTGGGCTTTTGCCAAGTCGTAGGCGTTGATGCGGAAGAAAAAGTCGGAATTGGTTTCTAGGCCACGTGTTAGGTAGAGATCAACCAGAACGTTATCCTTATGTTTTTCAATTAGTTTCTTAACTTCTTCCGCGGCGCTCTTGCGTTCCATTGCTGGCACCTTGCTCCAATCAGGGCGCAATTTGAACATTGTAAAAACGCCGAAGACCCCGGGCTGGGTCAGGATGGTTCCCCGCTCGATTTTCATCGGTTGCATGGGTTGCATTGCCTGCTGAGCAACAACAGGTGACGAAGCCATCGCTATGGCTGCCCCGATAGCAGTGGCAGCGAGACTCAATTTGAAACTGCGAATCGACATGTTGGTCATGGATATCCCCTTGTGTGAAATGAATAAATGAAATTCTAGAATCTAAAAAATTGGTGTTTTCATACATAAAAACTCTTGGCTAACTGAATCTATGAATCAATTTCCCGCAGCACACGTGTTGCAGATGGGCCGTCACAAATTGTTCAGCCAGCTCTGTCAAAGCAACAAAAAACTGGGTTGCCACCTTTGCTTTTACCTCTTCACGCACAAGAGGTAACCAGACCACCAAGTGACGCTCCAGAAAATCTCGTTGAGCCCGTTGGTATGCATTTGGGGGCAGGCCTTCCAATTCTGCCTGTGCCTGTTTTGCCGTAAGAAAATGCATAAACTCAAGCTCAGCGGTAAGCGTGTCTTCGAGTTCATTCCCTCGGGCGTCCATAGTTAGTCCGAAATTCCGATAAAAGCCTTTTAGTTCGAGAATCAATGCCGGACGGTTACTCTGCTGAACATGCACACCCTCATACAAGGCTGCGCTGGGTACCGGCATGTTTGTCTCGAAAGCAGTAAGAAACAATGCTTCGAAATCCTCGAACGAGCATGTCAACGTAAGGCGAGGAGCAATCTGCTCGCTAAAATAATCAGCCAGATCGGGCATACAGACCTCTAGTGCCTGTTGCATCTCAATGATTAGCCGTCCGTCCGAAAAGCCGGCATAGCTTTCAAGATCAGGAAATCCCAATCCAATAGCAAGCAAGCTATATACACGGCTGCTTGCCAATGACTGGTCGATTCTTCCAACAACTGCTTCGTCGATAAGACTATTCATTTGATTCCTCATTTCTTGAACAGGATCCAGGCTGTTAAAACGTCCTCGCGTAACTTTCATCGCTATTCAGGCTCAGGCGCATCTTCCTGAAGTGTTGCGCGAACAGCCGGTACTGGATCGCCCTTGAATACGCCACGCAGCTTGAAGTGAGTATGCACAGGGTTGCTTTTTCCAGTCGCCGTTACCGACTTGAGATAATCGAACTGGTACTTGCTATCAACGGCCGGGGAGAAAGGTGTAAATGGTCCGTTTTATCACGCGTACTTATCTCTAACGCCTCGTTCTAGAGGCCTCAGTTTTATGGGCGTTTTATTCCTTACGACAGAATTTCACAAGGGACCCCTTCTGTCAACGATTTTTTCTGAAATTTATAACTAAATCATATGCCCCTAAGAGGGTGTAGACAAAATAAAGTAAACTTCTTGCCTCCTTTCTATGCAGCATTGAGCCATGCCTAAAACTGGACGCCCACCGGTAATCGCTGCGCACCATTATCCTCTGCTGGCCAGGCTCGCTCATACGCAGCCTTATTCCAGTCAAGCCGAACTGGCGCAAGCATTCCATGCAGAAACGGGCATCACCGCGCATCCCGACACCTTTGCAAAAGCGCTGAGACTGGCCGGGATCGTTCGAGTAAAGGAACGTGCCAAAGGTAGCTTCCAGCCTCCCGAGCCTCGTAAGTCTTATGGCTATACCGAGGCACACCGGCGTCAGTTGCCGGAGCAACGCTACCCCAGTTGCCTGACTGATGCAGAATGGACGTTGGTCGCTGATTTATTTGAAGTCTCGGGAGGTCGAGGCGTACCGCCTCGCCACTCCCGGCGCACTCTTTTGGAAGCCTGCTGTTATGTCGTGCGCACAGGGTGCTCCTGGCGAATGCTGCCTCGCGAGTTTCCCCATTGGGACAATGTCTATAAAACCTTTCGGCGCTGGAGCGCTCAGGGCAAGTTTGAGCAAATGCACGACCGGCTCCGTGCCCAATGGCGAGAGCGGGTGGATCGTGATGAGCGGCCGTCAGCCGCTGTTCTGGATTCCCAATCAACGCGCAGCTCTCCCCAAGGCGGTGAAAGCGGTTACGACGCAGGCAAAAAGGTAAAAGGACGTAAGCGAAGCCTTATCGTAGATACCTTGGGCCTTCTTTTGGCCGTGAGCATCAGCGCAGCCAGTGTGCAGGATCGAGATGCGGCAGACGACGCCGTGACCTCCTCGATGGACAAGTACCCGTCATTAAATACCCTGTTCGTCGACAGTGCCTACGCTGGAAAGTGGGCCCAGCGTATGCAGCACACTCATTCGCTCGAGATCCAGGTCATACGAGGAGCGAACAATCGCCGCACCGGGAAATGGCATTCAGAGCAAGGCGATTTGTTCACGGCAGCGCCGGTTGCGAGCGGCTTTGTGGTCATGCCCAAGCGCTGGGTGGTGGAACGGACTCATGCCTGGAATGAGCGAGCCAGGCGGCTGATCATGCACCACGATCGGTTACTGGATGTGAGTGAGGCTTGGGTATGGCTGGCTGAGGCTCGCATGCTCGCTCGTCGACTTACTACTTGATTTTGTCTACACCCTCTAAGGAATCTCCGAACAAGTTTTCAAATGTGCTGAAATACGCCTGACCACCTGATCCGAGCCGCCTATGAGCCAGATGAGCTTTTCCGATTTCGAATACGCCGGCAAGCGCAAGCAGACACGCCGCGAACGCTTCCTCGCCGAGATGGATCAGGTCGTGCCCTGGACGGGTCTGCTGGGCCTGATCGAGCCGTTCTACCCCAAGGCCGGTGGCGGCAGAAAACCCTATCCTCTGGAAACCATGCTGCGTATTCATCTGTTGCAGAATTGGTTTTCCCTGAGCGATCCGACCATGGAAGAAACGCTCTACGAAATCACGCCCATGCGCCAGTTTGCACGTTTGACCTTGAGCGCCCCGATACCTGAAGACACCACGATCATGAATTTCCGGCACTTATTGGAAAAGCATCAGCTTGCACCTGCAATCCTCGCGGTCATCAATGGTTATTTGCAGGACAAAGGCATGTCTCTGCGTCAGGGCACTATCGTCGATGCCACCATTATTCATGCTCCCAGTTCGACTAAAAACGAAGAGGGAAAGCGCGACCCCGAGATGCATCAGACCAAAAAAGGTAACCAGTATTTCTTCGGAATGAAGGCCCATATTGGCGCTGATGTCGAGTCCGGCTTGGTTCATCACGTCCACGGCACCGCCGCCAACGTCGCCGATGTCACACAGGTCGCCGAGCTTTTGCATGGCGAAGAAAATGCAGTGTATGCAGACGCCGGATACACCGGCGTTGAGAAGCGTGAAGAGCATGAAAATCGTGAAGTGATCTGGCAAATCGCGGCGCGCCGCAGCACCTATTCCAAGTTGAATAAACGCAGCGTGCTCTACAAGGCCAAGCGCAAGATTGAGTACTGCAAAGCCCAGACACGGGCCAAGGTCGAACATCCGTTTCGGGTGATCAAATGCCAATTTGGGTACGTGAAAGTGCGCTTTCGTGGGCTGATGAAAAACACGGCTCAGTTGACCACATTGTTCGCCCTGTCGAACCTGTGGATGGCTCGAAAACAACTGATGGGTATGGGCGAGTTGCGCGCTTAACATGGAAAACCGGGCGAAAAACGCCCTCGATGAACACTGCATCAGGTCGTTTTGAGCAAATAGCGCTGCGTGCCGTGCAAATTACGACTTGCGGCCGCCGCGCAGCAAGTTGATCGGAGCATCCCTAGGTGCCTTTCCATTAAATGCAGATGAATCTTTGCCTGATGGGAGGGTCGTGAGACTGTAGATTTTTTTTGTGCCAACTTTGGAATCTTTAGGTTGTAGCACCTTGATTCGATAGATCGGCCGCGGACAATTCGCCGGCAAGCTCATCGGGGTTGATGGTAGGACTGAGTAGAAGGCAGCAGCACCTCCGCTCCCTAATTCAGCAATTTCGCAGATGGTGATTAGAGCCCTTGAGCTGTGATCGGTCAGCAACCGTTGGAAATCGCGATCAACCGTTTTTTGGAGCTCAATTCTTGCTTCTGCCTCGGTCTTTTCAGATGATGCTAGACCAAGCAAACGTCGCGCTGTTTCGATAGGAGTGGTGAATACAACCTCCTTGTAGTGCCCGTCCCCTCCTGTGATCTTGGCCATCTTTTCCTTGCCAAAAACATTTTGCGAGACGAGTAGTACGAACCAGAATTCGTCGTTTTTCATCAAGAACGCTTGCGCTAGTCGCCCATCGTACGAGTGGATGACCTCCAGTCGGGCTTCAAGATCACCGCCCTTTTGTCGAACTGAGTTTGGCCGTTGCAGGTCGAGATACGTAAATCCGTCACCGAGTTCTTTGCGCCGGCGGTCGAACACAATTTGCGCGTCTCTGGCGTTTTCTATTCCTCTTTCGAGATCAACTAATAGCTGTGAAAGGATTCGTTGATTATCTTTCAGCAGAGCGTTGGAAATCCCTTCGATAATTTTCTTGTCATATTCGGGTTCTGGTGAGTAACCGCGGGGGTCTAGACTACGAAGGCCGATCTGGCCAAACCGGGCCGCCTCTAGAACAAATTGGGTGGTCGCAAAGCTGTAACTGTCACTCCTGGTGCAGGATAGTCGAGCTAGGAATCTGCCACCGTCATGGCCTTTTTCTTTGGGCCACATTAGCTCATGGATGCGCCATACCCTTTTAAGGTTGACGATATGTTGTCGCGCATATTCATCATCGCCTTTCAGAAGAAGAAAATCAGCGAAGGCGTCTGAGTATTCTGCTTTAAAGGCATATTTGGCGGTTGTCAGCGCTGTTCTGGTCGTTGATAGAAAGGTTCTTTTCCTCTCAATGCTTTCAACTGGTACAGGGGCAGGTTTGGTGCTGAGGCACGTCCCCCTCCTCCCCTGATCTCGCTTGATGTGCTGATGAACTACGCATGCGGAATCGCTTGTCGATCGGTAAGCCATCCACTTGGTCTGTGAATCCATCAAGGTGCATTTGACTAGCATGTCCATACCGCCGTCTATGCGAACGTGCTCAGCGCTGATTTCGGCCTTCACTACCTTCGACTGCGTATTCCAGACCAAGGTTGCCACTGATTCCAGACGAAGCCTGCCACCCATTCCACGCGAAAGCTGCCACTGATTCCACGGCAAAGCTGCCACCTTGGCAAGCTGCCTGATTTCCCCATCAAAACGTCCGGCGCGGGATAACTAACGGTACTCTGCTCCTTTTCATCCGGAGAGGGCCAGATGCCAGCGATGAGGTTATCCATGCGTAAAATCAAAGAAGTCCTTCGGCTCAAGTGGGAGCGAGGTCTGAGCAACCGACAGGTTGCCGCAGCCTGCGGCATCAGTCGCCCCACTGTGAGCGAGTATCTGCGGCGCGCTGCTGAGGCGGAGCTTGGCTGGCCGCTGCCAGAGGATCTGAGTGAAGCCCAGCTGGAGCAACGGCTGTTCCCGCCACCACCGGATCTGCCGGCACAGGCCCGAGGCATTCCGGACTGGCAGCGGATCCACGATGAGCTCCGGGGCAAGAACGTCACCCTGTTCCTGCTCTGGCAGGAGTACCGGGAAGCCAATCCGGATGGCTACCAGTACAGCTGGTTCTGCGAGCACTACCGGGCCTGGCAGGGCAAACTGGATCTGGTGATGCGTCAGGACCACCGAGCCGGTGAAAAGCTGTTCGTGGACTATGCTGGGCACACGGTGCCCTACACCCTGATCAAGAAAGAGGTGGAGGTCCGGATCACCCACAACACCATCGAATGCTTCCACCGGGGCAACCGGATCGCCAGCCACCGGCGTTCGGATCAGAAGGGTCGGCATAGCACCATCGCCGCTCACATGCCGGAGTCCCATCGCCAAGCCGGCGAGTGGACCCCAGAGCGACTGACCGCCTGGGCAGCCAAGACTGGACCGGCAACTGAAAAGCTTATCCGTACCGCGCTGGGGGCAAGAAAGCACCCGCAACAGGCCTATCGGTCCTGTCTGGGCATTCTCCGGCTGGGCCAGAGTTACGGCGAGGCACGATTAGAACGTGCCTGCCAACGCGCCCTGATGCTGGGCAGTTGCCGATACAAGAGCATCGAATCCATCCTCAAACACCGCCTGGATGAGCAGCCCCTGGAAGAGCAACAAGACCTGGCCTTACCCGACACACACGACAACATCCGCGGCCCTGCCTACTACCACTGAAGGAATCTGACATGCTAAAACACCCCACACTGGATAAGCTCCACGCCCTCAAACTGACCGGCATGGCCGCCGCCCTAGAGGATCAGTCGGCCACCCCCGACATCACCGATCTGAGCTTCGAGGAGCGCCTCGGGCTGCTGGTCGACCGGGAAATGACGGAACGGGACAACCGGCGCATGAGCAGCCGGCTACGCCGGGCCAAACTGCGACACGCCGCCATCCTCGAAGACATTGATTACCGGAACTCACGCGGGCTGGATAAAGGGCTTATCCAGAGCCTGGCCAGCTGCCAGTGGGTGAAGGAACACCTGAACGCGCTGATCACCGGTCCCACCGGGGTCGGGAAAACCTGGCTGGCCTGTGCTCTGGCACACAAAGCCTGCCGGGAGGGTTACACCGCCCAGTACGTCCGCCTGACCCGACTGCTACGGGAACTGACCATCGCCAAAGGCGATGGCCAATACTCAAAGCTCCTGACCAGCCTGGCCAAGGTCGACGTGCTGATCCTGGACGACTGGGGGCTGATGAAGCTGAGCGCCGAGAACCGGCGAGACTTGCTGGAGGTACTGGAGGACCGGCATGGCCGGCGCTCCACCATTGCCACCAGCCAACTACCCATTGAGGAATGGCACGGCGTGATCGGTGACGCCACACTAGCAGACGCCATTCTGGACCGACTCGTTCACAACGCTTACAAGATCAATCTACGGGGCGAATCCATGCGAAAACAGCAGGCAAAGTTGACGGGCACTGAGACTTCGGAGTAAGAAGAGAAACCCCGCGTCGCTACACTCCGATGGGTGGCAGCCTTGCCCCGGTCCGGGTGGCAGGCTTCACGTGGAATGGGTGGCAACCTTCAGCGGTTTACGCACTTCGACGTGGCCATACTGGTCTTCCTGCATAACGTAGACATTAAATTTCGAGTCTATCTCATCTGCCTGTGCTGCGCCTGGAACGTGTCTCAGAAATTGTTCTTGTTAGAAAACGTGCTGTTAGACGTAACGTAGACAATTAAGACATGACGCGTTCCGTACCCCGGCAGGGTGCCAATTGGCCTCCGTCAGAGGCGCTCGGTCAATAGCATTAAGGCATCAGATCAACAATGCGGTGCTGCGATGCTTCAACTCACGTCTGACCATGGACAGCAGTCCTCAGCTGCGGTTGTGGCCATTAACTATGAAAAACTTCTTGAAGAAACCCTCAAGCGCTTATTTGCCCTATACGGCGATTACATGACGAGCGAACAGGTCTCTCGCGAGCTTAATTATTCCGAAAACTACTTCAGGAAAAAAATAGGTAATGCTCAATATCAACACCTGGCTTGGGTAAAGGTGATCAACCCAGCACGCAAAAAAAAGGGCAGATTCTGGGTATATGGAACTGCTGCTGTCGCCACTTATCTTGGGCAAGTGTAGTGGCATAGTGGATCTGGCCACCTGATTTTGAGTGTATGATCACTCACATAATGAATCAGGTGAAGACAATGGCGAAAACTAGAAACTTCAGTCCGGAATTTCGTTTGGAGGCAGCCCAACTGGTGGTCGACCAAGGATACACAGTAAAAGCTGCCTGCGATGCCATGGGTGTCGGTAAATCCACCATGGAGTACTGGGTCCGTAAACTTCGTTCCGAACGGGCTGGCAAAGCGCCCAGAGGCGAGGCCCTGACCACAGAGCAGCGTGAGATTCAGGAACTGAAGCGCCGCCTTCGTCGGGCGGAGGAAGAGAAAGAAATCTTAAAAAAGGCTACCGCTCTCTTGATGTCGGACTCCCTGAGCAATTCTCGATAATCGAGCGACTTGAAGAGAGCCATGCGGTGCAGCGCCTGTGTCAGGTGTTTGGGGTGCATCGCAGTAGCTATCGGGCATGGCGTGACCGGGATAGAACGCCCTGTGAGGCTGAGCAAGCGCTCCAGGAGCAGGTTATCGAGGCACACGAGACCAGCAATGGTTCAGCTGGGGCACGAACGATTGCCAGCATGGTGACACAGGCCGGAATACCGCTGAGCCGGTACCGTGCCAGCCGACGGATGAAGCAGCTGGGACTGGTAAGTACGCAGCCGCCAAGCCACGGTTACAAGAAGGCCGATCAGCCGCACCTGGATATTCCAAACCTTCTTGACCGGGAGTTCGACGTAGAGGAGCCCAATCAAGTATGGACCGGAGACATCACCTATCTTTGGACCGGTGCGCGCTGGGCTTATCTGGCTGTTGTGATCGATTTGTTCTCCCGTAAACCGGTGGGTTGGGCCATATCCCTGTCGCCGAATACAGACCTGGTGAAGAAGGCTCTGACGATTGCGTATGAATCCCGTGGGAAGCCATCAGGAGTCATGTTCCATTCGGATCAGGGATGTCAGTACACAAGCCTGAGGTTCCGGCAGTTGCTCTGGAGTTATCAAATGAAACAGAGCCTCAGCCGGCGAGGGAATTGCTGGGATAACGCCCCGACTGAGCGCTTCTTCCGGAGTCTGAAAACAGAATGGGTGCCAGAAATTGGGTATCCATGCTTTGCCTCAGCGAAGCAATCGGTCACAAACTATATGATCGGTTATTACAGTGCGCTGCGACCGCACAAACACAACGGTGGATTGCCGCCGAATGCGGCAGAGAAGGCCTACTGGAAAACTCAAAAGACGGTGGCCTAAAACACTTGACCACTACAAAGGAAGTTGAATATGCGGGTTTCATTAGCATTAGCTTCGGCTCTGTTAATTTCGCTAGCTCATTCAGTTAAAGCGGATACTCAAGAAGAACCTTCTCTGCCATCTGCAGGAAGTGAAAATTTCTATAAAGGGAAGGCAGAAGGCTGGTTTTGGTACAAAGATCCCCCTGAGGAGATTCCTGAGGAACCTTTAAAGCCTCCCCCCCCTCCTCCGCCTTCCCCCGCTCCTGAGAAAGAGCCGGAAAAACAAGAACCTCCTGCGCCAAAAGGTCCGGAGGTTTTCAGCGTGGCGTGGATTAAGAAAAATCTCCCCGTCTATCGTGATCGAGCAATTGATAACCCGACTGACGCTAACGTTCAGGCCTATTATTACTTGCAGCGCGTCATGATGGACAAAGCCTCACAGTTCTCTGAAGCTTCGTCGAGAGTAATCATGAAGGATCCATTCCTGGATGAGGATAGTCGTCGCCCTGTTGCAACTTACGCAGCTAATGCTCTAAATCGGGAAGTTACATCAAACAAAGACAAGGTTCTTCGAGGTCTTGGCAACAAGGTTGGTTTATTTTTCTTTTTTAAATCGAACTGCATTCTTTGTGCTGAGCAGGCCAGTGTCTTGCAATCGCTGACAAATTCCACTGGAATAAATATTATTCCAGTCTCAGTGGATGGTAAGCCTCTAGATAACAACGCTTTTCCTGATTATCGTATCGACGATGGCCAGTCTAAAAAACTCGAAGTGTTTCAAACCCCGGCTTTAGCGCTTGCGATTCCTCCAAATAAGACTGAAATAGTCGGCTATGGCGCAATTACGCTTGACGTACTGTTTAATCGAATATTAATTGCTGCGCGCGATACAGGTCTTATTGATAAGAAGACGTTTGACAGTACACAACCATTCTTTGATAACGGACTTCTATCCCTAGATGATAACGACGGCATTGATGAAGATCTTCTGAATAGTCCTGAGAAATTCGTTGAAGCAATGAAGAAGAAATTGGCACGCAAGGCTATTGATGGGGAGCCTCACAATGAGACTGAAAAGTAATACCTTAATCTTTGCTGCGCTATTGGGTTTAGCGCCGCTTGGTGCACACGCGGATATACAGTCTCAACTCGACTCAATGTTTGATTCGATGTCGAATGTTACCGACGCCGGTGCTTATGAGACAGCTACACGAGGCGTCATCACTGGGGGCTCCTTACGAGTTCGCAATAAGATCTCAACTACACCTATTGTATCCTTCAGACCACCGTCATTTCAGGCTGGGTGTGGCGGGATCGATATGTTCGCGGGGTCTTTCTCGTTTATCAACGCACAACAATTCGTTCAATCGCTCCGGTCTGTAGCGTCGAACGCCGTCGGCGTTGCATCTGGCTACGCATTCAAGCTTGCACTGAATGCTATGGGCCCTACAGTTCATAACGTTATTCAGAATCTCCAGGAGGTTATGCAGGACATCAATAGTTTGATGTCTAACTCCTGCCAACTCGCCCAAGGTTTGGTAACTGACGCTTTCAGTTCGTTCACCTCTAAGGAGACAATGCGCGCAGCCAACATCAACGTCACTTCGGGGGTGGGCGATGCGTTTGCTTCTCTTATGCCTGGTAGCTTGACTTCGAAATCTCCTAAAGAACAGCAAAACGACGCCGGGCATTTTAAGTCCTGCGAAGATATCGGCAACGTTCTCTGGTGCTCTATGGAGCAGTATGGTGCAAGAAGTTTCTTCACATACGGTTCAAGGCAGACTGATGAAATGATCATGTCTTTTACGGGGACCGTGATTATTAAGTCACTGACTGATTCCGAAGACGGTAAGGGGAAAGTTCCTGAGACCCAGTATTTCGGTCCCACGGGTATTACACTACAGGATATTGTTGAGGGGAAAAAAGAAGAACAGGTGTCGATCTACGACTGTTCTGCAGATGAAGCTGCATGCATGGAGATCAAGAGCCAGCAAATTGCATTCGATGGTCTTGCCGAAAAGATTGTTAAGTCATTCAATGGTAATTCGAACTCTCCAGGTATCGTTTATAAGTGGGCAACCAATGTTGGTTCTTTCAATGCAGATGAAGTAGCTGTTATTAGCGCACTGCAGAAAGCTGGTTTCTCCGCGATGATTCAACGCATTGCTCAGCGAAGTGAGTCGATGGCAAAAGGATTTGTTGCCGCACACGCCAAAATGCTTGCTTTGGAAGGGGCTTATTCGCTCACATCCTCCTACATTAATACCGCTGAATCTGTGCTTCAACGGGGGAAAATGGTTGATCAATTAGGCGAGAAGAGTCGAGATTTTATTGTCGACGCACGTAATCGTTTAACCTCGGAGCATCTGGCACTTCAAGCTAAATACGGTAACGATAATGACATGTATAAGGATTGGACTGTCCGCATGGAAGTTATCCCGCCTCCGAATTTTATTTCGACTATGGGCAATCGTTCTGTGAGGGCTCAGTAATGGAGTTCACTATCTATTCGGTAGGTTCAGCCTCCTACCTTGAAGAGGTCTTGAATGCCGTGGCCATGATCTGCGGCACCGGTGATGTTGAGTCTTTGGCCAAAATTGGTTTTTTGATTGGCACGCTTTTCCTTGGTTTCCAGGCTGTATATAAAAATCAGGCGATACCATTCCACCAGGTTGGCGTTTGCTTAATCCTCTATCTGGCGATGTATGGTCCGTCCGGACGCGCAATCATCGAAGACGTGTATGACGGCACCGTCACGGTCGTAGACAATGTTCCGTTGGGGCCGCTGATGGTTGGCTCAACCATCTCCAACGTCGGCTACAACATCACCCACCTGATGGAGCAGGCGTTCTCTACACCTTCGATGACAAATTATGGTTTTGCTGACCCAATCGAGACTCTTATGAGAGTTCGGTCGGTGACGGGCAACTTGATGTCGATACCTGCCTTTACAAACGGTGGTACCGTCAATCAGGACCTACTTTCATCCTGGTCCAATTACTTTCGCGAATGCACCCTCGCTGGCATGGGGGACGACATGACGGTTTATGCGAATGTCGCTCGTAGCAACGATCCAATGCAATCAGCGAAATTCTCCAGCAACGTCTATTACACACAAATTTTTGATGGTACCGCCGGCGGCCGGACGTTGAGTTGTTCAGATGCTCATAGCGCTTTGGTCTCTGCAACTAATTCGTCATCTGACAACGTGATGGAGGAAGTGGCTACGGCTGGTTTCCAGCGTCCAGGCAAGATTGTGAGTGGTGATGAGGTCACCACACGGATCGGTGATTCTCTTTATGCTTTGAACCTTTCCTCGATGGATGCCCGCGCGTTCACGATGGCTTCCATCCTTTACCCGATTTTCACTCAAGCACCTGGTCAAAAGGCGGTTGAGGATCTTCAGGGTAGTTATGCAGTGATGATGAGTCAGGCCCAAGCTCAGCAAAACACCCAGTGGGCAGCAGAAGGTACGATGTTCACGAAGTACGTTCGGCCCTTTATGACGTTCTTTGAAGGTTTGATCTATGCGATCACCCCCCTAATGGCGTTCTTAATTGCTATGGGTGGTTTTGGCATTAGCCTGATCGGTAAGTACATGATGCTGCTCGCATGGATGGTGTTGTGGATGCCGGCGCTGTCCATCGTGAATTTATACACTGTGTCCTCCACCGCGTCGGTGATGCAGGGGTTGTTGAATACCTCGTCATTTGACGTGGGCGGTGCGGCTGTATCTTTTGAGATGCTGAAGCAAATGCAGCCAGCCCTTGAGCAAGCTGTTCGCGTTGCAGGCCTGATGGCCTCGTCAGTGCCAGCAATCTGCTTGTTTCTTGTTTCGGGAACCGCCATCGCTGCATCTGGTATCGCCGGGCGTATGAACGGTTCCGATCAGATCAACGAAAAAATAGCTTCTCCCGACGTCATCACGCCTGCAGCAGGGCTTCAGACGACGCCTTTCGCTACCAGTGATTACGACAAAGGCCTGCGTATTAATGGTTCAGAAAATCAACGCGGCGATATTTCGGTAGGCTCAATGATGAGTGAGGGGCTCTCCAGCACGCGCACTCGTGCCGAAGCTTCCGCTGAAAGTTTCTCGAAACAACTTACCAGCGCCTACGGCCGTCAACTGGACAGTTCAAACAGCATCGGTGACCAGGCAGCAGTTGGCCGTGGTTTGCAGAGCTCCTTTGGTATGAATAGCGATGCTGGCTTTCAAGCCGGTATCGACCAGTTACGGCAGCAAGGGTATTCCTCGACTCAAATTGAGGCCGGCATTGCCAGTGTCGCTTTGCGTGGCGGTGCCTCTGGTACCGCGGGGCTAAGTGCTAAGGCCGAAGCACCAGGCGGAACTGGAGGGAGTGCTGGGGTGGGTGTTAGCGGTGGTGTGGATGCATCCAATACCAGTCAGTCGTCCAGATCTGACAACATGAACAGCTCCGAGAACGTTAACAATGCGGTAAAAGCCGTTCTTGGCGAGAGAATTGCCAACTCTTTGAATCGTACACAGGGTTATAACCTCGCTCAAAATTTTGACCATTCAGAGAGATCTGGTGTCTCCAAATCAGATCAGGAGAGTCTTTCTAAATCAGCTCAGCAAACGCTATCCGATCAGAAGGCGTTCCAACAAGCTGAATCCTTTGTGCGGTCCGCCGGCTACAGTGAGAATTTTAAATTGGATTCCTGGGCAGGTAAGGTTGTTGGTGAGGGTCGCGATGGTGCTGTCGTTTCCGATGCGATGAACAAGTACGGTGAAGAGTTCCAGGAGCATCAGCGCCAATTGAGCAACACAATGCTTGATCCTCGTCGAGCTGATGCTGCTGCTGCTCTTATGACACTTGCTAAGCATGGTGATTTTTCGTCGCTTGACGGTCCAGCTGTTGATTACGACCGCTATGCAAATCTTCGAGCACCTGCCGCCGGTAACCTCGAAGGAGAAACGCAGCGTGCTGGCCATTCTGTTGATACGTCCAGCTTCAATTCTTCATTCGCTGGAAGGAAAGATGCTGCGATCCATAATTCCAATCCTGGTGGTGAGTACCAGCGCATGCAGCCGGTGGTGGAAAACGACGCGCAGGTGTACGGCCAATCAGCTATAAAACCTGCAGTTGATCAAGCCGAGAGTCGCATTCGTGGCCTGGCTAAGGACGTGCATGATTTTGGGGAGTCCTCCGGCGGGGGGATTGCTGCTATCACCAACAACATTGGTAGCACACTTGGGATGCGAGGTAACAGGGAGGAATACCTTGAGGAAGGCCGTCACCTGGGGTTGAATGACGCGCAAGCTGAAGTCTTTGCGACTGCGCGTGTTGGTGGTTTCGGTGACAACTCCAAAGATCACTGGGACGCTTATGCGGATTCGGTTGGAATGGACCATGACTTGCGTGACGGCATGTACCAGCAACTGATTCAAGCTGGCTTGCACGATAACGGGTCAGGAGCACAGCTCGCGGATATTCGTACGTTAAACGATCGTGATTCGGTAACAGATCGCATGAGTTTGAGTATCCCGCGCTCGGGTCAGTAAAAGGGCTCACGGCGCAGCAAAAAAACCGGCCTAATGGCCGGTTTTTTATTTGAGCTGTCTCATGGGCTCCGACATTTCATTCCCCTCAGTGATTACATAATGGTTGTATTCCACCTGCTGAGGCATTTGTGGTTCGTAAATGCTCGATTTGTTTGTCGCTCCACTCATGAGGCCAATCAGGCTCGAGAGCATGAAAATCACCGAGACGGCTAGCAACGCAAGAAATCCTACAGCTGCGCTAAATTTAGCGGTCAGAAGGCAGAAGCCAATCAAACTACCAAAGACAAACAGTGGCACCTTTACCTCTGGGTCTCTTCCATGGGTCAGATGCAAGGCTCCCGACCCAACAGCGAAAATCAGTGCAAGGTAAGTGTAATAACCTGCTTTTAAAACTGATCCGACCTGCATTCAACGCGGTTTTGAACCAACAATAACTGCATCTATCCACCCCTGCAAACCAGAGAAAACTGCAAATGAACCTGCATTTATCCCCTTCTACCTGCATTCTATCGTCGCTAACCAGGAATAACTGCGAATGAGGGCGTATTCAAATCAATCATTGAATTCAATTGATGCTAAGCCATAGTGCAAGAGCAGAAAGCGTTATCACCAAGACCGGCAGAGTCAAAACAATGCCAACTTTAAAGTAATACCCCCAAGTAATGATCGTATTCTTACGTGCCAATACATGCAGCCACAATAAAGTTGCCAAACTGCCTATTGGTGTTATTTTTGGCCCTAGATCGCAACCAATCACATTCGCATAAATCATGGCTTCCTTTGTTGTTCCGGTTGCGCTGCTTGCGTCGATTGATAAAGCACCAATTAGCACTGTTGGCATGTTATTCATGATTGATGAAAGAAAAGCCGCCAGTAACCCTGTTCCAAGTGTCGCACCCCATACACCGTAATTAGCGAAAACATTCAATAAATTAGCAATGTACTCGGTTAAACCCTCGTTACGCAGTCCATATACTACTAAATACATTCCTAAAGAAAAAACAACGATTTGCCACGGAGCATCACGCAGTATTTTGCGAGTGCTGATAATGTGACCGTTTGCTGCAACCATAAGCAATATAAGCGCACCTACCATTGCCACAAAACTGATTGGAATTCCAAACGGTTCCAATGCAAGAAAACCTACGAGCAATAAAACCAGCACTATCCAGCCAGCCTTAAATGTTGCCAAATCCCGTATTGCTTCGCTAGGTGCCCTGAGTAAGCTTAGATCATGATGCGTTGGTATACTTCGTTTGAAGTATAAATAAAGCACTACCAAGCTACCTGCGATCGATGCGAAGTTAACCGGAATCATTACTTTTGCATACTCGGAAAAGCTGATTTTGAAAAAATCAGCAGAAACAATATTGACTAAGTTTGATACTACAAGTGGCAAGCTTGCAGTATCTGCTATGAATCCCGCAGCCATAATATAAGCCAAGGTTGCAGCGGGGCTGAATCTAAGCGCTATTAACATGGCCATCACAATTGGCGTTAAAATTAATGCAGCGCCATCATTAGCAAACAAAGCAGAAACAGCCGCACCTAACAAAACAATAAATACAAACAGCAACCCCCCGTTTCCACCGCCCCAACGCGCGACATGCAAAGCAGCCCATTCGAAGAAGCCTGCTTCATCAAGTAACAGACTAATGATTATGATGGCGATAAAAGCAGTAGTAGCATTCCAAACGATACTCCATACAACTGAAATATCACTAAAATTCACTATTCCCAGAGCCAAAGCAATCATGGCACCAATGGAAGCACTCCACCCAATGCCCAAACCGCGCGGTTGCCAGATAACTAACACGAGCGTAAATGTAAAAATCAGAACAGCAATCAGCATTGAGAAGGCCCTTTTGAAATGAAAGGTCGATTGAAAGAACTCGTTTTCTAACCTGTGACTGAGATACCTATGCTGTCCAATTTTTGCTGTAATAAAGGGGATTTATTTCTAATTAAATCTTCTAACTTTGAATCGAAGAAATATTCAATACGAGTACGTAAAATACGATACGCTCTTTCGAAAGCTGCATTAATCTCTTCTTCTGTGCCCGTGGCTGTGGCGGGATCATCGACACCCCAATGAGTACGCAAAACGGAGCCAAGGTAAACTGGACAAGTTTCCTTATCCGCATTCCCGCACACCGTAATCACAATATCTGGAACAATTGGTAAATCGTCCCAAGATTTACTATGAAGCCCTTCTGTTGAAATTCTTTCATGCTCAAGTAACGCTAATGACCGGGGATGAACTTTGCCAGCCGGTTTGCTTCCTGCGCTCATCGCACGCCAACCTTTGGGCGCAATGTGATTGAAAGTGGCTTCTGCAAGGATAGACCGACAAGAATTACCAGTACAAAGAAAAAGTATGTTCATTTCTGGAGTGCACAGCAAGATTCGTTTTTGATTGGAATTTCAGCATCTTGGCCAAATGTTGGTATGGAAGTTAATGAATGAAACGCTTCCCAGGCAATCCCTTGAGGATCAACTGTCCAATATTTGTTAGAAGCGGCGTAGCAGCACTGAGCATTTTTCTGCTCGATTGCGCTTAATAAAGCTTCATTAAGCCGCTGATCTATTTCTTTGAGCTCATCGTCTGAATCAACTTGAATTCCAACATGATCTACACCAGTTTTGGTACTCTTCGTTGATATTGCAAAATTAATACAAGGATCTTCTAACATCCATTTCGCATAGTCCGTTTTGCTCATAACCGGACCTGCACCAAATAGTGCCGAATAAAAACGGATATTTTCTTCCAGATTATTGACAGCAATATGTATATGAAATCGCTTCATAGCATCACTTCCTTAGTTAAAACGAAATATAAAAAATATTTAGCTTCTTTCTTCATTACAGTAGATGTCAGTGGAAGTGCACGCCATACCAGCACAACAATTTTCAGTGAGATACCTCAGAAGACCATTCATAGTTTCAAAGTTTGCTGAATAAAAAATAAATCGACTTTCTTGTCGGGCAGTAACCAGCTCTGCGCTGTTTAATTCTTTCAAATGAAATGACAGGGTAGCGTTTGGAATACGTAATTCTTCAGCTAATACACCCGCCGACATTCCTGATTCTCCCACCTGCACCAGCTTCCGAAATATCGTTAATCGGGTTTCGTGAGCTAAAGCAGCAAGAGCTTTAGTAGCAATATATATTTCCATATTTCTAATATATTCGAAATAATTGATTTGATCAACCTTATTTCTATCCTCAAGTATTAAGCAGAGGCAATTTTTTCACGGACAGTTGGGATGTTGGGTATACGATAGTGGGAAGAAATGGTTCATTACAGGAAAGTATCAAGTGGATATAGGAGTGAGAAATCGTGCTGATGGAACTACATTCTGAATTAAAGCTGTTCTCCCGCTCTGAGATTAGTAGAGTTTCGCTATCAGAAAGTGACAATCTAGGCCGTAATCACAATCGGTTACTGCAAGCATTAGTACAAAAAACGTCCGTTTGTTGGACTCAATTTGCAACCTCGCGTAATACGGCTGTAATCCACTTTCCAAGCTCCACAATCGGCTCTGTTGCAAAAAATAGCGTTGGCTAGAGTAAATCTCTGATATTTTTGATTATGCGGTGTAAATATCGAATTGTCTTTCAATAAGACGGATTTCTCCTATGAGACCTTGCCCATATTTCCATGCATCCATCTGTCCTTTCTTGAACATGTGCATGAGTTCAAACCCCTTGATCGTTGCATAGGCGGTCTTCATGGATTTGAACCCGCGTACGGGATTTATCAGCTGTTTGAGTTTTCCATGATCAGCCTCGACAATATTGTTCAAGTACTTTACCTGCCGGTGTACCGTATCCTCAGGGCATTTCCCTTCTTCCTTCAACTCATCAATGGCAGGACCGAAAGTCGGCGCTTTATCTGTATTAATCGTCTGCGGATGTGCCCATGGTTTTATGGATTTGAGCGCTTTGCCTAGAAACCGTTTGGCGGCTTTCTTATTACGGGTAGGTGAAAGATAGAAATCAATCGTGTCACCGTGCTTATCAATAGCTCGGTACAAATATGTCCATTTCCCTTTAACCTTCACATAGGTTTCATCTACCCGCCAGCTGTAGCCCATCGTCGGCTTGTAGTACCACCGCATGCGTTTTTCCATTTCGGGTGCATAATGTTGAACCCAACGATAAAGCGTTGTGTGATCGACTTCAAATCCACGCTCCAACATCATTTCTTCCAATTCACGATAGCTAATTCCGTA
>NZ_FMWO01000064.1 GCF_900103035.1 Nitrosomonas mobilis
AGGACTGGGAACAGGATTATCAAAACTGGAC
This sequence comes from Nitrosomonas mobilis, assembly GCF_900103035.1. Classification (GTDB taxonomy): domain Bacteria; phylum Pseudomonadota; class Gammaproteobacteria; order Burkholderiales; family Nitrosomonadaceae; genus Nitrosomonas; species Nitrosomonas mobilis. Next base: position 32 of record NZ_FMWO01000064.1, read on the forward strand.
TCGCCGCGATCTGAGTGGCAAACGGTATGCTTATGTCTGGGCTGATGGTATCTACAGCACTGTGCGGATGGATGACCGGTTATGTCTTCTGGTGATTATCGGTTCTGATGAAACGGGGCGTAAAGAGCTGCTGGCATTGTCTGATGGTTATCGTGAGTCTGAAGCGAGCTGGACGGAAGTATTGATGGATTTGAAACAACGTGGCCTCAAAGGTGCTCCCAAATTAGCTATCGGTGACGGTGCGCTGGGGTTCTGGAAGGCTGTTACCCAGTGCTGGCCGGATACGGATCAACAGCGTTGCTGGGTGCATAAAATCGCCAATGTAATGGAAAAGCTGCCCAAGGCCATGCAACCCAAGGTCAAGGAAGCGCTGCACAATATCTGGTAGGCGGAAACACGGGAAAAGGCTTATAAAGCATTTGATAACTGTATTGAACGTTTTAGTCCTAAATATCCAAAAGCGATGGAGTGTCTGGCAAAGGATAAAGATTCCATGCTGGCTTTCTATGATTATCCTGCAGAAAACTGGCAACACATTAGAACAACTAATCCAGTCGAATCAGTCTTTGCAACTGTCCGGCTGAGAACAGCCAGAACCAAAAACTGTGGAAGCCGGACGACAACTTTGACGATGGCATTTAAACTGATGGAAGTGGCGCAGAAGAAATGGTTCCGACTAAGAACTTGTTCAAAGTCTTTTGAGTAGAAGGGCCAGGAAAGCCAAGTGGATGAACTGCAAACTGGTGTTAATCATTCGCTCGCAGTTCTTCCACAGTCTTCTATTCTTTTCCAGCCAGGCGAAAC
>NZ_FMWO01000066.1 GCF_900103035.1 Nitrosomonas mobilis
ATATAAAAGCTCGCCTTGTGTGACTGCGGATATGGTAATACTGCCCATCGGCAGCGCCGCCAGCCGGTGTCGAATCTCCGGGGGATGGCTTTTGATAATATAACTGGCCATATTTGTATCCAGCATATAGCGTATCAAAACAAATCTCTTTCTTGGTTCGGCAGGTCTTCACGATTCGCCATGAAATCGGCAGGAATCTTTGTGCGATCGGCAAGCTCGAAAAACTCCGCCCAGGATGCCGGTTTTGGCGACAGTATGACTTCGCCAGTTACAGGATCGCGACGAATAAATACTTCCGTTCCCGGAAAACGGAATTCTTTCGGAAGCCGTAGTGCTTGGCTCCGGCCAGTGGTAAATAACTTGGCAGTAGCATGCATATTAATCTCCTGTTAAATAGATACCAAAAGTATATATCATAAATTAGTATGTATCAATGATATTTATCAATTCGAGTTCTGCCGCATTAAGCGAGATCATCGATACCTTCGTGTAGACTGTTGACATCGAAAAAATGGTGACGCTACATGCTTATTGTAAAAAGGATGCGATTCCCGATTGAGGTAATTCTGGTTGGTAGAAGCTGGCGGATGGACGAGACTTATATCAAGGTTAAAGGCGTTTGGAAATACCTCTATCGCGCTGTGGACAGGGATGGTAAAACGATCGACTTTCTATTAACGGCCAAGCGCGATAAAGCCGCTGCTAAACGCTTCTTTGATAAAGCCATGCAGGCCAATGGCGTTCCTGAAAAAGTCACGATGGATAAAAATGGCGCCAATAAAGCGGCGATTGATGAGATCAATGCCAGCAAACAGATACCCATGGTGGTTCGTCAGGTAAAGTACCTTAATAATATTGTGGAACAAGATGTCTTTTGCTGAACAATTTTATGCGTTGGCAAGATAATCGCATCAATATCAACTGTACGCTTGATAAAACTAACCAGATATCAGCTTTCTTTCGTTAATGTGACGGAACCAAATAAAACGCATAAAGGCCGGTTGGAATAATGATTATTTGCTTCGGATTATTGGCGTGATTTAAGTTCGATTGCTCTGCCGGATAACCAGGAAATTAAAGGTACAACGAAGATTGAGTGATTGTAAGGATTAAGCATTATGAATGAAGAAGAATACATTTCATCGAGAGTTGATGATCAGATCAACCGGTATGACAAAAAGAGCCAAAGTGCCCAGTGTTGGTTTAAATGGCTAAGAGGAACAGAGATCCTGGCAGCTTCGGCGATTCCTATTATTGCAGGGTTCGCAAAAGATCCTTTTCCAGTTGCATTGGTTGTAGGTGTATTGGGCGCATCAATAGCAGTGATATCATCCTTTGTTAGTCTTAATCAATTTAGAGAAAATTGGACGGAATACCGTACAACTTGTGAGTCGTTGAAACATGAAAAGTTTCTGTTCTTAACTAAAGGTGAGCCGTACCATGAGGATGAACCGTTTCGCATCTTCGTTCAACGAGTAGAAAGTTTAATATCAAAAGAAAATAGTGCATGGTATCAATATACTCAGGCAAAAATTGAAAAAATGCAAAAAAATATCGATGGTGGTCAGAGATAACCAATATGACAAACAGTCTGCCTTCTGGCGGCGTTGTTGAATAAATCAAAATGAACCAAATGGCTCTGTTCTCCCGTTAATTGTTATAGTTTTACGGATACCGGCATGCCTAGATTGGTCATTCTGTTGAGTGCAGTTGCTTAAAAAATTTCCTGATTAGCAACGAACGTCAGCAAGGTTTGTCTGACGAGTTTGTTGCGGCATAAAAATCATGGCTGTTAAATGATACAAGGAGTTATCGATCATGGCGATGAATCGAATTCAATTTCAATCTGGACTGTCGATGCTGAAATTCCTCAAGGATTTTGGTACGGAGGCGCAGTGCGAGCAAGCGCTGGAAGTTGCCCGTTGGTCGGATGGGTTTCACTGTCCACGCTGTAACGGTACTGCTTACTATGTCATACGTGATGGTATACGCAAGGTTTTTCAATGCAGAGCCTGCCGACATCAGGCCTCATTGATTGCCGGGACAGTTTTTCAGGGCACTAAACTACCGTTGACCGTCTGGTTTTTGGCAATTTATCTGGTTAGCCAGGCCAAGACCGGTTTGTCATCCCTGGCGCTCAAGCGCCAGCTGGGAGTGAGCTATCCTACGGCATGGTTGATACACCACAAACTGATGCAGGCGATGGTTAATCGTGAGGAGCGCTATGTCCTTGATGGCAGAATCCAGGTCGATGATGCTTATCTTGGTGGAGAGCGTGCGGGAGGAAAAGCGGGCAGAGGTTCATAGCTCAAGGTGCCCATTGTTGCCGCTGTGTCTCTGACTGAGGATGATCATCCTTTGCGCGTGAGGCTTACCCCAGTCTCGGGATTTACGCTAAAGGCAATTTCAGCCTGGGCAAAGGATTGTCTGGCACCCGGCAGCACGGTAGAGATATTTATAAGTACCTTTGACCTTGATGTAAGTCTCGTCCATCCGCCAGCTCCCAACAACCGGGCGCTTATACTTTCTGAAAATCTTTTCCAGCAATGGTAGAAACCGGATCGCTCAACGGCCCACTGTAGAATGGTCAGCCGTAACACCACGCTCCTCCATCATTTCTTCCAGGTGCCGGCAACTTAACGGATACGCCGCGTACCAGCGGATACAGACCAGAATCACCTCAATCGGAAACCGCATTCCTTTTACAGCTAGCATGGAGCCTCACCATTTTTTCAATGTCAACAGAGTTCATCACGAAGGTATCGATGATCTCGCTTAATGCGACAGAGCCATATGGACTTGATGGTTTTTCAATTCATCGGCGAGACAGCCAAGACCTATGGGGGTCGTCTCAGAAAACAGAATTGGCGGCAAGAACTCGAGTCTTTGGATCGCTTGCGTGTCACGTTTGCAAAGGAGGGGATTCCCCTTGAATTTTTGTCACATTACAAGCCGTATGAACCCTTTGCATTCCTTAGAATAAATGACGGGTTAAGTGACAAATTTTGACGGCTCTGTTGCAAAAAATAGCGTTGGCTAGAGTAAATCTCTGATATTTTTGATTATGCGGTGTAAATATCGAATTGTCTTTCAATAAGACGGATTTCTCCTATGAGACCTTGCCCATATTTCCATGCATCCATCTGTCCTTTCTTGAACATGTGCATGAGTTCAAACCCCTTGATCGTTGCATAGGCGGTCTTCATGGATTTGAACCCGCGTACGGGATTTATCAGCTGTTTGAGTTTTCCATGATCAGCCTCGACAATATTGTTCAAGTACTTTACCTGCCGGTGTACCGTATCCTCAGGGCATTTCCCTTCTTCCTTCAACTCATCAATGGCAGGACCGAAAGTCGGCGCTTTATCTGTATTAATTGTCTGCGGATGTGCCCATGGTTTTATGGATTTGAGCGCTTTGCCTAGAAACCGTTTGGCGGCTTTCTTATTACGGGTAGGTGAAAGATAGAAATCAATCGTGTCACCGTGCTTATCAATAGCTCGGTACAAATATGTCCATTTCCCTTTAACCTTCACATAGGTTTCATCTACCCGCCAGCTGTAGCCCATCGTCGGCTTGTAGTACCACCGCATGCGTTTTTCCATTTCGGGTGCATAATGTTGAACCCAACGATAAAGCGTTGTGTGATCGACTTCAAATCCACGCTCCAACATCATTTCTTCCAATTCACGATAGCTCGTGCATAA
>NZ_FMWO01000029.1 GCF_900103035.1 Nitrosomonas mobilis
AACATGGATTCATCGCGCGTGGCGGTCAGATCATCGACGCCACGCTGGTGCCGGCGCCCAGGCAGCACAACAGCCGAGGCGAGAAAGGACTCATCAAGCAAGGCGCGATGCCCGCCGACTGGAAGCCGGCGAAGCGGCGCCAGAAGGACACCGACGCGACCTGGACGAAGAAACACGGCAAGAGCCACTTCGGCTACAAGCTGTCAATCAGTATCGACAAGAAGCACAAGATCATCCGCCGGATTGAGACCGATACCGCCTCCACGCACGATAGCCAGCACTTTGACAACGTTTTTGACACGAGCAACACGAGTCGTGATGTCTATGCCGATCGAGGCTACCCGTCGGAGGAGCGCGAAGCCTGGCTCAAGGAGAACGGTTTCCGAAACCAGATTCAGCGGAAGGGCAAGCGCAACAAGCTGCTGTCCGAGTGCCAGCAGCGACGCAACAAACGTATTGCCAAGACGCGCGCACGAGTCGAGCACGTGTTCGGCGCTATCGAGCAGATGGGCGGCAAGTTGCTGCGCACTATCGGTCAGGCGCGGGCCAACTTTGCGATGACGATGGTGGCAGCCTGCTACAACCTGAAGCGACTGGTCTACTTCGAAGAGACAGGAATCAGGGCCTTGTGACACCCGAAATGGGCCTAATCGCCAATGTCCTGGGCGATTCGAGGTAAAAACGGCGCGACATCGCCAGGAAAAGCGGCGATTTGTCATGGAAATCGAACCGAATTCGGCCGCGGTCATCATTTTGCGGCAGGATTTACTGAAAACCTCGGGTTATTCGAGGTGCCCGTCAGTCTAACCCTGCATGATCACTTTCATTGCAACTATCGATACATTGACCAGTACAAGTTTCCAAGCAGTCAGTTTAAAGAATTTCTTTAGGTTCAAATAAATAATCTGCTTATTCCTTTTTGTTTGCTGCAGCGGGACAATGTTCATAGTCTGACTGTAATTCAGATGGTTGGGTTATAACCCGGTATTTTGAAATCTATAATTTTCAAGAGGAATTAAAAATGAACCAATTCAAACAGAAAGTCCTGGTGGCAAGTCTTGTGCTTGCTTTTGGTGCTGCAAGCAGTGCCTGGGCAAATCCGACTAACACGGCGACTGACGTTACTGGTAACCAAGCTGCAACTGCTGAGAGTAACCAAGGTGGCGCAGGTATCGCAGCGAATGAGTTTGCAAATGCTACTGATAACACCAATAACAGCCAGACGACAACGACTGATAACAACAGCGACAACAGCAACAACAGTGATAACAGTAACAATAGTGACAATAGCAATAACGCTGACAACAGCGTGCTGACGACTGCTGATAACAACAGTGACAACAGCAACAACAGTGACAATAGCAATAACGCTGACAACAGCGTGCTGACGACTGCTGATAACAACAGTGACAACAGCAACAACAGTGACAACAGCAACAACAGTGACAACAGCGTGCTGACCACTGTTGATAACAACAGTGACAACAGCAACAACAGTGACAACAGCAACAACAGTGACAATAGCAATAACGCTGACAACAGCGTGCTGACCACTGCTGATAACAACAGTGACAACAGCAACAACAGTGACAACAGCAACAACAGTGACAACAGCGTGCTGACCACTGTTGATAACAACAGCGACAACAGCAACAACAGCGACAACAGCAACAACAGCGACAATAGCGACAACAGCAACAACAGTGTGGTGAATACTACTGATAACAACAGCGACAACAGTTCGGCAAATGCTACAGATGCAGCTGCAAATAATAATAGTACAGCTACCTCTGATCGTTCCGACAACAGTGCTGCAACGGCTTCTGATAGCTCGGCATCAGCCAATAATGAAAGTACAGCGTCTACTGACAATAGCGATAACAGTGACAACAGTGCCGCAAGTGCTTCTGGTAATTCGGCATCAGCGAATAACGAAAGCACCGCAACTGTAGATAACACTAATAATGCTGACAACAGCAACACGACAGCAGCCGGTACCGGATCTGCAGCAGCTCAAAATGGTGATGCAACCGCTACTTATTCAGTCAATAACTCTGCACTTAGCGGTACGGTGACGGGTGCTGGTGTTGGTTCAGTTGTTACTTCTGGTGATAACGGCGGCGCTGCTACGTTGACAGCCAGCAATTCCATTTCGGAATCGTTTAATGGCGCAGCTGGTATTAACCAGGTTGTGCAGAATCACGGTGCCAATGCGTTGACACAGCAGCAAGTGTCGTTTCAAGGCAACGTAAATGTTAATGCTGGCGGCACTCAATAAACCAGCTAGGCATATTGATAAATATTTAATCAAGGAGAAACAACATGAATCAATTCAATAAAAAAATTCTTGTGGCGAGCATGGTACTTGCATTTGGCGTTGCTGGTAATGTCTGGGCAAACCCGACCAATACAGCTGAAACCGCCAATGATCAAACTGCAACCGCAACCAGTGATCAAAATAGTGCCGGTATTGCTGCAAATGAGTATGCCAATGCAAATGACAATACTGATAACAGCCAAGTTGCCAATACTGATGATCACACCAACAACAGTGACAACAGCGACAACAGCGACAACAGCAACAACAGCGACAACAGCAACAACAGCCAAGTTGCCAATACTGATGATCACACCAACAACAGTGACAACAGCAACAACAGCGACAACAGCAACAACAGCCAAGTTGCCAATACTGATGATCACAGCAACAACAGTGACAACAGCAACAACAGCGACAACAGCAACAACAGTCAAGTTGCCAATACTGATGATCACAGCAACAACAGTGACAACAGCAACAACAGCGACAACAGCAACAACAGCGACAACAGCAACAACAGTCAAGTTGCCAATACTGATGATCACAGCAACAACAGTGACAACAGCAACAACAGCGACAACAGCAACAACAGCCAAGTTGCCAATACTGATGATCACAGCAACAATAGCGACAACAGCGACAATAGCGACAATAGCAACAATAGCAATAACAGCGACAACAGCCAACTCACTACGACGACCGATAATAGTGACAACAGCTCTGCTACTGGCGTAGATGCAGCTGCTAATAATAATAGTACAGCTATCTCTGATCGTTCCGACAACAGTGCTGCTGATGCCAGTACAGCCAGTGCCGCTGCCAACAACGGTAGCACTGCTACAGTGGACAACAGTGATAACAGCGACAACAGTTCCGCAGATGCAAGTTCTGCCAGTGCTGCTGCTAATAATGGTAGTACCGCTTCTGTTGATAACACCAATAACAGCGACAACAGCGAAACTGTAGCAAATGGTGATGGATCTGCCGCAGCACAAACCGGTAATGCTTCTGCTACCTACTCTGTCAATAACTCAGACTTGAGCGGTACAGTGACAGGTGAAGGTGTCGGGTCCGGTGTATCAGTGGCTTCAGGCTCAGCTGACGCTGCTTATGCTGCTGACAATACCATTAGCACTGCATTCAATGGTGCGGCTGGCATCAACCAAGTTGTACAAAATCACGCGGCCAATGCTTTGACACAGCAACAAGTGTCTTTCCAAGGCAACGTGAATGTTAACCAGTAATTTCGTTTGTTAATAGTTCAATATTTTACATGAGCTTTAGCTAATGAAGGGTTGCCGGCGGGGGAATTTCTCTCGCCGGCGATTTTCGCTAAATACCGCAATTAAGAATACGGGAGAACAAAATGGAGCCGATATTGAAAGGTAACATGTTTATACTTGTCGCCCTGATATTACCCGTTTATACCGTTAGTGCTTCTTCCATTCAGTCGGAAGAAGACAAGACTATGATTATTGCTTCGTCAGCAGAGATGGTGGCGTCTCTGGATGAGCTTGATGAAATCAGAGGAATGGGCGGGGTGGATGTAACTACTCTAAACACCATGAATGTTAAGGCAACACTGACGAACAATACGGCAACTAACAACGTTACCGGTACGAATGTAATTGATACCAGCGCATTTACTGGCGCGAATGGCATGTTCTCTGTTATTCAGAATACGGGCAACAACGTGGTCATTCAGGATTCTACCATTGTGAATGTAACGATTATGAATTAGTCCTGATCATTGTGATGAAAAGCTTCTTGCATAAATTTCTTTTGCCCGCTATGACGATGTTGGTGAGCGGCCATCTCGTTGCGCTGGATCTGAATGGAATAGCTGGAGGTGGTAATTACCACATCTCGACAAAGAGTTTTGCCGAGATGAAATTTAATACGGTTTATAAGCAGGAATTTGATTTTAGTTGCGGCTCAGCGGCGCTGGCTAGTTTGCTGACGTTTCACTATGGGGATGTAGTGAACGAAAAAAGCGTATTTTTAGAGATGTTTGAGCATGGCGATCAGGAGAAAATCAAGGATCAGGGTTTTTCAATGCTCGATATGAAAAATTATCTGGAGCGGCATGGCTATGGTTCAGATGGATTTAAAATAAACCTGAATAAGTTGTATGAGTTCAATAGCCCGGCAATTACGATTATTGATCTTAATGGCTATTTACATTTTGTGATTATCAAGGGTGTGACCAGGCAAAACATCCTGGTTGGTGATCCTGCGGTGGGTGTAAAAATTTATCCTCGTGATGAATTTGAAAAAATATGGGGTGGGCGTATTTTGTTCATGATTCATGATAATGGGGGTATCCAGACAGACGATTCTCGCAATCAAAAAGAATGGCATACCCACTTGCCGCCTTTGCAAGATGCAGTGAGTCGGGCGAGTTTGAGTGAGGATTATGTATTAATACGAGGGCAAGTTGTGGGTGCTCCTTTAGATTTTTAAATATCGAGAATATTTGTTATGTCTGCTTATTACTTATATAAAGACTCAAAAGCGCGATCAATAGCATTTTTACTGTTTTTGGCGGTAAATGTTGGCGCGGTTAATCAGGCATTGGCAGATGTGGCGCTAGATAAAGATATTTTTGTAGATCGATATAGTCATTTGATAAAAGCAACCGACGAAGAATTATCTCAGCAGAGAGGGGGGTTTACACTTCCCAATGGAATGGTTGTCAATATTAGTCTGGAAAGGCTTATTTTTCTGAATGGAGTTGAAGCGGTTTCTTCGTTTATACAGTTCCCGGTAGACGGCGTATTGATACAAAACGGCAGCGGAAACCTAGGGCAGGATTTAGTCGGGTCGGTGCTGAGTTCTGTTATTCAAAATAATCTGGATGACCAAGTGGTTAAAAGTATTAATGAGTTAAATATAGAAATTAGTAATTTGCCAAAATTTGATTTAAAATCCGGTGCTGTCATCAGTGACTTGATCATGCCAACTTTGCAGTAATGAGTCTTACTTACATCTTTTTGGAATAATTTATTACTCTATTTTCTTGAATAGAGCCGTAGATATTGTTTAATTCAATAATCTACTCAAGTCAATGAGTATTTCTCCGTTCATATAATCATCGCTATTTTTGAAGATGGCGGTCGTATGATGCTGGCTGTATGGCAAGCTTTCTTGATCTCACTTTGCTGGTCCAACATGAAAAAATATTACGATGATGAAAACGGCAAAAGCAGGATTAGTACGGGGTGCTCATTTTGGGGAATCACAAAAAGCTTTTTTTTCATAAGTTGCCTTCTTTTCGTAGGTACGGCTTATGCACAGGTAAGCAATCAGCAGGATTCGTTAGAGCAATACAGGCAGCTTCTGATCGAGCAGGAAAAAAAACTGGAGCAACAACGCCGGGCGCTTGGAGAACAAACGAAAGAGCTTGAGCGACTAAAGAAGCAATTTGAGCAACTATCTGGACAACCCGCATCACAATCACCTTCTACCAGTACTAAGGAGAACAAGCCTAAGACTGCAGCCACGCAGGCACCCTCCGGCCCAGTTGGTCAAGCGCCACCCAAACCTACGGAACCAGAAAGACCGCCCGAAATGCCCCGGCTCTCTGAGACGGTGGGTGGCGTATTAACTAAAAAAGGGAAATATGTCCTCGAGCCATCTTTAAGCTATGCATTTTCTGATAATAATCGTGTATTTATAGATGCATTTACATTTTTGCCGGCGATTGTGATTGGCCTGACCGATATTCGCCAGGTAAAACGGCATAGTTTCTTTGCCAGCCTGGGTTTGCGTTATGGATTAACTAATCGTCTGGAAGTAGAAGCCAGGGTGCCCTATTCCTATCGTGCTGACATTCAGCGCGCGCGGCCTATTAGTACTGGAGCGGCCGTTGATCAAACTTTTAATGCGGATGGGCATAATTTGGGAGATATAGAGTTTGCGGCGCGCTATCAGCTAACTAATGGTTCCGGTGGTTGGCCAATCCTCGTGGGAAATATGCTGGCAACCGTGCCAACTGGAAAAAGCCCATTCAGGCTGAAGACTACTGAAGTAATCGTGCCTGATCCTACCGGGGACAATAGAGAGCTGTTATTTAATTTTCCGCTGGAAGTGCCAACCGGGTCGGGCTTCTTTACCTTCCAGCCAAGCATAACCGCACTCTACCCGACTGCCCCGGCAGTTTTCTTTGGAAGTCTCAGCTATACCTATACAATGAGTACGAAGGAAGATATTGGCAAGATTGATGCCGGTGATGGGGTGGGGATGACGTTCGGGATGGGATTTACAGTCAATGATCGAACTTCTTTCAATCTGGGGTATTCGCACCAGCATTTTTTTAATACGAAAGTCAGTGGTCGCAATATTGGTGGGAGTGCGCTGGATATCGGGCAATTCCTGCTGGGCTATTCGTTCAGGTATAGCAATAAAACGAACATCAATTTGTCTGTGGGTATTGGAACGACAGACAACGCGCAAGACGCAAGACTGAATCTCAGAGTACCAATGACATTCTAGTGATGTGCGCCATTACCCTTTATGAAGCCAACGATCCATGCAGTCAAGATAGATAGTGGCATCTGGTGCGCTCTGGTTGCGTTGAGATTTCCAGAGCGTTTCCGCAAGACACTCCATCGTGTGGTGCGCTGCTGTATGTTCATCTCCCGTTAATTTGCAAAGTTGTAAAAATTTCTCACGAATGCCAATGGGTTGATCAATCGCCAGTTGTTCGCGAATGGCAACATGCATGCTCATGTGCAAGAAAGGATTGGTTGTGCCCATCTCGGGTGGATAATTCTGCTCCAGGTAATGCTCACTTTTTTCCAGGATGGTATGGTATTCGGGGTGCTGCAGCACAACTTCGAGCGTAATCGTTTCCATGTCGGACAGAATTTCCCTGAGCTGATATTTTTGCCAGGTATCACAGAAAAATTGCCGAACTTCTATTCTGGTCGGGTTAAACATGCTGGTTCGGAATAAGATCAGTATTTTCTGGAAAATTTTTCTGCTTAAATTCACATAAATCCACAATTGGGCAAATACTGCATGCAGGTTTCCTCGCTTTGCAGATATAGCGGCCATGCAGTATCAGCCAGTGATGCGCATCCTGGCGAAATTCCCGTGGCACTACCTTGACCAGTTTTTGTTCAACCGCCAGTACGCTCTTTCCTGGCGCCAGACCGGTACGGTTGGCCACGCGGAAAATATGGGTGTCCACCGCAATGGTAGGTTTGCCAAATGCCGTATTCAAAATGACATTGGCGGTTTTTCTCCCCACTCCCGGCAATTGTTCCAGCGCTTCACGGGTACGTGGGACCTCACTACAGTAGCGTTCCAGCAATAATGCGCAGGTAGCAAGGATATTCCGGGTTTTGGTGCGATACAGTCCGATACGCTGGATATATTTACTCAGGGCGCTTTCACCGAGTGCCAAAATTTTCTCGGGGGTGTCAGCAACTGCAAAAAGTTTTCTGGTTGCCAGATTAACACTTTTGTCGGTTGCCTGGGCAGAGAGAATAACAGCAACCAACAATTGAAAATGAGTCTGGTATTCGAGTTCTGTCGTGGGAGCAGGATTGGTCTCCCGCAAGCGCATAAAGATTTGCTGACGTTTGGTGGCGTTCATTTCTGAAATAGATGCCGCTAGGTTTTTCCGGTTGGCGTGGCAAGTTTGGCGCGGGCGCGCGCTATCGCAGCCTCGATGGTTGCCTGTTTTATGTTGCTGTCCGGCTGCTGGTGAATGTTGCTAACAGTTGTTTGCTGGTTCAGACTAATTTCTGGATTGGATGATTTTTTCTGTCGATTCTGAGCAAGCCTCTTTTCTCTATGTCGATAACGCTGCCGTGCTTGCTGCTCACGTGCTGTTTTCTGAATCAGACTCTCGGTGGGAGCAGTTTCCGATACGGTCTGCATGTAGATACAATCCATCGGGCAGGGCGCAAGACAGCGTTCGCAGCCGGTACATTCCTGTGAAATGACGGTGTGCATCAGTTTGGCAGCCCCCACGATGGCATCTACCGGACAGGCGCGCAGACAGAATGTGCAGCCGATACATTGAGCTTCATCGATTACGGCCACTGCTCGTGGTTTGGGATGGCCGTAAGTCGTATCAAGTGGCTTGGGAGCAAGGCCAAGCAGTTGTGCAAGTTTTTCAATCACGGCATATTCGCCCGGAGGACACCGGTTGATGTCAGCCTGACCATCGGCTATTGCAGCCGCATAGGGTTGGCAACCGTCATAACCACACTGGCCGCAATGAATTTGTGGCAGGATTGCGTCAATCTGTTCGATGAGTGCTGATTTATCAGTCATGGATAGGTTTCCCGCAAAGAGTCCTGACCGTTTCGGTTACCAGCTTGGGTCCCTGATAAACCAAGCCGGAGTAGAGCTGAACGAGACTTGCACCTGCCGCGATTTTTGCTTGTGCGTCGGCAGGTTGCACGATGCCGCCGACGCCAATGATGGGAACGGCTCCCTGCAGATGTCCTGCGAGCAGCTTAATGACAGTATTGCTACGCGTAGCAAGGGGCATGCCACTTAAACCACCGCTTTCACTGTTGTGCTGGAAGTTCCCCACGCCATCACGAGAAAGGGTGGTATTGGTCGCAATGACACCATCCATGCGATGCTTGATGAGCAATTGGGCAATTTGTTCAATTTGTGGCGACTCTAGGTCAGGTGAAATTTTAATGACCAGTGGCGTATAGCGGCTGTGTTGATCGGTTAATCGAGTTTGCTCATTTTTCAACAGCTGCAACAGCTTGTCGAGTTCCGTCGCCTGTTGCAGTTGTCTGAGCCCAGCGGTGTTGGGTGATGAAATATTGACCGTGATGTAACTGGCAATGTGGTAAACCTTGCGCAGACAGATTAGGTAATCATCGACAGCATTTACCAGTGGCGTGTCGGCGTTTTTCCCGATATTGATACCTAATATTCCCTGAAAACGGGCATTGGCAACATTAATCAGCAGTTTGTCCACCCCTGCGTTATTGAATCCCATGCGATTGATAATCGCCTGTGCCTCGGGAATCCGGAATAATCGTGGCCTGGGGTTGCCCGGCTGAGGGCGAGGCGTGACAGTGCCGATTTCGATAAAACCGAAATCCAGCGTGGCAAGTGCATCGAGATAAGCGCCATTTTTATCGAGCCCGGCTGCCAGCCCGACTGGATTGGGAAACGTCAATCCCATTACTGTCGTTGGTTCACAGGCAACTGGCTGGCGGGCCGCTAGTCTGACCTGACGGAGCAGATCGAGGGAGCGGAGCGTTACCGTATGCGCTGTTTCAGGGTCCAGCAGAAAAAAGAGCGGGCGCAGCAGGTTATAAAGCATCTGGATTGTCTGCTCTGGCAGTCAGGTGCATTGTTTGCCATTGATTGCCAGTGAAAACTTGCAAAGGTTTGAAATTTGACTTGTAGCGCATTTTGCGATTCTCCGCGATCCAATAGCCCAGATAGAGATAGGGCAGATGCCTGCTGAGGCATTGCTCGATCTGCCAGAGGATATTAAACGTTCCGTAGCTGGCATTGACGACAGACGGATCAAAAAAAGTATAAACCGACGACAGCCCGTCTGGCACCTGATCAATGATGCTAATCATCCGCAGTTGATCATTTTCATGAAAAGTGATCAGGAATGAATCAACGTTACTTTTCAGTAGAAAGTCACAATATTGTGCATGGCTGTCGTTTTCCATGCTACCACCGGTATGGCGAGCATGCTGGTAGCGCTGATAAAGCTCGAGATGTGCCGGGTTATAATGAAGCGGATGCCAAGCCGCCAGCAGATGCTGATGCTGTTTCCATACCCGGCGCTGTGTGCGGCTGGCACAGAATTGCTCGACCGGTATTCTTACCGGCAGACAGGACTGGCATCGATCACATTCCGGCCGATAAATGAAATGGCCGCTTCGGCGGTACCCTTGCCTGATCAAGCGTGCATAAACAAGAGATTCAGGCGAGTTGTGTGCGACCGCGATTCTTGACCGGGCAGATTTATCGGGCAGATAACTGCAAGGATAATATTCGGTAAGATGAAAATCCATAGTGATTGTTGCCGTGTGTTATCCGCGGTAAGTATAGTCAAAATTCCACTGTCCTTGTCGATCAGGCAATTCAACCCAGGTAGCAAGCAGATTGGTAAATTCCCGTCTGGAGATCTCGATGGCGCCCATCGAGGCGAGGTGGGGTGTTTTCATCTGGCAGTCGATCAGACCGAAACCCCACTGTTGAAGCTGTCTAGCCAGGTAAACCAGGGCAATCTTGGAAGCGTCATTGATGCGGGAGAACATCGATTCCCCAAAAAATATCCTTCCCAGAGCGACACCATATAGCCCTCCCACCAGTTCGTCACCTAGCCAGGTTTCGACCGAATGGCATAATCCCTGCTGATGCAGATTCTCGTATGCGGTAATCATTTCCGGGTGAATCCAGGTGCCGGCCTGCCCATCGCGGGGCGCTGCGCAGGCATGCATGACCGTACTGAAAGCGGAGTCAGCACGAACTGCAAAACGATGCCGTTTCAAGGTCTTATGAAGTGAACGGGAAATCTTGATATCGGCAGGAAACAGCGCCATGCGTGGATCCGGACTCCACCACAGAATTGGCTCCCCTGCATTGAACCACGGGAAAATTCCTTTTTTATAAGCAGCCAGCAATCGCCGGGTGGATAAATCTCCGCCTGCCGCAAGCAGACCGTTTGGTTCCTGCAAGGCCTGCTGCAGAGGCGGAAAGGTGGAATGAGGTAGCAGAAAAGGAATCATGGTGAGGAAAGGTGGAGCTGATAATGACCAGAAAAATGACAATAAAATAACAATACCTTGATCTTGATCAAATAGTGACGCAAGGAAAATCTATATTATCCGTCAAGCAGCAAACCAATCTTAATAAATAAAAAGGAGGGTTAGGTGAGTCAACATTTTAATAGAAAAATAATTCTTTCCGGCATAGTAGTCACAGCACTGTTAACCATATCTTCTTCGCAGGTGATAGCGCAAGGCAGCACGACGCGTGCACTTGAAGAGCAAATCAGAACTATGGAGCAGCAACTCCAGACGATACGCGGTGAACTGGATCGCGTCAAATCCAATGCGGTGCAGGATTCGCAGAAAGTGGAGGCGTTGGAGCAATCCACAGCTACTCATAAGCATATGCTCTTTTTCCGGGGGGGATATGCGCGCAGTAACAATTTGCGTAATGGCGTTTCTATTCAGAGCAGCGTTGCTCCGGTTGGTGCCCAAGAACAGGCTGACCGGAATGCCTGGTACATAGGCGCTGGATTTGATTTTAACTTGACCGATAATGTTTGGGACCTGATGCCTGGCACCAGTGTATTTGCTGAGTTGATGTTTGAATACAAGCAATTCGGAAAAGTTGCGGGTGGTGCGTTGGCGAATTCACCGACACAGCTCGCAGGCGGCACATTGAACCCTAACGGCGTGACTGTGGATATGTTCACATTGACAGCTTCACCCAAGATTAAATTTATGGAAGGTAGTCGTTTCCGGCCGTGGATCATTCCGGCCGGTTTGGCGATTCATGTTGTCAGTCCACCAACTGAGTCCATTACGGTTTTACAGCCAGGTGTCATGTTTGCTGCAGGTGCTGATTACAACATTTGGAAATCTGTATTTCTTGGTATTGATGCCCGCTACCACTTAACTTCTGGGCGACTGGATGGCGTTAAAGTCGATGGCTTTACGGCTGGTGGTTATCTGGGGATAGGTTTTTAATTGAATGACTGGCACAGGAAAAGCAGTTAGGGGTATTTTTTCTATCTGCCCGTTGTGAGTAGTGATGTTTCTCTCCTCAAGTTTCGGACAAAGTCAGCGCGTCTGATATAGATTTTGTGACGAAGCCTTTACACCTCACGATCAGTTTTGTGAGGTGTTTTTTTATGCACACATTATGAGCGTATAAAAAATGAGCCAAGGGTGCGTGCCAGAAGTCGAGTTTGGAAAACTGTTCGAGGTTGGTCGCCAGATCGCTGTGATCCAGCAAGCTAGCAAACAGAAGTTCGTCGGGCTTGCCCAGATGGTTTAATTTTTCTTGCAAGGATTGTGATTCGCTGGCAGAAATCGTATTGTCATCGTTGTCCTGAACCAAGAGAACAGGAAACTCAATCTGATTGAACTGACCGGCAGTGGAAATTTTTCTGACTGATTTTTAAACTGCCATCAAGTTGATTTCGGAGAATACCTGATGCATTAGCGCTTGCTTGAAATTCTGCAAAGCGCATCATAAAAAAAACCGCCCCTCAGGGGCGGTTTTAAATTGAACCATCATTTTTTAAATCTCATTTTTTTTCAGCCTCATCAACCTTGTCCGGCATGGAATCACGTTCCATCAGTGCGCTAGGCGGATATTGAGCAGGTTTTTCAGCCATGCAGGCAGTCAGTGATAAAGTGACCATTAAAGCAGCGAAAATAAACAAAAGTCTCATTTTAACCTCCTATGATTAATTTCAATAAACACTACAGATATCGTTCTTGTTATAAGTGATACTGATATTACCAAGTCTTCATATTGTGCAAGACTTCAATATTGATACCAGAATTAAAACCGATTGTCCAGTAATTTAACTAATCGATTGGTGGCATCAATTACAGATTATAAAAGTATTGCTCTGCAAAAGAAAGCACGAACAGTAAATTTTATGTGCTACCTATCTTAAAAGAACAACTACGTACGTTTACATGGAGCTGACAACTATTTCGTAATCGTGCGTTATCTTGACTGTGTCCTTCAACATCATTGAAGCAGAGCAATACTTTTCTGCAGAAAGGTTGATGGCACGCTCAACCTGTTTTGGGTTCAGCTCCTTTCCGGTAACAATAAAGTGCAGGTGGATCTGGGTAAAAACCTTGGGATCGGTTATCGCGCGCTGTGCTTCAATTGCTACCTGACAATCCGTTATTATCTGGCGGCTTTTACGTAAAATCAGAACAACATCAAATGCCGTACACCCGCCAAGCCCGAGCAAAATCATTTCCATCGGACGCGGCCCCAAATTTTTTCCGCCTGCTCCTGGTGCACCATCCATCAATACAGCATGACCGCTATCAGTTTCTCCTAGAAAACTGACGCCCTCGCGCAGGGTAATTTTTGCTTTCATTGGTTTTCTATAATTTCATAGTTAAAGAGTGATATTTACCAGTGGCAGCCAGCGTGGCGCCTAAGTTCAAGAGTTCCTGCCATTCATCACCTGTTGTCATCCCCTTGATGATTTGGTCGATATTGGCTGCCTGACGGAGCGCATCTATGAGTAGATTTAGATTAATGCGCTTGAATGCAGTAGCAATAAGTTTTTGTCTGGATGGCCAGATACGCAGTGTTTTCATGATCTGTGCAAGGGGTACATTTCGATCGATCCTGATCGCCGTATGCAGCTTGAGTAACAACCGGATCTCCTCTGATAGCACGGCCAGAATATAGGGAGAGGCCACGCCTTCTACCTGCAAACTCGACAAAATATGGCCAAAGCGGGCAATATCAGCATTTATCATCGCTTCTGCCAGTTGCGTAACATCGTAGCGCGCCACATCGAGGATGGCGGTTTTGATCTGTTCAAATGTCAGCTTGCCTGGTGGATAAAGCAAGGCCAGTTTCTGTATTTCCTGATGAGCGGCCAGAATATTGCCTTCGATCTTATCCGCGAAAAATTGCAGAGTATCCCGGTCAGTGCTCTGATTCTGACGATGCAGACGTTTTTCAATCCAGGCAGCAAGCTGCTCGCGCTTAATTGCCGGAATCACGATGAGGTGACCTGCTTGCTCTAGTGCCTTGAACCACTTGCTATTCTGGCTTTGCTGATCCAGCCAGGGAAGTGAAATTACGGTGATTGCTTCCTCTGGCAAGCGTTGACTAAGTGCTTCCAGAGCGGTACGGCCTTCTCTGCCAGGTTTCCCGGTCGGGATACGGATATCGAGCAAGCGGCGGTTACCGAACAGCGAAGACTGACGTCCCCATTGGCGTAGTACTGACCAGTCAAAATGCTGATCGACCGAGATGATTTCTCGATCAATATAACCTTGTTTTTCCGCGTGCAGTCGGATCTCGTCAGCCGCCTCCATGGCCGGCAGCAATTCACCAGCCATCAGCACGTAAAGCGGTGCAATCGCCTGCTTGAGTTGATTACTCAATTGCTCTGGAGAGAACTTCATTGAAATGATTTAACCGGGATTGATCGCCGATACTTGTCGAAGAATCTGCTGTATTGCATCATGTTGCATATCGCGATACAACATTTCTTCCTCTGTTGCTTTGGCTAACACCTGTGCATCCAGAAAGGGAAGAATACGTGTTAAATGGACCTCTCTCAGCGTAGCCAGCTCATTTCCCGCTGGATCGAGCAGACGGGTGGCTACACGATAACCAAGCTCAAATTCACGTACCCGCCCACCGGCAGAAAGTGACAAGATTCTTTTTTCGTTGATGGCATGCACAATTTGCAACACGACTTCAGCTTTCTCAATATCTGAGACTACTTTTATCCGGGTATGTGTCCTGAGCGCGCGTTTCATGTCTGCACCAATCGTTAATCCAACCGGCGCTGTCACATAAACTCGCTCATATGGCAGATCAGCCAATTGCCCGCGAAGCTGAAAGCCACAAGCAGTTAGATAGACAAACAAAGATATCACCAGCAGACGAGCCGGCATGGATGGTAACGTAGACAGCGGTAAGTGCGGCATATCGATTAAATTACGATGTTAACCAGCTTGCCAGGGACAATCACCATTTTTTTGATAGATTGGCCGGAAATCATTTTTTGAATATGCTCATCCGCCATGGCAGCACGTTCAATGGCTGCTTGATCAGCTTCCTTTGCAACCTGAATACGACCACGCAGTTTACCATTGACCTGCACTACCAGCATTATTTCGTCCTGTACCAGTGCCTGTTCGTCCACTTGCGGCCATGGCTGATCGAGCAGTTCCGTGCCTGGCTTTAATTCTCGCCATAGCGTATGACAAATATGTGGCACGATCGGTGAGAGCAACAGTACAATAACTTCCAGTGCTTCCTGCATCAAGCATTGTGCTGACAGATCGTTCTTGGGCAATTTTGCCAATTCGTTGATCAGCTCCATCACGGCAGCAATCGCAGTATTAAAAGTATGACGTCGCTCCAGATCATCCGTTACCTTGACGATAGTCTGGTGCAGCTGACAGCGCAATGATTTCAGTCCGGCTGGAAGTGAGTGCTGCTGCAGGGAGATATTCTTTGGTGTGATTGTACCTGATTGCACATGCAGATAGACCTGCCGCCACAGGCGTTTGAGAAAGCGGAAGGCACCTTCCACACCAGCATCTGACCATTCCAGCGTCTGTGTAGGCGGGCTGGCAAACATCATGAATAATCTGGCGGTATCCGCACCATACTGATCGACAATACCTTGCGGATCGACGCCATTATTCTTCGATTTGGACATCGTGCCCACGCCTCCAAACTCTACTGGCTCGGCATCCGCACGGAGAACGTAAGTTTTGCCATCCGCATTCTGGATTACATCAACTTCTGCAGGTGCATAATATTCAATACGCCCGTTTTCAGATTTTCGGAGAAAAATCTCATTGAGCACCATTCCTTGCGTAAGCAAATTGGAAAAAGGCTCATCAAATGCTACCAGGCCGAAGTCACGCATAACTTTGCTCCAGAAGCGCGAGTACAGCAGGTGCAGAATGGCGTGTTCGATACCACCAATATATTGATCGACTGGCAACCAGTAGTTGGCACGCTGATCAACCATTGCACCGTGCTGATCAGGGCATGCATAGCGGATAAAATACCATGAGGAGTCGACAAAAGTATCCATCGTGTCTGTTTCACGCCGGGCAGGGCTGCCGCAACGCGGACAGTTACATGCATAAAATGCCGCGGTTTTCGTCAGTGGATTACCAGAACCATCCGGCACCAGGTCTTCAGGCAGGATTACCGGCAGCTGATCATCCGGCACAGGCACGACTCCGCATTGATCGCAATGAATCAACGGAATCGGGCAACCCCAGTAACGTTGCCGTGAAATTCCCCAGTCACGCAGGCGATAGCGAACTCTTTTTTCACCTAATCCTTTTTCAGCAAGTGCAGCAGCAACAGCAACAATTGCAGCAGATGATTCCAAGTTGGAAAATGCTCCGGAAGCGATGGTGACACCGTATTCAGTAAACGCCTCTGCCAGCGGCAGGTTCAATTCACCTTGCAGTGGCCTGATTACCGGCTTGATCGGCAGATCGTAGCTACTGGCAAATTCAAAATCACGCTCATCATGTGCGGGTACCGCCATGACTGCACCTTCACCATAGCTCATCAGAACATAATTGGCGACCCATACCGGCAAACGCTCACCTGTCAATGGATGTATGACAAACAAGCCGGTTGCCATGCCCATTTTTTCCTGAGTGGCCAGTTCGGCCTCAATTGTTGCTCCCTGTTTACAGGTTTCGATAAAAGTGGCAAGTTGCGGATTGGTCCGCGCAGCATGGAGAGTGACGGGATGTTCCGCGGCAACTGCCACGTAGGTTGCGCCCATCAGGGTGTCTGCGCGGGTTGTGAAAACTTTCAATGCCTGTGGCATGCCAGAATCCATATCTGGCGGGAAAGTGATGTCCACACCGTAACTTTTGCCAATCCAGTTGGCCTGCATGGTCCGGACCCGCTCCGGCCAGCCGGGAAGCTTTTCAAGGTCGGCCAGTAGCTCGTCTGCGTAGCGGGTGATCGCCAGGTAATAGCCTGGAATTTCCCGTTTTTCTACCAGGGCGCCCGTGCGCCAGCCACACCCATCTATAACCTGCTCATTCGCCAGCACCGTCTGATCTACCGGATCCCAGTTAACGACTTGGGTTTTCTGATAAGCGATACCTTTTTCCAGCATGCGCAGAAACAACCATTGATTCCAGCGATAATAGTCCGGGTGACAGGTTGCAATCTCGCGCGACCAGTCGATCCCGAATCCGAGACTCTGTAATTGGCTGCGCATGTAAGCGATATTGTCATAGGTCCACTGCGCAGGCGGCACACCGCGCTGGATGGCGGCATTTTCGGCCGGCAGGCCAAAGGCATCCCAGCCCATGGGTTGCAGCACGTTATAACCCTTCATTCGGCGATAGCGGGATAACACGTCACCAATGGTGTAATTGCGCACATGCCCCATATGGAGTTTGCCGGAAGGGTAGGGAAACATGGATAGGCAATAGAACTTTGGCTTGTCCGATTTTTCGGAAGCCTGAAAAACAGCTTTTTCTTGCCAATATTGCTGCGTGACTTGCTCTACTTCCTGCGGATGGTATTTTTCTTGCATGGAATGGGTGTGTTGGTTGAAACTTTCAAATGCGTATTATAGCTTGAAAGGAATACGCTGAATGCTGTTGCCGTGCAGCTAGACTATTTGTCATGCCGCATTTCATCGCTTGAGCGTATCTTGCAACTATTCACTTAGCTGCCCTCAATCACCATATCAGTTATAGCTGACTACCCCGGTAATCCCGCCATCATCGGCGACTGCTGCCGGCGACAAACCAAACCGGTCGAAAAGGTATGCGCAAGCGCTATCCCACGGCATCTTCGACATCTATTTGAAAAGCAATGCCTGTGCCCGCTGTCGCATCAAACTGGCCTATTTCTGCAATTGTTTCCATAATGGTTCTGGAAAGATGTTCTTCTACCAGCGGCACGATGATATCCACTGAGTTTCCAGAAACAGGTCCAGAAAAG
Organism: Nitrosomonas mobilis; assembly: GCF_900103035.1. Taxonomy (GTDB): domain Bacteria; phylum Pseudomonadota; class Gammaproteobacteria; order Burkholderiales; family Nitrosomonadaceae; genus Nitrosomonas; species Nitrosomonas mobilis. The sequence goes on from NZ_FMWO01000029.1 coordinate 18,005, forward strand.
TCGCGACTTTGTTCATTCTTTCGCCACGTGCGCTGAAAATGATGGTTGTGCCTGTATGTAGCGCTAGCCTTGCGCGCGGCCTCTGTTACCCGCTCGGCTTTGCAATCATCCAAAAAAATGATGATTGATTTGAGATGCATAACTTACTCGATCTGTTTACTCTAAAATATCAAAATGATAGGCGTCATTTATCAGGTTGACCAATTCTTTTCAGTCGTTTGACGAGATATTCGGCAATCTGCACATAAATCACCACCGTCACAATCGGAAAGAGACGCGTAAATACAATCAGGCAAAATCCGTCTATCGGCGGCGAGTCACGCCCATGGATGGATGAGGCCAGTCCCACGCCTAATGTGGTCACCAAAGGTGTGGTAATCGTCGAAGTAGTGGCCTCGCCAGAATCATAGGCAATGCCGATAATTTCTGCTGGTGCAAATAAAGTCATTACAATAACTAGCGGAAGCGAATAGCTTCCAATAATAAAATGGTGAGTTGGCCATCCTTTGATGATATGAGTGACACCCAAAACGGCTGCCATACCTACTTTACTGCCAACACAACTACCAAACATAGACTCATTGCATAATCCGCAGCTGCTTGCGGCGTATCCAAAACAACTTCTACGCGTGCCGCTATTGCGCCAGCTTCTCAGGCAATCGTAATTAAAGCTGGTTCTGCAATCGCGGTACTAAAACCGAGTGCAAATGCAAAAGCCAGCAACCATGGCGCGCTTCCCTTGCAGGCAAATGCGTGTGCCATACTCTTGCCAAACGGAAACAAGCCCATTTCCAGGTCATAAATAAACAAAATTAGTCCCAGGACAACCAGAAAACCACCGAATATCAAATCGGCAATTTGATGTGACGCCTGCTGCAGCGCAGCCGATTGAAAAAAGAGATAACAGCAATAATGGGCAATAAATTTCTTCCGCTGCGCAATAGCGGAATCAGGAGCATACGATCAGGAACGTATGAATGGGGGCTTTCAAAATAATCTCTTGGGGCTGTCTCTTCTAACGATATCCGTTGCTCATTCGAATGACAAATTTATAAAAAATTTCAGACACAATATTTTTCATTGAAAAATCAATTGTTAATGCAAGATTACAATACATGTAGCTCGAATGAAATAATAGCGTCTCTTTTTAGAGACAAATAAAAACATTTATAAACAATTTGTTAGTAATTATATGTGATTCTTGTTATCCATGAAGCGACAGTTTTGAAGAGATATTTTTCTTATTGCCATCAAGTTGTTGTTTTATATTTAAAAAAATAGGTGGCATAGTTCGTGCTTAATCTAGTGAGTACAGTATTGTTTTTCTATATCAACTCATTTCCGATATGAACAAACTCATGAGGGTTAATCACCATGCAGATTGAAACAAATAATTTCGCCACAAATTTGAAAAAAATTCCGCAAAAAAATCAAAATCCCCGCTTCGAAAACTCATTCTCTTCACGCCCAAAGCTGCCAGATATCAAATATCAGCTTTCGGAAAATTCCAGCAAAAAATGCCTTTCTTTGATTGAAGGGGACTGCTTACTGGAAACCGCCAACTTCAGCATTCATCTGGTTAGTTCTTTCAAGCAGCGCATCAAAGCCAGCACACTCATCAAGCGTATGTATGCCACCCGCGGCTATCAGACAGAAAGTACTTCCGTTTTTTCAGACAGCCCAAATCAGTACACCTTTGAAGCCCGCAATGCTCAGCAACTTCTTGGTACGCTAACGCTGACAGTCGATTCGGGCAACGGTCTGCTTGCTGATCAACTCTACAAGAATGAAATCGATACCTTCCGCAACGAAGGCAGAAATGTATGCGAAGTATCCAAGCTTGCTTTCACTCCCAATACCAGCTCAAAGCAAATCTTCGCCGCTCTGTTCCATATTGCTTATATGTATGCCCGTTTCCTTCATGGAGTGGAGACCGCGGTTATTGAAATCAATCCTCGTCACGTTCGCTTCTACAAGAGTACGTTGGGATTCAGCCAAATTGGTGATCAGCGCACCTGTCCACGTGTCGATGCACCCGCAATCCTGCTTGGCCTCGATCTAAATCATATGGGAGATCAGATAGCGCAACATGCTGGCTTGAATCCAGAGGATAAGGGTAAATTAATTTACCCGCACTTTCTTATCTCGCGAGTAGCCAAACAGGTGCTCAATAAAATTATTCAAATACACTCCGCAACACGACAATCTCACACCAAAACCGAACACCTTGACATGCCTCTTCATAATCATAATCAATACCAAAATCCCAAGCAATCAGATTATCGCATTACAATGAATCTTGCAGAAAGATACGCAACATGAGAATTTTCCTGAGCAACTCTCTTCGTCGTCACTGAAGATGTTTGATAATGAGACTGACTGAAAATCAAGCTGAAATCATTCGCTTGGTGGCGAAAAAAGCTTTGGCACAAGCGCACAAGATTGACTATTGAACTATTACAAAAACTTTAGCCGTCGTGATGAAGCAATTAATCTCTTTGTTTATCCCGATCAATCTGTCAGAAACAATCTATCGCACCGAAAAAACGGCCTGCTTAATCAACTCGCAAAAACTTTTGGCCGGCGTAGGATTGAAATCGCCGTAGCAGATTGTATTCAGATTACTCACAAAACCGGCATCCGGCTGTACCGGTTATTTGATGTCTTCTTCTGGAGGAATGGACCTTGCCTCTTCTTCCAGCATAACGGGGATACCGTCGCGAATAGGATAAGCCAAGCGATCGGGTTTGCAGATTAATTCCTGGTTATCTTTCCTGTAAATAAGCGGCCCTTTACAAAGCGGGCAAACCAGAATATCCAGTAGTTTGGGATCCATAAATTTTTCTCTTAATTTCTGTAAGATGACTTCCCGCAAACCGGGCTCGATCAGGCTTTCCTGCCATGGGTACCAGATTCGCGAATCGTTGATGCCCATGCATTTTACTGCATCCTCCCATGGCATTAGAATCATTTGTATATTAGTGGGCTGGAAATCTTTTTGAGTGAATTTGTGCCCGCTGGCAAAAGTTTGCACTGTCAGAGCAGCTTTTAGAAACCTCAGGCTATCCACAAAATATTGAGCATTCGCTTCACTCGCCATGACATGAATGCGCTGATCATTTAACTCACTTGCGCTAATGGTCAATACCGGCCGCATCAGATTGACATATTTTTGTTCCTGCAAGTCGAGCTGAAATATCCTTACCCGTTTGCCAACATCGGGGGCCTGTTGCCTGCCTCCCGCTGTTACAACTGCATCTGCATCTTTCAGGCGAGCCAGCCTGTCTCGCAGAGGACCTGCTGGCATAATCAGACCGTTACCGAAGTTGACATGGCTGGTGTTGACTACAATGATTTCAGTATCACGATGCAAACGCAAATCCTGTAGACCATCATTGCATATCAGAACATTGCACTCCGGGTGCGCTTGCAGCAGCGCTTTTGCCACTTCGATACGGTTGTAGCCAATCCATATTGGACAGGTTTGGTGAAGCATATTGGCCAGTAACAGGGGTTCATCTCCAGCTAGCTTGGCATTGCTTGCATTGGTAACTGCCATTGGCTGATGATAATTATCGGGATAACCACGACCAATGATGGCAGGACGCAGGCCGGAGCTTTTCAGCAGATTAATCACCCAGATCAGGGCAGGTAATTTTTCGGTATTGTTGGCGGTGATGCTATCGAGTACGATAACCGGTATCGTAATTTTAACGGCAGTCAAAGCAGCTCGCCGGTATAAATAGCGGCGAATCGTCTGAAATATTATGTAGATAAGGCTGGCCGGCCACAGCAGCAGATGGAGCGGCGTGATACGGTGCCAGTACAACTCGGACCAGTTCATAAAATTTGCTCCAATAAAAACAAAGAACCACTCGCGGCAATTTAGCACTAAATTCGCATCTTACTCAAGACGGCCGAGTAAAGCCATTAGCAAAAATGGCATATTGCGGGGATTGAATACGTTTGCTCTCTGCAGAATGCTTTTTAAATCCTGGTTACCCGGTAGATAGTTTCAAACAGGTAATCCAGCCCCTGTTTAGCAAAATGCGAATACTCAGCGAGCACATCTCGGCGAGCCAATTGATCAAAATATAGTTCGTTTCGGCCAGACAATTCAGCATGTGTAACAGAAAAGGGTGGGCCGTCCATTTTCTGCTGGTCATATTCCAGTGTAACCAGCAGCCCGCTGGATCGAGTGGTCAGGCAGCTAATTAGATGATCAAGATACTGTGATCGCATCGTTGCCGGAAGGGCAATGAGTGCAGCGCGATCATAAAAATATTGAAATGGCTTGTCTGGATAAACCTCAAAGAAATCACCTTGGACAAGCCTGATATTTTCAGCCTGCCAGTAAGTGATTGTTGAATTTCTTTCTTGCTCGGGATTTCGCCCCCATTCTGTAAAGAATTCGGTGATAGCTTTCGGACTTAGCTCGATGCCAACCACAGGATGGCCACGCAGCATTAACCAGTGTAAATCCACGCTTTTGCCGCATAGGGGAACTAACACCGGCGCATGGCTGTTAGCAGCAATCTGATGCCAGTACGTCGTTAAAGCCCAGTGTATGCTGGTCCGGTGGAAGCCAATTTCCTCGCGTTCCCAACGTTCCAGCCAGAAATCAGGTTTCATCGACTTATTTAATTATTAGTTGGTGCTATTTTTGTACCGTCAAGACCATGGGTCGCTGTCATAGAATTGGTAATTAAATGCTCAGGCAGCTAATAGGGTAGCACAGGAGAGAGCAAGCAACACAACCAGAAACCACACTAGCTTGCGTGGTGTAATGCTAGTCTCTGGTAGTCTTTCTCTTGTCAATCGCAAACCAAGACACCAGAGACGATGTATATTGCTTCGTTCCATGTATCGCCGGACTTTTGCCAGGATGGCAATAAAAATAAAGACAAGGATGATGTGAGCGCCGGAAATTAGGTTTACCAGTGTTGGGTCTGCTTTGCTCAGCGCAAAAAACTCAAAATAATAAACGGTCATGCCGATAATTTCTGCAACCATGGTAGGAATCAGAAATTTCTTCATTCGGCACCAGTTACGACAAAAATCTATTCGATTCTTTTTTTTCAGCAGAACGCGTACACCTGCAATAAATCCGGCCCAGAACAAAGGCTGAAGAGCCAGTACTTCTGTGGTTGTCATCACATCACCATTGCGCAAAATTGACGACAGGATGATCGTATAGCCAACAATCGCCGACAGCATTTTGAGAATTTCAGCGTTGCGTTCCAACGAAACCAGGAACGGTACTGATTGTTTTGCATCGCCTGTTTCAAACCAGATAAGCGCCCCTACCGCCAGTGCGACAACGATAGCAAATTCTTTTGTCAAATTAACGTCTTCCAGTCTCCCGGGAAATAAAAAATCAAGGTCAAATAAGTGAATAATAACCAGCGCAAGGAGTATCCATATCGGGGTAGTCGCCAACCACATGGCAATGGCGGTTTCATTTACTTCTCTGCCTCCCTGGGGTATAAACAGGCGAAAGTAATGACAAGTCACCTGCACACAAAGTGCGCCACAAAGCATCATCGCTATTCCATAAGGATAGAATAGCCTGACCATGCTGTTGAAAAGATCGATCAGTGTAACTGGCGAGAAAGCAGTGTATAGCAACCAGGTAACGCCAGTGGCAAGCGTTCCTAACAAGAAACCTGCTGATGCAGACACCAGCCAGGCCTGATCAGGCTTATTTCTGTAGCAATCTGCGATCATCAGGCGATCGAAGATGATCATCATGCCGAGGCTGAACGAACCAAGGCATGCAACGACAGTTCCACTGCCCATCGTGTACTCCCTATGCAGCCATAGCTGCCATTTGCCGGTGGATTTGAGTTACTGACTAAAAGTCCGGATACGCGTCGACTAAACGACGCGTTTTATTCCGGCGCCATTTTAAAACTATCATTTGGATTTGGTGCAAAATGATGCTTCAAGTATTGTTTAATCATATCCTCTGTCATCTGACCTACTGTCACGCAAAAATACCTTTGCGTCCAAAAATGCTTTCTCCAATATTTCTTCTTCAGGTGAGGAAATCCTTCAACCAGATAGTTCGATGTTAGTCCTTTTGTCCGTCGCATGATCTTGCTCGGCGCCATCTCCGGGGGGCAACTTACCGGTATATGCACATAATCCTTACTCACTATACCCTGTACAATCCTGATTTCAAATGCTTCACACGTCTGACGAGCCAACTCCCGAACGCGTTCTGCCATCCCTCCTTTCAAAATCTTAAATTGATACTTCGTTACCATACAAAATGGTATTCAATCTGACCAGCCGTATGACTTCCATATCTATAATTCTTGTTACACTTTCTGTGCGGCGTGTTCTCGCAGCTAAAGCCGGTGGTTTTAACTTTGTAATGGGCAATAAAAGAAGCAAATGTTATCCAATAGAGCGGCTGTAATTCCGATCACGCGCTTACTTATAGCCTCTGGGTTCTAAAAAGCAGTAATTAAAACAGCTGCCATCTGTACTCTCAGTATAGGAATTATGCTGGCAGAATTCACATTTAGAAACATTGCCAAAACTAATGGTAACGGGATTCTCTTTAGAATTTACTGATAGGTGGTTAGAAACCACAGCATAGAAAAAACAGAATCACCGGAATAGTATATTGACGATTCCGGTGAGGTATAAACTGAAAAAAGAGGAGGGGAGTGGGTCTTCTTTTTGAATTAAAATAATTGGTTGCGCTGCAGATTTTAAGCTACACACAAAACTATATCTAACGATCCAGGTTTTCGCCCACTCAAAAGGGGCGCGGACGCCCCTTTTATAATGAACAGTAACGGGCACATTTCTGCGTGTGTCCATTACCTCATATTTTAACGATTATTTCAGATCTGAAATACTGGCGCCAAAATTGATATGGAATGCAGCGCCATCGATAACAAGCGCTGGAACCGACTTGACACCTGCAGCCTCTGCCTCACCGATTCTGGATTTGTCCGTACCCAGGTGCACACTCTCCACCTGGTATTTTGCAGAATCCAGCGCATTAGCTACAGTCTGTTCTGCAGACACACAAACGGGACAACCTGCGTGATAAAAAACTGCTTTTGAAGCCATTAGATATTTTCCTATAAAAATATAAAAATTTTTTTAAAAACAACGAGAAATTGCCGGTTAACTGCGTTTCACGTAATCTTCAGAAATTATGATGTCAGCAATTTAACTCGCCATGGCTATTTTACAGTATTCAGCGCAGATATCCGATTGGATGTTGCGTGATATAGGGGGTAAGTAAACTGACTGTCTGGATTCGTAACAAATGATCTGTGTGGAATTGAGAAACGAATTTCAAATAGAGTAAAAAGCAAGAATTCTTGCGTCCTCAAATCTCAATGTTGTGCCTCATTCGTACTCTTGTGCTGCTGCAGGCTGCACGTTATTCGTGCCACCACATTTTCCACCAGCACTTGCTCTCCGAGAAAAATCGTTCCAGTTTGCTCCTGTTGGAGAATAGCTGCCTCTTCCTTGTTAAAGGTACTGATTAGAATGTCATTATGAGGATTCAGGATGCGTGATACTTCAACCATTTGCCTAACGGCGATAGGGTCTGATACCGTAATTACCAGTACAGCAGATCGGGCAATATGCGCCTGGATCAATACTGCGGGCTCGCTTGCGTTACCTGCTACTGCGTGGATACCTTCGCTACGCAGCTGCTCGATCAACTCCCGGTTTGGGTCAACAGCGACGAAGGGGATGGCCTGTTTTGCCAGCATCGTGCCCATTCGTGCACCTGTCGAGCCAAAACCGACAATGATGACATGATTGGTAACTGCTTCGGAACTGACCGCAAATGGCAACTCCGCCAGAGGGTCATTTGGTCGTTCCACGAGGCGTGCCAGTCTGGAACGGGCACGAATCCAGTTCTGAATAGGCTCTGCTGTCTGGAATACCAGTGGATTGAGAGTGATGGTTACCAGCGCACCGGCCAGGATGAGGCTGTAACCATCGCTTGGCAGAAGACCCAATGAATGACCCAGAGACGCGAGTATAAAAGAAAGCTCACCAATTTGCGCCAGACTGACCGAAACTGTCAGGGCGGTATTAAGCGGATAGCGCAACACGAGAATGAGTAGCAGGGCAATCGCGGATTTACCAAAAATGATGATTATGACCACAATTACCAGCTTCAGCGGTTCTTCCAGAAGGATATCGGGGTCGAACAGCATGCCAATCGATACAAAAAACAGCACGGAGAAAGCATCTCGTAGGGGCAGGGATTCCTGGGCGGCCCGATGGCTCAGTGGAGATTCGCGCATGACCATACCCGAGAAAAAGGCGCCCAGGGCGAGTGATACATCAAACAGAATAGCGGCGCCATAGGCAATGCCGACTGCTACTGAAACCACGCATAAAATAAAAAGTTCTTGTGATTTTGTGCTGGCGACATACCAAAGTAGCTTTGGAAAAATACGCTTGCCAATGACCAGCATGAAGCCAATAAAGATCGCAACCTTACCTAAAATGACGGTGAGAGTTATCAGTAGATCCAAGCTGCCGCTACCGGTGATCGAAACCGAATCTGTGTCTGTCGTAAACCAGACGGATAAAGCTGGCAAAAGTACTAGCGCCAGCACTACGACCAAGTCTTCGACGATTAACCAGCCAATCGCAATTTTTCCATTGATCGATTTGAGTAGGCCGCGGTGTTCGAGAGCCCGTAACAGAACTACCGTACTGGCAACCGACAAGGCAAGCCCAAATACGATGCCCCCCCCCAGACTCCATTCCCAGGAAATCGCAACTATTGTGCCTAGTATGGTGGCGACTAATATTTGTAGAATGGCACCTGGAATAGCAATTTTCCTGACTGCCAACAGATCGTTGAGTGAAAAATGTAAACCAACCCCAAACATGAGCAGAATGACGCCAATTTCAGCAAGTTGACTCGACAACTCGATATCGACGGCGAAGCCTGGTGTGGCCGGGCCAATAATAATTCCTGCAGCCAGGTAACCGACCAACACGGGCAGTTTCAAGCGGTGAGCAACCATGCCGAGCAACAATGCTAATCCCAGACTGATGGCGATGGTGGTGATTAGAATGGTGCTATGTGGCATTTATAAAGGTGATAATAAACTACTGAGCGTTGTGCAGCCGGATAAGCTGCACAACGTAGGGAGACGGTATTGAAAGCGGGCAGCTAACTGAGTAGCTGATAATTGGGTGCATCTAAAAATTCAGAATACTAAGCAAGACGGTATTGTGACGAAATGTGGAATTTAGAAATGCCCAATCATTAAATAGTGCGATAACCAGCTAACCTTCATGAATATAATTGATATAGGTCCACGCCATCATGATGACAAATAGAAGTAGTGACAGTCCGATGCGTATGGTCAGCGATCTGACCATACGGGTACTGTCTCCTTTATCCTTGACCATATAATAAAGTGCTGAACCCAGGCTGTATACAATTAGCAGCAAGAGTAAAATGGCAATTATTTTCAAGTTTTCTCCTCGGTGGCGGGTAATGTCTGCTGTGCTGAAATGTTAGTACACTTTTATTTTAACTGATAACGGCTATTTGTGAACTCTACTGACAATCCGAAACCAACGGCAATTTTTTTGATGGGTCCAACTGCCAGTGGTAAATCTGCAATAGCAATAAAAATCGCTCAATGTTTTCCGGTGGAAATTATCAGTGTCGATTCTGCGCAAATTTATCGCTATATGGATATCGGAAGTGCTAAGCCCGATCAGGAAATACAGGAGTCTGTACCGCATCATTTGATTGATCTGATTAACCCCTATGAGAGCTATTCGGCAGCGAGGTTTAGAAGTGATGCGCTGATAGCGATGCAGGCGATTGTTGCACGTGGCAGAATTCCACTGTTAGTTGGGGGCACCATGATGTATTTTAAGGTGCTGAGCGATGGTCTCGCCGAGTTGCCCTCGGCCGACAAGCATCTGCGAGATCAGTTGGAGCAAACTGCGCGTTCTGAAGGATTGCTAGCGCTGCATTCCCGGTTAAAGCTACTTGATCCTGTCACTGCTGCAGGAATTCAACCAAGTGATAGTCAGCGAATTCAGCGCGCATTGGAGGTCTGCTATTTGACGGGAAAACCGATGTCAGTATTGCTGGCTCAAGCCCAGGAAGACAAATGGCGCAGCTATTTTCCCTACCAAGTTATCAATATCGCTTTGTTGCCAAGTGATCGGACAATCTTGCATGACCATATTGCGCAGCGCTTTGATAGAATGTTGGCAATGGGGTTGGTAGAAGAATTGTCCGGGATTCGACAGAAATTTCCAGTAACGGCAGACATGCCTGCAATGAGGTGTGTGGGTTATCGACAGGCATGGTGCTATCTGGACAATCAGATCAATTTAGCTAAAATGCGGGAAATGGGTGTGATTGCAACCAGACAGCTGGCTAAACGGCAATTAACATGGTTACGATCCATGCATGACATACAATCGTTTGACTGTTTGGCATCCGACTTATCTAGTCAGGTTATTGATCATTTGGCGAAAAATTTATCGGATGAAGTGTTGTGTTAAAAGTGACGAAACTTAACGAGAGCTAATCCGGGTCTGTGTTGTTGACGTTATCCTTAAATTTATTATAAAAGGAGGGAAAGTAATGTACCAATTGAGGAATATAAAAGCTGTGTGTGCTACTGCTATTTGTGTTGCGGTTATGGCCATTTCTGGTTGCGGGGATTCCGGGAATAGCAATGATCCCTGGAGTGGTGCGGGTGGTGGAAGCTATTTTGATGATACTTCGCTATCTGCTGCTATTAGGACAAAGTTTTCAGCGGCGCCGGAGTTGGCATCCCTTGGTTTAAAAGTTCGGGTTGAGAATGGCGAGGTTTTTTTGAGTGGAACTGCCAGAAATCAGGCGCAAGTGGATCTTGCGGTGATGCAGGCATGGCTGGTTGAAGGCGTGAAAAAAGTAGAAAATGAAATTGTTTTAGATGGCTCGCAGTAGGAACCGCTTATGTTCATGCGAGCATGCGGCAAACAGCGAAGAGGAATAAATTCTGCGCCGATTGCCGCACTTCTAGCTTCTAATGAGTACGGTTTAAGGCAACATGCCATGGACAATATTGCCAACTAAACGCCTGATGGCGTCCCCAAGGGGATTCGAACCCCTGTTACCGCCGTGAAAGGGCGATGTCCTAGGCCTCTAGACGATGGGGACCAATAGAAAAAGAATACGCCAATCGCTGGTGGAGATAAGCGGGATCGAACCGCTGACCTCTTGCATGCCATGCAAGCGCTCTCCCAGCTGAGCTATACCCCCGGCCAAACAGAACGGCGATTATACCGATCCGACTTCCTAATGTAAAGCAGCACGCTGTCTGGATCAGTTTCTATGGTATCGGCAGTTTCCTTATTTACTTGACTGCTGCCGTAATTGATGAATTGAAAATATATTTGGCGCAAAAATAAACCTGATTAGTTACTTCTCTCAGAAATCTTGTAAAATCTACAAATTGCGAAGAAACGTAGCAAAATCAGAGGAGGATGGCAATGGCGATGAATAAAATTCAGTTTCAGGCAGGCCTGTCACTGCATGAATTTCTGCATCAATATGGCACGGAAGCACAATGTGAAGCAGCATTGTTTGCTGCGAGGTGGCCACATGGCTGGAGATGCCTGCGCTGCGATGGGGAGCGATATTCCTGTACCCATAACGGCCGCAAGCTATGGGAATGCCTGGATTGTGGCTACCAATGTTCTTCAATTGTCGGCACCGTGTTTGAAAATACTAAATTACCGCTAAGAACCTGGTTTCTGGCCATTTACTTGATGACGCAAAGCAAGAATGCGGTCAGTGCATTGGAACTCAAACGTCAGCTGGGGGTAAGTTACAAAACGGCATGGTCGATCAAGCATAAGCTGTTACAGACCATGCTGCTGCGCGAAGAGCAACGCCGTCTGGATGGACGCGTGGAGGTTGACGATGCTTATCTGGGAGGTGAAAGGCCGGGAAAGCGCGGGCGGGGCGCGGCAAGTAAGACGCCATTTGTAGCGGCAATACAAACAAACAGCGAGGGGAAGCCACTTTATATACGCTTGACCCCCGTAGCGGGTTTTACATATGAAGCGCTCAAACAGTGGTCGGCTGAATGTCTGTCATCTACTGCACGAGTCGTATCTGATGGTTTGGGGTGTTTCGGGGCGGTTACGCATACAGCCGCGCAGCATGAGCGCCATATTGTGGGAAGTGGCAAATCTGCTGTGCAGCGTGCCGAGTTTCGCTGGGTCAATACGCTTCTTGGCAATCTCAAGACTGCCTTCAGCGGAACCTACCATGCATTCAATCACGCCAAGTATGCACAGCGCTATCTTGCAGAATTCTCCTATCGCTTCAATCGCCGTTTTGATTT
>NZ_FMWO01000068.1 GCF_900103035.1 Nitrosomonas mobilis
CAATGGCGATGAATAAAATTCAGTTTCAGGCAGGCCTGTCACTGCATGAATTTCTGCATCAATATGGCACGGAAGCACAATGTGAAGCAGCATTGTTTGCTGCGAGGTGGCCACATGGCTGGAGATGCCTGCGCTGCGATGGGGAGCGATATTCCTGTACCCATAACGGCCGCAAGCTATGGGAATGCCTGGATTGTGGCTACCAATGTTCTTCAATTGTCGGCACCGTGTTTGAAAATACTAAATTACCGCTAAGAACCTGGTTTCTGGCCATTTACTTGATGACGCAAAGCAAGAATGCGGTCAGTGCATTGGAACTCAAACGTCAGCTGGGGGTAAGTTACAAAACGGCATGGTCGATCAAGCATAAGCTGTTACAGACCATGCTGCTGCGCGAAGAGCAACGCCGTCTGGATGGACGCGTGGAGGTTGACGATGCTTATCTGGGAGGTGAAAGGCCGGGAAAGCGCGGGCGGGGCGCGGCAAGTAAGACGCCATTTGTAGCGGCAATACAAACAAACAGCGAGGGGAAGCCACTTTATATACGCTTGACCCCCGTAGCGGGTTTTACATATGAAGCGCTCAAACAGTGGTCGGCTGAATGTCTGTCATCTACTGCACGAGTCGTATCTGATGGTTTGGGGTGTTTCGGGGCGGTTACGCATACAGCCGCGCAGCATGAGCGCCATATTGTGGGAAGTGGCAAATCTGCTGTGCAGCGTGCCGAGTTTCGCTGGGTCAATACGCTTCTTGGCAATCTCAAGACTGCCTTCAGCGGAACCTACCATGCATTCAATCACGCCAAGTATGCACAGCGCTATCTTGCAGAATTCTCCTATCGCTTCAATCGCCGTTTTGATTTGGCTGCCATGGTGCCGCGATTGCTGCGCGCCGCCGCAACGACAGAACCTCTTCCGATCGGTATATTGAGAATTTCTGAGACAGGTAACTAATCAGGAAGATTTTTACGCAGACGTTGATCCAGTAACCGCTGCTGCTCCTCTGTAAGCGCTGCGTCGCTGCCGCCAGCGTTGCTTCACTGCAGGTCAGCTAAATTACCTTTGCGATAGCGCTTGAAGTGATTGCGGACTGTTTCACGATCAATCAACAGAGCTTCTGCAATCTTTGTAACTGACCATCTTTTGCCTAACAGGATATCGTCTTAACCCGACCAGCATAACGCTTATCAGTGGCATAACAGCGTTCAAACTCTACATCATCGAGTTCTTGGTCGGTTGGTGCTATGGCAGCTAACGGCGGTAGTCCGGTCGGAATCTATAGCCCAACTGTCTGGAATGAAGGCAGTAGTGGCAGCCATGTGAACGGTGCTCCTTTCCCCACCGACATGATGAGATTTGATCGAAGTGCTGGCCCAGAAACACACACCTACAGCGCGATTGATATCGGTATTTTGACGGATCTTGGCTATACAAGAAATGCTGTCACAAACGTTCCTGAGCCTGGCATCCTTGGCCTCGTACTTGCTGGTCTTTTCGGCGGTGGATGTTCATACTTAGGCACTCATATCATTCCAATAACGCTCAAGCAATTTTTAACTAGCTTTTTAGCGAGTATTTTTCTCTTGGCGGGGACAGATTGCATGGCAGCGGAGACTAAATACCGCGAGGCCGGTGGTCTGCCGCCGACGTATCGACTCGACGAGATTAATATTCGCCTGACGCGCCACGCTTGAACAGGACGGCAGGAAAATGTTGTTTACCTACTCGTCCGAAGGCTTGCTCACAATGCTTAATGCGTTCTACAAAATTAAGTTCTTCGATCTTCCGACGCGTTACAACCTCAGGCAGTCGGTCTTCCTCAAGGAGGATGGCTCGATTGGCACAAGTGTTTTGCGCATGGTGGACACGGCGAGTACGACAGTTTGTTTCTCAATACGAAATTATGAAAAGTGTATTACCTATAGTTCAGACGGGCCGCGTGATTTGGAAGAGTTCACGCAACAGATCTTTGCCAAAGCTAACCGGTTGGCAAATGCGAGCGCACCTGAGGAGTGAAGTAAAAGGAGTCAAGTAATCGCGAACAAAGAAGAAATAATTGGTGTGTACTGCAACCATGATAAGGCGGCCGCTCCGTTCAGAATTTCCAAACACGCTTTATCACGTTACATCGCGTGGAAATCACTGTGAAGCTATTTTTGAAGATGACAATGGCCGGAAAAGGTTTTGTTTGTGGCTGCCGTGACCGCTGGCACTGGTTATGGCGTTGCAATCCTGCATGCGTGGACGGAGGCAGACCAAGCCTTTGTGGGCCGGGGTGCTTTTAATTTCTGTTGCCTGGGGCGCGCTTGTTCGACCGTATACGGTCGTGATGGTGCCACAGTCGGCAATCGAACTGGCCAAGTGCTTTGAGGACTTTGAAAAGCGAGTGAAGCGCGGCATGGAGATTGTTGCCGTTCCCTACGTATGTGTCCGACAGGATTCTGGACGATTGGTTACGGCCACCTTTGTGCGCTACGTTAGGGTACTGCCCTGTGCTGGTCACCGCGCCGGAGCACCGGCCGGCCGCCATCGTCGGCTTCACATTCAACATCAGGGCGGGTCGCCTACAGGCATCCACGCTGCGTAGGCGGATCAACCGGCAGGACTGGTCAAAAAACGCAGCGCTTGAGCGTTGCGGATGAGTCACCGCCCCGGTAAGACTCTTCCGCCGCCAGTGACCCATCGGCGGGCAGAGGAGGCTTGCCTTTTGCGCGGTGCGGGAAACAGAATACGCCATTGAGTTTCAGGCAGAGATGTTCCTGACCACAGAGAACATCTCCAAGCTCCTGAGTGCCGTGTCGCGATAGTCCTCAAATGCAAACCATCGACCCCGTCTTCATCTGTCCCCATTTCGGGTGGCGGGTGAAAGCGAGGGCTTTTGTCGTTTGTGGTTTGGTCAACTCGGGTAATCATTGTCAATAGCAAATATGGCAAGCTATACTAGTGAGATAATTTCGAGCAATGGCAAGGTTTTTGTGGTCTTGTAGGGAGGCTGCGAGGTACCCCTCCACCCCGAAATCGAGTGCTTCAGATCACTTTCTGAGCGCAGCGAGCGGGGGTTTCACAGGTGGAGGCGGGTTGATGAATCAACTTAAAAATGTAGCAATTGACATAGGTTCAACGTGCTTGGCAGGTAAAGAGTCTGGTTTCGATGCGAATACACAGAGTGCGGTAGCTTGTGCTGTTGGCTACCCGGTCCCTGGGGCTCTCATGAGTATCTTGGTTACCGGTGGCCTTACTGCCTATAGTGCTGCTGTCGCTGGGGTTCTCTTGGTTTTTGGCCTCATTGTGCGTTTTCCTGCGCGATATTGGCCAGATAGTCGGGGTGCTGACGATGGCGCTCATGTATGCCACACCGATTTTCTATCTTGTGTCCGTTCTGCCCGTCGTGAATCAAAGCTGAATGAGCTTTAATCCGCTTACAAGTAGCATTGAGCAGGTGCGCAACGTCATGATGTGGGGTCGTGGCCCTGACTGGGCTTCCTGGATATTGGAAATGATGTTGGGGTTGGTGATCGCCTGGCTGGGATTTGCATGGTTCCAGAAAACGCGTAAGGGGTTTACCGATGTCGTCTAAACTGGCCATCAAAATTGATAGCCTAAGCAAATGCTATGAAATCTACGACGCACCGCGCGACAGATTGAAGCAGATGATTATCCCCAAACTGCAGAGGCTTGTCATGCGGTCGCCGGGGAAATATTACAACGAGTTCTGGGCGCTCAAGAACATCTCCGTTGATATCAAGAAGGGCGAGGCTGTTGGTATTGTCGGCAGAAATGGCAGCGGTAAATCCACTTTTCTACAACTGATCTGCGGGACGCTCTCACCAACTCAGGGTCTGGTTGAAACCAATGGACGCATCGCGGCACTACTGGAGTTGGGTTCCGGCTTCAACCCGGAATTTTCCGGCCGCGAAAATGTTTATTTAAATGGATCGGTTCTTGGAATCGACAAGGCGCGATTGGATGAAAGATTTGCTGATATCGTGAAATTCGCCGATATTGGGAATCACCTTGACCAACCGGTGAAAACCTATTCCAGCGGTATGTTTGTACGGCTTGCTTTTGCCGTCCAAATGCATCTTGATCCCGAGATTCTGATCATCGATGAGGCTCTTTCCGTTGGTGACCAATTCTTTCAGGCCAAGTGCTACGCGGCAATCCGTTCGATGATGGATAACGGAACGACGGTGCTGTTCGTATCTCATTCCGCAGCGACTGTCAAGGCCCTTTGCCCGCGTGCCATCCTACTCAGTCACGGAGAACTCGTTGTGGATGGTCCGGCCAGCAAGGTCTTGGATCGTTACTTCGTACTTGGGTCGCTGGAGGCAAACGCTGCGAAATCTGCGCAGCTGGTACCACATCCTGAATCCGCGATAGCAACTGTGGCGTCTACAGAGTCAACGGTTATGCAGACTGTCTCATGCCTGCAACCCCCATTTGAACGTCGTGTTTCACATCGTGTAGGTACAGGGCAAGCCCAGTTTGTGGAATGTCGAGTGTTGGCTGACTCTGAAGAAGCCATCGTCGTGGAAACTGGGGCAACGCTGCGCGTGCAAGCGGTGCTGGACGTGCTTGATGATTGCCCTTATGAAGGTGAGGTGGGTCTGGTGGTCGCTACGGCTGAGGGTATTGAGTTGTTTGCCATCAATTCGTTTTTTCAAGGTGCGCGCGTGCCTGCGATGAAAGCGGGCGAACAGCGTGTGTTGGAATTCGAGTTTGTTTCACCACTTTCCAGCGGAGCCAGATACCGGATTGATTTGGGCTACCGCATGCCAGTGCAGGGAGAATATGTAGACAAGGTTTTCGCGGCAGCCGGTTTCAGCGTGGTCAACCAAGGCGACCGAATCGTCCCATTGCTGTTCGATGTGCCCGGAACCGTCCGCATTGGGTTGAGCACAAAATGAAAACCTATCTTCCTGAGCTCAGCATTTCCGATCTTGTGCACGCATTGGTGTCTCAGGACTGGGCAACTGTTGAGGAAAAACTCAGCCGTCAACAGTATGAACGCCTCGGGCTTGATCGCGCGCTGGCTATTGCTTCGGACCTGCTCGCGCGCCATCAGTCGTTGTCAGGACTGAGGATTCTTGACGTCGGCTGCAATAACGGGCTAGTAGCCAAGGTGCTTTCTGCCCTTGGTTGTTCCGTTGTCGGGATTGACAACGGTGACGTCGACGGCCAAGGGCTTTATCTTGATCTGCAGAGCCAGACCCAGCTTGCAGGATTTGAGTTTCACAGCAAGGACATTGCCGAATTTTTGGATGTCGAACACCGCCACTGGGATTGCATCCTCCTGCTGAGCGTGACGCATCATTGGGAAACCGGCTATGCCATGTCGGGCAAGCGACGCTATTCCGACGATGACATCGGGCGTCTGCTAGCCACAATGTTCCGGCGAACCAGACTGAGCATCTACTACGAATGCCCATCCAGCGAGCCGGGATTCGAAACCGGCTTTGGGATAAATTTTCTGCTTCGTTATTGTAGTGAGCTACCAAAAACAAGATCGCTTGGACACACGATCGGGCCAAATGGCTATCCGCGTGAGTTCTGGGCGCTGGACATGGAGTAATGGGTAATGCCAATCAAGAGTTTTGCAGACAATCTGCACAGTAAAACGGAATTTTCTATCGGCCGCGACGTCGAGCTTCACTTTTGTTCGGATACCTGTCTTCTCAGAGATCTCGACGACCGCTCTCGTGTAGTGCGAACTGGGCAGACAGATGCAACTGCGCTGACGGTAATCCTCGGTGAGGATCGTCTTCTGGTTCCGCTCGCGGGTGCCCGTCGCGCAGACGCGCATATTCTTGGCGCGCAAAACGGCTACGAAAGGGGCCGTGAAAACTGGGAAAAGCTGGTCGGTTGCAGGCATTCGGCACTGATGCCGGTTTATCGGGTCTGCAACTGCATGGCTGAGGTTCAGATCCTTGATGGTGAGGCGTTCGAGGATGCTGCGACAACGCCTGCGTGGAAGAAGGTTCGAGGCATCGTCGGCAAGGCACCCAGCATAGGTCTGAAAAACCAGCCAGTCGCATTCGATCAATGGCGCAGCTGGATGGGTGAGCTTGCGAACGGGCTTGATGAACTAGAAAGAATGGGCCTTGCGCACGGTGACCCGTATCCATTCAATGCTATCTGCACTGGCTCAGGGGCTGCCTGGGTAGATTTTGGTCATCTGACGAATGATCCAGCCCAACACTTCAAGGATGCGTGGGCATTTGTTCTGTTTACAGTCCTGCACACCCTAGGCAAGAGCAGAGCATATAGCCCGGCCTTGTTGAAGAATCTAGCTGCTGCGTTGGTTGAAGCTGAGCAACCTGGAAGATTTGACAGAGTGCGACAGACACTATCTGAGTCATATTCAGATGTTGTCTCTATCAGTGACGCCCGTGTTCCCTCTCTCATATTTGCGGAGGCTGTCGCCGAGCAATCACAAAAAATATTTCAAAGTCCAGATCTATCCAAGCTTTTGCTCAAGTCTGCGGTGCAGTACTTTTCTGATTTCCTGCACCATATTCAGCGCGGCAACCAATATTTCGCCGGATTTAATTTTGAGAAACAGCGCCACCATTTTGTAGAACAAGAGATGCTGAGGCTCACAGTTCCTTTGGCCGAGTATCGAAGCCAGATCGCCAGCCTCAACCAAGCAGTGGGCGAGCGGGACGGGCAGATCGCCAGCCTCAATCAGGTGGTGGTCGTACGCGATGGACAGATCGCCAGTCTCAACCAAGCGGTGGGCGAGCGGGATCACCAATTGGTTCACTTGCGCCAGGAGGCTTATTCGCTATTCAATCGCCTCGAGCAGTTAGTCCAAAGTCGTTCTTGGCAACTGACACGTCCGCTGCGCGCTGCTGCACGCCTCATTAGATATGAAAGTCCGTTCGCTGACGGTAGTCGGGCCATTTATGACGTGGCCGCAAGAATCGGACGCAGATTTCCCTTCCCGTTATGGCTGAAGGCTCGCGTGCGTGCGGCGCTTATCAAGAGAGTCTATCCGAATGTGAAATCTACGCCTGCGAGGAAAGGCGAGGTTGATCGATCGCCGTCCCTAGTTTTCGATCATCTTGACGCCTCACGCTCGGTCATACGACCTGAATGCTGTGGGTTGATTGATGGGGTGGTAAGTGTAGTTTTGCCGGTTTACAACCAAGCCAACCTAATTGCTGAATCAATCGAAAGCGTACTTAGCCAAACCTACCAGAATTTTGAATTAATAATCATTAATGACGGATCGGCGGATGGCGTAGAGGCAGTTCTCGAACGTTATCTAGATCACCCGAAAATACGTTGCTTCACGCAGGACAACCAACGCTTGCCGAAGGCGCTAAGCAATGGATTTAGTTTTGCTCAGGGCGAGTTTTGGACGTGGACCTCAGCCGACAACATCATGGAGCCGCGAATGTTGGAGATGCTCGTTGCCAAGCTCCGAGCAGACCCAAAACTAGGTATGACATTTGCTGACTATTATGCGATCGATGATCGTGGTCATCTCCTTCAGGATCCAATTTGGAGGGCACACAACCGGCCCAATCCTTCTAGCAGTGAAATCCGCCTGCCGCACACAACAGAAGCACTCAACTCAGTGCAAGACAATTTTATTGGCCCATGTTTTATGTACAGAGGCTGGATTGGTCGTTGCTTAGGCGACTATGACCCCCACCTTGGCGTGGAGGATTATGACTACTGGATGCGGATTAACGCATTTTTCCCTATTGAGCATCTTGGCGATGATAGTCTGCTGTATCGCTATCGAGTCCATGAAAATACACTAAGTGCTCAAGCTCATGAGCACAGAATTCTGGAGAAAGCACAACGACTGATGACGTATGAGAAGGAGCGCGCTGAGTTTTACGCCGCCCCTCTTGAATACGTGGCGGACTCCAGAGGATTCTCATGGCTGCAAGCCCGAGGTATTCCTGATACCGGCATCTACGCCTTGGAGCAAGATATTGGTGCAACAGCGCTCGTCGTTATGAGCAGTGCAAGCGCTGAGCAGAATATTTCTCAATTGCTGTGCTCTAGCCAGCCAGTTGCCGTCATTATGAACCGGATGGACACCAGGTATCACAAACTGGTTCGATTGTTCGCCAGCGGAAATTGCATTGTGCTCGCCGAAGACAGTGAAAGTGCTGAACGCGTAAGGCTTCTATCGTCATCCTGCCCAGTGGTTGATGCAAACTCTGGAATGGCACTAACAGCCAAGCAGGCTTTTGCCAAGAATTTACTTTTCGTTCGAGCTACCCGCAGCGTAGAAGAGTTGAAACGAAAGATGCCGCATCGGATCATCGCTCCGCGCGAACAACATGTGGTTGTACAAGTGGATAGTTTTACCCAGGGGGGAATGGAGAATGTCGTCATAGATCTTGCTCTTTCTCTGAAGATCAATCACTACCTCGTGACCATCGTAAATTTTGGTAAATCGGGTGATGCAGCGGCTAAGGCAAAAGAGTGTGGTCTCCAGTTTGTATCTCTACCCGCTGACATGACTGATGAAGCCTACCGTTCTTGGATGCTCGAACAGAAGGTGTACTTGGTTAATGCTCATTACAGTATCCGTGGTGCTGCTGTTTGCTCCGATGCTGGAATACCTTTCATTCAGACGATTCATAATTCTTATGTCTGGCTGGACCCTCTGCAAATTGAAAAATATCGCGAGGCTGATCACCATACCACTCAATATATTTGTGTGTCCATGACAGCAGCGCGTTATGCAGATGTCGTGCTTGGCCTTGATGTCGGCAAGATGCATGTAGTGCCAAACGGCATCGATCCGAGGGCAATCGATGCAACAAGTTTTGACACGAATCGCGCTAGTTTACGAAGTGCGTGGGGCGTGAGTGCTGAAGCACCGGTATTTCTTAATGTTGCATCTATTATGGCAACCAAGGCTCAGTTGCCTCTCGTCAAAGCCTTTGCTTGTGTGGTTGAGGAGATTCCGGAGGCTCGTCTTGTTCTTTTAGGTGCGGTCATAGAGGTGCCGTACCAAGCTGCAATAGAAAAGGCAGTACAAGAACTCGGATTGCAGAAAAGCGTTTTGTTTGCTGGTTATGACAGAAATGTATCGCGTTATTACCATGCATCCGATGTCTTTGTCTTGCCGTCTTATTGGGAGGGCTGGAGTCTCTCGTTGGGCGAGGCTATGGCCAATGGATTGGCATGTGTCATCACGGATGTTGGTTCAGCTTATGAGTTTGAGGGCTTTGACAGCGTTGAAATAGTGGAGCCGCCATTTGGTGATATTGCCCTACTGAATTATCGGAATTTAGGGGATTTTGTGTATGGGGCGGATGCAGCTTTCAATGACCGTTTAGCTGGCTCAATGATTAAAATGGCAAGCCTTCGACGGGCCGCCATTAATATTCCTCTTGCTGAACAAATTGATCGTGAGATTGCATACAGAGCCTATGCTGAAATTTTTAGTGACGCAACAAAATAAGGCGCAGGATGAAAATATCTAAAGAGGAAATTACCTATAAATTTTTTGGAATAGATCCTGTTGAGTTTTACTCTGGAAAGTTCGCTGGCTGGCCTGGCGCGCCTGACTACCTTTCCATTCCAAAGAATCGTTATGATATTGAATATGATAGGGCAAGATTCCTGGTGTCGAATATCGTTGGCAATTGCGTGCTAGATATTGGGTGTGGTTCTGCCCCATATGGCAACACAATCCGAGGCAATGTTCCTGTTAAGGAAATATACGGCGTTGATCTTGATTCCGTGTGCGTAGAACACGCAAGAGCTTCGTATGACTTTGTAAGCATTTTTGACTTGAATTCAAAACTGCCGTTCGCAGATAATTTTTTTGATTGTGTTTTTTCGATGGATGTTTTCGGACATATTGAATTCAGGCATAAGGATCATTTGCTTGGGGAAATTAATCGTGTGACAAAAAGAGGTGGGCGTCAGGTTCATGGTATTGAATGTGGAGTTATTGACTATTACTCTGCAAGCCCGCTTAATCCTGGTTGCCCCATTACGAATTATGTTTTGCAGGAAGGGCATGTCGGCATCGAGGATGCATTTGACTTGCGTTCGCGTTGGATGCGTTTTTTTGATGATGTGGTTATTGAGAATGCTTTTGTTTGGCCGCTCAAGCCATTTGCTTCAATCAAGAATATATCAATGCCTTCGGAGTTGAGGGGTATTCTTGCCTCGTACGATCAGGCTCAGATTGATGCTATACAGGTCGTTCTTGGTTTTCTGCAAGGAGAATGTAGAGAACAAATAAAGAAAACCGATCCGGAACTGTTGTTCCCCGATGAAGATCGTCCACTCACCAAGCACTCTGGTTTCGTCTACTTAACAGCCACAAAGGCATAGTGTGAACAAGCAATCTGTAAAGAACTTGCTCTGTGTCATCGGCACTCGTCCAGAAGCAATCAAAATGGCGCCAGTCATTTTGGCGCTAAAAAAAGAGCCTTGGGCGAACGTACGGGTTCTTGCGACAGCCCAGCACCGGCACATGCTGGACCAAGTCAACGCGTTTTTCGGCATCGAACCCGATATCGACTTGAACATCATGCGCCCCAACCAAGCGCTCACGACCTTGACTGCTCGGTTACTGCTTGAGCTTGACAACGTCTTGCAAGCAGAGAAGCCGGATGCTGTTCTGGTGCAGGGCGACACCACCACGGTCATGACCGTGGTCCTGGCGTGCTTTTATCACCGCATTCCCATTGGACACGTCGAGGCTGGTCTGCGTACCTGGGATTTGCAAAACCCGTTTCCGGAGGAAGCGAATCGGATCATCGCAGGAAAACTTGCACGCTGGCACTTTGCACCGACCGAGGGATCAAAGCAGAATTTGCTTAAGGAGGGAGTCCCGGATTCTGAAATTATCGTGACGGGGAATACCGTCATCGACGCGTTGTTGATGACGGCCGCCAAGGACCTGGAGCTTGCTGTCCCGCTGGATTCTGTCAAGCGATTGGTCTTGGTAACGTCCCACCGGCGAGAGAATTTCGGTGAGCCGCTCCGCAACATTTGTCGTGCGCTGCGCACTCTGGCCGAGCATAACCCGACAGTACAGTTTCTCTACCCGGTGCATCCCAACCCGAATGTCAAGGATGTGGCGCATGAGTTTCTGGCCGGGCTGTTTAACTTCGCGTTGTGTGAACCGCTGGACTATGCACCGTTCATCACTGCAATGAAGCGAGCCTACATCATCCTGACTGATTCTGGCGGCGTGCAGGAGGAAGCTCCGGCTCTTGGTAAGCCTGTGCTGGTGTTGCGTGAGGAGACGGAGCGGCCGGAGGCCGTCGAGCAGGGTGTAGTCAAGTTAGTGGGGTCAAACTACGATCGCATCGTTGAAGAGGCGCAACGATTGCTTGATGATGAGTCCGCCTATCGAGCCATGGCGCGAGGTGTTTCACCTTACGGCGATGGGCATGCAGCAGAGCGTATAGTGAAAACGCTGCGAGAGCATTTCGCCTGATGCGCCTTGTCTACCTGTCGCCGGTACCATGGGAGAGTTTTGCCCAGCGGCCGCATAAGTTCGTAGATTGGTTTCATGGTCGAACAGGCAGCTCTGTCCTGTGGGTGGACCCGTATCCCACCCGCTTTCCAAGTTGGAAAGACCTACAGCGTTCGCGACCGTCCGCATCGAGCAACCAGCGTAGCAGTAGGCCATCATGGCTTACTGTGCTAAAGCCAGGCGGATTGCCCATTGAGCCACTGCCCGGTTCTGGCTGGGTGAATGGGCGACTGTG
This sequence comes from Nitrosomonas mobilis, assembly GCF_900103035.1. GTDB lineage: Bacteria > Pseudomonadota > Gammaproteobacteria > Burkholderiales > Nitrosomonadaceae > Nitrosomonas > Nitrosomonas mobilis. Next base: position 11,708 of record NZ_FMWO01000068.1, read on the forward strand.
GCAACGACAACTGCAGCAAGTCGAAGACTTTGCAAATCATTCAAGAACTCTGCTTGTCATCGGCAAGCCATCAGTGCTTGCGCTGGAGTTATTGAAGCGCCTCCGCCATTACCCATCTTTGTACGATGCAATGGATGACTTTCCAGCTTTTTATGAAGGACTTTCCCGCGTTGCACTGGCCCACAGAGAGCGCCAAATTGCCCATCAAGTGGACGTGATATGGGCATCGGGTTCGGAACTCAAATCGCGGTGGGGAAGCATCCATAAGGACGTTCGTTTGGTGCACAACGGACTCGATCTGTCGGCTATACAGTCCGTGGGATGGGCACCGGTTTCATCCGACAACAAAGTTTTTGGCTATGTCGGCACCATTGCCTCTTGGTTTGATTGGGGCTGGGTGTGTGCTTTAGCAAAAGCCAGACCAAACGATGAAATTCGCCTGATTGGTCCTGTTTTTGAGCCACCTGTCGGTAAGCTGTCAGATAACGTCAAATTGTTGTCCGCTTGTGATCATGCGGCGGCTTTGGGGCTGATGGCGCAGTTCCATGCAGGACTGATTCCGTTCAAAAAAAATGCACTGACCGCCTCGGTTGACCCCATAAAATACTACGAATACCGCGCACTTAGCTTGCCCGTGGTTTCGACGGATTTTGGCGAAATGAGTTTCCGTTCGGGAGAGCGCGGTGTGTTCATCACACAATCCGAGAGTGATGTATCCAATGTGGCCGAGGTTGCGCTTCAATTTGAAAGAGATGGGGACGATGCCCTGGCATTCGCGCAGCAAAACACATGGGAGGCTCGTTTTGACGCGGCAGGGCTTCTCCCATAACTGTGATGTAGTCATCGTCAACTACAACGCTGGAAGCTGCTTACTGAGTCTGCGCAATCGGTTCTGACGGAGGACGCGCGTCATGTGTTCGTGGTGGACAACGGATCGCATGACGAGAGCTTGGTCTATTTGGAAATTTTCCTATGCGATGAACGCGTTCATATCATCAGGAATGGAAATAACCTCGGCTTTGCAGCGGCCTGCAATATCTGTGCTCGTACTTCCGCTGCGAATACCTTGTTGCTCTTCAACCCGGACAGTGTGCTTTATATCGTCATGCGCAAATTACGTTTGTGTTATAAATAGCTTCTTGAAGCAGAATCTTCTCTAGCTTCGACCAGAATTCATCATTGAGCGTCAATTGGGGCATCGTAAACTTGTTTTATTGGTGGCGTAGGAATCTCAATATAACAAATTTATCTTTATTTATTAATTAGCTACCTTAAAATTTCAACAGGCCCTGGCGAATTTTCGTGGTTGCGCTGAGGGCTTTAAATACTTGCAGAGTACCTCTGCTTCCAATATCCTAATGAAACAAATGCAACACTGGCTTCGCATAGTATCTATCTTACCGATTCTTCTGCTCACCGCTTGTGCGATGGGGCCGGACTTTATTCGCCCGCAAGTGGAGACTGCCGAGAAATTTCGGTTGTCGGAAATGGAGGCTGAGTCGATTGCCAATCTACAATGGTGGGAGTTGCTGCAGGACGAAACGCTGCAACAATTGATCCGGCAAGCTTTGCAGGAGAATAAGGATCTCAAGCGTGCCATCGCCAGTGTCGAAGAGTTTGAAGCGCGTTCGCATATGGCGTTAATGGATTTTGCGCCTAATATGGATATCACTGGCAATGCGCCAGCGTTTGGTACGCTCGGCGGGTTCTTGCGTCCCGGGTTTGCAACGCCTTTCAATTATTTTGGCCAGACGACCCTAAACTGGGAATTGGATATCTGGGGCAGGATTCGTCGGTCCAATGAGGCTGCTCGCGCGGAGTTGATGGCGCGTGAGGAAAATCGTCGCGCCATCATTCTGACGCTCATCAGTGCGGTGGCGCAATCCTATTTCGATCTGCTGCAATTTGATATTCAACTGGAGATCGCGCACCGTGCGTTGGCTTCGTGGGAAGAATCGGTCGCTATTTCAAAGGCGCAGCTTCAAGGCGGCATTATTTCACGCCTCGATCTGGATCAGTTCGAGGCGGAGCGTGCAAATGCAGCTTCAAGGGTAGCTGAACTTGAGCGCAGAATGGTACAAAAAGAAAATGAGCTCAGCGTACTGCTGGGAAGAAACCCTATATCGATAGCGCGAGGCCGACTCCTGACAGAGCAGGCGATTCCACCTGAAGTGCCTGCTGGTTTGCCATCCGAGTTATTGGAGCGGCGCCCGGATATTCTTCAGGCCGAGCAAGCCCTGGCAGCCGCCACCGCCAGAATTGGCGTGGCTCAGGCAGCACGCTTTCCCAAACTTTCGATTACCGGTTTTCTTGGCATAGCCAGCCCGGCTTTATCCAATTTACTGCTTTCCGGAAGCGAGTTTGGCGTGGGTGGGCTTGGCTTAGCAGGCCCATTACTCAATGCACAAAGCCTGGGTTTTGAGCAACGCGCCGCAGAAGCGCAAGCAAAGCAAGCGTTAGCGCAATACGAGCAAACTATCCTGATTGCGTTCAAAGAAGTTGAAGATGCACTGGTGGCTATTCGTACCGTCAACGAGCAGATTAAAGCGCAGCAACAGCAGGTCAAGGCATTGCGCTCGGCTTTGCATGTCGCAGACCTGCGTTATCTAGGAGGTATTACAAGCTACGTCGATGTGTTGCTCGCCAAACGTACCCTGTTCGACGCCGAATTTTCCCTGAGCGCGACGCGACGGCTTCATCTGGTATCCATTGTCCAGCTATATAATGCTTTGGGTGGTGGATGGGCGCCGGAATACAGCAATGGTCATGAAGCAAATAAAGTGGAGCTACACTGAGTTCGCTTGCATCAGCACAGAGGAAAAACATGAATAAAATTTATTTGAGCATCGGCTTGTGCCTGATTCTTCTGACCGGCTGCGCTGAAAAGCCGTCTGCAGACTCTCCCGCTCCTGCTCCGCAGGTCGAAGTCGTCACCGTGACAACGCAAACAATTCTGGACGAACCGGAATTCATCGGACAAACGGAAGCTTTTCGCCCGGTCGAGATCCGTTCGCAGGTCAGCGGAATCATCAAAAAGGTCTTTTTTACCGAAGGACGCAACATTAAACAGGGTAGTCAGTTATATCTCATTGACCCTGTGCCATTTAAAGCAATTTATCTTAGCAGCAAAGCCAAGGTGGCCGAGGCTCAAGTTCGCCTCGATCTGGCCAGACAGGATTTGGCGCGCGTGCTTCCGCTGCTGAAGCAACAAGCCGTCAGTAAAAAAAATGTGGATGACGCACAGGCAGAGGTGCGGGGTGCTAAAGCGGCGCTGGAATCGGCGCAGAATGATCTGATCAAGGCTAAATTTGATCTGGATAATACGATCATCACAGCACCGGTAAACGGTCGGATTGGTCGCAGCCATTTCTATGAAGGAAGATTGATTTCTGCTCAAGAAACGCTGCTCGCGACAATCGACCAGCTTGACCCAATGTATGTCAATGTCAGCGTTCCTGAGAGCTATCTTCTGCGTCGCCGCCGTGAACTTGCAGAAAATAAGGTGGAGCGACCGGATATTTTTCAATTGCGCGGCGTGATGACTTTCATGGATGGTAGCGTGTACCCGCATGAAGGTGTGCTTGATTTTGCAGATGTTGCTTTGCGACCTGAAACGGGCACATTACAGGGACGATTTGTATTTCCCAATCCTGAAGGCGCTTTTGCTCCAGGGCAATCCTATTTTTACCCCGGCCAATTCGTCAAAGTCCGTATTAAAGGCTATACTCGCGCCGAGGCCATCTTGATTCCGCAGCGCGCGGTGCAGCAAGGGCCGAGCGGTTCGTTTGTCTACGTTGTTGATAAAAAAAATAAGGCTGAACTCAGAGCAATCCGAGCCAGCATGTGGCGTGGAAAGGAATGGCTGATCGAGGAGGGTTTGCGTCCAGGAGAGCGGGTGGTAGTGGAAGGTTTTTTCCGGATTCTCCCAGGCGCGAAAGTCGACCCTGTGCCTCATGAAAAAGAAGGCTCAATTCGTATTAAATAGTGAGCCTACAACTAATGTCACCAGGCATCTCGGTTCCTATCTCGGTTGGCTCCGCACTCTTGACCGGACAACGCTCACCCACGCATCGCCCGCGTCAATACTCGCTCTGGCTCTCGGAGCTCGTTCTGCTCTTACTCAACGCGAATTGAACCAAAAAGAAACCACTACCTCAAGCCATAGCCCCGAGGAACCCTCTTTACAGAGTATGCCATGAACTCTCATTTTTTCATTGACCGACCTATTTTTGCATCGGTCCTGTCTATCATCATTGTTGTCATCGGCCTAGTTGCCCTGCAGGAATTGCCTATTGCGCAGTTTCCGCAGATTACTCCACCCATGGTGCAGATCGATGCGGATTATCCGGGCGCCAGCGCGGAAGTCGTTGCGGAAGCGGTGGCGCGTCCGATTGAAGTGCAGCTTCCTGGGATTGATAATCTTTTATATTATGAATCAACCAGCACGAACGACGGGCATATGACTATGAAGCTCACGTTCGAGATCGGAACCGACATCGATATTGCACAGGTTCAGACGCAGAACCGGCAGCGTCTGGCTGAACCGCAACTGCCCGACGAGGTTTTGCGGCAAGGCATTACCGTCAAAAAAACATCGCCCGATTTATTGGAAGTGATCGCACTGAGTTCAACGGATCCCAAGCATGACACCGTTTTTCTCTCGAACTATACTTTGCTGCGTATTCTCGATAATATCAAACGGCTTCCCGGTGTTGGGGATGCGGTTATTTTTGGCGGACAGAATTATTCCATACGGCTGATTCTCGACCCCGTCCGCATGGCGCAGCTTAATCTTACGCCAACCGAAATTGCAGCAGTCGTACGGGAGCAGAATCGCGATTTTCCAGCCGGCAGGATTGGGCGTGAACCAACGCCGAAAGGTACAGAATTAACTATTCCGGTGATTACTCGTGGCCGCATGAGCGAGGTTAGCGAATTCGAAGACATGATTATTCGTGCCCACCCGGACGGCGCGATGGTGCGGATGCGGGATGTTGCGCGCGTGGAGCTGGGCGCTCAATCCTATGACCTGCAAGGAAGATGGAATGGAAAACCCAACACTTTTTTACTGACCTTTCTGTCACCCGGCGCAAATGCGCTCGACACCGCCAAACGGATTCGTGAAGAAATGGATAAGCTTGCAAAAAGCTTTCCAGCAGGCGTGTCTTATGATATTCCATATGACACGACGACATTCATTGATGTTTCTATCAGAGAAGTGGTCAAAACGCTTGCCGAAGCAATGATACTGGTGATTCTGGTTGTTTTTCTCTTTTTGCAGAGTTGGCGTGCAACGTTGATTCCAGCGCTCGCCGTTCCAGTTTCGCTGATTGGAACGCTTGCCGGTATGGAGGCATTGGGATTTTCGATCAATACGCTGACGCTTTTCGGTATGATTCTTGCCATCGGAATCGTGGTGGATGACGCGATTATAGTGGTGGAGAATGCCGAGCGACAAATGACTCAAAATGGGCTCTCACCCCGAGATGCAGCAAAAAAATCCATGACCGAGGTGACCGGGCCAGTGATTGCAAGTGTTTTGGTGCTGGCTGCCGTGTTTGTACCCGTGGCGTTCTTGGGTGGAATTACTGGCGAATTGTATAAGCAGTTTGCCATTACCATTGCGCTCTCCGTGACTATTTCCGGATTTGTGGCGCTGACCCTCAGTCCGGCGTTATGCGCTTTGGTGCTCAAGCCCAGCCATGGTTCTCCCGGACGATTTTGGAAAACATTCAATCGTTTTTTTGATTGGGCACAGACAGGATATGTCGGAACGGTTGATGTCGCCATTAAGCGATCCGTGATTGCGCTTATCATTTTTTTGATGTTGATACTGGTTAATACGGGTCTGCTCAAAACTATTCCTGAAAGTTTCCTGCCGGAAGAGGATCAAGGGTATTTTATTACTGTGGTGCAATTACCGGATGGTGCCTCATTGACGCGCACCATCGAGGTATTAAAAAAAATCGAAGGCTATTTCCAATCGATTCCTGCCGTTCATTCAACCGATACCCTGACTGGTCAGAATTTTATTTTCAGTACCCGCGGAACGAACCAGGCGACGATGTTTGTCCCATTACATCACTGGGACGAGCGCAAGCATGCTGACCAACAGGTGCCGGGTCTAATCGACGCAGCTTATCAGGAATTTGACACAATTCCGGAAGCTTTGGTGCTGGCTTTTAATGCCCCTTCGATCAGGGGATTGGGTTCCACCGGCGGTTTTTCAGCGCAACTGCAAGACCCCGCTGGCGGAGATTTCGCTGAATTTGCTGAAGTGGCACAAGAGTTCACCGCCAGAGCCACAGAACATCCGGCGATTGCGATTGCCAGCACCAATTTTCGCGTCAGTGCACCACGATTGTTTGCCACGGTAGATCGAGAACGCGCCAAGGCATTGGGTGTTCCGATTTCGGAAGTATTCGACACCATGCAGGCCTATTTCGGTAATCTGTATATCAATGACTTTGTAAAATTTGGCCGTATCTACCGGGTGCAGACAGAAGCATTGCCAGAATATCGCTCGAACCCGGATGATATCAGCAAGATTTATGTACGCGCCCGGACGGGAGATACACATACGATGATTCCACTGGACTCGGTGGTGACCACCGAGTTTAATAGTGGCCCAGACCCAGTAACGCATTTCAACGGATACAATTCTGCGCTCATATTGGGCGGCGCGGCGCCCGGCTATAGTTCAGGAGAGGCACTTGAGGCATTGCAACAAATCGCCGATGAAATCCTCCCGCCGAAAGGTTACTCGATTGATTGGAGTGGAATATCCTTGCAAGAGCGTAATGCGAGCGGGCAATCAACTTATGTATTTGCTTTTGCCTTGCTGATGGTATTTCTGGTGCTGGCCGCCTTGTATGAAAGCTGGTCTATTCCATTTGCTGTTATTTTAGCCATCCCTTTTGGAGTTCTGGGAGCATTTCTGGCTATCTGGACAAGAGATTTAACCAATGACATTTATTTTCAAATCGGATTAGTAACTTTAATCGGATTGGCCGCCAAGAATGCCATTTTGATTGTGGAATTTGCCAGTCAACGCCACGCAGCCGGAATGTCATTGACCGAGGCAGCACTTGATGCAGCACGGCTTCGCTTTCGGCCTATTATCATGACGTCGATGGCATTTATACTGGGGGTGCTGCCACTGGTTATCGCATCCGGTGCTGGTGCAGCCAGCCGCCATTCAATCGGTACCGGTGTATTCGGCGGCATGCTGGCAGCTACGTTCCTGGCGATCTTTTTCGTGCCGCTGTTTTTTGTCGTGATCGGCAAGTTTACGCATCGTGGTCAACCGCCAATGAATACAATCGGGTCGCAAGAAACGACTGCTATAGCACCGCAGCAAGATAATGAAACCACGATCGATGAAGGTAAACAGTGATTAGAACTATGGTTTTGTTGCAAAGTTTGGTTCTGTCGCGTTAACGAAAGAAAACTGATATCTAACTGATTTTATCAAGCGTACAGTTGGTCTTGACGCGATTATCTAACCAGAGCATAAAATTGTTCAGAAAAAGACATCTTGTCAGCTCCTCCCATTATCGACTGACCTGTGCGAATCATATGCATGAGTTCGATACCAGCCAGGATATTTTTAGCTGATTGAAAAGATTTGAATCCGAGCAATAGTTTTGTTATTCGCTTCACTACCCAGGTGGTCTTGTACCACGATATTGTTGAGGCATTTGACCTGTCAGACGACAATGGAAGTGTCTAAGTGAGTGTTTACCGATTCATGCGCCGATATTGGATGGCTTCTGCTACGTGGCTGGCAAGAATTGCCTGGTTTCCGGCCAGGTCGGCAATGGTGCGCGCCAGTTTGAGAATGCGATGATAGGCCCTTGCAGAAATATCAAGCTGCGACATGGCGCGTTCCAGTAGCGTATTGCTTGCCGTATCCAGTTGGCAATATTCTTCAATTTGTGCCACGGACAGTTCCGCATTGTGAATGCCCTGTCGGGCAAGCTGATGCAAGCGGGCGATTTCTACTCGCCCGCGGATAGTGTCGCTCGATTCGCTCTGCGCTGAACGTAGCATTTCCTGATGGGGCAGAGCGGGCACTACGATCTGGATGTCGATGCGATCCAGCAGCGGTCCAGAGATTTTGCCGCGATAGCGGGCAATCTGGTCAGGTGTGCAGCGACATTTGCCGTCATGGTGTCCGGAATATCCGCAGGGACAAGGATTCATCGCGGCCACCAGCTGAAACCGTGCCGGAAAATTGGCACGTTGCGCTGCGCGTGAGATGGTGATCATGCCAGTTTCGAGTGGCTCGCGCAGTACCTCCAGTACGCGCCGATCGAACTCGGGCAATTCATCCAGAAACAACACGCCATGTAGCGCCAGCGAGATTTCTCCTGGGCGCGGAATGCTGCTGCCGCCGACCAGCGCCACCGCGGAAGCCGTATGATGCGGTGCGCGAAAGGGGCGACGCTTCCAGTTGGCGAGATCGAAACTGCCGTTGGCAAGTGACTGCATCGCTGCTGATTCGAGGGCTTCCTGCTCGGTCATGGAAGGCAGAATACCGGGCACACAGCGCGCCAGCATCGATTTTCCAGTACCGGGCGGCCCCATCATCAACACACTATGGCCGCCCGCAGCGGCAATTTCCAACGCGCGCTTCGCTTGCGACTGCCCCTTGACGTCGCTCATATTATTCTGATGGGCACTGCCTGCTGATAGGGATGGCTCATCAATCGTGGCCTGATAGGGATGCAGCGGCTCGCTGCCTTGCAGATGCGCACACAATTGCAACAATGACGTGGCGGAATAAATGGTTGCTTCCTTGACTAACGCGGCCTCGGCAGCATTCTGCGTAGGCAGCACAAAACTGCGACCCGAACGTGCCGCACCGTAAGTCATGGCAAGCGCGCCGCGCACCGGGCGCAATTCGCCATTCAGGGACAATTCCCCCGCCCACTCGTAGCGATGCAGTTCGTTAGCCGGAATCTGGCCGGTTGCTGCCAGAATGCCGAGTGCAATCGGCAAATCGAATCGTCCGCTTTCCTTGGGTAAATCAGCCGGCGCAAGGTTGACAGTGATGCGTTGTGCCGGGAATTTGAAACGGCTGTTTTGCAGTGCAGCGCGTACCCGGTCCTTGCTCTCCCTGACCTCTGCTTCTGCTAGTCCGACGATCGTAAAGGCTGGCAATCCATTGGCCAGATGAACCTCTACCGTCACCAGCGAAGCCTCCATGCCGGAGAGCGCGCGGCTATACAGAACAGCGAGTGACATTGAGCAACAGACTTACCGGCAGTGCTTGAATGGGTTCTTATGCAGGATGGATGCGTGCCAGAGAATGTTATTCAGGTAACTGGCTTGCGGTTTCTTTTTCTGCCGGTGCTTGTTGTTGGCGTAACAAGCTTTCCAGATGGTTGATCCGGTCTTCGAGTTCACCGATTTTGATGCGCGCGCGTTTGGTTACTTCCTGCTGCACCTCGAATTCTTCACGTGTGACCAGATCCAAGCGGGTAAATATACCGGACAACATCGTGCGCATATTTCTTTCCACATCCTTGGCGGGGCTATTAGCCAATATCTCGTTTATTTTTCCGCCAATCTCGTTCAATACATTTTTGTCCAACATCAGATCTCTCCATCAATTATCGGGGTTACGCCCCAAGGTAAGATAAAATCTCACATTTCCTGCCGATAGGCAATCATTAATCCGGTATTCTCAATTTCAAGATGAATCGTTTACAACACTTGCAAGCTTGGCTGCAGGCGCGTTACCCAGATCAAGCGTTGACACTGACGCCGGCTTCATCCGATGCCAGTTTTCGACGTTATCTCCGTGTTGCGGTGAATGGCGAGACCTTTATCGCCATGGATGCACCACCGCCACAGGAAAATTGTGCCTCTTTCCTGCACGCCGCGGAAGTATTTGCCCGAGCGGCAGTTCCGGTACCGGATATATTCGCCCACGATCTGCAGCAGGGATTCATTTTGCTTGCTGATCTGGGTGATACCACTTACCTGCAGGCGCTGACAGCCGCGCCGGAGAAGGCCGATTTACTCTATCAGGATGCGATCAATGTTTTGATCAGGTTGCAGCAAGCCAGCGCGCCAGCGATATTCCCAGCCTACGACCGTACATTACTGCTGCAGGAATTGCAGCTTTTCCCAGATTGGTATCTGGCAAAACATCTGGGCGTGAGTCTGAATCAGGAACAGAAAAATATGCTCGATACAACGTTCGATCTGATTCTTGCCAGCAATCTTGCCCAGCCCGAGGTTTATGTTCATCGCGATTACCATAGCCGCAATCTGATGGTGTTTACGCCCAATCCCGGCGTGCTCGACTTTCAGGATGCCGTCTACGGTCCGATCACCTACGATCTGGTGTCTCTTTTCAAGGATGCCTACATCTGGTGGGAGGAAGAACGTATTCTTGACTGGATGATCTGTTACTGGGAAAAGGCACGCAAGGCGGGTTTACCGGTGGCAGAGGACTTTTCCACTTTTTATCTGGATTTTGAGTGGATGGGTGTGCAGCGTCATCTCAAGGTATTGGGGATTTTCGCGCGGCTTTGTTACCGCGATCATAAGGAAGCCTATCTGCAGGACATGCCAAACGTTATGCGCCATTTACGTAAAACCTGCGAGCGCTACCGGGAGCTGCATCCCTTATTCAATCTGCTCAATGAATTCGAGCAGGTCACGCCACAGGTTGGCTATACATTTTGATAGTCTGATATGTTCCGGGCGATGTTACTGGCTGCGGGAAAAGGTACGCGCATGCGGCCACTTACCGACGATCTTCCCAAACCGCTTCTGAGGGCAGGCAATAAAATGCTGATCGAATATCACCTGGAGAAGCTTGCCCGTAGTGGTTTTGCTGATATTGTGATCAATCACGCCTACCTGGGCAGTATGATCGAGTCAGCGCTCGGCGATGGCAGCCGCTATGGGGTTACCATTCATTATTCCGCAGAACAGGAAGGGCTGGAAACCGCTGGTGGTATTGCCAATGCGCTGCCACTGCTGACGGATACCGCATGTCAACGCCCATTTGTTGTCGCCAATGCCGATATTTTCTGTCAGCTTGATTTCGCCAGTCTGTATCCGGTGCTTGAGCAGATGAATTCAACCGCTAATTCTCTACTGGCCCACCTGATACTGGTCGACAATCCCGCGCATCATAGTGAAGGCGATTTCTGGCTGCATCCGCAATCCGGGCAATTGTCACAATCAGGCGGTACGGGCTGGTCGAAATTGACCTTTAGCGGCATCGGCGTTTATCATCCGCTGCTGTTCAGGGATATTGCCCCTGGCCGGTCGCAGAAACTTGCTCCGCTCTTACGCGAGGCAATGGATGGTGGCAAAGTCAGCGGTGCGTATTTTGCCGGAACCTGGATGGATATCGGCACACCGGAGCGCCTGCGCGAACTGGATGCGAGTCTCAACTGCCATCCGGTTCGCGAAATTTGAAAAAGGAGAGAATTTCCATGACTAATGAGCTAATTTCCTGCGAGCTGCACGACTATATCGAAGTCGTTTGCCTGTATCGCTACCAGATCAGGTTGACGCTGAAAGACCACTCAACCGTCGAAGGCAAGGCCAGGGACATCACCACCACCCCGGACAAAAAGGAATTTCTGCTGCTGGAGACGGATAGCGGTTCTCAACAAATCGAACTGACCACACTGCGTAAACTGGAAGTGTTGTCACCCAATCCACAATTTCGGGAAGTGGATTTTCCAGATTCTTAAGGGTACTCTTAACCTTCGCTGCGCCTGCGCCCCTGACCGCTGCTGCGCGCGCGTAGTGCCTCGTGATGATGTTGAGAGATCGATGGTTTGCTGGCAGTGCGAGGTCGATCGCTGCTTTGCCTGTGGCCGGTAGCAGCGGTTGAGCGGGGTGTTGTGGTCTCCCACGTGTTACCGTTGATTTCACCGCGCGGCGCGGATGCCGGCTTGTTTTGACCAATAGCTGCTCGTCCCTTTCTGGTAGCGGGCGCACGATCTGGACGGGCAACAGCAGCTGTGCGGCGACTACGAACTGCTGCGCCATCGCTCTGTCCACGGTTTTGCCGCTGCCCATTGCGCACGCCGGGGCTGCGAAGCTGTATCGGCTGTGGTTTGGCATTGCGGTCAGGTTCAAAACCGGCGAGGGTATGCTGTTCGATCTCATTTTTGATGAGGCGCTCGATGTCCTGCAGCAGCTTGAACTCATCTACACAAACCAGCGAAATTGCGACACCGGTCGCGCCGGCGCGACCGGTACGACCAATGCGGTGGACATAGGATTCGGCGACATCGGGCAACTCATAGTTCACCACATGCGGCAGCTGATCGATATCCAGCCCTCGTGCAGCAATGTCGGTGGCAACCAGCACCCGTAACTGACCAGTCTTGAACTCCGCCAATGCGCGAGTACGCGCGGTTTGGCTTTTATTGCCATGAATCGCCATGGTGGAGATATCCGCCTTGACCAGCTTTTCAGCCAGCGCATTTGCACCATGCTTGGTGCGGGTGAATACCAACACTTGCGACCAGTCCTGTTCCTTGATGAGATGTACCAGCACATCGCGTTTTTTGTCGCGATCAACGATGTACACGCGCTGAGCGATGGCCTCAACGGTCGCATTGCGACGGGCAACTTCCACATAAGCGGGATGGTTCAAAATGCCATCGGCCAGGGTTTTGATTTCATCCGAACTGGTCGCGGAAAACAGAAGATTCTGGCGCTTTTTGGGCAATAGCGTAATCACGCGGCGGATATCACGTATAAAACCCATATCCAGCATGCGATCGGCCTCATCCAGCACCAGAATTTCAACTTGCGACAAGTCAATCGTGCCCTGACTGACGTGATCAAGTAAACGGCCAGGTGTTGCGACCAGAATATCGACACGGCTTTTCAACCCCTTTATCTGCGGATTGATGCTGACCCCGCCAAACATCGCCATGGTGGTCAACTTCAGATATTTTCCATAAGTACGGACACTTTCTTCCACCTGAGCAGCCAGCTCGCGCGTCGGTGTCAGAATCAGCGCACGGATGGGTGGGCGGCCTGCCGAAGGCCCCGGCGTAGCGCGGTTTGTTAAACGATGTAAAACCGGCAAGGTAAATCCGGCCGTTTTACCGGTGCCGGTTTGCGCACCGGCAAGCATATCGCGGCCTTCCAGCACGACCGGTATCGCCTGTGTCTGTATTGGGGTGGGGGTGGTATAACCTGCGTCTGCAATAGCACGCAAAATTTCGGCGGATAAACCGAGTTCTGAAAATAACATGAATAGCTCCTGATCTCTCGCCTTACCAGCACTTTTGGGTAAAAGCGCGGGAACCAGTCAAGGCTGACATCTTGTCGTTACGGGAATATCAAGCAGGCAGTACTGAGAAAGCGACAGATCCGATTGACGGCACACCGACTGATCGAGGCGCACCTGTTGAGTAGTGGAGTATAGCACTTGTCATTTGGAGCAAAGAGGTTATTTGGCGCGCCTTATTTTGGAATGGTGTCGAAAAATTTTACACATTTTGGTTTTGATGGCTTCTTGCTCAAACCCATCAGGCATAAAATTCTGTTTATTATAAAAAATATGTTTCTGGCATAAAAATTGCTACTATTAATTTTAAGGCAGGATAGATAGATATGCGAAACAAAACAGATGCTGATTTTATATTGAAGGCATATTGAATATGCTGAGTACATCTTTGCAGCCATTCTGCCGGTTGATTGTTTCATCAGAGCTGAACAGCAATACCTTTTTTGCGTGCATGTATGTGTCCGCGCATGCATCAATTATTGAGATGGTGATTCTGTTCAAGTCGAGATTCAAATAACTCTGGCTATGCTCAAGAGCACCTCTAAAAATTCATATTTAGCACTCTGAATTTTTAAAGACACCCTTAAACCAAAAATTTGTCGGAAAATTTTACATATCGAAATCAAAGTAATTGCGGTAATCATTATTTAATTAATTTTAGGGAGATCTCATGATCCAGCATGTACAAGCCGAAATAAAAACCAAAAAATTACCTGATTAGCAACGAACGTCAGCAAGATTTGTCTGACGAGTTTGTTGCGACATAAAAGTCATGGCTGTTAAATGATACAAGGAGTGATCGATCATGGCGATGAATCGAATTCAATTTCAATCTGGACTGTCGATGCTGAAATTCCTCAAGGATTTTGGTACGGAGGTGCAGTGCGAGCAAGCGCTGGAAGTTGCCCGTTGGTCGGATGGGTTTCACTGCCCACGCTGTAACGGTACTGCTTACTATGTCATACGTGATGGTATACGCAAGGTTTTTCAATGCAGAGCCTGCCGACATCAGACCTCATTGATTGCCGGGACAGTTTTTCAGGGCACTAAACTACCGTTGACCGTCTGGTTCTTGGCAATTTATCTGGTTAGTCAGGCCAAGACCGGTTTGTCATCCCTGGCGCTCAAGCGCCAGCTGGGAGTGAGCTATCCTACGGCATGGTTGATACATCACAAACTGATGCAGGCGATGGCTAATCGTGAGGAGCGCTATGTCCTTGATGGCAGAATCCAGGTCGATGATGCTTATCTTGGTGGAGAGCGTGCGGGAGGAAAAGCGGGTAGAGGTTCAGAGAATAAGGTGCCCATTGTTGCCGCTGTGTCTCTGACCAC
>NZ_FMWO01000051.1 GCF_900103035.1 Nitrosomonas mobilis
TACGCACATGCCTATTGCCGAATTTCAAGCTATCTGCAATCCATGGCCAACAAGGGATATAACCCACTTGTCGCTATTCAAATAGCGTTGGCCGGTGAAGCTCATAAAGTATGGGGTGAGTAGTTACTTTTTATATTTATATTCTTACTTCTTTTTTACTGGCTATGTCATCGTTAATTGTGGAATTTTAATATTATCTTAGTATCTAATGGTTTATCTATGATTCTAGCGGGATATCATTATGACAATAACTCTACCGTGCCTAATCTTTAGCTTACGGTGCAAGAATTTGAGCGTAAAGTCACATTAGATATAGTATTAACGATTTAAGCTTTAAAGATTATCGTGAGTAAAACAACCGAGTCTTCAACTGCCTTAACTGAATGCTGCTCATCAGGCATTAAATGCAATAATTGGCCAGGCATCAACACTTGTATTTCGCCCATTGCAGTAAACTCTATTTTCCCATTTATGCAATGAACAATAATTGGTCCTGATACTTTGTGAGTTGGAAATTCTTTACCGGCTAGAATAACAAGGCGAGCAAGTTCCATTTCATCTGTTTTTACAATTACTTTAGTTTGTTCATTAGGCATATCTTGCGCCCAGGTTTCCAAGTCAACAATTTCAGCTGGTGATGCGTGATGTGTAGCCATGACTATCTCCTAATAGGTTTATGTATATTGGTCCTACCCAACAAAAGCAGAATGTAACGGCGCTTTTTGCAGTCTAAGTTTATAGCTTTATTAGCAGGATTGGCGGGCATGGATCGTGCCGGTGCCGTCGAATTCCCAGGTGAAATTCACGCCCACGCTGCTTGTAGACTCCTTCATCTTCTCGAAGTTTTCTTTCTGTTGTTCGCCTTTGAACTCGTCTTTTGTTATCACCAGATGGATGATCACCTCCTCATCCGGAACCATGTGCGTATTCCACGGAAACTGGACACTCAGTCCACGGCAAACTGGACAGTCGGAGCGTAGCGACGCGGGGGTTGTTTTTTACTCCTGATTTGAGGGTTTAGTCAAATCTCTTTTGCTCTTTCTGATCGACTCGCCGGACAGATCCAGTTTATGTGCG
>NZ_FMWO01000022.1 GCF_900103035.1 Nitrosomonas mobilis
TGATATGGTCCAATAGACCCGGACACTCCAGTTAAGAGAAGATATCTTAATTGGAGGAAAAAATGGAACCGAGGAAACACTATACAAAGGAATTCAAACTGGATGCAATCAGCTTGGTACTGGATGAGGGATTAACGATAGCGGAGGCGGCCAGAAGCTTGGGAATCAGAGCTAACATGCTTGGGCGATAGGTCAGGGAGAATCAGGCGGATACTAATGGTCAGGCATTCCGTGGTAATGGGAAGCTGACACCGGAGCAGGAAGAAATCCGACGACTCAGGATAGAAAACAAGCAATTAAAGCTGGGGCGGCAAATACGAAAGGAGGCGGCGGTCTTTTTCGTGAAAGAAACGAAGTGAAGTATTCGTTTATCACCCAAAAGAAAAAGACCTGCTCGGTCGGTCTGCTGTGCCGGCTATTGGGTGTGAGTCGCAGTGCTTACTATGCCTATGAACAACGCCGCCGCAATGGTCCGGATGATCTACACCACAGGCAACTGCTTGATGCTGTGCAAAATATTGTAAAATCATGCGATTACACCTATGGCAGTCGCAGGATAAAACGAGCGCTAAATACCTTGGGCTATCGGGTTAGTCGCTGGAAGGCGAGAAGACTAATGCAAGAAGCCGGGATACAAGTGAAACACCGGAAGAAGTACAAGGTGACGACGGACAGCAATTGTCCTGCTCGCTATATCTTCATTCAATAGCAATTGGAGTTTGCTATAACTGCCTATCTTTATTGTTCTGAAAAGCGTAGACTTTTTCCGTCTACATCATCTACGTTGCCCTTGTATGCGTCTTTGCATCATAAATTTATCTTTACTTATAATTGGAGTAATTAAAATGTTAAATATGAATGCGTATAGATTAAAAAAAATAGCGATTATGATTATAGCGTTATCATGGTGGGTGTCTAATCAAGCCATCGCAGCTCCACCTACCAACGATACATTCACCAATTCAACCCCGGTCACTGTCGGGTTCAGCGAGGTGCTCGACACAACAGAGGCAACCACAGATAGCGATGACGCCCTACTGAACACGTCGTGCGGCGCCCCAGCAAGCGACGCCAGCGTTTGGTATTCATTTAATGCCACTTCTGACACGAACGTCGTAGTCGATGTTTCGCAATCCAACTACTCAGCTGGCGTCTTGGTAGGCGAGGGTAGCCAAGACAATTTACAGACCATCGCATGCGGGCCTGGGGCTGTGCCTTTTTTCGCAACAGCGGGTACGACCTACTATGTGCTGGCCATAGATGATCAGCTTGACGGAGGCGGCAATGGAGGACTTTTGAGTATTTCGTTCAATGAAGTAGCACCAACCACACTGGACGACTTCACTGTAAACCCCGTTGGTATAGTTAATATCCGCACCGGTGTTGCGACGATTTCAGGAACGTACACTTGCAACAATGGTGACTTTCTTGGCTTGTTCGGAGACGCCAGCCAGAATGTCGGACGAATAGCCACCATTCGTGGAGATTTCTTTTTCTTCGACTCTGGCACATGCAATGGGACGTCGCACCCATGGTCTGGAAACGTTGTTCCGCAAAATGGCAAGTTTGCTGGTGGCAAAGCGATGACTATGACATTTGCGTTTACGTGCGGCCCATTCCAATGCGCTGATGGATACATAGAGCAGAAGATTCAACTGCGTGGCGGTAAGAAGTAAACATTAGCAGCTTGCGCCGAAGGTGATTAAAAGCTCAACAAGACATCATCCTCATAATCTCTGTCGAGGCAGCAAGATCTTTCTCCTGCCATTACCGTGCCGCTTGTGGTATTTCAGCAAGCGGCACTTCTAGCATGTATGTCAGCTATAGAGTATTTCTATATATTCAGTAATCGCCCGTATTAATTGTGGCTATGTCTGCATTAAACGTTGGAACTACCTTTTTGTCGGATAGGCTGGAACCTTAAGACTGGAGGGTATAGTCATGAAAGCCACTGATTTTCGGGAGTGGTTGGAAAAGATATCGCAACTTAATCGTCGTCAAAAAGAACAGGCCAAACATTATCTGAGCGAGGCGAAGCCACAAGCTGTGGTTGTGAAATATCTTGAGGACTCTTTTGAGCCGAGTTGTCCGGTCTGCCAGGCGGATCGCCCTCATCGTTGGGGGCACCAGGCGGGGTTGCAACGTTTTCGCTGTTGCTTATGCAAGCACACATTCACGGCTATTTCGGGAACTCCTTTGGCCCGTCTGCGGCATAAGGAGCAGTGGTTGAATTACAGTGCAGCGTTGATTGAAGGTTTGACCGTGCGAGCTAGCGGCAGGCAATGCGGAATAGACAAAAACACCAGTTTTCGCTGGCGCCATCGGTTCCTGACTTTGCCGGCGGCTACTAAAGCCAACCACTTGCAAGGAATCATTGAGGCGGATGAGACCTTTTTTCCCTCTTCCTGCAAAGGTCAACGTCACCTGAATCGTCCACCGCGTAAACGTGGCAAGCAAATCCATGTACGTAGCACAGGCAAAGATCAGGTGCCGGTGCTGGTAGTACGCGACCGCTCTGGTGCAACAGCAGATTTCATGTTGAATGCGCCTGATAGAAAGACAATTGAGCCTCCTTTGCGGGCTATCCTGGCAAAAGATGCCATTTTCTGTAGTGATGGCGCTGCCGTCTACCGGTCTGTGGCTCATAGCCTCGGAATTACCCATCGCCCCGTCAATCTCTCTGCTGGAATTCGAGTCATTGCTGGTGTTTACCATATCCAGAATGTTAATGCCTACGACAGCAGACTTAAACAGTGGATGAAAAGATTTCATGGGGTCGCAACCAAATACCTGGAAAATTACCTGGGCTGGCGTAGATGGCTGGAACGTTGGGGTGGGCACAACTAGCTAAGGCAGTAA
>NZ_FMWO01000083.1 GCF_900103035.1 Nitrosomonas mobilis
GGCGGGGGTGGTGGCTTTGGTGGTGGCGGCGCCTCAGGAAGATGGTAATCAGGAGAAATTAATGAATTTGATGCGCATCATCCGCCATCTCGTCACTGGTCAATCAGTCGTAAAACGTGCATTTCCACCGGATACGCTGAATACAATCAAGCAGGCAATTGCACGGTCTGAAACCACACATAGTGGCGAAATTGTTTTTGCAGTAGAAGCGGCACTGGATCTATCTCTGCTGTTGAAGAATCATTTCAGTCGTGAACGGGCCATTGATGTATTTTCCCTGTTGCGAGTCTGGGATACAGAACAGAACAATGGTGTGATGATTTATTTATTAATGGCAGATCACAGCGTGGAGATCATAGCAGATCGGGGTATTCATACTCGCGTGGAACAGACGGAGTGGGACGCTGCTTGCCATACCATGGAAACTGCTTTCAGCCAGGGACAGTTTGAACAGGGTATTCTTACTGGAATTGATGTGATTACCAAAGTGCTACAGCAATGCTTTCCAGCCGATAGCGCTGGCAAAAGGAAGAGCGAACTTTCCGATTGCCCGGTCGTGTTATAAGCCCGTCCTTCGCTTCTCTGAAAGACGAATCAGAATAAATCCAATCAGGCTCTCGAATGTCGCGGTGGTGAGACTAAACATCTAGAGAATCGGCCCAATCGTGGCGACCACGTTGTTCCAAATGCGGCGAGGATAAGTCCAGGCATTAACGTGTTCCAGCGTCACCGGATCAGACTGTGCAATATACTCTTGTTGGCGTTGGTAAATCAGCTGGGTGACTTCGTCGTCTCGCAACAAGATGTCATTCTCATAGTTCAAGTCGAAACTGCGTAGATCAAGGTTGGACGAGCCGATCAGCGACAAGCCGCGATCAATGGTAAAGGTCTTGGAATGCAGCAAGCCGTCGCGGAATTCATATATCTTCACGCCGTGTTCCAGTAGCCGTCGGTAATAACCATGGCTGGCAGCGGCAACGATCCAGGAGTCGTTACGCTTGGGAAAGATCATGGTGACGTCAATGGCGCGAACGGCGGCGGCACAAATTGCGTCCAGGACAGTTGAGTTAGGGACAAAGTACGGCGTTGAGATAACCACTTCTTGCTTGGCCAGCGTCAGCAGCGTGGCGAATAATTGCGGCGTCGCACCACGGCGATTGGTTGGGCCGTCAGCGAAAATCTGGGCGGGAAAACCACCCTCGATTTCCTTCGCCTTCACGGCAAAGGATTCGGGGGCTGCTTCGCCGCTATTGAGCAACCAGTCGGACACAAAAAGCAGTTGATTCTGAGCGACTACTGGCCCTTTCAGCCGCAACATAATGTCTATCCATGGCGCGTATTTCGCCTTGACTAAAAACTCGGCATCAGCACAGTTCTGACTGCCACACCAAGTGATACAGCCGTCGATGACGGTAATCTTACGGTGGTTGCGCAAATCCAGGCGGCTAAACAAAATCGTATCAATAACCCACTTCATCGGCAGCGCGACGGCTAGTTTCACGCCGGCGTCGCGCATCTCACGCCAGTATTTTGACCGGACAAACTTGCGGGAGCCGAGTCCGTCAGCCATCGCATAAACGGCAAGCCCACGCTTGGCCGCTCGAATCAGTGCTTCTGCAACGCTTCGCCCCGTGTTGTCGTCCAACCAGATGTAGTACAGGCACTGAACACTCTCTGTTGCATTGTCGATGTCCTCGATAAGTCGAGAGCGAGTCGTTGCGGCATCAGCTAATAATTCGGCTTTGTTTCCCAGTGTTGTGCCAAAACCATCAACCGATGCGGCTCGGAAAGCAGTCTGGTATTCAATCTCGATATTGCCTTCGAGATTGTGCTCACAACTGCCCATCGAACTCGCTGCTATCGAGCTTAATTTGGCAAAGATTTGATCGTGCCGTCGGCGGACTGTTCGACCAACACTGATCTCACCAAACAGTAGGTAAAGGACAACGCCGACGTAGGGCGCAAACAGCATGACCATAAACCATGCCAGCCTAGCGGCCGAAGATAGATTGTCGCGCAGCAGAATCCGAATTGAAAAGATAATCACGGCCAAGGTGTGGAGTATTACTAGTCCCTGAAGCAGCAAGATTGGTTAACTCCTTTGGTTGGTAATGGTTCAAATATGAAGGCGTAGCCTGCGGCAACCAGCCTATTAAGCGGTGTTATGAAATTCGGTGCAGCCGCCAGTTTTAAAGTGAGAGGTTTGCGGGTTGGCCCGCGAGGTACCCAAGCGTCCCTGCCACCACGCTTGGGTGCTCTGGGATTATGCGTCACCCACCACCCGCTTGCGCAGACAATCCCAGCCCTTGTCGCCGATTCTCGGCCTGCAAATAGCATTGATAAAGTTTATCTGGCTCGTAGCGTGTATCGCCGCTAGCGCCAGCGAAATCTTTTCGCCGTTTTCAACCTCGCACCAGTCGGTTTCACCGCACCGGATTCAAGTTGCGCGCACCGGCGCTCTGCGATTTGAGACCAGGCCTCATCAACATGTTCCGCGTTGAATTCCATATTCCCGGTCTTGACTGATTGTAGCAGCTCAAGGCCT
Organism: Nitrosomonas mobilis; assembly: GCF_900103035.1. Classification (GTDB taxonomy): domain Bacteria; phylum Pseudomonadota; class Gammaproteobacteria; order Burkholderiales; family Nitrosomonadaceae; genus Nitrosomonas; species Nitrosomonas mobilis. The sequence goes on from NZ_FMWO01000083.1 coordinate 2,546, forward strand.
GGCAAGAGAAGTCGAGACTTTGAGAACGAAAACATTCGTTCTCAAAGATCATGTCGACGGCCATACCCCGCGCCCAATTCCATCAAAAGAACCTGTGCCAACCAGCTCAACACGCAGTGGTTGAAAATCAGCCCCACAATGAATGGCACCGACCGGAAGAAACCACCTTGTATCGGTTGGTGCAAGAGTACATCGGAACTTTCTTTGCACAGGTTGAGACGGAAAGCCGGTTCAGGGTTGCCCGACTTTGTTAAAGACGAATTTGAGGCATTGCTTGAATGTGGCTTCTGGCCCATGGGTTCTTACGCCTGCGTTATACAACAAGCTGCGCCCACGCCCACGGCTTTAGCCTGCATGCCTCTGGGTGCGTTGCGCCATGAATCAGCGCAAGGAACGGAAGCACCTGTGACGTTACATTACGCGACCGGCAATTGCCAATGAGCGGCTGGCCGCGGCAGTTCTCAGGCCAAGGCTCAGCCTCATTCGTTTCCATGGCGTGCTCGTGCCCAACGCGCAGCTTCGTTCTGAGATTATTCTCGACAGCAGGAAAAACAAAAGTGATCCATCCTGCACGAATGATGCTGTGCCACCTTCCTCGGCTTCCGTGCGTATCAGTTG
>NZ_FMWO01000069.1 GCF_900103035.1 Nitrosomonas mobilis
CTTGTGCTTGACCACAAGTCTCCAAAAATTCCATGAAGTTGCGCATCCCTCTCAAAGTTGTAGTAACAGCCATGGTTCTCATCACATTCAATTTGTGCACGGGCACATTTGTAGATTTGATGAAACAGGAAATTGAATTCTGTTACGTAGTCCTTCAGGTATGGAGTCATTAATGCAATATCACTGACCTGATCTGTTCAGGCTATTGAGACTTGCTTTTGTTCAAAGTACTCGGAAGCCGTTTAGAGCGCGACCTGGCACTGCCAGATCTCGAATCACTCCCACTCGATGGTTGCTGGTGGTTTGCCTGAAATATCGTAAACGACTCGGTTGATGCCCCGCACTTCATTGATGATGCGGTTGGAGATTTTAGCAAGCAAGGTGTAGGGTAATTCTGCCCAGTGCGCGGTCATGTAGTCTTCGGTCTGTACGGCACGTAACGCGATGACATACTCATAACTGCGGCTATCTCCCATGACACCGACTGATTTAACTGGCAGAAAAACAGCAAATGCCTGGGCAGTTTTTTCATACCAGCCGGAATACTTGAGTTCTTCAATGAAAATGGCATCTGCCTGGCGGAGTAATTCTGCGTATTCGTATTTAACCTCACCCAGTATCCGCACACCCAGACCCGGTCCGGGAAAGGGGTGACGAAACACCAGGTCTCGTGGCAAACCCAGCGCTAGACCAAGTTCCCGCACTTCGTCCTTGAACAGTTCGCGCAGTGGTTCCAGCAGCTCCAGGTGCAGTGTATCGGGCAGGCCGCCAACGTTATGATGCGACTTGATGGTGCGGGCTTTTTGCGTTTTGCTTCCAGCCGATTCGATGACGTCAGGATAGATGGTTCCTTGTGCCAACCATTTGGCGTCATCAATCCTGGCAGCTTCCTGTTGAAATATTTCCACAAACTCCCGGCCAATGATGCGCCGCTTCTGTTCCGGATCAGAAGTACCTTGTAAACGTTCCAGAAATTGACGACGTGCATCGATATGGATCACATTCACCGCAAGATTACGGCTGAATGTCTCCATTACCTGCTTGGCTTCATGTTGTCTCAATAGGCCGTTATCAACAAACACACAAGTTAGCTGATCACCAATAGCACGGTGGATCAGTGCTGCCGCAACCGAGGAATCCACTCCACCCGACAGTCCGAGGATAACCCGTTCGTTTCCGACACGGGCACGAATACGCCCAATTGCCTCATCGATATAATTCGGCATATTCCAGTCGCTACCTGCCTGACAGATGTCGTGTACGAATCGATCCAGAATGGCGCATCCCTGCAGGGTATGCGTCACTTCGGGGTGAAACTGCAAGCCATAAAACTGGCGCGACTCGTCTGCCATCGCAGCAATCGGGGTAGCTGCATTGTGAGCGATAATGCTGAATCCTGGTGGTAGCGCATCGACCCGGTCGCCATGGCTCATCCAGACATCGAGAATCTTCTGGCCTCCGGCATTCACGCGATCCTGTATGTTCTCAAACAGCCTGCAGGGCTCGACCATTAATTCGGCGTAGCCAAATTCACGTGCAAGCGCATTGGCAACCTTGCCATTCAATTGATCGGCCATCGCCTGCATACCATAGCAAATACCCAGCACTGGTACACCCAGCTCAAATACGATTTGTGGTGCGCGAGGGGCGTTTTCCGTAAAGGCGGAAGCAGGTCCGCCGGAGAGGATGATGCCAATGGGCGCCATATCCTGAATAATTTGCGGATCGACATCAAATGGGTGAATTTCACAATAAACGTTAGTTGCACGAATACGGCGAGCAATAAGCTGCGTATATTGGGAACCAAAATCCAGAATGAGTACAGTTGAATGCATGGTCGGCTACCTACTCAACATGATAATTGGGTGCTTCCTTGGTAATCTGTACATCATGAACATGTGATTCACGTATACCTGCAGAAGTAATTTCGATAAATTCAGCCTTGTTGTGCATATCCTTAATAGTGCTGCAACCGAGATAGCCCATACTCGAACGTACTCCCCCCATCAATTGGTGAATAACATTGGCCAGTGTACCTTTGTAGGGAACCCGTCCTTCCACGCCTTCCGGCACCAGCTTCTCATTTTTGTTGCGTTCAGCTTCTTGAAAGTAGCGATCACTGGATCCCTGCTGCATGGCCGACAATGATCCCATTCCACGATAACTTTTATACGCCCTGCCCTTCAGCAGTTCAACCTCACCAGGAGATTCCTCGGTACCGGCCAGTAACCCGCCCAGCATCACCGTATCGGCGCCTGCCGCAATGGCCTTGGCGATATCCCCGGAATAGCGAATCCCGCCATCGGCTATGATTGGCACGCCTGTCCCCAGCAATGCCTTGGCCACATTATCAATGGCAGAAATTTGTGGAACCCCAACTCCGGCAACGATTCGGGTGGTGCAGATCGATCCGGGGCCAATTCCGACCTTGACTGCATCCGCACCATGTTCCACCAGTGCCCGCGCCGCATCTGCGGTAGCAATGTTGCCTGCAATTACCTGAATCTGCGGGAAGTGTTTCTTAACCCATTGAACACGGTCCAGCACGCCTTGGGAATGCCCGTGCGCGGTATCGACGATAATCACATCTACTCCGGCTTCGATCAGCGCTTCCGCACGTTCATCGCTGCCCTCTCCAACGCCAATCGCTGCACCGACACACAGGCGCTCCAGGCTGTCAGTGTTGGCATTAGGATGCTCGGTGGTTTTGGTAATATCCTTAACGGTAATCAATCCACGCAATTCGAAATTGTCATCCACAACCAGTAGTTTTTCCAGCCGGTGTTTGTGCAACAGCGCCAGTGCATCGGCCTGAGACACACCTTCACGTACCGTTACCAGTTTTTTTCTGGGTGTCATGATATTGCGGATCGGTTGATCAAGATTGGTTTCAAAACGAAAATCCCGGTTGGTGACAATGCCAACCACTTTTTTACCTTGAACTACCGGCAGTCCGGAAATATTATGCTGCCGGGTCAGCTCCAACACCTTGCGTACCGTCATATCCGGTGAAATGACAATCGGGTCTTTTACTACACCGCTTTCAAAACGTTTAACCTGCGCGACCTGTGCAGCCTGTACTTCAATCGGCATGTTTTTGTGGATGATGCCGATTCCCCCTACCTGGGCGATGGCGATGGCAAGTGGCGCTTCCGTCACGGTATCCATCGCGGCAGAAACAACCGGAATGTTAATGGTCAGCTCACGTGTCAGTTTTGTGACAAGCTTGACATCTTTTGGTAAAACTTCGGAATGAGCGGGAACCAGCAGGACATCGTCGAATGTCAGTGCTTTCTGGAGCAGTCGCATGGTAACGATCCTTCACAAAACGTTATTATAACGGATACGATTAGGCGAAATTGGCATCGTCCAAATCCAGTTCAACTCACAATCGCGGGACGACATTCCGAAGGCGCTGAGAGGCTTGCAGCACCTGTACCCGAATGAAGCACTGCATGAGCAGATATTTGTGTTGCTGGAGAGCGAGATAGCGCCTGGCGTCAGATAAAAAATCCGCTTTTTGTAATATTTTCCGAAAAAATGTGACCAGAATTTTTTACGTTTGTCATTGTGCGGTATTTTATTCGCACTGCTTAAAAAACAGGCAGATCTTTCGTAAAAAATGGGATTTTCTGGCAGACTCTATATAATCCAGCTGTAGTAATGGAAATCGTATAAAGTCGGACTTTGTGTCTATATCGTAGAGAGTGATTGACTATTTTTACTGCGGCCACAATTCAGCCAGCCGTTTATCCCTACCGCAGCGGCTACGGTAAAACTGATAACGCAGTGGATTCTTCAAATAATAATCTTGATGGTATTCTTCAGCAGGATAGAACTCAGTGGCAGGCAGCAATTCGGTTACAATCGGCTGATCGAATCGACCTGAGTTCTCCAGTGCAGCCAGGGATATCTGTGCCTGCTGGCGTTGCTCTTCATCTGTATAAAAAATAGCAGACCGGTATTGGCTACCCATGTCGCAGAACTGCCCATTTCTGGTAAGGGGATCGATCATCGGCCAGAAAGCCGCCAATAGACGCGCATAATTGGTTTTAGCTGGATCATAGTAGACTTTGACTGCTTCGATATGCCCGGTTCGTCCCCGACTGACCTGCTCATAGGTCGGATTCGCGGTTTTGCCGCCGATATAGCCAGAAATCGTAGCGGTCACGCCATACACCTTATCGAAATCAGATTCTACACACCAGAAACAGCCACCAGCAAAAATAGCAAACGCCTGTCTGGATATGTTCGTACTCTCTTTAGGCACCTTATCAGTATCGGCATAAGCGCTGATACCTGCCAGAAGACTGGTAATGGCCAAAACGAAAAATACCAATTGGTTTTTCATGCTCGTCAGCCCCGGAGCTCCGGGGTCGACTCCCCTTGTGGTACAAATTTGAGCGCGAGACCATTATTACACCAGCGCTGTCCAAGTGGTGGCGGGCCGTCACTGAACACATGTCCCTGATGGCCGCCACAGCGGGCACAGTGATATTCGGTGCGTGGCATGATCAGTTTGTAGTCGCGCTTGGTCGCGATATGCCCTGCGATCGGCTGAGTAAAACTGGGCCATCCGGTGCCACTGGAATATTTGAATTTACTCTCAAACAGCGGCAAATAGCAGGCCGCGCACAAATACACTCCATCGCGGGTTTCATCATTAAGCGCACTGCTGCCGGAAGCTTCAGTATCTTCTTTAAATAGTACCTGGTAAGCCTCTGGAGTGAGTAATGCCCGCCATTCCTTATGAGGTTTGTTAAGAGGGGTTACAGTAACGGTATCCATGATCGGTTGTACCTCGAATTCAGTTTGACGGAAACAGGCAGAAAAGATAGGCATGGTCATCCACACTGTCGCATTTTTCAAAAATTTTCGTCGTTGCATGATGGCTTCCTGTATTAAACCAGAGATTATGTGACCATTTTCCTGAACTCAAGTTGCAATCGATCGGCAATGGATTAATCTGAGGTAGCATATACTCTGCACTCGGATTGATTACTAATGATGGATAACGTGTGGCATAGCCGCTTTCAGATAGTAGAACATCGACCATAATGTCAAAATTGCTGCCAGATAAATCAACCAGGTACCCACGACAAAAGCATCGAACATGTTGCCAACCGGATCATGGAAAAGCAGCAACGGAATGGCCACCATTTGCGATACAGTTTTGATCTTGCCAAGAAAAGAGACGGCTACACTTTTCGACTTACCAATTTTGGCCATCCATTCGCGTAACGCCGAAATTGTAATTTCACGACCAATGATGATGAGTGCGATCGGTGCATCCAGTCGCGCCAGATAGACCAGCACGATCAGCGCTGCCGCTACCATCAGCTTATCGGCAACGGGATCAAGAAAAGCGCCAAAAGCAGAAGTCTGGTTAAGTACCCGCGCCAGATAACCATCGAGCCAGTCTGTTAAAGCGGCACCAACAAAAATAATGGTGGCAGCGAGATTCTGTTCGCTAGGTGACAGCCACTCCACGGGGACATAGAATATCCCGACAAACAACGGAATTGCGAGAATGCGTAGCCAGGTCAGGGTATTGGGAAGATTAAAAAGCATGACAAAACGAGTGAGTGTATTTCAATGAACAGACAAACAAGTGCGACTACATAGGATATCACTCCCAATCCGGGAAATGGCCCTCATCTGTCAGTTGTGCAAACCGGTCTGTAAGTAATGCCATGAATTGATGCTTGTCGGCATTAAAATACATGTTTTCACCAACTAACACATCGCAAAAGAAGGGTACCAGTACAAAGTCATTTTTCGGCAGTGCCTTACCCAGTCCATAGAGCAGCACCGGCGTGACTGGTACAGTGGGATAGCGCTCGACCAGCCACGCCACACCTTTTTTGAACCTTGACAGCCTTTCCGGCTCGCCACGCGACCCTTCAGGGAACAGCACCAGGATCATGTCCTGATCAAGCGCCTCATAACAGGGTGCCAATGGATCAAATCCCTTTTGCGCGCTGCCGCGTTGAATGGGAATGATGCCAATCACTCTGGTTGAAAACCAGGCGAAAACCGGATTACGCAGAAAATAATCTGCCGCAGCTATCGGCCGTATTCGCGGCAGCAGTTTCAGTGGAAAAAGGGATATCAAAACCAGGGTGTCGAGATGGCTATTGTGATTGGCGATCACAATAGCCGGACCATCCTTCGGCAGAAGATTACGCCGCTTGATATTTAACCCCAGCATAAAAATTACGAGTACACGTACCAACAGGAAAAACAGGAATCGTAAAACGTGATTGGGTATCGGCATCGGTCAATAATAGAAATAGTGCATGAAATGAAAGAACAGCGGCACAGTAAAAGTGAGGCTGTCGACCCGGTCAAGCACCCCGCCATGGCCGGGAATCAGGCTGCTGAAATCCTTGATACCCAGGTCCCGTTTGATTGCCGAGATCGATACATCACCGATAAAGCCAAACAGACCGATCAAGGCGCCAGTCATGATCGCATGCGTAAAATTGAATGGCGTCAGATACGGTGCGAGCAACGCCGCAAAAAGTACCGTGGTCGCTACTCCACCCACCAGCCCTTCCCAGGTTTTGTTCGGGCTCACGATCGGCAACACCTTGTGTCTACCGAACATTTTTCCCCAGACATATTGCCCGACGTCGTTGAATTGCGTCAAAAATACCAGATAAAACAGCAGCCCTGCCCCGCCGGTCGCACCCCAGGTACCGGTATCCGGCAACATCAGCAGATAGGCAGCATGGCTGATCGAAAAAATGCAGGTCATCATCCCCCAATGAATAGTTGCTGCCGCCTGTAGAAACCCATCCGTTTTCTGCGCAATAATCATACGCAGCGCAATGAATAGGAACATATAAACCGGAATGAAAATGATGAACATGCCATACCAGTTACCGCTGATCCAATAATACTGCAAGGGAATCGCCAGATAGGCCCAGAACAGCACTCTCCGATCTGCCCGACGTGTTGGAATGCGCGAGAAATATTCCTTGAGTGCCAGAAAACTGACAATTGCCAGAAATATCAGCGCCACATTGCGGCTGGCCAGCAGCATAACCGAGAAGGCACCAATCATGACCCACCAGCTCTGTGTGCGTGCGATCAATTCGGCATAATCTCTATCTGGTTTTAACCGAACCAGCGCGAATACCAGCAGACTTGCCACGAACAGCAATCCCCACAAGCCACCGACTGCAGCAAGCAATACCGGATTGTCATTCACTGGCAGGCCCCCTGCACTCTTTGAGTGCGGAACGTGCTCGATTGACGATCGTCAAACTAAGCAACACCACTATCACAACCCACACCGCAAGCAGCCATCCCGTAGTAACCATTTCTATTCCAACCAACAAACCAACCGCACCAAACACAAACGCACGGTCACTTTTACCCATCGGCCCATCATAGCAGCGGCTCGCGCCAATCTGTACTGCCACCACTCCCATCATTTCACTGATTATGGCTAGCAGACAAATTACCACTACCAGCCACAACCCGCGCTCATCCAGCAGGGCAAACGGCAGATAGAGCGCCACATCGGATATCACATCCCCGAGCTCGTTCAGGATGGCGCCGAGCGACGACTGCATGTCGTGCTCACGCGCCAGCATCCCGTCAATGGCATTGAGCGCCATGCGTACCAGCAACACCAGGGGTATCAATAGCCACAGCCACGCAATTGCCGTGAAAATTACCAGCAAAACTCCCGTTACGATCGATAACCCCATCGCGGCAAGTGTCACTTGATTGGCCGTCACGCCACGGCCTGCCAAATACTTTACAAGTGGTCGGAGTAGATTCTGGAAATGACGTTTAAGTTGATAGATAGTGGCCATGAAGTAAGTTTATGTATTTCATTAAATATTTTTGCAGCGAGGAATGTCTGTAGAAATCAGGGACGGCTTACAAGCAAATTACAGTGGAGACATTTGGTCATTAGTACAAATTTAAGAAATTGCTCGCAGAACTAAACTCTGCTAGAACCTTCGGTTACCTTTTTCTATGAGGCAATGCGACCAAACGCCTCAACATAATCCACGGAACACCATCACGAATGAACAAGAATATCCCTGTCATCACCACTAACCAGATTGGCTGCTTTAAGCTTGCTAACGACAAAAGCGAGCGAATAGCTTAATCATTACTCAGAAAATACTGAGTGTTAAGCATGGGGGCAAAACTGATTTCCAGGTTTTCATTATCTTCAGGACCTGCCAGAGCAAAATAATTCCTTGTTACCCACCCTGACGCAGGAAAGATATATAAACAACTCGACTTCCACTATTACTGTAGCTGCGACATTATGTCACATGGTTTTTACCGTGATTTTGCGCTATCGTAACGCGCATAATCAGTTCATTCCTCTGCCATTCGTTCGACTAATTAACCTCATGGGTATTCTCAGCACTCTGCACCAAACCCCGCTCAGCAATAATCTGTACCGCCTGTTTCTATTGCGAAATATCGCTATTTCTGCCCAGATTATCATTTTCAGTCTGGTTTATCATTTGATTGAGCTTGATTTACCCTGGCAAAATATCATCATCACTATCAGTATATTGCTGGTAATCAATTTCCTGACACTTGTCCGGTTACGGTATCATTGGCCAGCGACTAATCCTGAGTTCTTCTTTCAATTATTGATTGATATCAGTGCGTTGACTGTACTACTCTATTTCAGTGGTGGTTCAACCAATCCTTTCGTTTCCCTTTATCTGATTCCATTAATCATTGCGGCTACTGTACTACCCTGGCATTACACTTGGATTATGGCGGCCGCCTCTATTACTTGTTATACCTTGCTGCTGTTCTACTATATTCCATTGCCGCACAATCACACCGATGACCACAGTCGCCATATGTTTGAATTCAATCTGCACGTCGCAGGCATGTGGTTGACATTTGTACTCAGCACATTGTTAATTACTGGGTTTATCGCGAAAATGAGTACTTCTATCCGTGATCGCGATAAAGAACTGGCAAGATCACGTGAGCAATCCCTGCAGAATGAGCAGATTGTCGCCCTGGGTACGCTGGCGGCGGGCGCTGCTCATGAATTGGGCACACCGTTATCCACCATGGCTATCATCGCGCATGAACTTAAGCAGGATTATCCGGATGACAGTGAATTTCAGCATAACATGCAGATTCTGCGAGACCAGATCGAGCTTTGCAAACAAACACTGACACAACTGCTTGCCAATGCCGGGCAAGCGCGTGCAGAAGAAGGTAATGGAGAGCCAGTTGATCTATTTTTAAAAAAAGTGATTGATAAATGGCAATTGATCCGTCCATCAGTCAAATTTACCTATCAGTGCAAAGGAGTACAACCTGCCCCTCTGATTATGAATAATCAACTATTGAGTCAATCCATCCTCAATTTACTCAATAATGCAGCTGATGCCTCGGTCGATCAGATTAATATCAACAGCAATTGGGACCATGATCTACTTCATCTTGAAATACTCGATGATGGCGAAGGATTGAATGCTGAAGCGATGGAACGCGCTGGTGAAGCCTTTTTTACCAGTAAAGGACCAGGAAAAGGGTTCGGGATAGGACTTTTTCTGGCGAATACCAATATTGAGCGCTTCGGCGGAAGCGTGCGCCTGTTTAACCGCTCCGAAGGCGGAGCATGCACGCATGTCACCCTACCCATCATGCAGTCTGGTCACCCACCGATTCCGTCTTGACCACCACCACAGGAGCAAACCATGAATGATACTGATAAACCCAATTTACTCATCGTCGATGATGATATTGTCTTCTGTGATGTGTTGGCAAAAGCGATGAAAAAACGAGGGTTTGATGTGGTAACCGCGCACACCATTGATTCTGCACTTGCATTAGCAGAATCAATGACACCCGAATTCGCGGTAATTGATCTCAAACTCGAGAATGAGTCTGGGTTGGTACTGGTCAAGAAATTCAAGGAAATTGACCCTGGAACCCGTATCGTCGTACTAACCGGCTATGCCAGCATTGCAACTGCGGTTGAGGCAATCAAACTCGGCGCTATCCATTATCTGGCAAAGCCCGTTGATGCGGATAACATCATGTCAGCATTCGAGCGTATCAACGGAGACGCACAAACCCCCATCAGCGTTAATCCGATATCAGTGGAACGACTGGAATGGGAATATATCCACCGGATTCTTGCGGAAAATGACAACAATGTTTCGGTTACTGCCAGAGTGCTGAATATGCACCGCCGAACCCTGCAGCGAAAACTTTCAAAAAAACCTTCACAGTCCTGAAAGAAATAAACTATCGTAATTATGAGGAATAGCAATGGAAGCTCAATGGGGCGGACTGAAATCTCTGGCTCCAAGGCGCCTCTAACTGATACTGATTTAATCGTTACTCTGCTGCCGAGAAAAATCCCGCAAGCGAAAACCCAGCAGCCACAAGCAGCCCCCGTAAATCCCACCACCCAGCAAAACGATCCAGCCGAGTTTGGTTGTACGTTCGGCTGCGGTTGCAGCAAGCCATTCGGCACCATTACCAGCAGCAAGTGCTACCCCAATCCCCATTAGCACAACGGCCAGTACAATCTTAAACAAAAAAAGTATCCAGCCAGGTTGCGGTTGATAAATATGATGGGAACGCAGTTTGTAATATAAAAGGCTCGCATTAAGGCATGCGCCCAGACCGACAGCAAGTGCCAGCCCGGTATGCTGCAGCGGCAGGATGAATGCCAGATTCATCAGCTGTGTGGCGGCAAACGTGATAACAGCGATTTTTACCGGTGTTTTGATATTCTGGCGTGCGTAGAAACCCGGCGCCAGCACCTTGACCAGAATCAGACCAAGTAACCCAAAACTATAGGCGATCAGCGCTTCCCTCGTCATCCAAACATCTTGTTCAGTAAATGCACCGTAATAGAAAAGTGTCGTGATCAGCGGCGTAGATAATACTGCCAATGCAACCGCTGCGGGCAACGTCAGCAAAAAGGTCAACCGCAGTCCCCAATCAAGCAGGCGGGAAAACTCCTCAGTCCCATTTTGCGCATAGTGTCGGGAAAGCGAGGGTAGTATCACGGTTCCCAACGCTACACCGAGCAGCCCCGCCGGAAACTCCATCAACCGATCTGCGTAATACAGCCATGAAACGCTGCCCGTCACCAGCAGAGAAGCAAAAATGGTATTAAGCAACATGCTGATCTGCCCGACAGAGACTCCGAATACCGCCGGTCCCATCAGAGTCAGCACACGCCAGGCACCACTTTGCCGAAATCTGAAACGACGCAGACGCGGCATTTTTTTCAGACGCATCAGGAAAGGAATCTGAAACGCCAACTGCAGTCCGCCGCCGATGAACACTGCCCAGGCAAGAGCCATTACCGGGGGATCTATCAATGGTGCAAGCCAGAGAGCACAGGTGATGAAAGACAGATTGAGCAGTACTGGTGTGAACGCCGGGACCGAAAAGTAACTATAGGTATTGAGAATACCGCCTGCCAGCGCCACCAGTGAAATAAACAGAATATAAGGAAAAGTAATCCGGAGTAATTCCACTGTCAGTAAAAATTTATCTGCATCCGCTGCAAACCCCGGCGCACTGATATAGATAATGAAGGGCGCGGCCAGTATCCCTAGTAACGTAACCGCAAATAAAGAGATCACCAGCAGGGTTGCCACTTGATCGATCAATTCCCGGGTAGCTTCGCTGGATCGAGTATTCTTGTACTCTGACAGGATGGGGACAAATGCCTGGGAAAACGCACCCTCAGCAAACAGGCGTCGCAACAAATTCGGGATACGGAAAGCGACAAAAAAAGCATCTGCCGCCATGCCTGCACCAAACAGTCGGGCAATCAGCAAGTCGCGTATAAATCCGAGAATACGCGACAGCAGCGTCATACTACTGACTGTGGCGAGTGCCTTAAGCAGGTTCAAGTGATGGAAGCTCCCGGAGTTCTAAAGTGGACCAAATTGAAAATGGAGAAAACCCACTGATTGTATTGGCAATAACTACCAATCTGACAACAGATGGGATGGTCATTATATCCACAACGAATGGATACCCGCCATTTTCTGGTTATTACGTCCGAACCACATAAAAACCTCACAAAGTCAATGCTATAATCTGTCATAATTATCATGAAAGATCAAAATTGCCCCATTTATTAATTCGACTTATCTTTTACAGAAAAATAATCATCATGCTGAAATTAGCAAAATATTCGCTGACTTTGATTGTACTTGGTTTGCTAGGCACTCCTGCTACGGCCGAAAATATTGAAGAAGATTTTCAAACTTGGGGCGTTTTCGTCGCAACTGGTAGCTTGGGTGCCATCAATCCGGAATGGAAAAATTTCAAATTCTGGATAGAAGGGCAAGGCAGGTTTGGCAATGATACTTCGCGCTTCTCCCAAGGCATGGTGCGTAACGCTCTCGGTTATGCGCTGAATGACAAAACCAGCATCTGGCTCGGCCATGCGTGGGTACCAACCAGTCGGCCTTTTGCTGCCAGAAAAGCGTTTGACGAGCACCGTATCTGGCAACAATTACTACGGAGTGATAAGTTTGCGTTTGGCACCTTGAGCAACCGTACCCGCTTCGAACAACGTTTTTTCAGTGGCATTTCCGGATCGGATGACGTTGCCTATCGTTTCCGTCACCTTGTAAAACTTGCGATCCCGTTGCCAGCAATTTCCCCCGCCTTTGGTCTGGCATTTTATGACGAGATTTTTCTTAATATGAATAATACTGATTCCGGTTTACGAAGCGGATTCGCCATCAACCGCGGATTTGCCGGTGTTTCATATCGGCTTGATCAGCACACAGTTTTTGAACTCGGTTACCTGAACCAGTTTATCAATACTAAAGATAACCCCCGGCCTGACCGCATGCAGCATATCCTGGCCGTACAGCTCTTCATGAATTTTTGATGACGTGCCGTATGCCTCAGAGCTCCGGCCGCTCAAACCAGGCGCGCAGGATTTCCTCGTTGACGATACCAAGCTGTTTGTGCTGTTTTCCCTTTGCGTCAATGAAAAAGGTCAGCGGCAATTCGCCGCGCCAGCTTTTGTCCACGTCGCAGTAAATAATCTCGGGAAAATATTCGCTAAATACCTAGTATCGACTAACTGCAGATCGTGCTAGGCCAAGGGCTGCCAAACGGCCTGCTTGTCCAGAAAAGGATCAGTGGTAATTACCACGATTTCCGTGGAAATGCAGCCCTGACACCCGGCGCGAAAAGCTTGACTGGTTCGGTAAACTTTCCATTACGCAGCTGTTCTGCTGCAATGATTGCCAAACCGTCATCGGCAATGACACCCCATATCATCACCACCAACCGACCATTGGCGTTAACAGCGACGTCACCATGCAACCCGGTGTCATCTCCCATTCTTACTGGTTTCACCCAGCGTTTACCGCAATCGTTACTATACAGATTATAGATTACGCTCTGTTCAGACGATCCCTTACCGATAACTGCATGAACCGATCGGTCATTTTTTCCGTAGCCAAATGCCATACCATCACCGATATGCGGACAGCCTTCAAAAAACTAGTTGAACTTGCCAACCGTGCCGAGACGCTGCCATATTGGATGATGCACAACCAGCAATCGCTGCCGACACCAGAAAAAAAAACAGCCATTTTTGTAGCTTGTACCATGGCTGCTTTCATTGTAAATCCTCAATTTTATTGGTTTTATTTTCCTGATTAGTTACTTCTCTCAGAAATCTTGTAAAATCTACAAATTGCGAAGAAACGTAGCAAAATCAGAGGAGGATGGCAATGGCGATGAATAAAATTCAGTTTCAGGCAGGCCTGTCACTGCATGAATTTCTGCATCAATATGGCACGGAAGCACAATGTGAAGCAGCATTGTTTGCTGCGAGGTGGCCACATGGCTGGAGATGCCTGCGCTGCGATGGGGAGCGATATTCCTGTACCCATAACGGCCGCAAGCTATGGGAATGCCTGGATTGTGGCTACCAATGTTCTTCAATTGTCGGCACCGTGTTTGAAAATACTAAATTACCGCTAAGAACCTGGTTTCTGGCCATTTACTTGATGACGCAAAGCAAGAATGCGGTCAGTGCATTGGAACTCAAACGTCAGCTGGGGGTAAGTTACAAAACGGCATGGTCGATCAAGCATAAGCTGTTACAGACCATGCTGCTGCGCGAAGAGCAACGCCGTCTGGATGGACGCGTGGAGGTTGACGATGCTTATCTGGGAGGTGAAAGGCCGGGAAAGCGCGGGCGGGGCGCGGCAAGTAAGACGCCATTTGTAGCGGCAATACAAACAAACAGCGAGGGGAAGCCACTTTATATACGCTTGACTCCCGTAGCGGGTTTTACATATGAAGCGCTCAAACAGTGGTCGGCTGAATGTCTGTCATCTACTGCACGAGTCGTATCTGATGGTTTGGGGTGTTTCGGGGCGGTTACGCATACAGCCGCGCAGCATGAGCGCCATATTGTGGGAAGTGGCAAATCTGCTGTGCAGCGTGCCGAGTTTCGCTGGGTCAATACGCTTCTTGGCAATCTCAAGACTGCCTTCAGCGGAACCTACCATGCATTCAATCACGCCAAGTATGCACAGCGCTATCTTGCAGAATTCTCCTATCGCTTCAATCGCCGTTTTGATTT